>JAZROD010000060.1:0-118244 GCA_045648505.1 Clostridia bacterium | reverse complement strand
AATACTTGCTCTCTACTACTTCCATTTATTATTATAGTTGTAGCTGGAACTGTACTAACTATTATAGGTGAATGATTAGCTCTAAACTCAATCCTTCCATCCTTCGTAGATGTTATTAATGATTCTGCTTCAAATTCTATGGGCTTTTCCCCTTGGGAAACAATAGTTATTTTAAAAGTATTACTCATAACTTCATCCCCTATCTTAAGGTCTTAGCTTTTTCTATAGCTTCTTCTATAGTCCCTACAAAAAGAAATGCTGCTTCAGGTAAATCATCATATTTTCCTTCTAATATCTCTTTAAATCCTCTTACTGTTTCTTTTACAGGTACATATCTACCTTGCATTCCTGTAAATTGTTCTGCAACAGTAAATGGTTGAGATAAGAATCTTTGAACTCTTCTAGCTCTTGCCACTACTTTCTTATCATCATCTGATAATTCATCTACTCCTAAAATCGCAATTATATCTTGTAACTCTTTGTATCTTTCAAGAATATTTTTTACCTCAGTAGCAACATCATAATGATTTCTACCTACTATTCTTGGATCTAATATTCTTGAAGTTGATTCAAGGGGATCAACTGCTGGATATATACCAAGTTGAGCAATATTTCTTGATAAAACTGTTGTTGCATCAAGGTGAGCAAAGGTTGTTGCAGGAGCAGGGTCAGTTAAGTCATCGGCAGGCACATAAACTGCCTGAATAGATGTGATAGAACCTTTTTTAGTTGATGTAATTCTTTCCTGAAGCATACCCATTTCATTTGCAAGTGTAGGCTGATAACCTACCGCAGAAGGCATTCTGCCTAAAAGTGCAGAAACCTCTGAACCTGCCTGAGTGAAACGGAAAATGTTATCAATGAATAAAAGCACATCCTGTCCTTCTTCATCACGGAAATATTCAGCCATTGTAAGACCTGAAAGAGCAACTCTCATTCTTGCTCCGGGTGGCTCGTTCATCTGTCCGTAAACCAGTGTTGTATTATTTAAAACACCTGATTCCATCATTTCGTTGTAAAGGTCGTTACCTTCTCTTGTTCTTTCACCAACACCGGTGAAAACAGAAAGACCACCGTGTTCTTTTGCAATGTTGTTAATAAGCTCCATAATAAGAACTGTTTTACCAACACCGGCACCGCCGAACAAACCGATTTTACCACCCTTTGAATATGGGCAGATAAGGTCAATAACCTTAATACCTGTTTCTAAAATTTCTGTTGATGATGAAAGAGTGTCATACTTTGGTGCAGGTCTGTGAATTTCGTGAGTTTCACAGTTTTCTGGTGCAGGCTTGTTATCAACCGGCTCACCAAGTACATTAAAAATTCTTCCAAGAGTTTCTCTTCCTACAGGAACAGAAATTGGTCTGCCTGTATCTGTTACAGGAGTATTTCTTTTAAGTCCGTCTGTAGAAGCCATAGCGATACATCTTGCTGTGTTATCGCCAATGTGCTGTGAAACTTCAACAGTAAGTGTTTTATCCCCCTTTGGAATTGTGAGGGCATTATTTATCGGAGGGAGCTGTCCCTCATTAAATCTGACGTCAACTACAGGTCCCATTACCTGGGTTACAATACCTGTTTTCTCTGCCATGTAATTACCTCCTTTGTAATGAATTGCTCTTTGAGCATGAATTGAAATAAATTTCATGAATTGGCTTCGCCATGAATTGAACCCCAAAGGTTCATTAATGAACAAATGCTCCGCATTTAATTTAAAGAAAATCGCAAAGCGATTTTTAACCTGAATGCAAACTTGTTTGCAATTCATGATACATTTGTATCAATTCATTGAGCGTCAGCGAAAATTCATGACAACGCAGTTGTCAATTCATTTTTTATAGTCCGCTTCCTGCAACGATTTCTGTGATTTCCTGAGTGATTGCACCTTGTCTTGCTCTGTTGTATGAAAGGGTTAACTCGTCAATCATTGTCTGGGCATTCTTTCCTGCCGAATCCATTGCATTTCTTCTTGCGGCAACTTCACAGGCAAAGCCTTCTCTTACCGCATTCATTATGGCACCTGCCACATATTCGCGTACTGCATATTCTAAAATTTCTGCTTCGTTTGGTTCAAAAATAACCGAAGTGTTTGCACTTTCCTCACTTTTGGTAAGAGGAAGTACCCACTTTATATAAGCTTCCTGAGTAAGAATAGACACATATCTTGTGCAAACTATTCCAAGAGCATCAAATTCACCTTTTGCAAATTCTTCGCAAAGAGTTTTTGCAAGAACTGATGCATCATAAGATGAAAAATCTTCCGAGCTGTTTCTCATATCTCCGTATCTGTCACAGGCACGAGCACCGATTGGGATAATTTCTGCATTTTCATATTCATTTACTGTTCTGAAAATATTTGCATTGTATCCCCCCGCCATACCTCTGTCCCCTGCAACAACAATGAACTTGATTTTCTTCTTTTCACTGTTTTTCATATAAGGACTTTTCTGACATTCGGGAGAAGCGGTCACAGATTTTATAATTTCTGTAACTGCCTTTTCATAGCCACGGCTTTTCATCATAGCATCTGTTGCTCTTCTTATTTTGGAAGAAGCCACAAGCCCCATAGCCTTTGTCAGCTGTTTTGTTGAGCTTACACTTTTAATACGGTTACGGATTTTCTTTGTATCTGCACCCATATTTTCACCTCTGCATTTCTGCTAATGCTTTTTTAAGTGTTTCAATGTCTTCATCTTCATAGAAGCCTTCTTCAAATCTCTTTAAAAGACCTTCATAGTTTCTTTCAAGTCTTTCAAAAAGGTCCTGTTCATACTGTGCAACCTTTTCAACTGGCACTTCGTCAAGATATCCGTTGATAACCGCATAAACGATTGCAACCTGACAACCTGTGCGAACAGGTGCATTTCTCTTCTGTTTAAGAACTTCAACAATTCTTTCACCAAGAGCAAGTCTTGCTTTTGTATCTGCATCAAGGTCTGAACCGAACTGTGCGAAGGATTTAAGTTCTCTGTACTGTGAATAAAGGATTTTAAGTTCACCTGAAACCTTTTTCATAGCTTTAAGCTGAGCACTTCCGCCTACACGGCTAACAGAAATACCAGGGTTAATAGCAGGCATAATACCTGAATGGAAAAGTTCTGTTTCAAGGAATATCTGTCCGTCTGTAATAGAGATTACGTTTGTTGGAATATAAGCAGAAACGTCGCCTGCCTGAGTTTCAATAATAGGAAGAGCTGTAATTGAACCGCCGCCGTATTCCTTGGCAACACAAGCCGCTCTCTCCAAAAGTCTTGAATGGAGATAGAATACATCACCCGGATACGCTTCTCTGCCCGGTGGTCTTCTGATTAACAGAGAAAGTGCTCTGTATGCCACCGCGTGCTTTGATAAATCATCATAGATAATCAGAACATCTTTGCCCTGTTCTCTGAAATATTCAGCCATAGCGCAACCTGAATAAGGTGCAACATACTGAAGAGGAGCAGATTCTGAAGCAGATGCAGAAACAACGATTGTATATTCCATAGCACCGTTTGCTTCAAGCTCGTTCACAAGCTGAACAACTGATGTATTTTTCTGACCGATTGCAACATAAATACATATTACATCGGAATTTTTCTGATTTATGATTGTATCAACGGCGATTTCAGTTTTACCTGTCTGTCTGTCACCGATGATAAGTTCTCTCTGTCCTCTGCCGATAGGAATCATACTGTCAATAGCCTTAATACCTGTCTGCAAAGGAACAGAAACGCTCTTTCTTTCAATAATGCCGGGAGCTTCAGACTCAATAGGGCGTGTCTCAGTTGTCACAACCGGACCTTTACCGTCTATTGGCTGACCAAGAGCATTAACAACTCTGCCCATTAAGCTTTCTCCAACAGGAACAGATAAAACTTTTCCTGTTCTCTTAACAACAGAGCCTTCTTTAATATTGCTTGTATCTGACAAAAGTACCGCAGAAACAGTCTCTTCTTCAAGGTTCTGTGCCATACCAAAGCTTCCGTCTTCAAATTCAAGAAGCTCACTTGACATACAGTCACGAATTCCGTAAACCCCTGCAATACCGTCACCAACGAAAACAACAGTTCCCGTTTCGTTCATTTCAATTCGGGATTTGTAGTTTTTGATTTGTTCTTTTATAATAATGCCGATTTCTTCTGCCTTTGTGCTCATTTGCTAATCACTTCCTTTACATTGCCAAGACTCTTTCTTATACTGCCGTCAATAATCTTACCGTCTATTTCCACAACAATACCGCAAAGAAGGTCTTTATCAACCTTAATGTCAAGCACCACTTTTTTGCCGTATGCTTTTTCAAGCTTTTCTTTAAGCTTTGTCATTTCTTCTTCTTTAAGTTCTATTGAGCTTGTAACCTTTGCAACAGAAACATTTTCGTATAAATCTAAAAGTTCTTTGTAAATTTCAACACATTCAAAAAATTCTGAAATTTTGTCTTTTTCACAAAGAAGTTTAACAAAGCTTACAACATGCTCATCAAGACTTTTACCGAAAGCTTCTTCAATTGCATCAACTCTTTCGGATTTAGGTATTGAAAAAGAATTTAAAAAGTCTATATATTCTCTGTTTTGGATAAAAACGGTTTTAACGGTTTCAAGAGAGTCGAAATACTCCCTTTGCTTACCTTCTTCAACTGCTAAAGTAAACAAAGCGGAGGCATATTCTCTGCCCATTTTCATTGTTTACTCTCCTATACTTTCAATGAAAGATTCTATAAAATCATGATGATCTTCTTCTTTAATTTCACGGTCAAGAATTTTTTCCGCAAGTAATGAAGAAACATCAACGATTTCTTTTTTGATTTTTTCTTCTGACTTCTTGTATTCAAGTTCTGCTTCTTTTTCCGCGCGGCGCATAATTGCATCAGCTTTTTCATTTGCCTGTTCAACAATTTTTTCACCACGGTTATATGCAACTGCTTCCGCATCCTTTATAATGCTTTCAGCTTCGTCTTTTGCAGACTTCATTTTATTTTCCCATGCGTTTTTATTTTCTTCGGCACTTTGTTCTGCCAAAGCCGCATTTTCATACTGCATATCAATTTCATTTTTTCTTTTTTCAACCACTTTTTCAACAGGTTTAAAAAGGAACTTCTTGATTATGCTATAAATAATTACAAGGTTAGCCAGAGATATGATTATTTGCCATAAGTTGACAGAAATAACGTCTAATGTCTGCATTTATATCTCCTTTCGGACCGATTCGGTCTTGCACTTTTTAGCTTGTATGAAATTTATTGCAAATTGTGCTGATTGTAACCGCTGTGTACTTTGTGTACATAAGGGTGCAATCAGTGCAAGTTGGTTAAATTTCGTAAAGCTTAACCAATAGTTTTCATTAATACATCTACTAAGAGGTTAGGTGCAACGAAAATAAGAAGAATTGCAATAACAAGTGCATAAAGACCTGTTGTTTCTGCAATAGCACAACCCATAAGCATTGTTGATGTTACATCACCTTTGCATTCAGGCTGACGGCCGATAGCTTCACAAGCTTTTGCAACTGCGTTACCTTCACCGATACCAGGGCCGATACCTGCGATCATAGCTGTACCTGCACCAAGTGCACAACATCCTAAAATAATACCTACTGCGATTTCTAACATTTTAATTTCCTCCATTTATCTTTATTTTTTGTTTTTTTAATTTTCTTAATTCATATTCCTCTGCAGGGAATCCGCCTGCCACATAAAGCATTGTGAGCATTGCAAAGATATATGCCTGCAAGCATCCGCTGAATATGTCAAAATACAGAGAAAGTATTGCAGGGAGACCAATCTGCAGGAATGGGAATTCTCCTAAAAATCCCGGCAAAAAGCCAAGAATAAGCTTTGTAAGTCCCTGAAGACCTACCGCTATAAGCACCGAAATAACCGAGCCTGAAATAACATTTCCGTAATGACGGAACGCCATTGAAACAGGTGTTGCAATTTCACCGATAATATTAAGCGGTGCCATCGCAATTGGCTGTGCAAAGCTTTTCATATATGTTATCGGGCCTGCCTTCATCTTATAGTATGTTATAAGAACAAAAACAAGTATTGCCCAACCTGCCGTAACATTTATGTCCGAGGTTGGTGGGAAAAGTCCCATAAGTGTCACAAGACTTGACATTGCAGAAAGAATAAGAATACCTGCAATAAATGGCGCAAAGCCCATAAAGTATTCACCCATATTGCCTCTTACAAGCTTGTTGGTAAGTTCCACAAGCCACTCTGCTATATACTGTCTTTTTGTGGTTGCCTTAACTGCAATTCCGTGGGTCATATAAAGACAAAGACCAAGTATTACAATCATAACAAGCCATGAATTTATCTGTGACTCTGTAATAACCAGATTCTGAACAGGGAACGGTATATCAAAATACACCTGCGCACCTGTGATGGATATGCCCTCCGACGGCCCTTTCGTAAGAATTTTTATAATCATTCCCACCACAAAAGGTACGGTCATCATTAAAATATAAAGTATATCAAGGGCAATAAAGCCTTTTGATTTTTTCATTTACGCCTTAATTCTCCTTTCTGTCAAATAAAGGTCTCAGTGCTACGGCAATTCTTGGGAAGATAAGCGGAATGAGTGTTGCCCATATATTGAACACAGGCACAGATGCACCAATCAGTGCCACCACAAACAAGAAAAGCGTTCTTAATGACTGTGAAGCCTTCATAGCATTTCTTGCATCCTTTTCATCTTTCTCAACAGCTTTCTGAACTGTTATTCCCATAAAGAGAAAATTAAGTACAACCGCCGTTGCAGACAAAACATTGCCGAGGAAAACTGTATAATCCCATTTCTGAAGCACAAGAAATACAGATTCCATAATAACGCTGAAAACAATTACGAAATATGCTATATATTTTGTCTCTTTAATAACAACATCATTTACTCTTGTCACCAAACTTCTCCTTTTACCATATTAACCATATTATACCACACATACCCATATTTTACAACATCTTTAAAAACTTTTTATTTACCTTGAATTTGACACGACCAAAAATAAGTAGTATACTCTTTTTTGAGGTGAAAATATGAAAAAAGGAATACAAATAGATTACGGTAAATATTTTGAATTAAAGTGTCATCTTGCGGCAAAAGCAGGGTTTGACTGCATTTCAATCAACTTTCACGATGCAAGAAACGAACTTGCAGAAAAGAAGTCGATTATTGCTTTTAATATAAACAGAATTCTTTCTGAAACAGGTCTTGAGTGCTACCAGACTCATCTTCCTTATACCTCCACATCCGCAGAGCTTCCTGACGAAATATTTGATTTTCAGGTTTATGATGCTCTTGAAATAAGCGGTAAGATTGGTGCGAAATGGTGTGTTCACCATCCAAAAACTGCAAAAAATGACGGCTTCTCAACTGAAAAAGCCTTTACTTATAATCAAGAACCAATAAAAAGATACATAGAAGCGGCAGATTATTACAAAACTGCAATTGCTCTTGAAAACAGTCCGACTACAAAACCAGAAGAGCCTGTTTACACATCAGACTACAGAGACCTTATTAAGCTTGTGGACAGTTTTGGTGGAAAGGCAGGTATCTGCTGGGATTTCGGTCACGCAAATATGAGCGACTTTGACCATGCTAGGGCAATCAGAGAAGCGGGCAACAGAATAAAATGTGTTCACATCCACAACAATTTTAAAAACAAAGACGACCACCTTCTCCCCGACACAGGTAATATAGACTGGCTTGAGGTTATGCGGGCTTTCGGTGAAAGCACAAAAGATGTTCCTTTAGTGCTTGAAGTAAAATGCCGTTATGAAGAAGAAGGTCTTTTAGAAAGCTATGCTAAACACAGTCTTGAATGTCTTAAATTTTTAGAAAGATGCTTATAATGAAAAAACTCCTTTCAGGTTAACCTGAAAGGAGTTTTAAATTTGTTTACTGTATTATCTTACAGCAATAGGATTAAATAACAATTTAGCATTGTCAAGAGTATCAATTATTGTGCAGGTAATTTTTCCTTCACTTGCATTAAAATCAATACTCTGATTGAATTCTTCACCTGCTTCAAGTGCTCCTGAAACCGGTTCAAGTTTTATCAATGCATTATCTTTGTCGAAAGCACCTGTCATAACAACAAAGTTATCAAGTCCTACAGTTAAGTTATTCTTAACATTAATATTGATTTTGTTGTTTTCGTAAGTTACTTTAACATCAACAGCTGCAAGACCGTCATAATCGTAAACTTCTGTTGCTCCGAGAGCTACAGTCTTTTCATCGTTTGTGATGTCTCCGCTGATTTCTAATGAATAAGCACATTCATAATCAAATGCATTCTTAACTGTGATTTTAATAATATTAGCAGAAATCTTTTCAATGTTGTAGTTTGCAACAACTACGCCATCTTTCTTTAATACAAAGTTGTTCTTTGTGATGCATTCATCAGCAATTGCACCTGAGAATGTAACAGTGATGTTTCTGTTGTCTGTATCTGTGTAGCATTCAACTGAATCAACTGTAATATATTCTTCAGCATACTGCTGAACTGTTGCAGCATATGTTTCGTTATAAGCAACACCCTTAGCATCAAGGATTTCCATATATTTCTTAGAATCACCAACGAGCTTTCTGATTTCGTCATCTTCATTATCACCTGCAAGACCTGCAACAGAAGCATCAAGTTTCTTTGAAACGATACCGCTGTTTGCAACCTTACCTGTTAAAGCAAGAATGTTAACGTCTTTATCAGAAGCTATGATTGAGATAGATTTTAATACTTTCTTATCGTTTGGTCTTAAGAAGTGTGATGATACATAAATTGAGTAACCACCCCAACCATATGTCTGGTCGTTTATAGCTGTTGCAGAGTATGCTCTGAAGAATGTAATACCTGATGCGTTAAGAACTGTTCCTAAAGCATCATTTGTTGGTTTACCTGATATACCACCTTTGATTTTGTTAGTTGTTGCTTCTGCTGAAGATGTACCATCTGTGTAGTTGTATGTGATAGCTACTGTTGAATCAGCAGTCTTTGACCAAGCTACAAGATAAAGTTCTTCGTATGGAAGTTCTTCAACCGGAATTTCAATACCATTTGAGCAATCTGCATTATTGATTGAGTTAGGTTCGTTAGCCACACCGTTTACTTTTGATAAAACAGGACCAAACTGGTAAGGAATACCATTTACTGTAGCAACATTTTTGTCATCAAGCTTAAACTGTGTCATAAAGCCTGCTTCGTCAAATGCAAATTTGCCGTTTGCCTGTGCAGTAACTGTTGGATGCCATGCATCTGAAGGATATACATAAACTTTCTTATCTTTATCTGCATAACCCTGAGCAGCATATTTTTTAACATCTTCAAAAATATCTCTTGTGTAGTTTAATTTTGTTGTTACATAGAATGCAGCTTCGTTTTTCTGTGCAAGGAATTCATCGAGAATAGCCTGTGCATCTGCAGGAAGTTCTCCGCCTCTTTCTTCGATTGATGCAACTGCAGCAACGATAGCTTCAATTTCAGCTTTCATTTCTGTTGAGTATGGTTTTGGAAGTTCTGCTAATTTCTTTGAAACTTCTTCAACATCAGCTACGAGAATATCTTCTGCTGCTGATTTAACGAGATTTTCAAGTTTAGCAAGGAATTCAAATGCTCCTTCGTTTCCGCCCTTTTCAACGAATTCGTTTGCTTCTTTTTCGATAGCGAGAACATCTTCAAGCATTTCTGAGCTGTATGTATCTGCAAGTGCTTTGATTTTGTTATCAATAGTTTTTGCAGTTGTAGCTGTTTCATAATATTCTTTAACATCTGTAGCTGTTTTTTCTGATACCATAGCTTCCATTTCAGCAATTGCTTCATTTGCAGCTACTACATCTTCATACATTGTGTATGAATATTCGTCCCATTCTGCAACCATTTTTTCAAGTTTGTCAGCTTTTTCAAACTGAGCATAGAGAGCTTTAATCTTACTGTTGAGAGCAGGATTGATAGCGCTTTCTTCAATACCGTTTTCAAATAAGAATACATAATCTGCATATACTTCTGTGAAAGCAGCTTTCATTTCGTATGTATATGTATCTGCAAGACCTTCAATAGCAGCTTCAACTGCAGCGATTTTTCTCTGAGCGAGTGCAAGAAGTTTTTCTTTAATAAGTTCGTATTTGTCTGTGATGAAATCACTGTCTTTAACAAGATCGCTTTCTGCTTTTAAAGCTGTGATAGCTTTATCGATTGCTTCGCAATCTGCTTCTGTTGTGTTCTCATCAACGAGTTCAAGTTTTGCATTGATTGCATCAATTTTTTCCTGAAGTGATGCATTGATAACTGTTGTAGCAAATATTGCAGGCTGCTGTGTGATTCTACCTAAGTATAAGAAGTAAACTTTATCAGCATCACCGTTTTTAATTTCAACAGGAACAAGTGCTCTTACATTTGCAGAACCGGTTGTACTGGTAAATGAAATAGTTCCTTCGATGTTGTTATCACCAGGAGATGAATCGTTTACATACTTAATTGTAGAAATTTCTTTATCCTTAAGTGGGAATGTACCTAAGTTAACCATATTTGAGAAATCTGCATAATATTCATGCTGATTTCCTCTTGCTGCAAAACCAAAGTTAATGTCACCAGCGCTAACATTTTCAGGGAATTTTACATCTGCAAATGTAAGACCTGAATTTGCAGGCATGAACTGAAGTGATGAATAGTAGCCTGTTTCAGTTTTATAGTCGATTTCTCTGCCACCATCGTATTTATCACCGAAAACAATTGCAGAAGATACCATATCGTTCTTGTTTGCCATGCTTGTGATAACCATCTGTTTTCTTTCAACATCGCCGTCAGCATATGTAATCTCGATTGGTAAAAGCGCTGCTCCAGGTGAAATTGATAAACCTGATACTGAACCACCGTTGTTAACAGAACCTACTGTTGCAGCGATTGCAATGCTATTGCCTTTTACGCCTTCAGGAACTGCAACGCTGTGGTTAACAGTTCTGCCACCACCAACATGATCTACCGCGTTTGCAACGAAGTCTTTATCGTTGATAGGACCAATTTTGATTTTAACATCTGTGTCGTTATCTTTAAGAATAACATTATAGTTTGAGCCTACATATTCTGTATCAACAACATTTGGCATATAGTCATAACCATTATCACCATTTGGGAATGCTGTTGTTGATGCCGGGAATCCGGCAGGATTTGCAGCAAATGCTTTAGCTGTTGTTGCTTTTGCAACATTTTTGTAAATATTAAATTTATAATTTTTTAATTCATCTGCAGAAAGCTTAAATGATTCAGTAGCGAACATAAATGGGCTGTGATTCTGTGATGAATAAATTCTTTCTTCATCAATATTGAAGTAACCCATACCTTTTTTGTAGTAGCTTTCGTTACCTGTAATAGCAAGACCACCATGTGTAAAGCTTGGGATTCTTGTCATATAAGTATAGCCACCTGCATCATGTACTGCATTATATGCAGAAGATGCATCAGCTGATTCTGCTGAATAGAAAGGTGCATAATCTCTGATTACTTCGATTGATGCGAAAGCATCGATGTTAGGATTAATGTTAATAAATGTATAATCTTTTTCTTTTAAAAGCGCGAGTCTTTCGTCTTCTGAAATTTCAGCGGCTGTTGTAACAGTTATCAGGCTGAAAAGCATACATATTGTTAAAACAATAGAAATAAGTTTCTTCATCATATATTTTCTCTCCTTTCTGATTATCTGTTAAGGTAATTATAAATAATTACTGCCGCCTGTGCTCTTGTACAGCTTGCGTTTGGTTTGAAACTACCGTCTTCAAAACCGTTTAAGATTTTAAGACCTGAAAGAGCTCCAACTGCTTCAACTGCATAATCTGCAATTTCAGCTTTGTCTGCAAACTGAGCATCACCTGTTGTTTCTTTTACTGTTCTGTGGAGTATAACTGCGATATCCTGTCTTGAAATACCAACTCCGTAACCGAATGTGTTATCGTCCATACCTGAAATAAGTCCTGCTTTAACTGCTTTTTTGATGTATGGAAGTGACCAGTCATCACTTGCGATATCTGTGAAGCTGATTTCAGCTTCTTCTGTAAGATTAAGTGCAACGCAAAGCATTTTTACGAACTGTTCTCTTGTAACAGTAGCCTGTGGATCGAATTTACCATCACCCACACCATTGATAATGCCTTTAGCTGATAAAGCTTCAATAGCTTCTGTTGCCCATGCAACGTCTGCGATATCTGAGAAAGCATATTTAAGGTTTTCGTTTGCGTTTTTGTCGTTCTGTTTTGTAGCATCAACATTTACTACAGGAGTAACAACCATTGTTCCACCTGCTGAAAGACCAGGAGCTGAAGAACCGCCGCCGCCACCGCCGCCGGTTGAACCGCCACCCTGCTGTGATTCAAGAGCTGCGTAATTTTTAATAAGTTCGTTTAATGCAGCAATATCTGCAATAGCAGCTGTACCTGCAAGCTTGTTAGCAACAAAGTTTGTTACATTACCTGTAACACCTGTAGCTGATTTGTTTGCAGCTGAAAGTAAGCCTTTAACGTGTCCGTATGTGATTGAAGCTGAGCTACCTTTAAGTGTAGTTTTGTTTACACCGTTTACGATAACTGCTTCCATAAATACTTTGTAAAGATCTTCAGTTGAAGCGAAGTTTTTGCCTTTTAATGCACTCTTAATTGCAGCTTTACCAGCATTTGTAAGAGCATATTCGTTAGCACCTTCACTGTAACCGTTTACATAGTAAGCATATAATGTTACATTTTTGTTTTCGTCAAGTGTTGAAAGCTTTAATGCTGAATCATGAACTAATGATCCGTCATTGTTATAGATGTACTGATCAGCTTTGTTCTGGTTGAAGAGTTCGAGTGCAACAACAGTTTTGATGATGTTCTGTAATTTTGCACTGTTTTCTTTATCTGAACCTGTGAAAGTATTTTTGTTAACTTCAACGATAAGCTTTTCAGCTACTTTACCCATATCAATACCAATCTGTGTGTTTACGATTGGTTCGAATGTGTCAAGAGCAAGATTTCTTAAAACATCTGCATTTTTAATGTATGTTTCAAGTTCTGTTTTGTTGTTGCTTGCAGCATATCCTACAATTGTATCAACTGCAGATTTCATAGCAGCTACATCATATTTGAATGCTGCAAGGTAGCTACCGTTTGCATAAATTTTGTATTCACCATCCTGTGGTGCATAAAGCTTGAATGAATATTCAGCTTTTCCTTCTTCATCAGCTGTAAGACTTTGGTAGTTCTGAACTGCATATTTAATATCAGCAGCAGTATCGTCATATCCAGGGTTTGTTACAACCAAAAGGATGTTTTCGCCGTTTTCGGCATTGTCTAATTTAACTTTAATAACACTGTCTAAAAGGTTAACATCCAGCATATTTACGCCAACAGATGTTGACGCAAATACGCTTACAGTTGATAGAAGCATTGTTACTGCTATTATAATTGAAATTATCTTTTTCATTCTATTTCCTCCTATCACTCTTCACCAAGAACGACAATCTTATATGGGCTGCCGCCGTATGTAATCATAAATACTCTTGAACAGTCATTAAGATGTGCATCGTAAGTTTTAATGTCAGTAAATACTATGTTACCACTTGAGTATGTTTCGCCTTTCTTAACCTGCTGAGTCATATATCTCTGAACAGGAACTGTGATAATAGTATAAGCTGGGTTGTTATAATCAGGAACGCTACCAGGAGCTGATAAATCCTGAGTTGTGAATGTCATATATTTTTCGTCTGCACTGAGAGCGAATAAGTCATATATTTTTCTTGATGATGAATTTACAGTTGATGGAAAACCATATGTAGCTACAGAATATCCGTTAACCACAATGTCGTTTGCTACACCAAGTACTGCAATAGCACAAGGGTTTGAACTCTGTTTGCCATCATAAATACCACTTACTAATCCTGCGATACCGCCACCTGCATATCTTGGATTAGTTTCGTAATTGTAATCTCTTCTGTAGATAAGGAGAGCACTCTTAACATCTCCGGCAAGTTCCATACAGTGGATGATATCACCCTTCTGAACAGTCCATTCTTTTGTTAAATCGCCAAACATTGTATGCATTTTTGAGAATGCACCTGATTTACTTGTGTATGTTTTAGCTTTGCCTTCAGGCATTCTGCCGTTGCCGATGTGTGTACCTTCAACTGTAACAACTTCGTCGCCATCAGCATTAGTTCCGTACTTAACTTTATCAACGAGGAACACTGCATTCTGGTTATCTCTGAATATGTGTCTTGTTGTAGTTGTATTTTCAGTAACGATAACATCAGCTTTAGGTGAATCTTTTTCTGTGTTATATGCAGTTACTGATGAGAGCTCTGCAGTAGATGCAACTGCGTCCATATCTTTCTTTGTATATACCTGATACTTTTCTTCTTCAGGAAGTCCAACTATGCCTGAAATGCTGAAGAATACTGTATCAGCTTCAGCATAAGCTGTAAGGTCAATTGCACCGGATACATATCTTGGAGCATCATTTGACTGGTAGATAACACCAAGTCTGCCCTGATCTCTGCTCATTCTGTCTTCAACTCTGATAGGTTCTTTAATACCTGTGATATTCTTTTCTTCGTCAACCTTAAATGTTACAAGTTTATTTTTAAGACCTAAAAGGATAGGAAGAAGTTCTGTATCTTTTAATCTTGATTCTTCATTAAGACTGTTTACATAAGTTATTTTTTCAGCAAGCATATATTCTACAAATCTACCTGTATCACTGAAAACTCTAACTTTAACGCCACTCTTAAGACCGCCTCTGCCGTCTTCAGCAGCATCGATAATAAGACCTTTGTTTGCATATTCTGATGAGTTCACTTCAGCAAAAGCGATTTCGCCAAAGCTGTTGAAGTAAACAACACAGTTTGCACCAATAGTTGGAAGACTTGCTACTGTTGATTTCACATAGTCGTCAGCAACTTTATAACCATTGCCTTCAGCATCGTAAAGGAAGTAACCATCAATGTCTTCAGCAATTCCTGCAACTACCATATCTTTTGGTTCTTTTGTTACGATTACTTTGATTTCGCCTTCACTTGCTGCAACGTCGAGTACAGCGTTTTCGAAAATTGTATTAGCTCCTGATGGGAGACCATCTTTGTAGATAGAAACAATTTTATCTTTTGTAGCTTCTTCTGTAAGATTTAATACTGCATCTTTATCAACACCCTGTGTTAAGAGACCGTTAACAATAACATTACGTGCATTGTTCTTAACAACCATTGTTCTGTATGCTTCGATAACAAGCATTTCGTAGTCGCCCTTGTTATCTGAGTTAATTGCAGTAATTGTACCGTTGTAGTATGATTTAATCTGCTCTGTGCTGATTGTATCAACAGATGTTCCGTTGAAGATAATAGCAGGTATTGCAACTAAATCTAATTTTTCTATTTTATCATTATCGTCGTTATATTTAAGAACACCGCTTGAAAGACTTACAAAATCTTTAATGTCGATAACAAATTCATCAACATCGTCTGAAAGTGCTGCATAAAGAACGATATTCTGGTCGTTTGAATCTTTTACATAGTAAATATCAATAAATTTACCGAGGAAACCATTGATGTATTCAGCACCTGCAGCTACTTTATAAACAACGCCACCGATAACAACTTCGCCTTCAGAGATATTGCTTTCGCCATAAAGACCTGTTACAGATGTGCTTGTGAGTTCACCCTTTGTTGTGTAAACGCCAAGTTCACTTTCAAGGAATGTTTTTTCTGACTGTTCGTATGATGCAGTACCTTCATCTGTTACAAATCCGATGTCAACCATTTCAACATCAAACATATTTACGAGCATTTTAGCAAGTTCGCCTCTTAAGATAGGTGTATCACCGTAGTGCTTAACGCCTTTTAAGAGTTTGATTGATGATGCTGTGTAGTTGTAACCTGCTGGGTATCCACCGTTTCTTTCAGCGAACACTTCATAACCAAGCATTTTTACAAATACTTTGTTTACCTGATTGATTGTTACATTTTCTTCAGGTGAAAATTCATTTTCGCCTGTACCAATCATATAACCAAGGCTTGATACCTGTCCGATAACACCATAAGCCCAGTGGTCTGCAGGAACGTCTGCAAAAGCCTGAACTTTTCCTGAGTTAAGAACCTGATTTTCTACTGCTTCGCCTGATTTGAAGTACCAAGCATTTGCTTTGGCGCTTTCTGAATCGTTAATCTGAAGCAATACTGTTAAAACCTGAGCAAATTCTGCTCTTGTAAGATTTTTTTCCGGAGCGAAATCACCGTTTTCGTCTCCAACCATAATTCCTAATGCATTTACGATTTCGATTTCTTCGCTGTATGCTGACTGCTCAGCAGCAAGGGGTGTTAAAACCCCTTGGCTAAGCACCATTGTAAGTACAAGAACTATAGTAATGAGTTTTGTATATAGTCTCATCTTAATCCTCCTTTAAATTCAGATAATAATTTATCGCTGACTTAATGTTTTCTTCGAGACCTTTAAGGACAATGTCTTTATCGTTGATTAAGATAAATCCGCTGTCACTTTCTTCCCAGTAAACATTCTTGCCTAAATCCTCTGATATAACTCTGATAGGAAGCATCATTCTTCCGTTGATTGTTGTTGCAGCCTGTTCAAGCTGTTTTTCTACACCGTCAACTTTATAAGTTGTAGCATCCTTTGTGAATACTAATGTATGTCCGTCTGCTCTTACAGTTGCAGATGCAGTAGCATCATCCCATTTAACAGATGCGCCGAATGCTTCAGAAATGAATCTGATTGGTACAAGTGTTCTGCCGTTAACAACAACCGGTGCTGAACTCATGTATTTTGGCTGTTCATTAACGAATGCTAAATCGCTGCCAACCTTAAGTGCAACTGCGCCTTTGTTTGCGTATAAGAGACGGCTGAGCTGCTGATCATCATTGTTAGCCTTAACAAGCTTAAATCCACCTGACAATAATTCGCCTGTGCCTGAGCCTTCAACTCTTGCTCTGATTACTGCGTCTGTACTTGTAACAGCACCAAGGTAAATCCATTCAGAAGTTCCGTATCTGCTGTTTAGGTAGTAAACCTTATCTTCACCATCATAAGGAGAGATAATTGTAACCTTAATGTTTTCATCACCTGTATAGGTAATACCACCCCAATAATATACATCGTAGGTATCTACATTTGCTCTTAATTCGTATACAAGAGCTGCAGGGCCTTCCTTCTGCTTATGACCCTGAATTGGTGATGTGTTTGCTCCAACACCATAAGTTGTCCATTCACCTGAAGATTTAGTTGCTTCCTCAGCTGTAACAACAAGATCTCCTTTTTCAACATAAGGTTCGTCAAATAACTTATCGTTAAGATTAATTGCAGGTCTTGAAGGTGCAAGAACTTCAACCTCGTTACCTAATTCATTCCAGAATACAAGGTAACCCGGTTCCTTCATAGTGTTAGGATCTATCTGGTCAACCATTCGTGTTCCGTTAATTTCAACAACAATTCGTGTTCCGCCATCGCAGTCAACAGTTGCCATCTGAATGTTCGCACGTTCGTTTGCCTTATATACTCCGTTATTTTTAACCTTGGCAATCATTGTTGAAGCATTATTACCCATAGCAAATACCATTAAATATGATGGTAAAATCATGCAGTAATAGTTCGGATTACCCTTTGAAATAAAGTCACCGTTAGGATCTGATGTTCTCATAGAAATAACGTAAGTGTTTTCATGAGTAAGACCTGTGAAGTTTGTATCAAAGTTTACAATTGAGTTATAAACCTGTTCTGCATTGTAGATAAGTGAGCTCTTTGCTTTCTGGTCAATTGCTTTTGCACGAACGAAGCCTTCACCAACTTCAACTTCTGATGAACCTGCTTTCCACATGCTTGCATCCTGCTTATCTGTAATATCAAACACTTTAAGTTCTTTACCTGCTTCAACTGTACCGCTTTCAGGAACCATTCTGTAAACTTCACTTTCTGTGAAGCCTTCTGGATTCTGGATTTCCATACTCATACCCTTTTTAGGGAAGCAAACATAGAATTTACCAGGTCGTCCGAGAACATGAGTATCCATAGCTTTGTTATAAACTTCTTTACCGTTGATTCTTACGATATAACGGTCGCCTGTAAGAGTTGTGATGGCACCCATTTCAATATCAAACCATTCACCGTCTTTGATGTATGTGTTTGTGATGGTATCCATAACCTGAGCACTCTTTCTGTGTCTTGCATGGAATTCAAGGTGACCAAGTCCACCTGTTACTACTATTGAGTAAGATGACCATCCGTAACCTGCGCCTTCAGCATTTCTCTGGTCAATCTTAAAGTAGGTGTCATTTGCGAAGTTATATGGTACTTTTTCACCGAAAATCATCCAGGTGTCTGCACCATTCCAGTTGATTCTCATTCTGTATTTTCTGAGAACCTTATCACTTAAATCCTGTGATGTAACAGCTGTGTGGTTATCAATTGTAGAGCTTATTTTTAATATGCCTGTCTTTTCATCATATTCAATAGGCATAGGATTATCAGAACCCCATGAAATAACGCCAAGACC
Source organism: Clostridia bacterium (assembly GCA_045648505.1). Lineage (GTDB taxonomy): Bacteria > Bacillota > Clostridia > RGIG6154 > RGIG6154 > RGIG8700. Next base: position 99,749 of record JAZROD010000060.1, on the reverse strand, counting down.
ATACCAAGGCATCTTAACCATGTCTTCAATGCCTACAGTCTTAATATACATAGATGTACCTACATCTGCATGAACCTTTTCAACTGTTTCCTGAATTTCGTCAACTTCATCCTGTGTTAAGTCAGGTTTTGCAAGAGCTTTTTTAGCTTCTTCAACTGTATCAAGCATTCTCTGCTTTGTACCTGCAGGATATGTACCTTCTGTTGTGCCTTCTACAATCTTATCCACATCATCAAGCATTACATTTATAGCATTTTCTGCAAGAACTGTATTTGCAAGTGGTGTTCCTGTTGTGAAGCTCTTAACACCGCTTACTGTTTTCCATTTTGAAGGAGAGTTTACAGAAATGTTTTGTGCTTCAACAGTCCAGTAATATGTTGTGTTGTCTTCAAGTGTGTATTTTTCAACGAATGTATTTTCGCAAAGAATAGTTTCAACTACATCCTTCATTTCTTTATCCTTTGCAATGGTAACTGTATATTTATCAGCACCTCTTGCAACTTCCCAATAGAGTGAAACTTCGTTAGAGTGAATACCTGTCTGACCATCTCTTGGGTAAACAGTGTAGAATGGTGAAGTTTCTTCGTTAAAATATGGAAGAGTTTTTCTGTATTCATTTACCTGAACACCTGTCATAGCATAATCAAAGTTTTTATCTGTCAATGCATCAGGGAAACCCTTTGTAAATTCGTGGTCTGCTTTTAATCTGTAGTCGTGATTATCATAATCTACAAACATTGATGTATCCTGTGTAGGGTCAATGATAACATTGTTGTTATACTCTTTAAGTGTTGCCAGACCTGCAGCTGATGAACCGTCTTTAGAGTCTGAAATATTATTGTTGATGGTTGTATTATGTGAACCCTGCTTTATATTTTGTGCATGATAAATTTCATATTCAAGCTCAGGGAACTGTTCAAGCCACCATGGTGCAATGTCAATAAGAAGAGGAATAGCTTCTGCTCTCAAGTCGGCACTGTATACATAGTTAAGATATGTAAATGCCATACCTTTTCTTCTTGCTCTCATCATAACGTTGTATGAAACATCGTTTGTTACACCTGCGTTATGGTGAATTGGGTTACCGTTGTTCCATAATATGTTATGGTGAATAGCATTACCTGACATTTCACCGTCACTGTAAATAGCAACTGTACCGGAGGTTGAAACTCTTTCACCTGTATTGTCTGTATCATGAATAACATTATATGCTATATCGTTTCCTCTTTCGGCAAAATCACGCCAGCTGTAAATAACACCGGCATCGTGAGGGTCTCTTGTTGCATTATAAATTTCATTATAATGAATGTTATTATAGCTTCCGCCAAAGTTAACTGCGTGGAAGAACAAGTTATGCATTGTGTTGTTAACAAAGTTAACACCGCAGCATTCATCCATGGTTACTGTTGGTGAGTTACCGTTAACAAGACTGCTTCGTTCAAAGAAACAGTTTCTTATATAAGAATTTGAATCTTCAAGATATGCATTATCACCCAGTCTTGTGGTCATCATGCCCACATTACTGTCATAGAAGTTACAGGAATCAATAATGAAATCGCTGCATCCTGAATTAAATGCATAAGCTCCGAGACCAATTAATCTCTGACCGCCAACTGTACGATTTGAATCCTGTACAAAATCAATCATACGGCTTCTTGAACCGAAGAATGTACATCCAAGAATATTTATGTGGTGGCTGTTAGAAAAACTCATGCCATTATGCATACCATAAAATTCAAGGTTTTCAAAGTTTACATAGCTTAAACCATCTGCTGAAATAAGAGGAAAGCTATTGTTAATAGAAAGACGAAGGTCTTTTCCCTCTAACTCATAAGGTGGATAGTAGTAAAGTGTTTCTGTTTTTCTGTCCAAAAAGAATTCAGTTGGAATATCAAGTTCTTCAAGGAGGTTAACAACCTTGTATCTTCTTGAGTTTGTAGATGCAACACCGTAAGATGTACCATAAGCATGAGTAACTGACATAGCTTCAGTATCAACTGATTCAATAATGTTAGCTGCATAAGTATAGTCGTTACCAAAGTAACCGAATGTCATTGCCTGATCAAAATCTGTATTTACCCAGTTGAAAATTCTTGGTGTTGTAACTTCAAAGGAACCACCATCTGTGCTTGTCTTTGAAGTTGAACCTGCAGATAATGGCTTAGAGTAGTGGTCATAGTTCTGAATACCGTTAGGCCATTCAGCAGTCTGCTGAGTTTTACTGTCAAGGTATAAATTAATCCAGTATGGAGTATATTCACCTTTTTCATCATATATAACGTCAGATGCATAAATGCCAAGCTTCTTCAAATCCATCTTAAGAACATATCCTCTTGAATTTTCAGGAAGTCTTGCAAGGGTTTCCTCGTCTGTTACAACCTCGAAATTCTTTTCATCAAGCTTAACTGCAGAGGTAAAAATTGGTCTTTCCCCTTCATACGCAATGTAGCGGATTGGGAATTCCTCTGTACCAGAATCTTTTGGTGTAAATACAACTTCTTCAGTCTGGTAATAGTAACCGCCTCTGAATACAACAGTTATAGGCTGGTTGTTATTCAGGGTTGCCGCTTTTTCCTTTGCTGCCTTAAGCGATTTAAGAGGTTTTTCAAATGTACCTTCATTAAAATCGCTTCCTTCTGGACTGACATAAATAACTTGGCCTTCATTCGGAACAGCTGCAAGAGTTGTAACTGAACCCAAAAGCATAAAAACCATTAATGCCAGTGCAATAAGTTTTCTTTTCATATCCATTTCCTTTCTTAATATATATATTTATTTAATATTTTTTAATATTATTTTTGTATCATCACTCTCATTTTTTTACCCGGAACAAAAGCAGGCTGAACGCTTGCAGGAAGAACAATGCTTTCCCCTGTTCTGGGATTGTAGCACTTTCTTTCAGCGTAAGGTCTGGGAACAAAGTTTCCGAACCCGTGGATTCTTACTGTTTCGCCGTCTCTGAGCTGATTGACAATTTCATCAACAACTTTTTCAAAAACCAGCTTAACATCTTCTTCGTCTTTGTTTAAAGACAATGCTACCTTAGCAATCAATTCTGATTTTTTCATACCTTTCTCCTTCTTATTATATTATCATAATTTTTTACTTTTTTAAAGTATATCGCCGAATTTTTTGTGGGTATACTCCACTCCACCATATACCATCAAACATTATACTACGGATATGCTTTTTTTTCTTTGCATAATCTTGCTTTTTTTTTGCACAATATAAAATTTTATTTCGTTTTGAAAAATTTACCTGTATCTGACCCGGGTAAAATATATTAAGTATTACACATATAAATTGAAGTTAATTTTGAATTTCTCTTGAATTTTAAAATTCAGTATGCTACAATTAAAAAAAATTTATTTTTTTAAATGGGAGAGGATTTTTATGACATTAAGAGAGAAAATTTTCAAAACATTTTCTGTTACCATCCGTGAAATAAATACCCACGGTGGCCCTGAGAAATTTTTTGAAAAATATCCTGTAGGCGGAATTTACTACGGTGAAGCTGATGTACTTCGTGATGAAAACGGTATTGAAATCGGAACACAGTTTGATTTCGACAAGTTAAACGAATGTAAAAAGTACTCAAAAAACAGACTCTGGGTATGCGCAGACTTTGCAGCAGTAAGAGGACAAACTGTTTTATCTGACAATCAGCGTTCACTTGGTGCATCAAGAAACCTTGATGATGCATACAAATGGGGTAAAACTCTTGGTATGCAGATGAATGACAAAGGTATTGATATGATACTCGGACCAAGCATCGATATGTGCTTTGACCCACTTATGTATCTTATGGCTATAAGTGATGACCCGAATCTTGTTGCAGAAATTTACAGAAAGGTAATCAAAGGCATTCAGGAGCAGGGCGTTTGCGCAACTGCAAAGCACTTCCCCGGTCTTGGAACTTATTTTGTAAATATGCACATCGGTCCCGGTTCAAACAACCTTCCTTTTGACAAATGGATGGAAACTTATGGCTATACATATAAGGAAATGTTTAAAGAAGATGTTATGTCTGTTATGACAACTCATGTTTCTTTAAAATCTTATGACAATGAAACATCAGACGGATATTATCCTATTGCTACATATTCCAAGAAATTAACAACAGACCTTTTAAAAGGTGAACTTGGCTTTAAAGGTGCAGTTATTACAGATGCTCTCATTATGGGCGGAAATGCAACAGGTAATTTAGTGGCAGAAACTGTTCAGGCATTCAAAGCAGGTGCAGATATTCTTCTCTGGCCTCCTGTTGAAGCAGCTGAAGAAATTGAAAAACAGATTTTAAGCGGCGAAATTCCAATGTCAAGACTTGACGATGCTTTGGCAAGAATTGAAAGAATGGAAAGTTTCAGATTAAATGCACTTGAAAACAAAACTTATGATACTCCGGACCCTGCATATGTTGATCAGGTTAAGCTTGACTGTATCAAGCACGGTATGTGTATGTTAAGAAACAACATAGGACTTCTTCCTGTTTCTAAAGAAAAGGTTAAGAAGATACTTGTTGTTGATGCAACAGACGAAGATACAATATCTTCAAACCTCTTAAAAGAAGAACTTGAAGCACGCGGCTTTGAAGTTGATGTTGAAAGAGATATTTATGATGTTCCTTCAAGAGTTTGCTGGCAGAATGACATTGATGCACTTCAGTCACAGTATGACCTTGTGATTTTCAATGTAAATGCATTCTTTGTTGCACAGTGGAGTGTTCCTCATATGCTTATCTGGGCATCACATCTCTTTGATAAAAAGAAAAAGCTTATTGTTAACTATGGTTCACCATACTTTGCAACAGAATATTTCCCTGAAGACCCAACATTTATCGAAATGAACACCACCCCTTCAAAGCATACTGTTAAAATGCTTGTGGACGGTATCATGGGCGATATGGAGCTTACAGGCAAAAGTATTCTTAACAAATAAACTTTATTTATAGCAAATTGGCGATTTTATATTTTAATTTAAAAAAATCCCTTGAATTCTTTTTTCGATATGTTAAAATTATTTATATATAATATAGAAAGGAAATGAAAAAATATGAAAAAGATTATTTCATTACTCCTCGCAGTTGCTATGATGCTTTCATTAGTTGCTTGCGGTGGAAACGGTTCAAACGATGCTAACCTCATCGAAACAGACTTATCAAACCCTATAACTCTTAAATGGATTATGCCGGGCCCTGGTGTTCAGTCAGATTCAGAAAAAGTTTGGGCGTACTTCAACGAAGAACTTCACAAATTTGAAGGCTTCGAAAACGTGTCAGTTGACATCGAAGTTATTCCTGTAGCAGACTATGCTCAGAAAATGACTCTTATGCAGACTTCTGGCGAACAGATGGATATTATCCAGACATATCAGCTTAAATATGCTGATGAATACAGAAACGGCTCAATCATTGATATGACACCATATCTTGAAAAGTACGCAAAGGAAACTCTTGAAGAAGTTCCACAGTGGGTTATCGATATGGGTAAGGTTGACGGCGGTCAGGCTATCCTCCCTAACTATCAGAAAATGGTTCAGTCATATAACTATGTAAACATTCCTTCTGATCTTGCTCAGTATGCAGATATTGAAGCTATGGAAAAAGCATTCATGGTTACTGACAAAGAAAATGGCTATGTTATTTCAGATGAATCAAAGAAGCTTATTATTGACTATGCTACAAAGGTTGCAGCAGCAGGCAAAATCGGTAAAGGTTATGTTGGTCCATTCCCACAAAGAGGTGTAGAACCTATTATTGACTTATACCAGTACTATTATGAAGACCCTGAATTCAAAGTTTTCAATAACCATTTAGGTGCTCAGAAACAGTCTGACTGGAGATTTAAGAAAGAAATGTATGACCTTGGCTTTGTAAGAAAGGATGCTCTTTCAGCTAAAGCTGCAGATGCAAACGGCGTAATTGACGGAAACATTATGTTCGGTGCACAGAACATTCCTGGCGTATTTGAAACTTATGAAGAAAAGAATACATTTGATGTTCCTGTAATCCAGATTCCTGCTCTTGGTAACCACTTCATTCCATACAAACCGGCAGCAGGTGGTACAGCAATCCCTGTAAATTCACAGTATCCTGACGTTGCTGCAAAATTCATCAACCTTATGAACTCTTCAAAGGGTGTTGAACTTTTCAACATTATGGTATATGGTATTGAAGGCGACCACTACAAATTACATAAAGAATATGAAAATGGCGATAAGCTCATCGAACCAGAATATGGCGACGAAGGTAACTCTTCATCAAGATATGGTCTCTGGAAATGGATTGTTGGTAATGCTAAAAATGCTTACCTTACAGTAGGTCAGGGCGAAGATTACAAAGAAATCATCTACACAAATCTTAACGAAGGTGAAAGAACTGTTACTTCACCACTTATGGGATTTGCTCTTGATTCATCATCAATCGACATTAAATTAGCACAGATTAAATCAATTTCATCAGAATACGGTAACCCAATCGGTTCAGGTGCTGTTGATACAGAAAAATTACTTGCTGAAATGACTGAAAAATACAAACTCGCAGGTAATGACGAAGTTGTTGCCGAAATTCAGGCTCAGGTTGATGCATTCGTTGCAACAAAATAATTTAAACACAAAATACTGACTAAGAAATCTTAGTCAGTATTTTTTTATTTCATTTTTACCCAACAAAAAACGGCGAAACCGCCGTTTTTTGGTTATTATTTAATTCTTTCTTCAAGCCATTTAAGTGAAAGTTCAACCATTTCATCGCCGATTTCTTTGCTTGCTTCTCTTGCACTGTCTGTAAACCAGTGTTTGATATCGTCGATTCTTTCAAGCTTTACAGCATCTTCGTAAAGTGACATTAAAATTGAACATTCATATTTGCCTGCGTGGTCATAACCTGTAGCATTCTGAACCTCAGTGCTCATTGTTGGAATAACCTTAATCCAGCTGAATGGATCATCTCCACCACCAAGGTTTTCATAGTAGCTGTTGTAGCTTTCGCTTCCCCACCAGCCCTGACCTTTTGTTTTTTCAAGATATCTCATTGTTGCTCTTTTTGCAGCTTTCATATATGAAAGTGTCATAGGCATAAGATTTTCCTGTTCAAACTGATGATGAATTACTACATAAATATTTCTTAAGCCTGCTGAAAGCATACTCATGAAAATATTAAATACATATTCTTCAAAAACTACTTCATCAACATGAACAGTTCCGCTTGTTTCATCGCCTACTGCCCAGCTTGATGGTGAATAGCTGATTGTTGGAGCAATTATAATATCTTTCTTCTGAGCAAGTTTTTCAACAAGACCCTGTGCAACAAGTGTGTCGCATCCGTAAGAGCAGTGAGGACCGTGATATTCAACAGTACCACCTACAATTACAACAGGAGTTCTGTTCTCTTTCGCATTGTTAATTTCTCTTGGGAAACACATATCAAAATGCATATTAAATCCTCCCTAATTATTCGTTGTAACCAAGTGTTGTATAGAACGCAAGGTTAGCCTGAGTATTATCAAGTCTGCCGTACTGAACAACAATGTTTTCAGATGATGTAAGCTTCATAGCATACTGTGTTTCAAATGGAACTTCAAAACCACACATATCTTCAAGTCTGTTCATACGGAAGCATCTAACTCTGTTTTTACCAACAGTCCATTTGATTTCGTGTTCGAAATCTTTGTCTGTAAAGAAAAGTTTAACATCGATTACTGCATCGTTGTCACTGTCGTTTACAACGATAACAGATTCGTGACCTTTAGCTACACCTTCGCCAGGCTGTGGTAATTCACAGTCAGGGATGAGCCATAATTTTTTTCCAATTCCGTTAGCCATCGATTTCAATAATTCCTTTCTTGAGGTAATCTGTCATTGATTTGCAACCGTCTTTAGTTACAGCAATACCTTTTTCCCATCTGCAACCAAATGTTGGGCCTGAAATAAATGTATCTACCTGGAATGTCATATTTTCTTCTAATCTGTAATCGCTGATTGTTTCCATCCATGGAGCTTCAACTTCAATCATACCTGTACCGTGGCATGGACCATATACGAAGTTTTCTTTGAATCCGTTGTCTTCATAGAGTTTGTAGAAGCCTTTAGCAATATCAGACGCCATAACACCTGCTCTGATTTCTTTTTCTGTCCAGTCGTGTGCCTGTTTACAGAAATCAATATATCTTCTTCTTTCGTCATCGAGCTTACCCATAACAACAGGAATACCTACTGCAGGTGAGTAACCATCAATTTTAGCTGAAAGGTTAAGCTGAACAATATCGCCCTGCTTAATTGTTTTGTATGTAGAACGGCTGATTGCGTGTCTTGTTGATTCCTGGCTGAAAACATACATTGGAAGACCTTCGTATTCTGCGCCTTCTTCATAAATAACTTTCTGTGCAATACCAACCATCTGAAGTTCTGTTACACCTGGTTTTAAGTTTCTGATAACTTCATCTGTTGCAATATCAACAATTCTGAAACCTTCCTGAATACAAGCAAGTTCGTTTACGCTCTTGATTTTTCTGAGTTCAACCATAATATCGTTGCATTTAACGATTTCTGCTTCAGGATATGCTTCTTTAAGACCTTCAAAAATAGGAAGTGTGCATTCTACATAGCTTCCGAGTCCTATTCTGATTTTATTTCCGCTTACGCCAATTGCTTTGAATACATCGTTAAATGTATCTGCTTTAAGTTCAGGATAAGCAGGGTCTGCTGATTCTCTGAATTCTTTAAGAACGAATACTTTGTCAAGCTTACCAAAATCTTTTGCAAATATTGCAGATTCAGGTCCGCAGATAAGTGCAGCATCTCCGTTTGCAGAAATTGCTACGCCTGCTCTTTCAAATAATGGCCAGAAGCCTGAAAAATATCTTGCGTTTGCATAATCTGATTCTGTACTTGTAACAAGCATTACATCAAGATTTCTTTCTCTGATAAGCTTTGCAGCTCTTTCAATTCTTTCTTTGTACTCATAATCTGGAATACATATTCTACTCATTTTTATCTTCCTTTCTGTTATTTACAGATTATTTGCAAACGAGCATCCGTTTACAACTTAATTATACACAAAAGAATGCCTTTTGTATTTACACAATATTAATACTTTTTTGCACTTTTGTCAATTTGTTGACTTTTTGTTTGACTTTTTTCAAAAAAAATGGTACTATTTTTGTAGGTGATATTATGAATTTTCGTTTACAGAAGTTTAAATTAGAGCTGAATGTTACAAGACTTGCAAACATTCATTATTTTGAATTCACAAATGAATATCATACAACCCTTGACTCCCACGATTTTTACGAGCTTATCTTCATAGACAAGGGTTCTCTTAACATTGAATCTGACAACTTCAAGGGAACACTATGTCAGCATCAGCTTATAATTCACCGTCCCAATGAAGTTCATTCCCTTTCCACCGAAGATGCAGTAGCTCCCAGTGTTGTTATAATTGGTTTTGAATGCTCCAGCGATGTGCTTTTCCCATTCGCCACAACTCCTATCACCTTGTGCGAAGAACACATTAAGCGTTTATCTTCAGTGCTTACTGAAGGATTCAGCCTTTACAAACCACCTTATGATATTCCAAACACACAGTTTATGGAAAAAAGAGAAGTTTTTCCTTTTGGGGCAGACCAGATGATCAGAAATGAGTTTGAAGCATTTTTAATCACAATTGTCCGTGATTACCTGCAGGAGAAAAAACTGGCAGAAACACACAAAAACACATCCAACGGAAATATTCAGGCAATACATCAGTACCTGACCGAAAACTACAGCACAAATATAACTCTTGACAATCTTTGCTTTATTTTCGGCACAAACAAAACCACACTCTGTAAACTTTTCCGTCAGGAATATGGTGAAACAATATTAAATTATGTAAATTCCTTAAAAATCAAGGAAGCAAAATCCCTTTTAAGAAAAGGTCAGCTGTCTGTTACGCAGATTTCTGAACAGCTTTCATACAATTCTGTTCACTATTTCTGCAGACAGTTCAAAAAAGCAACCGGTCAGTCACCTACTGAATACAATCATTCTATTCGTTCCAAGCTGAATATGTAATAAAAACCCATCCTTGTAAAGGATGGGTTTTTGTAAATCATCTGAAAAATACTGATTTTGCACCGATAGGTTTAATACTATCACTTTCCCAAATGAGAACTTGTCTGTCTGTCCAACTATAAACCTCACCTGGAATTGTAACTGTAAGTGATGGATAAACAGAATTGTTTGGGATTTTGCCCGAAAGCATTACTGTACTGAATTTACCGTTATCATAACCGGTGATAACAAAAGAAACATTCTTTTCTTCTCCTGAATAGTTGTTTAAAACTATTGTTTTTTCAATGTCACCATTTGAAAGAGTTCTTTCATTCTTCATACCTGTTATAGCAAAGATATATGCGTTGGTAGATAATAATGAACCCTGGAATCTTATGCTTTCTACAGTTTTATTTGTATCAGCATCAACTTCAACCTCATAAATTTTATTAAGGTTGCTTCGTGAAACAGGCTGACCTAAATAGTTAATACCATCTACCGTAAGAATTATATCATATCCTCTTGGAGCATTATAGGTTGTGTAATACTGATAAAGATAAACCTTATCAGTTGATGTAGTGCCATCGGTATAAATAACAGTAATTTCATAGTTATTATAATGTTTAAAACCGCTTATGGCAACCTTGATTTTATCGTAGCTTCCTTTTTCGTTGTCCTTAAGGGTGTAGGTGTATCTTGCAGAACCAAGCTTCCCTGTGTTTATTGCATTGTTTTTGCTTGTGTCATATCCTACCTGTGGGAAATAATAAAGAGTATCTCCGTGCTTGTAGTAACCGTTTGAAGGAACCAATCTTTTAAAGTTTGTAAGATTATACAGTCCAAGTGTTGCGTTTTTACCACCAAGAAGACTGCTTGAGTTATGAGTTTCTCCTTCATTGTTGAAAAGGTCAACATTAAAGTCATCTTTGATATCAAACGGAACTGATGCAGGTGTGTCAATAATTGCGGTATCATAAGTGTGGAACACATTAACACCGTCACTGTTTTTCCACTCTGAGCCTTTTCTGCTGATATTTTTTGCAGTAACTCTCCAGTAGAATGTTTTAACATTTTCAGGAAGGGAAGTTACTGTTTCATAGTTAAAGTAAGAATTTTCGTTTTTGTAAACGATGTTTTTCATTTCTTTATCTGTTGCAATTTCCAATGTGAAATAGTCAGAAGAAACAGGTCTTTCCCACATAAATGTGATGTTTTTCTTATCCTCAACCTCGCCGTTGTTTTCAGGGTATGTTAAGTTGAAGTTTTTGTATTCTGCAGGGAAGTCTTTTGCATTTTTAAGCTCAATGTCTTTAAGCTCAAAACCTAAATCATAAGAAACCGAGCCGTCTTCCTGAAGTCCGATTGTGTCTAAATCAAAGCTTTCGTCAAGTGCTCCACCGTTTGTTGAGCCTTTGATTCTGAAGTCCTTGTTTTCATAGTCAACAAACATATCTTCAGATGCGTCTTCTATGTTGTCTTCAAACACACTGCCGAATTTTTCGTAAACATCATAGACTTCGCCGTTTATATCCTTGTCTGTCATTGCTCTCCAAGGTCTGTTTGAAATATTTCCGATATATTCGTTACCAATGGTTGATTTTAAAGATAAAATTCTGTATTTGGTTAAGTCGTTGCCCTCGTTGATGTCTTTTGCAAGGTTTCCGTATTTTCCACCCTCTGAAAATTCAGGAAGTGTTAAAATAAACGGATATTTTTCAACAAACTTTGGAACAGTTTCATTTGGATTTAAAAGTGTTTCTATTGAATCGTTCATTTCAGGATATCTTTCAAAGAAAAACTCGTTTCTGCCAATCATGGAGAAGGTTTTATAAATTCCGTCATCAAGGCGAACCTTGTTTGTATCATCCATACCTGAAATTCGTATTATTTCGTTAAATGCAGTACAATGCTCGTTGTTAAGATAATCTTCAACAAATCTGTTTGTTCTGGTTATACTCGAAGTTGTATCAACGATAGTGTTATAGTTTACCTTGTTGTGATGCCCACCACCGTTTTGTATACCACCTGTGCTTCCGTCAACACCGTTTCCGAATATAATGTTATGGTGAATGCTTATACCACTAAGTCTGTCATCAAGATATACTCCTGTAGCGCCAACCTTTGTTCTTGGGTCTAAATGCTTATAGTCGTGAAGGTAATTATATGCAATTTCTGTGCCTCTTGTTGCAAGCTGTCTGCCGTTGTAGATAACACCGCAGTCACCACTGTCACGGAGCATATTGTAAAACTCGTTATATGCAATAACATTTTCGTTTCCTGAATGGTTAAGGGCGTGGAACGTGCCCATATGAACCTCGTTGTTTATTGCATAGTTGTAAACACCATTTACCACAATATTTGCTTTGCATCTTAATTTGTTTGAGGCATTGTAGATATAGTTGTTCGCAATAACATTATTACCATTTGAAAGAGTTTCTCTTTCTCCACCGCAAAAATATATTGCGTTTTCACCAATGTTTATAAATCTGTTATTTCTGATTTCGCAGTTTTTAGCCGCATTTGCGTAGTTTGCAGTACCTGAAAGGGTTATTTTGTTGGGATTTGATGATGCCTGATATTCAACTGCTCTGTTTGAAATGTGCTTGAATTCGCAGTTGTATAAATTAAGCTCTTCAACACCTGAATCCGCAGTAAATGCGTCGCCTCTGATTTTGTCAAAGATAAATCCGTCAAAGCTTACAAAATCAGTATTCAGAATATTGATAATGTTAAGCTTTGTAGATGCGAACTGAATTTTTGCATTTTCATCAAAATCCTCTGTTGGATAATAGTAAAAAACATTTGTATCTCTGTCTAAATACCATTCTCCCGGTTTGTCAAGCTCGGCAAGTATGTGCTTAACCTTGTATCTTCTGCTGAAGCCCGGATCGGTATCAAATCTTGCAGTATTTTTGAATTTAATTAAATCTCCGTCAATAGAGATGTTGTTTTTTTCGTTTGAATAGTCAACCCCTGAATATCCCTCAAAGTATGCAAACTTTTCGCCCTGCCAGTTTTTAGAACGGTATGCATCAACCTTGATTATTGTATTTTCTTTTGCAGTATTTTCAACAGAAACCCAGGTAGCATAGTTTGATTCTCCGTCAGGCCATTGAGAAATAAGCTGTTCCTTGTCATTTACAAAGAAGTTAACATCTTCAAAGCCGTCACCGTCTATATTGGTAGCATAGTATGTAGGAATTGTGCCTGGATGTATGCCTTTTTTGTTTAAATTAATTTTGTATATTTTACCAATTAAGTTTGTGGCAATTCTGTTGTATTCACCTTTTTCCACAAGTGTGAAATCATTAAAATCAACATCCTCTGCAGTTGTGAAAACAACCTCGCCATCGGCTTTATATGTAATAGGGAAATCCTTTTTACCTGAATCGTCAAGTGTAAAAGTAACAGTTTTGTCAAAGTTGTAAATACCTTCGTGGAAGATAACGTTTATCGGTCTGTCTTTTTCAAGGTTTCTTACAAAAAGTCTTGCCCCATCAAGAGTTGCTAAAGGATCGCTTATGCTTCCGCTACCCTTGTCGTTTCCGTTTGGTGCAACGTGAACCTCATAGCTTCCACTTGAGGATATGTTATATTCCGAAAGTCTGATAAGCTTTTCAAAAAGCTCTTTATTAAAATCACCTTTTGCAATGCCCTGTGCTAAAAGAAAATCAACTCGTCTTTTAATAGCTTTAATTTCTTCGTAAGCACTTGGAATGAATTCTTCAGGAAGTGCTTCGATTTTATCTTCGACTTCTGCAATGTCTGTACTGTAAGATGTTGGAGTATATCTTTTTCCTGTTACTGCGTGAAGATATATAGGGTAGACAGTATTATGTATTACGCCGATATAGTAATCTCTTTCAGCTTCGTAGTGTTTGGCATCTTTTAATTGATTACTGTCTATAGGAATATAATAACAGTTTTTACTGTCTCTTACTGATGGAGTTTCTTGTCTTGTTGTATATGTTTCATATTTAATTCCGCCGAAAGCCTTAATTTCATCTTCGGTTGCATAAGAAACTGAAACTCTGTCAATAGCCTTGCCATCTGTATTTATAGTAATTGCTGTTGCATTACCTACGTCAGTAACGGTTTTGATGTTTCTGATTGTTGTACCATCATCTTCCTTTTGAGGAGATATAACTCTTCCGTTACCAATTTTAAAATAACTGTCAACATTTGCTTCATTTGGTACCCATAATTTGTCAAAGTCTTTTGCAAGTCCAATTGTGCCTAAATACTCACTATACATTGTTGTTTTATCTGCAAGGGTAGAATAAAGAGACATTCTGTAACCATAGCAGAAGGGTCCAACAATATGGAATTCTTCTTTTGAAGTTCCGTCTGCAAAATATATTATTGTTTTTGCAAGTTGAGATGATCTTGCCCATTCTCCTGAAAGGAAAGTGATACCTGACATAAGAAAGCTGACCTGATTATATTTTGTGCTTCTGTCAAAAGTAATTTCGTATGAGTTTGAAGGTGATACAATACCTGCATTGTATGTGATATCACCGGGGTTCTTGGAAATACCGCTATATGAATACTGAAAATCATTTTCAGGTGTTATGTAATATTCTCCGTATGTATCAGGGAAGGTGTCAGGGAACTTTTTATTTACTGAACCTGTTTCATAAAAGCCGATAAAACTTCCGTATGGAACATTTGAAGGAAGATAAGTATCGTTCTTCGGAGACATAGCAATACCCGGCTTGTTGGCAATTTCTTCAACATCAGTAACTGAGTTGTATTCAAACATATCAACGCAGGTTAAAGGGTTTTTCTCCTGCCAGTCAATTCTTATTCTGTCCTGTGAATTAACTCTTTTTTTCCATGAGTTATGTGCGTTCACGTGAGTTGCATATTTAAGTGGCTGATTCAAATCTTTTGCCTTTATACCGTTTTCGCCCATAATTTCTTCGATTTCATTTATGATATCACCTTCACCCACAACATAGCTGTCAGGCAAAGAAACAACAAGCTCATTAACTTTCTCAAGGGCTGTCTGCTCTGCAGCTGCTACAGGCACAACAACCATATTTAATATTAACACTAACACTCCAATTAACGCTAAAATCTTTTTCATGAATTTCCCCCTTCTGAAATAATTAATTTTTAAATATCCATACTCTTCTTTTATTTACACCTTGTTATTTGTGCAGAAAAATCAATTTACATTTGCAAATGCACAAATATCAATGTAATTATACTACAAATTCCGCTTTTTTTCTTTGCAAAATCTTCAATTTCTTTTGCACAATAGAAAATTAAATTTATTTTTGTAAAATTATACAAGGCAAACTCATCTCCAACACCACGCCGTGCGGAGTTCGATTCTCTTTAAAAGCCATAAAAATTTGTACGAAGTGCAACATCATTTGTGCAAAGCACAACACTGTTTGCCGACAGGCAACATCATTTATCAAAGATAACATCATTTTGTGTCTGTCTAAATGATGTTCAGCTTCGCTGAAATGATGTACTCGCTATGCTCGTAATGATGTTGTGTCCTTGCGGACACAAACACAAAAAGACATCCATTGGATGTCTTTTTGTTGGTGGAGATGAGGAGAACTCCTGCAATCAAAGATTGCAGCCTGCTCGACGACCACTCCGCACTGCTCGTGGTACCCGTCTCACACCACTCACTGATAAAACAGTCCACCGGTCTGTTTTATTTAACCGTTCGTGCCTGCGGAGTTCGATTCTCCTTGATGAAATTGACCATAAAAAAACACCATACTTTCGTATGGCATTTTTTATGGTGGAGATGAGGAGAATCGAACTCCTGTCCGAAAATATGTCCATAAGTCTTTCTACAAGTTTAGTTTGTGGTTAAGATTTCCCTCATAAAGTGTTCCGCAAACAAAGCACTTTGTTTGGTAGCTTCATTATTCATGGTCTGCTCAAAGCTTTGCAGACGCACGTTCACCGTGTAGTCGACGCCTGAATCTTATACCACGGTAATACAAGTCAGACGGCCGCCTTAATTAGGCAGCGTAAGCTAAATTATTGTTAGCGTTTAAATTTATAATACGGATTTTAAGGTTGCTCCGCACAACCACTTGCTTAACTTACTTCTTTATCCCCGTCGAAACCTTTACACCCCCGTGTATTATAATGAAGTTTGCTTCGCAAATGAAGTATTGCTCCGCAACATGAAGACGCTTCGCTTATGATGTGTGCTTTGCACAATGGAAAAGCAAACTTCGCTTCATAATGAGCGTAGCGAATTACTTCATACGAGCATAGCGAGTACATCATGTCGGCAACGCCGATGCTTCATATCAATAACAGTTTGCTTCGCAAAATGAAGTGTACCTACGGTACAAGGACAAACATCACATCATTTTGTGCGTAAGCACAAACTTCATTATGCAATACTTCATACGAACGATAGTGAGTTCTTCATTTATCAAAAGGATGTGCTTCGCACAATGAAAAAGCAAACTTCGTAATATGCATTTTAATATAAAATAACATTATTGTCAAATGAAAATTGTAGAAATTTAAAAGCGTTCTTTGACTGCTCTTTCAATTTCTCTTTTTGCACTCTTTTTAGCCGCATCATCTCTCTTGTCGTAGAGTTTTTTACCTTTTGCAAGGGCTATTTCCATTTTCGCTTTTGAGCCTTTAAGATAAACACTTAACGGAACAATTGAATATCCGTCCTGTGAAACCTTACTAAAAAGCTTTAATATTTCTTTTTTATGAAGAAGAAGCTTTCTTATTCTTAAAGGGTCTTTGTTAAAAATATTACCCTTTTCATAAGGACTGATGTGCATCCCCATAACAAAAGCCTCTAAATTTTTTATAGAAATCCAACTGTCCTTCAGGTTTACATTTCCCATTCTTACAGATTTTATTTCGGTACCAAAAAGCTCCATACCTGCTTCAAATTTTTCTTCAATGAAGAAGTCATGATATGCTTTTTTGTTGTTTGATATTAATTTTATATTATCTGTCTGTGCCATTTTTATGCCTCCTGTCAAAGAAAAATTTGTATATCAGGTAACCAATACCGCTTGTGATTGCCACAATGATATATATAAACACTGTAAGCTTTATATTCCCTTTTGCATACATACTACCTGCGATTGTGGAGGACAAAACCGATGGTATTCTTGCCAGAAGAGTTATAAAAAGAAAGCTCTTCAGGTCAATACTTGTTGCGGGCATAAAATATGTAAGCAAATCTTTTGGTGTTCCGGGCAGAAAGAAAAGGATAAATGTTAAAATTTTAACCTTTCTTTCATCTTTAAGAAAAGTGACTTTGTTTATGAATTTCTTATCGGGAGAAATAACATCATTTCCCCACTTTTTCACAAGCATAAAGACCATATACTGTCCTGCTCCGATACCTGCCACACACAAAATCGTTCCCCTCAAGCCACCAAACAATGCACCTGCTGCAAATTCAATAACTTCACCGGGAATAAGAGCAACTATTATCTGCAGAATTTGTATAATAAGCAAGGCAAACACACCAAAACCACCGAAGCTCTCCTTGAACGCATCTATTGCCTGTGCATCTGTAAAACCTTTCACCAGAGGAATACAGATAAAAGAGAGAACAACGGTTGCCAAAAGAAAGCATATAAAAGATATTGTTTTAATGTTTTTTGCCATACAAATGCCTCCAAAATAAATATTACCACATAATTGAAAAAAAGTCAAAGATGTGATAATATAATAGCATAAAGAGGTGAAGTTATGATAAAGTTTGATAATGAATGGGACGAGCTTTTACAAGATGAATTCAAAAAAGAATATTATCTTAAATTAAGAGAATTCCTTAAAGCAGAATATTCATCTGCTACCGTTTATCCGCCCATGTTTGACATATTCAACGCCTTTAAATACACATCTTACAGCGATGTGAAGGTTGTCATACTGGGACAGGACCCATATCACGGAAAAGGTCAGGCACACGGCTTGTGTTTTTCAGTTTTAAAGGGGGTAAATCCGCCTCCGTCGCTTATCAACATCTATAAAGAATTAAATAGTGATACAGGTTTTAAAATTCCGGACCACGGCGAGCTTACAAAATGGACAAAAGAGGGGATACTTTTACTTAACACCACATTAACTGTAAGAGAAGCTTCGCCAAACAGCCACAAAGGAAAGGGCTGGGAAATTTTCACCGATAAAGTTATTTCAATTTTAAACGACAGAGAAAAGCCGATTGTTTTCTTGCTATGGGGAGGAAATGCCCGTTCGAAAAAGTCGCTGATAACAAACAAAAATCATCTGATTTTAGAGAGCGTTCATCCGAGTCCGTTATCTGCTTACGGAGGGTTCTTCGGTTGCAGGCATTTTTCAAAAACAAATCAGTTCCTTGAAGAAAACAATATAAAGCCTATCGATTGGCAAGTTTAAAAACCACTATTCCGCTTATCATAAGTGCGATGCCCACATAATTCTTAAAATTAAAAGCTATTTTTTCAGCACCAAAAAGTCCAAAGGCATCTATAAGAGCTGCACAGATAAGCTGTGATATAAGAATAACAGATATTGCAGTTGTGGGATTTAATTTGCTTATACCAAGCATAACGGTTATGGTGATTACAACACCTAAAAGACCGCCTGAAAGATAAAGCAAATTAACTCCTTTTATGGCAGAAAAACTGCCTTTGCCAAGTAAGAGCATTGCTAAAAGAGAGAAGGCAAAAGCACTGCCCTGAACAAAAACATTGGACTCGTAAAGTCCTATATTTTCGCTGAGTCTGGTGTTAAAAACACCCTGCAGACTCATAACGGCTCCTGCAATAACACTTGCCAGAAAACCAATCACAAAATCACCTCGAAAATAATATTCCACAAATTAAGGAGTTTATACCATGACAGAAAAACTTTTTTATAAAGATTCATATATAAAAGAATTTCAGGCAAATGTTTTGTCTTGCGAAAAAGAAAAAAATATTTTTAAAATCATTTTAGACAAAACCGCATTTTTCCCTGAAGGCGGAGGACAGACTGCAGACACAGGCTTTATAGCCGATGCAAAAGTAATTGATGTTCAGGAAGAAAACGGCATCATATATCATTATGCAGATAAAGAAGTAACTGGTGCAGTTTTCTGCAAGCTTGACTTTGAAAGAAGATATATAAAAATGCAAAACCACACAGGCGAGCATATTATGTCTGGCGTTGCACACAATCTGTTTGGTGCGGAAAATGTTGGTTTTCATCTTGGTGATGATGTGGTCACAATGGATTACGACCTTCAGTTTACGAAAGAACAGCTTGAGCAGATAGAGTTTCAGGCAAATAAAATTATTTATGAAAACAAAGAAATTCTTTGTTATTTTCCAAATGAGGAAGAGCTTGAAGTCCTTAACTACCGTGCAAAGCTTGACCTTAAAGAAAATGTAAGAATTGTTGAAATCAGGGATTGCGATTTTTGTGCCTGCTGTGCACCTCATGTTAAAAGCACAGGCGAAGTTGGGGTTATTAAAATTGTTGAAAGCCTTAACTGGAAAGGCGGAACAAGACTTTTTATTCATTGCGGTGAAGAAGCTTTTATCCATTACAAAAAAACCTATGATACAGTAAAAGCAATTTCAGGTCTTATGTCTGCAAAACAGGAAAGCCTTGTTGAGTTTGTTGAAAAATATATGGAAGAAACAAACAAGCTTAAATATGAACTGGAACAATCTGACATAGAAAGAGCAAGACTTATTGCTCAAAGCTTTAAAAAAACAACTGAAAGTATTGTTGTTAAGGACAGTTTTCTTAAAACAGATGGTATGAGAGAACTTGTGAATCTTCTTAAAGCAAAAACAGAAAAATGTATTTGTGTTTTAAACGGTGAAGAAGATGCATACAGATATATAATAGGTGCAGAAAATATGCCTTTAAGAACACTTATAAAAGATATAAATACTCAACTTTGTGGTAAAGGCGGAGGAAATGACCTTATGGTGCAGGGAAGCTTTGGCAAAAGCTATGAAGAAATAAAAGATGTGATAAAAGCACTTTAAAATTGTTGACAAATAAAACCTTTTGTGCTATCATAACAAGGTACTTGCAGGTGTGGTGGAACTGGCAGACGCGCTGGACTCAAAATCCTGTGGTAGTGATACCGTGTGGGTTCGATTCCCACCACCTGCACCAAAAAGGCGGCTTTTACAACCGTCTTTATTTTTTTACTTAAAAGTCTGCAAGCCCTTATAAATAGGCACTTTCAAGACTTTTATGTTTTCTTTTAAAATCAGTTTGAGTTTGTTTAAAATCGTTTCATAGGCAACAAATAGGCAACAATAGGCAACATATTGGCAACATAAAATTCATAGGAAGCGGAAATATTACCGCTTCTTTTGTCTGCTCTTCCTGATGCAGAGCTTATAAAGAAAAAACCAAGCCATTCAGACTTGGTAACAGAGGTATGCTTTTATGAAAAAACTAAATTTAAAGAACAAACCCCCTTTGTATATTTCAGGAAAACACCAAAGGGGGAGATAGCACCCAACCGTAAGTGCTATCCTGCACTTACATTATAACACTATATTAAAATAATTGCAAGTATTTATACACAAATTCCCAATCGTTTGCGAATTTCAACAACGCAAAAAGCACTTAAAACATTTATGTTTCAAGCCTCTTTTTAATCAACTTCGCATTTGCTTGTTTTTTGTTTGGTTTTGTAAACCATACAAAAGAAATATTGTAAACTCTTTATTTATTCGCTTTTTTCTCACGCGCACACGCACATGCACACGCACACGTGCGCATTTATTGCGTGTTGCGAACTTTTGCAAACTTATATTCTTTTACCGAATATGTGCATATAATAACCTTTGTTGACATCATTTTCAACAATCTTTAATTCTGTTATTTTGTAGCCGGGATAAAGTTTTGCTAAAAAGTCTGCGTATTTTTCAATCAAGAGCTTTTCTCCGTTCTGCTCCTGGTATATATACATTTCTTTGAGTTTTTTATTTGATATTGTGTTATGGCGCACCTTTTCTGTTGGCTTAACTAAATTCTTTGAGCAGTTCCAACGTCTAAAAGCAAGTTTCTGTTTTGTCATATAGTTTGCAAGGCCCTGTAAACCTTTATCGGTAAATTGTAGTCTTTTACTGTTTGCATAGCCTTTTGTCCATTCTTCCTCGAGAATATCTCTTGAAACACCGCCACTTATAGTGATGTGATGGTGAAATCTTCCGTTTTCCGTTCCTGTTTCTGTTACAGTAATATATTTAAGCTCTTTTCCCTTGTAATGTTTCCTTAGTCGTCTTATGTAGTTTTGAACATCTTTCAAAGCCTCTCTTGCATCTGCAGGTAAGCAATCTTCTGAATATGTCAAATGTATCTCTATATCATCACTTGTGAAATTTGCGTGTAGAAGTCTTGATAATTTCATTTTTGAATTTCTTTCGTTTATTTTCTGCTGCACTTCTGATGTTGGTTTACCTCTTTTTGCTCTTTGCCCTTGTTTTTTATAAACAGGGTAATTTTGTAAGTCCATATATTGACCTGCCTTGTATATAATTTCTCGGCTGATTTTTCGCATTTGTTCTTATATTCCTTTCACTTCCACAGCTCATAAAACTTTTTACGCATCTGATACAAGCTTGTTTCACTTGTATAATGCTTTAAGCTGATTTTAATTGCTCCTGCCTCTGTTGTTACAAACTCAAACAAAGCCTTTTCGTATTCCTCTCCGCCTACGGTGTGACAGAGACCTTTTATTTTGTCCTGTATCTTCTGAGGTTGGTTTTTATAATCAAGACAAATAAAATAAATTAGTCCTTGTTTGTTGTATGGTATCTTTATACCTCGTCTTTTCTTGAACAACCGCTCACCCCTTCTCTGTGATACGGTTGATTATTTATGATTATCATACAAGCCTAAAAACTGCCCGTAGGCAGTTATAATTTTAGGTTTGATATTTTTCTTTATTCTTCATAAGAGCAGATCCTCTCCGCTTCTTTTTAACTTCTTCTTTCCATGGCCCATTTTTCAAAAGCACTTTTTGAAACTCTCATATTTTTTGCGACCTGGATAAGCGGAAAGTCTTTCCTGTGCATAATGTCTCTTGCAGACTGTATAGAACACCTCAATATTCTTGCTACATCTTTTGTATCATAAAATATTAAATCGGTATTAACTGTTTCTTCATTTCCAAAGGCTACAATCTTTTCACCACTCATATTTTCCGCTCCTTTCAATTCTTTTTACTGCTTCGCTTAAAAGCTTGTCTATGTACGGAATTTTCTCTACCACTCCCAAAATGCCAAAGAATAAGCACACAGAACACCAAATCAAAACGGTAATTATAATATTATTCATTTTGCTTTACCGCCTTTCTTACTCTTGGCTTGTTGTTTGCAGTCGCATTTTTCCCCTGTGTCAAGCCTTGCTCCGCAGTCCTGACAAATAACATAATACATCAGATTTCGCTCCTTTCGGTTGTTTTTATCGTTTGTTCTTTATATTCATTGCACACTTGAAACCTTGTCTGAAGCCTTCATCAAGATAACAAGTGTTAATTGCTGTTAGTATTTCTTCATCTTTCAGCTTATCTTTATAAAATCGCTCTTTTGCATCTTCCGCTTCTTTTGTTTTATCTATGCTGACGACTGCCTCTGTGTAGTCCTCTCTGAACATATACTCATGATGTAATGTGTCTATAGCATCATCAGAATAAATATTATTGTGCTTATTTGCTAAAATCTCTGTATATGTTTTATCTATATCATCATACTTTTTGTCGAATGGTTCTAAAGAGGCTCTCATATCTTCAAAAGCTCGTCTTGGCTCGTATATTATTGTTTTATATGCGTTTGCAAGTTCCAATCCATAACAAACACCATTGTCAAAGCTTTCAACTTTTATGTAATCTATACAATCTCTTAAATTGTCAAGATATTCAAGTGTTTTTTCGTCTGTTATTCTTTCTTCCAAAGTCCCATATATAGTACACAAAATATTGTCAAGCCTTTTCACTTGTTCGCTATCAGTCCCTTTAGGTAACTTTGTTATAGAATTTTTCAATATTTCTTTATGCATCTGCTTTCACCACCTTACTAAAAAGCATTGTGCCGATAACTGCTCCTGCAGATGCTAAGGCACATAATAAAGCAATTTTGCCCTTAAGGTCCTTTTTGACCTTTTTAGTAATTCTTAAAATCTCTTTGTTTTCCATTGCAGTTTGTTCTCCTTTCTTATTGCGGAGCAGATGTCCGCTCCTGTGGTTTAATTCATTCGGTTGCAAAGAGATACTCAAATGTTGCATCAAAGTATAGACATAAGCTTTTTATCTCTAAGAAGGTAAAATGTAAGTTTTTCTTCTTTTTGTTGTATGTTTCCCTTGCAATTCCTAAAACTTCAGCAATATCTGCATCTGTTTTTTTCTTACGTGCCTGTTCTGCCTCTAAATTCTTTAACATAAAAATTCCCCTTCCTGTTCATCATTCGTGAACTTTACAGATACATAATAATCATTATTTGTGATTTTGTCAATACTTTTCGGAAAATAAAATCATATTTTGTGATTTTTATATTGACAAACTACATAAATTGTGATATTTTGATTACAGAAATAACATAAAGGGGGCTTTGATATGTTTTTAACAGTTGGCGAAAGAATAAGTCATTTAAGAAAAGAAAAAAAGCTAACTCAAGGCGAATTAGCACAAATTATGAATTTATCAAAATCTACAATAGCTATGTATGAAACAGGCAAAAATTATCCCAATCTTAAAATAATTAAACAACTTTGCACCATATTAGACACAACAGGAGATTTTCTTATAGGTCTTACTGACAATCCTGAAAATAATAAAAGTGTAAAAGGTGACACAAACGACAATCTTTTATTAGACAAATATCATAAGCTTAACGAACTCGGGAAAAAGAGAGCAAACACATATATTGATGATTTGCTTATAAATGATAAATATACAAAGAAAACATTTGAAATGCCAAGAGAAGATTATTATCAAGTTGCTGCATACGGTGGAGAATTATCTGAAAGCTCTCAACCGCCAATAGAAGAATTGACAACATAAGACTTTAAAAATATAAAAACACATAAAGGAGAGTGTTATTATGGGTACAATCAAATCTTTTTTTGCTTTTGTTTTAGGTCTTATAGCATTGTTGTTTTGTTATAACAATGTTCATCTTCCTGTTGTTGTAAGCTTTTGTTATTATATACCTGGTATGCTATTTATAAATAAGCACTACGCACCAAGAGCAAGAATATTCTTTATTGCTTTACTTACACTTATAGGTTTCTTTCTTTATGGCTTTAATATCGTATGGTCAATAAAATATTTTCCTCAATATCGTTCAGTTTTTGGTATTATAATCGATTTCACAAATGTTATTTTTGTTCTTTCTTCAGGTTGGTTTAATGCGATAGGACATATAGACGAACTATTAAGGAGAAAAGAACAAAATAATTAACCGCTCCTGCTGATGCAGAACTGCATCACCGACATAAACCAAAACGGAGCGGATAAAATAAAAATATAGGAGTTGATATAATGCTTACACTACAACAGATTATAACAGCCACACAAAAAGTTGCTTGTGAATATCCGATAACACGCATAATGCTTTTCGGATCTTATGCAGAAGAAAGAAACACACCTGAAAGTGATGTTGACTTATTGATTGAATTTAGCACAACGGCAGTATCTCTCTTTATACTTGCCGAGATTAAAAACAGAATTGAAGAATTGCTAGGAGTTGATGTTGATGTTATACATTCTCCGCTTCCTGAAAATTCATTGATAAAACCTGAAAAGGTGGTGGAAATTTATGCAGCATAGAGATATGACAATACTGAAAAAGATTATAAGCGAAACAGAAATTGCGCTTGATATGATAAACACAAAAACCTTTGAAGAGTTTAACAAAGACGAAATATTAAAACGAGCAATCTGTATGACAGTAATAAACATAGGTGAGCTTGTAAAGGCTCTTTCTGATGAACTGCGAACAGAACATAAAAACATTCCTTGGCGAAACATAGCAGGGTTTAGAGATATTGCGGCGCATAAGTACCAAACACTGCACATGCAAGATGTCTATCTTACAGTAACATCAGACTTTCCGCAATTAAGGGATAATATAAAAGCTATTTTATAACATTACCGCTTCTTATGTTTCTTTAGGAAGCGGAGAAGAGAATAAAAAAAGAACTGCCCTTACGGCAATAAGGACAGTTCAGCATAGAGTGCATATATAAAATATACTCTTCTACAGCAAGAAAAGTATATCATATTGCACTCTTAATGTCAATTTATAAAATTACAAAGGAGTGTATTTTTTATGGCTAAAAGACGGTCAAAAGGAGACGGAGCTATTTATTTTGACGAAAAGAGAAGCTTATATGTAGGTCAAATAACTGTCGGCTTTGATGAAAAAGGCAGAAGAAAAAGAAAAACTGTGTACGGTAGCACAAAAGCTGATGTAAAGGCAAAGTTAAAAGCTGTTGAATTTCAAATCTACACCGGTACATTTATTGACAAAAGCGGTATAACCATATACAGCCTTGCGAAACAGATGCTTGATGATAAGCTTAATCAGAACGAGATAAAAGAGCCGTCATATTATCGGCACTTGGAAACACTCAAAATATTAGCACCGATTTATAACACACCTCTGCAAGAGGCACACGAAACACAGCTGAAAAACTTTTTAAACAACAATCTGCATTATTCACAATCAGTTATCAATAAATTCTTTGAGCTTTTAAATAAAACCTTTAAAGAGGCAACACACAGAAAAATAATAACAGACAATCCTATGCAGTATATTAAAAAACCTCACTCAAAGAAAGAAACGGCAAAAGTAAGAGCATTAACCAAAGACGAACAGAAAAAACTCATAGAGGTTTTAAAAAACGAAGATATAAACTATTCAAGACAGATGCTCCTTTCTCTTGCTCTTGGTTTCCGCATGGGAGAGATAAACGCATTGTTTGTTGAAGATGTAAACTTTAATTTTAACCGCATAACAATTAAAAGAACCATATCAAGAGGACAAAAGGGAGAGGCTCTCCTAAGTGATACCACAAAAACAAAAGCAGGTATAAGAACACTAACAATGACAGATGCAGTTAGAGAACTGCTCCAGGACTGCATAAGAGATAAAAAGCAAGGTCTTATTTTTACTCATAATGACAAAATGGTTACTACATCACAAGTAAATGCACAGTTCAGAAGAACACTAAAGAAATATAACATACTTGATGAAACAATCACAGACGGAAAAATCGACCTGCACTCTCTCCGTCACACATTCGGTACAAGATGTGCAGAGGCAGGTATGCCGCCTAAAGTCCTTCAAGAGATAATGGGACACACAGATATAAGTATCACAATGAACACATATTTCTATGCTACAAAGGACTATATCGAGGACAACATATCAAAGATTGATGCTATACTTCAAAATGAAGGTCTTACAATCGGTCACCCATACCCAGAAATAGCAGTATAAAATCAACTTGAAATCGTTTAAAATTATTTCATAGGCAACATATTGGCAACAGTAAAATTTCAAAAAACCTTTAAATAAAGGGTTTAAAGCCTATCGTTTCCCACCACCTGCACCAAAAAAGACAGACTATTTTGATAGAATAGTTTGTTTTTTTTATTTCTTAAAAACGCAGTAACGATGCGGTTTTCGAGGAATCTTATGTTTTGTAGACTTTTAAAATGCTTATCAAAATGTTAATTGTTTAAAAATTATGCCTTTATAAATTGAAATCGTTTAATTTATGGGGTAAAAGTTTATTTTATGGTATTCGTTTAATTTATATATTCTGCATAGCCAAGTACTTGACAATTGGACAAAAAACATGTATAATGGACACAATGACCAATTAGGAGGATTTATATGCAGTTTTATTCAATAGCGGAAGTGTCTGAAATGTCTAACCAAAGTCAAAAAACCATCCGTAGACATATTGCTGCCGGGAAATTAAAAGCAGATAAAGTTGGTAATAGGTATCGTATTACTAAAGAAGCCTACGACAAATGGCTAATATCAGATCTCGACCCAGAAAAGGATAATATATTCAATGAAACCATTGTAGATGAACAATGTGATGAAGTGAAGTGGATAGACATCTCGGATAAATGGGTTTTTGATGGATGGTCAAATAAAGAATATAGAAATGGTTATAATTTCATAGACTTATTTGCTGGTGCAGGTGGTCTTAGCTGTGGTCTTACAATGGCTGGGTTTACTCCTGTTGGTAGTGTGGAAATTATGCCTGAAGCTGTATCTACATATAAGCACAATTTCGTTGAAAAAAAAGGTTTTGATGAAAATGTAGAAACAAGAGACATAAGAGAAGAAAGCGTTAAGGAAAAACTTTACGCTTCTATAAAGGACAAGCACATCCATTTAATAGTCGGAGGATTCCCTTGTCAAGGTTTCAGTATGGCTGGACATAGAGTTGTTACAGACCCAAGAAACAGTTTGTATTTGGAAATGCTTGAGATAGTGAAAAAAGTTCAACCGGATTTTGTTGTAATGGAAAATGTCGAAGGATTGCGTTCAATGCTTGATGGTAAGGTTGAGGCAAAAATTATAAGCGATTATAAAGAAGCTGGCTACGATATTAATGTAACTGTTCTTAATAGTGCAGATTATGGTGTTCCGCAGATTAGAAAAAGAGTTATTTTCATAGGAAATAAACATGGCTTGACAAACTATCATCCTAAAGCATTATTTTCATCTGATAATTATGTTACCTTAGGCGAAGGGATTAAGCGTTTTATGTCCATCCCCGAAAACAAGCAAATCAACCATATATTCACAAGACACTCAGATAAAATGATTGAACAAATTAAAGCTTTACCCGAAGGTCAAAGTCTATATGGAAATTATTCTGATGCTTGGAAAAAATCTCCTTGGGATAAGCCATCTTGTACGGTAAAGGAAAATCATGGCGGTGTAAATATTCATCCTAAACTTCCAAGAGTACTTACTCCGAGAGAACTTGCTGCCCTGCAATCATTCCCCGATGATTTTATTTTTCAGGGAACAAAAAAATGGCAATTAGTTCAAATAGGTAATGCGGTTCCTTGTCTTTTAGGAAAAGCAATAGGTGTGGCTGTTATGAAGAGTCTCAAGAATCTTGATGACGATCAACAAGGAGAATGAAATGGCTTGGTATAATGATTTAGACCCTAAAAAGTGGCGTGAATACACCGACATTTTAACTACATCTTTGTGGTTGTTCAAACGAGAAAATTCAGGGGTTCACAATGCAAACTATCACGGAAACTTCATTCCTCAAGTTCCGCGTCAACTTTATAAAAGATATACAAAAAAGGGTGATTGGATTCTTGACCCTTTTATGGGGAGTGGCACTTCCCTTATTGAAGCACAACGAATGGGACGTAATTCTATTGGTATTGAATTACAACCAAATGTGGCGAAGGAAGCGTACGAGAGGATGATGCTTGAGAAAAACTCTGAATGTTCAACTAATGTTGTTGTCGGTAATAGCAAAAGTATTAATATGTCTGAATTGTTAGGAAAATACGGGATTAAAAAATATCAGTTTGCTATTATGCATCCTCCTTATTGGGATATAATTAAATTTTCAGAAAATACAGAAGACCTCTCTAATGAAGAATCATTGGAAGGATTTTTAAATTCGTTCGGACAGGTTATTGATAATACAACTCAATATTTGGAAAAAAACAGATATTGTGCTGTTGTTATGGGAGACAAATATGCCAACAGTCAAATCGTTCCATTGGGCTTTCATTGTATGAATCTTTTTCTTGAAAGAGGCTTTATGATGAAAGCGATTCTTGTTAAAAATTTTGATAGAACAAAAGGAAAATTAAATCAAGAAGCAATATGGCGGTATAGGGCATTAGCAAGTGATTTCTATTTATTTGACCACGAATACATATTTATATTTAAAAAGGTGAAGTAGAACGACTACTTCACCTTTTGCATTATTTTTGCTTTAAATGTTTTTTGAACTCCAATGGGTCGTACCAATAACAACCCACACAGGCATCCTCTTCCATATTATGTTTAGTTCCTCCAGCATAATAAGACATAGGGTATCCTAATTTTTTAGCATCATATCTGATTCCTGTTCTTCGGCACTCTTTACAATACTGACGTTTCGCATCATTAGCAGCTTTGCTTAATGGTTGAAAATCAGATAATTTTTGGTCTTCATTACGCATAACTCTATCTTCGTTTTTCATTCCATTTTTGTGGTCAACCTCTGGCTTTGAAGTACCTAACACAACACAACGTTGAGCACCGACAGTCTTCTTGATATCAGCTCGGATATGTTGGGAATAATCCCCGTCATTGAATCCGTTTAGTCTTAAGCGGTCTATTCCATTACCAGAAGTAATGGTTTTATCAAATTCTATTATGTATTTTTTGGCAAGAGTTGATTCCTTTCTTGCCCAAGAAGCTCCGTTTCCAAATTTAAGTTCAGCGTATTCACCTACAAATTCTGTCACACTGACCCATCTACTAATACCCTCTTTATTTGGATTTGCTAATTTTAAAAATAAATCTGTCTTTGTCATCTTCATATTTATTCCTCCTTGAATAACTTGTAAGTTTCAATTTCAAGAGCATCTGCTATTCTCTGTATGTTTTCAAGAGATATGCTTCTTCGGTAGCATTCAATTGCACTTATATAGGTTCGATGCATACCGCATTTATCGGCAAAAGATTCTTGCGAAATTCCCATAGCAGTACGATATTTTTTAAGATTATTTCCAAAAACTTTTACAATATCCATTTTATAATCCTCCAATTGTATATATTATAGCTCTTTGAATACAATTAGTCTACATACAATAAGTATCAACAAAAGCTTATAATAGAGTAATCATCGAATTTGGCACCCCTAACCGCAAAATGGCACCCCTTTGGCGCCCGTGAACCCCCTAATATAAATTCTATCAAAATATTCGTTATTATCCAAAAAAACAGCTATCTTCTGATAGCTGTTTTTTATTACAGAGGGAATCGAACCCTGAGAGTTTTTAGAAAAAAGGCTATTCTTCCGAATAGCCTTTTTTTCAATGAAGCTAATGCTTCACAATTCTTCAACAAGCTCAAACCTTTTACAGATTTTTCCGTCTATTTCTATTTCTTCGTCCCACATTGAAGCAGGGCGGACCCATATTTCCCCATCACCATACAGGGCTTTATAGACCACCATTTTCTCAAGTGTTTCACTGTGGTTTGCAATATGTAAAAGTTCATACATATTGCCTTTATAATGCTTGTAAATTCCTTTTTTCATCATACATTAAAATAACTGATCATACCAAGAACAAAGATAACAAGAATAATAACAGGAAGAACAAAAGTCATATAACCTCTCATCCAGTTTGCAACCTTCATACCTTTACCTGTGTTTGCTTCTTCAGTAAACTGCTTCCAGCCAATACCCCATCTTGTTGTGCAGAACACAACATATACGAGGGCACCAAGAGGAAGAATGATATTTGAAACAAGCAAATCTTCAATATCCATAATGTTTTTAGCACCGTTTAAAATTGTAACATTTGACCATACATTAAAGCCTAAAATACAAGGAATTGAAAGAACGAATACTAAAATACCTGAAAGTATACTTGCTTTAAGTCTTTTCCAGCCTGTAAGTTCCATTGTGCATGAAATAATATTTTCAAGAACTGCAAATACAGTTGAAGCCGCCGCAAATGTCATAAATACAAAGAAGAAGCTTCCCCATACTCTACCAAACGGCATATTATTGAAGATATTTGGAAGTGTTACGAAAATAAGGCTTGGGCCTGCGCCAACATCAACATTATAAGCAAAGCAAGCAGGGAAAATAATAAGACCTGCTGTGATTGCAACAAATGTATCAAGAAGAGATACTCTTACCGCTTCACCCATCAATGCTCTGTCTTTTCCGATGTAACTGCCGAAAATAGCCATACTTCCCATACCAACACTCAATGTGAAGAATGCCTGATTCATAGCCGCAACAAGAACATTTATGAATCCTTTTTCTGCAAACTGTGCAAAATCAGGAAGAAGGTAGAATTTAAGACCTTCTGCAGCACCCGGAAGGAATATGCTGTTAACTGCAAGCACAACCATAATCACAAGAAGCGAAATCATCATAACCTTTGAAACATTTTCAAGACCATTCTGAAGTCCCATTGCGCAAACAACTGTGCTTATTGCAACAACAATACCTGTGTAAAGGAGTAATGATGACGGATTCTGAAGCACACCATCAAATACACCGCCGATTGCAGCATTGTCCATACCAACAAAAGTACCTGTTGCAGTAAGAACGAAATACTGAACCATCCAGCCTGCTACCATTGTATAGAACATAAGAAGAATAATGTTTCCTAAATATGCAATATAACCGTGAATGTGCCATTTCTGACCCGGTCTTTCAAGTGCCTGATAAAGTTTAACAGGACTCTTCTGGCTTTTTCTGCCAAGAGCGAATTCTGTTGTAAGTGCAGGAACACCCATAACAAGCAGACAGATAAGATAGATAAGTACAAAAATACCTCCGCCGTACTGACCTGCCATCCAAGGAAACTTCCACACGTTTCCTATACCAATTGCACAACCTGCGCTTATTAAAATAAACCCAAGTCGGCTTTTAAGTTTTTCTCTTTCCATAATAAAGTTCCTCTCTAAAAATTATAACTTATATTACCATATTTATCTCACATAGTCAAGAAGAAAGCACCCTGACGCAAGATGCTTTCGGGTGCTTTTAAATTATAAATTCTTTGAATATTCTTCAATTGTTATTACCTTGTCTGTTACTCTTGATTCTTCTGCGCCGAAGCTTATAAGGTGGTTAAGGTAAGAGATTTCTGCAGTTGATGCCGCATTACCTGTATATGTACCTGTGAAGTATTCATAAAGTGCATAAAGAAGACCTGCATCGCCGCCGCCGTGACCTGATGTAACATCGTTACCGCTTGAACGGAAGTCAATTTCTTCTGAAACCTTGTCTCCCCACTGGTCTTCAACTCTCTGACCAAATTTTGTGTAGAAAATGTTACTGCCGTTTCCTGTAACTTCAAGCATACCTTCTGTACCAAAAAGTCTTATTGCTCTTCCTGCACCGTCAGGAGAAAAGGCTGTCATTGTAAGAGAAGCGGTTGCACCGTTTTCAAATTCCATATTAACAACCTGATGGTCAACAACATTGTTGTTTGCCTCAAAAATACATGTTCCGTAGTTGGTTTCGTGAAGTGATGCCCACATTTCTTCATCTGTTACATTTACAGAATCTGTTGCAGTTTCTCTGAACCAGGTTCCACCCATATATTTATTGTCCATATAAAGCTTTTTAACATCAAATACACATTCTTCTCTGTGAGGACAATCTTCTGTACATCTTGAAGGAGCTCCTTCAGGCTTGTTTTCTTTTGTGAAGTATGAAAGATTACCGAATGAAGAAACTTTTTTACAAGGTGAACCTACAAGCCACTGAATAATATCTGTATCGTGGCAGCATTTTGCAAGAATCATAGGACAGCTTGTTTCACTGTTTCCCCATTTACCTCTTACAAAGCTATGAGCCATATGTCTGTTACCAACAGGTTCTAGTGCCTGAACAGACATAAGTCTTCCGATTTTTCCTTCATCTAAAAGCTTTTTAAGAGTTGAGTATAATGGTGTGTATCTTAAAACATGGCAAACAAGAACTTTAACGCCTTTTGCTTTTGCTGCTTCTGCAATTTTTTTACATTCTTCAGGTGTTGGAGCGATTGGTTTTTCAAGAAGAATATCATAACCAAGCTCGATTGCCTTAAGTGCAGGACCTATGTGCATCTGGTCCTGTGTTGCAATAAGTGCAAAATCTGCAAATTTAGGTCTGTCTAAAATCTTTTCCCAAGTGTCATATATATTTTCTTTTGGAACATTTGGGAAATGTGAAAGCTCAAATTCCACTCTTTCAGGAACCGGCTCTGCAATACCCACAAGTTCAAATTTATCTTCCATATCGTGCATAATTTTGGTATAACCCATACCTCTTCCGCCTGCACCAATAACAATTGCCGTTAATTTTTTCATTTTGTTGACCTCCATGTCTTTTTGTGTAATATATCACATAATTTTTATATTTACAATATATAATTCGATATTTTTAATACAAAATCAGTTATTTCGATTTATAAAAGCCGGGCGCATGTCCTGTTTCTTTTTTAAACACAACCGAGAAATAGCTTGGGCTTGAAAAACCAAGCATATCGGATATTTCACCAACGTTGTATCCTTCTTCGAGATATTTAATGGCTTTTAAAACTTTAAGCTTAATAAAATACTGCATAACACCGCAACCGGCATAAAATGAAAACAGTTTTTTTATGTAGCTTATGCTTAAATGACAAAGTTTTGATACATCTTCTAGTGAAAGATTTTCATCAAGATGCTCTTTAAGGGTTTTGATTATTTCCTTATACCTTCTTGCACCTGTTGAATAATCCTGGGTTTTGTCAGGAGAATTTTCTGCAATAAGCCCTAAAAGAAATTTTTCAAAAGCTTTGATTGCAAACAGATTTTCAGCAGGAGTGGCAGTTATGTTTTCTGACCAGTAGCCAAGTGAAGATTTTTCAGTAAGTGCCTGAATTATTTCTGCAAATTCTTCTTTTTCGTTAATGGCGAAGGTAAACACACCTTTTGAAAGAGTATGTTCAATGGTTGTATCAATCTCAAACGATGCAATCCTTAACCTTGTGGGCAAATTTTCGGTTTTAACCCAGTATCTGTGAAATTCCATTGGTGCGTGAAAAATTGCCTGACCTTCTGAAAGCTCATAGATCTTCTCATTTTCCGCAACGGTAACCTTTCCTTTTTCCACATAGACAAATTCCCATCTGTTGTGAATTTCACCGGGATAGAAGAAAGCATCTTTTTCTTTTTTTATACCTGAATAAATATGATGAGTTGATTTTTCGTCGAAGAATCTGTCAACTACTGCATTAACTGATAAAACATTAAATTTGTCCATAGCTTCCTCCTTTTTTTCCTTATTATACATCATTTCTGTTTAAAAATCAAATGAGGCAAGCAAATCTGCTCGCCTCAAGTTGTAATTAGTGATACGGGAAGAAGTTAATCATATCTTTCCATACGAATACTTTTACTTTGTTTCCTGTTGCTTCAAAGTCTGCTTCATAACAGTTGTCAGCTGCTCTGAATGTTACAGGAAGAATTGTTACTTTGTTGAAGATTGTTTCTTCTTCATCATCATATTCAGCAATGATAACCTTTGCATCTGCTTTAAGAAAGCTTCACTCTATGTTTTATAAACTGTCTGAATATTTTGCAATATCAACAACTGTACCTGTAACTCTTGCCTCTTCTGCACCGAAGCTTATAAGGTGGTTAAGGTATGAAACCTCTGCAGTTGATGCAGCATTGCCTGTGTATGTGTCTGTGAAATATTCGTAAAGGGACTGCATAAGACCTGCATCTCCGCCGCCGTGTCCTGACTGAAGACCGATGCCGTTTGCATCTTCTGCTCTTGCGATATCAATTTCTTCAGAAACTCTGTCGCCCCACTGACCTTCGATTCTCTGACCGAATTTTGTGTAGTATATAAATTTAGCATCGCCTCTTATTTCAAGAGTACCCTTTGTACCAAAGATTTTCATACATCTGCCTGATGCATCACCTGTAAAGGCTGTCATTGTTAAAGTTGCAGTGCTTCCGCCTTCAAATTCCATATTAACAACCTGATGGTCAACAACATTGTTGTTTGCTTCAAAAATACAGGTTCCATAATTATTATTCTGAATTGCTTCCCAAACCTGTTCATCAGTTGCATTAGGGAAACCTGCAGCAGCATCTTTAAACCAGGCGCTTCCCATATACTGATTTTCTATATACATCTTTTTAACATCGTAAATACATTCTTCTCTGTGTGGGCAGTCTTCAGTACATCTTGAAGGTGCACCTTCAGGCTGATGCTCTTTATTAAAGAAAGAAAGTTTGCCAAATGAATGTACTCTTGTGCATTTCTTACCCATAAGCCACTGAATAATATCTGTATCGTGGCAGCATTTTGCAAGAATCATAGGACAGCTTGTGTCACTGTTTCCCCAAGCGCCTCTTACAAAACTGTGTGCCATATGTCTGTTACCAACAGATTCTAAAGCCTGAATAGACATAACCTCACCGATTTTGCCTGATTCAATTATTTCTTTAAGTATCATAAATTTAGGAGCATATCTTAAAACATGGCAAACAAGAACCTTAACGCCCTTTTCTTTTGCTGCCACTGCAATCTTTTTACATTCTTCCGCAGTTGGAGCAATAGGTTTTTCAATTAAAATGTCATAACCAAGCTCGATTGCCTTTAATGCAGGTTCAGTATGCATATGGTCCTGAGTTGCAATAATTGCAAAGTCTGCAAATTTTGGTCTGTCTAAAATCTTTTCCCATGTATCATATATATTTTCCTTCGGTACATCTGGGAACTGTTCAAGTTCATAGTTTACACTCTGCTGAATTGGTTCAGCAACACCAACAAGCTCAAATTTGCCTTCAAGCTCTTTCATAATTCTTGTGTAAATTCTGCCTCTTCCACCGGCACCGATTACAATTGCTGTTAATTTTTTCATAGTAACACCATACCTTTCATAAAAATAATAACATATACTATTTTTAAATTGAATTAACAAAAAGATACTTTTTCTTTGAAAAAAGTACAATTTTTGCATTTTAGTACTTTACATTAGTAAATTATTGTGATATAATCATACCGTTCTTAAAAAAATAAAGGAAAAGGAATGGTAAAAATTATGAAAAAATTATTATGTTTAATGCTTGCTGTAATGATGGTATTCACATTAGCAGCTTGCGGCGGAGAAAAAGCAGAATCAGATCTTGCTTACATTAAAGAAAATGGCAAAATGGTTATCGGTTACACAGTTTATGCTCCAATGAACTACACAGACGATGCCGGCAATTTCACAGGTTTTGACACAGAACTCGCTATTGCAGTTTGTGAAAAATTAGGTGTAACACCTGAATTCGTTGAAATCGACTGGGATGCAAAAGAAATCGAACTTAATTCTAAAAACATTGACTGTATCTGGAACGGCTTCACAATTACAGAAGAAAGAAAAGAAAACATTTCTTTCACAAAACCTTACATTGAAAACAAACAGGTTGTAGTTATCAAAAAAGCTGACGCAGAAAAATACACAGATGCTGCATCACTTGCAGACGCAAAATTAGTTGCTGAAATTTCTTCAGCAGGTGAATCTGCAATCGCTGATGACGAAAACCTTGCAAAAGCTACATACACAGCAGTTGCAAAACAGACAGATGCTCTTATGGAAGTTAAAGCAGGCACAGCAGATGCTGCAGTTCTTGACGTAACACTTGCAAACGCTATGATTGGCGAAGGCACTGGTTATGCAGACCTCCAGCTCGTTGAAGGTCTTGACCTTTCTGTTGAATTCTACGGCGTAGGCTTCAGAAAAGACGGCGACACAGCTGCTGAAGTTGACAAAATCTTTGACGAACTTATTGCAGATGGTACAATCGAAGCACTCGGTGCTAAATACCAGGTTAACGTTTGCAAATAATTTAAATCAAATCATACATAAAACTAAGGCTCAAAGGCCTTAGTTTTTGTGTGTTTACGAAAGGTGTTTTATGGATTTAATTACAGTAACAATGGGCCTTTTTGAGGGCTTCAGGTTCAACCTTATAATTTTTGCGGTAACACTTATTGCCGCACTTCCGTTGGGACTTATTCTTTCATTTGGCTCAATGAGTAAGATAGCTCCTATCAAATGGCTCGTTAAGACATTTATCTGGATTATAAGAGGAACTCCCCTTATGCTCCAGATTATGCTTGTTTTCTTCGGACCGGGACTTTTGTGGAACGGTGAAAGTCTTTCAAGACTCAATGCCGCTCTTATTGCTTTCGTTATAAACTATGCCGCATATTTTTCTGAAATCTTCAGAGGTGGTATTGAAAGCATCCCAAAAGGTCAGTACGAAGCAGGTCAGGTTCTTGGTATGACAAGCTCACAGGTTTTCTTCAAGGTTGTTCTTTTCCAGGTAATAAAAAGAATTGTTCCACCTATGTTCAATGAAATTATTACTCTTGTTAAAGATACTTCCCTTGCAAGAATTATCTCTGTTGTTGAAATCACAAGAGTTGCACAGAACTACATAACATCAAAAGCACTTATATGGCCATTATTCTATTCAGGAATTTTCTATCTCATCTTCTGCGGACTTCTTACAATTCTTGCAGGTAAGATAGAGAAAAAGCTTAATTATTATAAGGGGTGAGTAAAATGGCGATACTTGAAATAAACAATCTTAAAAAAAGCTTCGGCAAAACCGAAGTTTTAAAAGACATAAGCTTTTCTATGGAAAAGGGTGAAGTTGTTTCCATTATCGGCTCATCCGGAAGCGGAAAAACAACCTTTTTAAGATGTATAAACTTTCTTGAAAAAGCAGACAAGGGACAAATTCTTTTAAACGGGAACGAAATTTTCAACGGTGAAAATCAACACACAATGTCCCCTGCAGAGCTTCGTAAAAACCAGCTGAATTTTGGTTTTGTTTTTCAGCAGTTCAACCTTTTTCCCCAGTATAATGTTCTTGAAAATGTAACATTAGCACCAACGCTTCTTGCTAAAGAAAGACCTGATTATAAAACAAATAAAAAGGCAATTTTAAAAGAAATTGAAGAAAATGCATTAAAGCTTCTTGAAAAAGCAGGGCTTTCTGATAAAATAAACAATTATCCCTGCGAGCTTTCAGGCGGTCAGCAACAGAGAGTTGCAATCGTAAGAGCATTGGCTCTTAATCCTGAAATTATGCTCTTTGATGAACCAACATCAGCTCTTGACCCTGAACTTACAAACGAAGTTTTAAACATTATCAAATCTCTTGCAGATACAAATATGACAATGATAATCGTTACTCACGAAATGAACTTTGCAAAAAATGTTTCAGACAGAGTTGTCTTTATGGACAGCGGTGTTATTGCCGAAGAAGGCGCACCTGAAGAACTGTTCTCAAATCCAAAAAGCGAAAGATTAAAAGAATTTTTAAGTAATACTAATGTATAATAAAAACCTTGTGAATTATTTCACAAGGTTTTCTGTTTTGAACGCCTTATAACCTTCATAGTGATAACTATTGTCAATACCTTTCATATAAAGCTCTCTGTCATAAATTTTATCAGTTAAAGCATTTTTTAGTATATGCTTGATTTCAATATCTTTTATAGGACTGCGTTCCATAGCAAGCAGATAATCCTCTTTATCTACTTTGCTCCAGTCCACAACCCTTCCAAGCTCTTCCTTGAATATAAGGTCAAGCCATATTCTTGTAGCTCTTCCATTTCCTTCTCTGAATGGGTGAGCAATGTTCATTTCAACATATTTTTCAATAATCTCTTCAAAGTTTGTCTGTGGCATATTGCTGATATGTTCTAATGCACTATCCAGATACATCACAGGCGCAAAACGGAAATTTCCTTTTGCAATATTTACATCTCTTACCACTCCTGCGAAATCATAGAGCTCTTCAAACAAATATTTGTGTATAAATCTAAGCACTGAAAATTGTCCTGCTTCAAGTCCGTCAAACAACCCATTGTCGTACAACTCAACAGCTTTTTTCTTACTGATTCTTTCTTCCTCATAAGCAAGTTGTGCAGAATCTGTTATATTAAGTTTATTTTCTAAAGCCATAATAAGCCTCCGTTACTTTTTCTATAGTAATATTATAGCATAAATTCTGCCGAATATCAATAAAAACAAGCTTTTTCTAGAGATATCTTTATTGTGTTATAACAAAAAAACTTGTGAAATAATCACAAGTTTTTTATTATCAATATGAAAGTTTACCTTCATATATAAGGTCAGCATTACCTGTTAAGTAAACTGTGCCATCTGCAGCATAATTTACAATAAGGTCTCCGCCTTTTAATTTAACACGGATATCACGGTCTTGTTTGCAATAGCCTTTAAGAACTGCAGCAACAACTGATGCACAAGCACCTGTACCACAAGCCATTGTTTCGCCGATACCTCTTTCCCATACACGAACTTTAAGAGTTCTCTTATTAACAAATCTTACGAATTCTGTGTTAACTCTGTCAGGGAAAATAGGAGCGTGTTCAAAAACAGGTCCGATTTTCTTAAGGTCAAGTCTGCCGATATAATCATCAAATACTACGCAATGTGGGTTACCTACAGATACGCAAGTAATTTCGTATTCTTCGTTGCCGATTTTTGCTTTTTCGTTTATAACCTGATCCTTCCCAAGCTCTACAGGAAGGTCTTTCGCATCAAGAGAAACCTTGCCCATATTAACTCTTACTGATGAAACCTTTTCATCACGAAGGTGGAGGTGAAGTTCTTTAATACCTGCACCGGTTTCGATAGTAATATCAATCTTATTAACGATACCGTTATCGTAGAGATACTTACCTACGCACATAATGGCGTTACCTGCCATTCTTCCTTCAGAACCGTCTCTGTTGAAAATTCTCATTTTTGCATCTGCAACGCTTGAATTTTCAATAAGGATGATACCATAACCACCAACACCGTAGTGTCTGTCACAAAGCTGAATACAAAGTGATTCAGGGCTTGTGATTTCACCGTTTCTGTTATCAATGAAGATAAAGTCGTTACCTGAACAAGCCATTTTTGCAAACTCTAAAGTCTGTCTCTTTGTTCTCATCTTGTTTATATCAACAAGCTCTGTGTTTGACTGGTTGAAACGGCTTGCAATAATATCTGCAAGAGCGTTTGCTGTGTCAATAGATGTCATACAAACAATGCCTGCAAGAAGCGCCTTTCTGTGAAGGGCAATATAATGGTCAAGTGAATCGTCTTTAGCTTCGCCTGTATAGATGATATATTCAATTTCTTCCTTGTCAATCAAATCAAGGATTGCAGGGTCTGAAATATCTTCAAATGTTGTAACATCAATGCCAAGTCTTTCGATTTCTTCTGCAGTACCCTTTGTTGAGTAAATCTTAATCTGTAAATCATCAAACTTTTTAGCAAGACCGATAACATCGTTATAATCGTGCTCGTCAACGCTGATGAACACACCTTTTGGTTCTTTAGTCTGCACAGTTAAGCCTGCAGATGTTAAGCCTTTGAACATAGCTTCATTGAATGTTTTACCGATACCTAAAACTTCACCTGTTGATTTCATTTCAGGTCCAAGCTTTGAGTTGATATCAGAAAGCTTTTCAAATGAGAATACCGGAACTTTAATTGCAAAACAAGGTGGTGTTTTGTAAAGACCAGGTTCATAACCAAGGTCTTTAATGCTCTGTCCAAGCATAACCTTTGATGCAACATCAACCATTGGAATTCCTGTTACCTTACTGATGTAAGGAATTGTTCTTGAAGCTCTTGGGTTAACTTCGATAACATAAAGTTCACCATCATAGATAAGGTACTGAATATTTACAAGACCTTTTGTTCCAAGTGAAAGTGCAAGAGTCGTTGAACTGTCAACAATAGTCTTGAGCATCTTGTCTGAAAGGCTGTATGGTGGGTAAACTGCGATAGAGTCACCACTATGAATACCTGCTCTTTCAACGTGCTGCATAACACCAGGAATTAAAACGTCTGTACCGTCTGAAATAACGTCAACTTCAAGCTCTGTACCCTTCATATATCTGTCGATTAAAACTGCGTTTTCAATTTTACCACCAAGGATGATATTCATGTACTTTGTAACATCTTCATCGTTGTGAGCGATTGTCATATTCTGACCACCGATAACATAAGATGGTCTTAAAAGTACAGGGTAGCCAAGCTCGTTTGCACATTTAAGCGCATCTTCAAGTGACATAGCTGTAAGACCCTTTGGTCTTTTGATATCAAACTTTTCAAGAAGAGCATCAAACTGTTCTCTGTCTTCAGCAAGGTCGATACCTTCTGCAGATGTACCAAGAATAGGAATGTTATTCTGTGATAAGAATTTTGTTAAGTTAATAGCAGTCTGACCGCCGAATGCAACTACAACTCCAACAGGCTTTTCAATTTCGATAACATTCATAACATCTTCAGGTGTTAAAGGCTCAAAATAAAGTCTGTCTGCAGTATCAAAGTCTGTTGATACTGTTTCAGGGTTGTTGTTGATAATAATAACTTCATATCCAAGTTCTTTAAGTGTCCATACGCAGTGTACTGATGAATAGTCAAACTCAATACCCTGACCGATTCTGATAGGACCTGAACCAAGAACAATAATCTTTTTCTTTTCAGAAGCGCTTTCTCTTGCTTCACAGTTATAGTCGTGTGAGCTGTAGAAATATGGTGTCTGGGCTTTGAATTCACCTGCGCAGGTATCAACCATTTTATAAACGCAAGGTTTATGTTCTTTAACCTTTTCGCCTGAAATTCTCTCTAAAGCCGCATCTGTATATCCAAGCTTTTTACCTTTAAGGTAAAGTTCATCTGTAAGATTATTAACTATTTCTTTTTCAAAGTTCACAAGATTTCTGAGCTTTTCAACAAACCATTCGTCAACCATTGTGATTTCGTGAATTTTTTCAGTTGAAACGCCCTGCTTTAATGCTTCAAAAATAGCAAAGAGTCTTCTGTCATCCATCTGATGGAGCTGTTCTTCAATATTTTCGTGGTCTTTGAAAGCAGGAAGATTTAATGTGTCAATCTTAATTTCTGCACCACGAACAGCTTTCATAATAGCCATTTCAAATGTAGGACCGATAGACATAACTTCACCGGTTGCCTTCATCTGTGTGCCGAGAGTTCTTTTTGCATAAGCAAATTTATCAAATGGCCATTTAGGCATTTTAACAACGATATAGTCAATTGCAGGTTCAAAACAAGCATAAGTCATACCGGTAACATCATTTCTGATTTCGTCAAGTGTATAACCAAGAGCAATTTTTGAAGAAACCTTTGCAATCGGGAAGCCTGTTGCCTTTGAAGCTAAAGCAGATGAACGGGAAACTCGTGGGTTAACCTCGATAACTGCATATTCAAAGGTTTCAGGGTTAAGTGCGAACTGACAGTTACATCCACCTTCGATTTCAAGAGCAGAAATAATATTAAGTGCCGCACTCTTTAACATACTGTATTCTCTTGTTGAAAGTGAAACCGCAGGAGCAACAACGATAGAGTCACCTGTGTGAACGCCTACAGGGTCAACGTTTTCCATACTACAAACTGTGATTGCAGTACCCTTGCTGTCTCTGATAACTTCAAATTCGATTTCTTTCCAACCAAAGATATATTTTTCAATCAATACCTGAGTGATAGGTGAAAGAAGAAGACCGTTACTAGCAATAGTTCTTAATTCTTCTTTGTTATATGCAACACCGCCACCTGCACCACCAAGTGTGAAAGCAGGACGAACGATAACAGGGTATCCGATTTCGTCTGCAATTTCAAGACATCTTTCAACATCTGTTGCAATATCAGATGGAATACAAGGCTGATTGATAGCATCCATTGTTGCTTTGAAAAGCTCTCTGTCTTCAGCTTTGATGATAGCTTCTTCGTTAGTACCAAGGAGCTTAACACCCATTTTATCAAGGTAGCCTTCTTTTGAAAGCTGCATTGCAATTGTAAGACCTGTCTGACCGCCAAGTGATGGCAAAATGCTGTCAGGCTTTTCTTTTTCTATAATTCTTTTAACTGTTTCTGCAGTTAATGGCTCAAGATAAATAGCATCTGCCATTTTCTTATCTGTCATAATTGTGGCAGGGTTTGAGTTAACAAGAACAATGTCAAGACCTTCATCTCTTAAAACACGGCAAGCCTGTGCACCTGCATAGTCAAATTCTGCAGCCTGTCCGATAACGATAGGACCTGAGCCGATAACCAAAACTTTTTTAATATCTTTATTAAGTGGCATTAGAATCCCTCCATCATTTCAATAAATTTGTCGTAAAGGTAGGAGGTATCCATAGGGCTTTCGCAAGCATTTGGATAGAACTGAACAGAAAATGCATTATTTTCGTATTCAATGCCCTCTACTGTATTGTCATTAACATTCACAAATGATGTTTTTCCGCCTTTAACAGTATTTTCTTTAACAACATAGCCGTGATTCTGGTTTGTGATAAAGCATTTTCCTGTTTCTAAATATCTAACAGGCTGATTTGCACCTCTGTGACCATATTTTAACTTTTCTGTATCTCCGCCGTTGGCAAGGGCTAAAATCTGATGTCCAAGACCAATACCAAAGATTGGTTTTTTGCCCATAACCGCTTTAACAGTTTCAATAACCTCTGTGTTTGACTTAGGATCTGAAGGACCGCTTGAAAGAAGGATACCATCATACTTCAAAAGGTCTTCAGCTTTTGTGTTGTATGGAAGTATATCAACTTTAACACCCTTGCTAGCAAGAGTTGTTGCCATACTTTTAAGCATACCAAGGTCCAGCACTGCAACTGTTTTTTCAGCATCATTTGTTTCAAGTGAAATAACTTCTTCACAGCTTACATCAGAAACCTTGTCTTCAATTTCAAAATCGAAAGAAGCATTCTTTGGTTCTTCAAGAAGGATTTTTGCTTTCATAACACCTTCTTCTCTGATGATTTTTGTAAGCTCTCTTGTATCTATGTCGGTAATACCCATAACTTCCTGCTCTTTAAGATATTCTTCAAGAGTTGTTTCCATACGGAAGTTTGAAGGCATATCGCAAAGGTCACGAACAACATAACCTGCAACCTGTGCCTTAACGCTTTCTGCATCTGCAGAAATCATACCGTAGTTACCGATTAAAGGAAAAGCCTGCACAACAATCTGACCTTTAAATGCAGGGTCTGTCAAGGTTTCGATGTAACCTACAGCACCTGTTGTAAAAACAAGCTCACCTGAAGTTTCTTTTTCATATCCAAAGGATTTTCCTTTGAAAACTTTACCGTTTTCAAGAATGAGATATGCGTTCATTTTTGTCATTCCTTTCTGTATAAATAATTCCTATATGCCATTAACCAAGCAATTTAACCAAAACTGCTTTCTGTGCGTGAAGTCTGTTTTCTGCTTCATCGAAAATTTCATCTGCATGTTCCTCAAAAACTTTTGCAGTGATTTCTTCTTCTCTGTGTGCAGGGAGACAATGAAGAACCATTGCATCAGGTTTTGCAACTGACATTAATTCATCATTAATCTGATAGCCTTTGAAGATTTTCTTTCTTTCTTCAGCTTCCGCTTCC
Source organism: Clostridia bacterium (assembly GCA_045648505.1). GTDB lineage: Bacteria > Bacillota > Clostridia > RGIG6154 > RGIG6154 > RGIG8700. The sequence goes on along the minus strand of JAZROD010000060.1, from coordinate 55,546 downwards.
TGGCCCATTGAAGCCCACACATCTGTATATAAAACATCTGAATCTTTAGCTGCAAGTAAAATATCATCTGTAACCAAAAGGTTTCCGGTTTCATTTGCCCAAGCCATAATGTCACTATCAGGCTGATTTGTTGAAGGACAAGCTATTGCAACCTTCATGCCTGCTTTTATGCAACCAACAATAATTGAGTTTGCCATATTGTTACCGTCGCCTACGAAACAGATTTTAAGCCCTTCAAGTTTGCCTTTATGTTCTTTGATTGTTAAAAGGTCTGCAAGAACCTGACAAGGATGTGCATAGTCTGTAAGACCGTTAATAACAGGGATTGAACCGTATTTAGCTAAATCTTCAACCTCTTGTTGTTCATAAGTTCTTATCATAATACCGTCAATCATTCTTGAAAGAACTCTTGCTGTATCATTAACAGGCTCACCTCTGCCTATCTGCAAATCGTTTGAACTTAAGAAAAGTGGATAACCGCCAAGCTGATGCATACCAACTTCAAAAGATACTCTTGTTCTTGTTGATGATTTTTCAAAAATCATACCGAGTGTTTTGCCCTTTAAGTAGTTCTGCGGGATATTGTTTTTCTGTTCATATTTCAACTTTTCAGCAAGCTCTAAAAGTTCAAAAATTTCTTCGCTGGTAAGGTCTCCAAGCTTGAGTAAATGCTTCATAAAGTCTACCTTCTTTCAAACTGATTAAATTTTGTTTATTATCTGTATAATTATACTTTAATTTCAATAAAATGTCAATAAATACGCATAGAAAAATGCAGAGATTTTTTCTCTGCATTTTAATAATTTATTCAGCTGTTTCTTCTGCAGGAGTTTCCTCTGCAACGCCTTCTTCAACAGGAGCTTCTTCAACTGGAGCTTTTTCTTCAGCTTTAGCAGCTAAAATTGCCTGGAATTCTTCCATGTTGATAGATGCAATCATCTTTTCATTTTTCTTAATTTTGTATGCTTCTTTCCAACCTTCAATAGCTGTAAGATATTTAGCATTGTTAAGAACATTTAAAATTGTTGTTTTGTTTGCTTCGTAATCTGCGTCTGTCATTTCAACTCTCTTGATGATGTGGTAACCATAAGATGTTGGAACGAGTTCTGAAATTGCACCAATTTCAAGTTCGTATGCACCCTGTTCAAATTCAGGAACCATGCTGTAACCTGCCTGCTGAAGTGTGTTTAAAACATTTTCATCTTTAATGTTTGCAGTAACTGCAAAAACATATCCTTCAGGCTGTGTAGCTGAACCTGGGTCTTCGTTCAAGTTTGCAAAGCTGTCAAAATCTGCGCCTGCTTTGATTTTTGCAAGTGTATCTTCAGCAAGTTTCTGTTTGTTTGCAATTTCTTCTTCAGCTAATGCTTCGCCTGTTTCTGAATTTACAGTTGTAAATAAAATGTGTTTTGCTTTAATGAAGTTGCCATCAAAATATGCTTTAGCTTCTTCTTCTGTAGCTTCTGTGAAAAGTCCGAGCTTAACAGCTTCGCCATTGAATTTTGTAACTGTTTCAGACATTGTCATAATAGCTTTGTACTGGTCAAATGTTAAGCCGAATGAAGCAAGGATTTCATCAAAAGCTTCCTGTCCGCCGTACTGTTCAACCATTGCATTAAGTTCTTCTTCAAAACCTTTGATTTCTTCTTCTGTAAGAGAAATATTACTATCGATAGCTTTCTGCATCATAACCTTAATAGATACGAGTTCCTCGAAAGCAGTATCTGCATCATAGCCCATGCTCATAAGATAAAGCATTTCGTAAGCATAAACATCCTGGCTTCCTGCTTTACCCATAACGATTTCTGTGTCTTCAAGAATTTTTTCCATTGAAAGTGTTCTGTCGCACGCTGTGAATAATGTAGCCATCATAACAACGCAGAGAACTAAACTAATTATCTTCTTCAAAATAATCTCTCCTTTGTATACTATATTTCCATTTAGCTATTATACATTTTTTTTGATACAAAGTCAACCTATTTGTATAATTTATAGATACATTTCACAAAAATTTCTAAATTATGTTTACAATCATTGTTTTTTTTGCTACAATATAAGTGCTATGGATAAAATTAAGACAAATGCGGTAAGAATCGCAGAAAAAAACAAAATTTCTTATAAAATCCACCACTATGAGTGCGATGAATTCAAAGACGGAATCGAGATTGCCGAAAAAATCGGTATGCCGAAAGAAAAAGTTTTCAAAACCCTTGTAACCGTTGGCAAAAGCAAGAATTATTTTGTTTTTGTAATCCCCGTGGAATGCGAGCTTGATATGAAGCTTGCGGCAAAGGCAGTTGGCGAAAAAAATGTGGAAATGATCGCCGTTAAAGACATAAATGCTGTAACGGGCTACATAAGAGGCGGTTGCACTCCCGTCGGAATGAAGAAAAAATATAAAACTGTCATAGACAAATCCTGTCTTGACTTTGAAACAATCATTGTTTCTGCAGGCAGAATCGGTGATATGATGGAGCTTCCCACCAAAGGTCTTATTGCCCTTGTGGATGCTAAAACAGATGATATTGTGAAAGGACTAAAGTTAAATGAGTTTTAAAGGATTGCTTACAAACGAAGTTAAAAATGCATTTGAAAAAGCAGGCTACGAAAAAGAATACGGCAGCGTTTCTGTTTCAAACAGACCTGACCTTTGTATGTATCAGTGCAACGGCTGTATGCCACTTGCAAAAATACATAAGAAAAAGCCTCTTGATATTGCAAACGAAATTGCAGATATTTTAAAAGAAAGCAAAACCTTCAAAAAGGTTGAAGCTTGTCCTCCGGGATTTCTTAATATGGATGTATCGGACGAATTTTTGTGTGACTATATAAACAAAATGAAAAACAGCGAAGATTTCCTTCTTGACAAGCCTGAAAAAGCAAAAACAATTGTTATTGACTACGGTGGAGCAAATGTTGCGAAATCTCTTCATGTAGGTCATTTAAGAAGCGCAATTATCGGTGAATCTGTAAAAAGACTCTTCAAAACCCTTGGTCACAATGTTTATGGTGATGTTCATCTTGGGGACTGGGGACTTCAGATGGGTATGGTTATTGCAGGAATTATCGAGCAGTTCGGTCTTGAAAATCTTATGACTAAAGAAGACAGGGAAAAATATATCACAATCTCTGTTCTTGAAAAAACATATCCTGCAAAATCTGCACAGGCTAAAGAAGACCCTGAAGTTATGGAGCATTGTAAAAAGCTTACATTTGAGCTTCAGAAGGGCGAAGGTATTTACTTTGAAATCTGGGAAACAGTCCTTGCAGTTTCAATTGAAGATTTAAAGAAAAACTATTCAAGACTTTTAGTTGATTTCGACCTTTGGAAGGGCGAATCAGATGTAAGAGATATTATTCCTGCTATGATTGAAGATTTAAAGAATAAAGGTCTTGCAAGAGAAGACGAAGGATGTCTTGTTGTTGATATTACAGAAGAAACAGACAACCCTCCGCTTCCACCACTTATGCTTCTTAAGTCAGACGGTGCCGCACTTTACGACACAACTGACCTTGCTACAATCATAATGAGAAACGAAGACTTTGACCCTGACCTTATTGTTTATGTTGTTGACAACAGACAGGGAACTCACTTCAAACAGCTTTTCAGAGCTGCAAGAAAAACACAGATTGCAAAAGAAAAAACAGAACTCTTCTTTGCAGGCTTCGGCACAATGAACGGTAAAGACGGTAAGCCATACAAAACCCGTGAAGGCGGAGTTATGCGTCTTGAAGACTTAATCAATACTTTAGAAATTGAAGCGTACAACAGAGTTAAAGATGCAATCAGCGGTGACATTAACGAAGCAGAGCTTAAAGAAATTGCAAGACGAGTTGGAATAGGTGCACTTAAATTTGCAGACCTTTCAAACCACAGAAGCAAGGACTATGTTTTTGATATTGATAAATTCTGTTCATTTGAAGGAAAGACAGGCCCATACATTCAGTACAGCGCAGTAAGAGCCGCATCAATCATCAATAAAGCAACAGATTCTGCAGACGGTGAAATCCTTAAATCAGAAGGCGATGTTCAGACAGAACTCTTCCTTCTTTTAACAGAGTTCCAGACTGCACTTGAAAATGCTGCAGCAGATTTTGCACCAAGCGCGGTTGCAGAATATGCATATAAGCTTGCTCAGGCACTTAATAAGTATTATCACGAATACAAAGTGCTTGCAGAAGAAGACGAACAAAAGAGAAAATCAAGAATTGCAACATTAAAGCTTGCACTTGATATGTTAATAAGAATGATGGATATTCTTGCAATAGAAATTCCTGACAGAATGTAAAAGGAGAAATGAATATGTTTAAAAAATTCAAAGAATTTGCTTTTAAGGGCAATGTAATCGATATGGCAGTCGGCGTTGTTGTGGGCGGTGCTTTCGGAAAAATCGTAACATCTCTTGTTTCAGACATCATTACTCCGTTTTTTGGCTATATAACAGCAAATGTTTCAGTTGCAGATTTAAAATATGTTTTAACACCTGCAACAGAAGAAACCGCAGAGGTTGCAATCAAATATGGTATGTTTATACAGAACATCATAGATTTCTTTATTATTGCGATTTCTATTTTTGCAATTATAACATTGATGGGTAAAATAAGAGATAAATTTGAAAAGAAGGAAGAAGAAGTAAAAATTGAAGAGCCTGCAAAGCCAACAGTTGAAGAGCTTCTTACAGAAATCAGAGATACTTTAAAAGCATCAAAATGAGAATAGGAATTATAGGCGGTGGTGCATCGGGACTGTTTTGCGGTCTTGTTGCAAAGAAAAACAACCCTAAAAACAAAATTTATATAATAGAAAAAGCAGATAAGTGCGGTAAAAAAATTCTCGCAACAGGCAACGGAAGGTGTAATTTAACCAACCGTGATATGGGTGTGGAATTTTTCTACGCCTCTGACACAAATTATGTGAAGGAAGCTTTATCTGTTTTCTCTAACACAGATACACAGGAGTCCTTTGAAAAATTGGGACTTCTTTTTACCACAGGCGATAAAGGGAAAATATATCCAAGAAGCCTTCAGGCATCTTCTGTACTTGATGTTCTTCGTATGGAAAATCAAAGACTTGGTGTTGAAGAAAAAACAGGCTTCAAAGTTTTAAAAATAGAGAAAAAAGGTAATATTTTCAGAGTGTTTGGTGAAAAAGAAACCCTCGAATTTGAAAAAATAGTTATAGCCTGCGGTGGTATGAGCGGTGAAAATTTAGGTTCAGACGGTGACGGCTACACATTTTTAAAAGCTTTCGGTCATAAAATGAACCCTGTTTTTCAGAGCCTTGTGCAGATTAAGTGCGACAACACATATACAAAGGCATTAAACGGCACAAAAATCACCGTTTCTGCAAAAATTGATGTTGACGGCAAAACCATTGACAAAGGCACTGACGAAATGCATTTCACCGAATACGGACTTTCAGGTCCACTTGGCTTTAACCTTTCAAGGTCGGTTTCAAAACACTTTTCAGAGAAAAACCAAAAAGACATATACTGCATTATAGACTTTATGCAGGAATTCACCTACGACGAGGTGAAAACGCTGATACAAAACAGATTGAAAACACAGGGACATAAGCCACTTGAAGACTTTTTCACAGGCGTGTTTTCAAAAAGATGCGGTCAGATGATAATTAAAAAATCCACAGACAAAAAGTTCAACACTTTAGCAAAAGAGCTTTCAGGGGCAGAAATAAAAGAGATTGTAAATAACATAAAAGCTTTCAGAGTTAAACTTTTATCTGTTATGCCCTTTAAAAACTCTCAGGTTACTGCAGGCGGAATTAAAATCGAAGATTTTGACATAAAAACCCTTGAATCAACAAAAGTTTCAGGACTGTTTGCCTGCGGTGAGGTTCTTGATGTTGACGGAATCTGCGGTGGCTACAACCTTCAATGGGCGTGGTCAAGCGGATATATGGTTGGAAAGGCATTATGATAAAAATAAGCAATGTTAAATTAAGCCCTCTTGACACCAACTACAAAAAAGCAGTTGCAAAGACGCTTAAAACAACGGAAGAAAATATTTTAAATACAGAAATTTTGAGAAAATCCCTTGACTGCAGAAAAAGGGATTTTATTCACTATGTCTGCACCTTTAAGGCAGAGGTGAAAAGCGAAAAAAGCTTTCTTAATTCAGGCAATGTTTCTGTATATGAAGATAACAGCTATGTCTTTCCTTATACATCGGGGAAGGAAGAAAAAATCGTTATTGCAGGTTCAGGTCCTGCAGGACTTTTCTGCGGACTTATGCTTGCAAGATGCGGTATGAAGCCCGTTATTCTTGAAAGAGGAGAAAAGGTTGAAGAAAGAAAAGCTTCAGTCGATACATTTTTCAAAACAGGCAAGCTTAACCTTAATTCAAACATTCAGTTCGGCGAGGGTGGTGCAGGTACTTTCTCAGACGGTAAATTAACCTGCGGATTAAATAACAACAAAATTCCTTTTGTGCTTGATGAATTTGTTAAACACGGTGCACCTGAAGAAATTAAATATCTTGCAAAGCCCCACATCGGCACAGATTATTTATATACAACCGTCAAAAATATAAGAGAAGAAATCATATCCCTTGGCGGTGAAGTTCTTTTTAATACAACCCTTACAGATATAATTGTTGAAAATAATTCTATCTCTGCAGTTGTTACTGATAAAGGTACAATTAACTGTGCTAAATTAATTCTTGCAACTGGTCACAGTAGTCGTGACACTTATCGTATGCTTTTTGATAAAGGAGTTGAAATGGAGAAAAAACCATTTTCCGTAGGCGTAAGAATTGAACATAAACGAAAACACATAAACCTTATTCAGTATAAATCAGTAGAGTGGGCAGAAACTCTCCCTGCGGCAGACTATAAGCTTTCCTGTCATAAAGATGACAGAGGTGCATACACCTTTTGTATGTGTCCGGGCGGTGTGGTTGTTTGCGGTGCATCGGGAGAAAGACAGGTTGTTACAAACGGTATGAGTTACTTTGCCCGTAATGAAGAAAACTCAAATGCGGCACTTTTGGTTTCTGTTCTTCCTGAAGATATAAAGGGCGGAGTTTTGGATGCCATAAAATTTCAGGAAGACCTTGAAGAAAAAGCTTTTATCAAAGGCGGAGAAAACTATTTTGCTCCCGTTCAGCTTGTAGGCGATTTTCTTGCAGACAGAGAAAGCACAAAGGCAGGAGAAGTTAACCCCTCTTATCTGCCAGGTGTTAAATACACATCAATCAAAGATGTTCTTCCTGATTTTGTTATTGAAATGCTTAAATATGCACTGGTAGATTTCGATAAGAAAATGAAAGGCTTTAACTTCAACGATGCAGTTTTAACAGGTGTTGAAACAAGAAGCTCTGCACCTTTAAGAATTTTAAGAGATGAAACCTTCCAGTCAAACATAAAAGGACTGTTCCCTATCGGCGAAGGAGCAGGCTATGCAGGTGGAATAATGTCTTCCGCTCTCGACGGCATAAACTGCGCATACAAAATAATCCACGAGTCTTATGAGAAGTGTCCGTAAGGACACTTTCTTTGTTATAAAAGTAAAATATAGCAACCGACACGGTTGCTATATTTTAGCGATATTCTCACATTCGTTCGAATGATATTTTTGTTACACAAAAGCGATATTGCTTCGCAACGATATGATATTAATTAACTCCCGAAGGGAATATCGCTGTGCAAAGCATAATATCGCTACGCAGTAATATCGCTAATTTCGCTAGAAATTAATATCGTTGCCGAGTGTCCTTAAGGACACTCGGCATAACTCGTGGATTATTTTTGTATAAGCACCATACTAATTTGTGAGGAAATTTTGTTGTAGTTTGTGTTGATGCGTAGCGTCGTGTACTTCACACACTTAATTGCGAGAAAAAATTTTGTAGATTGTGCTATTTTTCCGACTGTCGTGTACTTTGTGTACATAAAGGAGGAAAATAGTGCAAGATGCAGAATTTTTTCCGCAATTATTGGAGTTCGTTCTGTTTGGCAACAAGATTCTCTCCTGCGTACATCTTGCGAAGCTTTGGTTTTTCGATTTTTCCGGTTGGGTTTCTTGGAACATCTGCAATAATAACCTTTTTAGGTCTTTTGTATCTTGGAAGGTCAAGGCAGAACTCGTCAATTTCCTCTGCTGTTAATGTCATACCATCTTTTGCTTCTATGATTGCAGCTGTGATTTCTCCAAGTCTGCTATCAGGAAGACCGATAACTGCGGCGTCTTTAACTTTGTCGTGTTTTCTTAAGAAGTCTTCAATCTGAACAGGGTAAATGTTTTCACCACCTGAAATGATAACATCTTTCTTTCTGTCAACAAGGTAGATGAAGCCATCTTTCTCCTGTGCCATATCACCTGTGTAAAGCCAACCATCTTTTAAAATTTCGTTGGTAGCTTTTTCGTCTTTGTAGTAGCAAAGCATTACGCCGGGACCTTTAACTGCAAGTTCACCAACCTCGCCTTTTTCAACTTCTGTGCCGTCCGGATTGATGATTCTTGCTTCCCAACCGAAGCCTGCCTGACCGATAGCACCAACTTTATCGATGTTTTCAACACCAAGGTGAACACAACCAGGTCCGATTGATTCTGAAAGACCGTAGTTTGTGTCATACTGATGATTAGGGAAAATTTGTTTCCATCTCTTTATAAGGCTTGGTGGAACAGGCTGTGCACCAATGTGCATCAATCTCCACTGGTCAATTTCATATTGAGAAAGGTCAATTTCTTTTCTTTCGATAGCGTCTAAAATATCCTGTGCCCACGGAACTAAAAGCCATACGATTGTGCATTTTTCTTCGTGAACCGCTTTAATAATCCACTGTGGATTAACACCCTTTAAGATAACTGATTTTGCACCAACTAAAAAGCTTCCGAACCAATGCATTTTAGCACCTGTGTGGTAAAGAGGCGGAATACAAAGGAAAACATCATCTTTTGTCTGTCCGTGATGTGCCTGCTCTGCCATACAAGAATGCATTAAAGCTTTATGGGCGTGAACAATAGCTTTTGGGAAGCCTGTTGTTCCTGATGAGAAGTATATAGCAGCTTCGTCTTCATCTGTAAGCTCAACCTTTGGTTCTTTTGATGAACAATAGCCCACTAAATTATCATAGCTTTCTGCAAATGTAGGACAATCATCGCCCACATAAAGCCACATTTTAACTTTAGGAATTCTGTCACAGATTTCTTCCACACGGCCAACAAATTCAGGTCCGAACAAAATAACATCTGCATCTGCAAGGTTAAGACAATATTTGATTTCATCCGCAGTATATCTGTAGTTAAGAGGAACTGCCAAAGCACCTGTCTTTAAAATGCCGAAATAAATAGGAAGCCACTCAATGCAGTTCATAAGAAGAATTGCAACCTTATCGCCTTTTTTAATGCCTCTTGTAAAAAGGAAATTTGCAAGACGGTTTGCTTTTTTATTGAACTGTCCCCATGTAATTTCGTTTCTGTATGCATGGTTTGGATTTGCTTCAATAAGTGAATATTCTCTCCATGTCATTCTTTTCTGTTGCTCATACTGTGGGTTTATTTCCACAAGAGCAGTATCGTTTGGATAAAAATCCGCATTCTTTTTCAAGATTTCTGTAATAGGCATTTTATTTTTTCCTTTCTTTATTTACCAAGTGATTCTTTTGCATTTACAACAACCTCTCTGTCGTAACATGCAAACATTTCCTCTGTTTTTTCTTTATTTATTTTTGGTGTTATCAATGATACTACCGGAACTAAAACCAGTCCGCCAACCATAGCTATAACACCGCAGTTAATCGGAGATTGCAATATTAACGGGAATGAGCTTCTGAATAACATATTTAAAACCATAATTCCTGCCCCGAAAATAAAGCTTACCCAAACTGACGTTTTTGTTGTTCTCTTCCAGTATAAGCCGAAAAGGAACGGAGCTAAAAATGCGCCTGCAAGAGCTCCCCATGATATACCCATCATATCTGCAATATATCCGAGTTTATCTTTATTTAATGCAATAAATGCAGAAATTGCTACAAATATTGCTATTAAAATTCTCATAATAAGAACCTGCTTTTTTTCAGACATTTCTTTAATAATATGTCCTTTTAGAAGGTCTAAAGTTAAAGTTGAGCTTGATGCTAAAACAAGTGATGAAAGAGTTGACATTGATGCTGAAAGCACAAGCACAATTACAATTGCAATTAAAACATCCGGAAGGTTTGAGAGCATCTGTGGGATAACTGCATCAAATCCGCCAATCGGCATATCCCCTGTTCCTAATACATTTGAGAAAAGTCTGCCAAAGCCACCAAGGAAGTAGCAACCACCTGCAACAATAACCGCAAACACTGTTGAAATTACTGTACCTTTGTTAATATCATCTTCACTCTTTATAGAGTAAAATTTCTGTACCATCTGTGGAAGTCCCCAGGTTCCAAGTGATGTTAAAATCACAACAAACATAAGGTTTAAAGGATCAGGACCAAAGAATGAATTATATGCACCCGGCATACTTCCTTCTATTTGTGCAAGCCCTCTTAAAGCTTCTGTAAATCCACCGTTTGATGCAAGAACTGCTCCAATAACTGTAACTATACCAATAAGCATTATAATGCCCTGAATAAAATCATTGATTGCAGTTGCCATATAACCACCTGCAACAACATAAACACAAGTTAAAACTGCCATAACTATTACGCAAACCGAGTAATCGATTCCCGGAAACGCCATTTCAAAAAGTCTTGAAAGCCCGTTGTAAAGGGAAGCAGTATAAGGAATAAGGAAAATAAATACAATTACCGATGCCGCAATTTTAATTGCAGGGCTTAAATATCTTTTTCCGAAAAACTCAGGCATCGTTGCACTTGACAAGTGCTGACTCATAAGTCTTGTTCTTCTGCCGAGAACTATCCACGCAAGAAGAGAACCTAAAACCGCATTTCCTATACCAATCCAGGTTGATGCAATACCGAACTTCCATCCGAACTGTCCTGCATATCCAACAAAGATAACTGCAGAAAAGTATGATGTTCCGTAAGCAAATGCCGTAAACCAAGGTCCTACAGCTCTTCCGCCTAAAACGAAGCCTTTTACATCCGTTGCATTCTTTTTGCAGTAAAGTCCAACGGCAACCATAACTGCAAAGAAAATAATAAGTAAACCGATTTTCAATACCATAAATACCATCCTTTCTTTACCATAGGGGGCGTTTAAAAATAAAAAAACGCCCTCTATTCTAAAATAGAGGACGAGAATAATTCCCGCGGTACCACCTCATTTTACCAAGGTCTCACAGCCTCGGCCTTTACGAGTACAATCATACTCTTGTTCTGTAACGGGAACTCCCGTTGCACCTTTTCAGTGCACGGCTCACAGAATGTATTCAAAGTACACTTTCCATTGTCTCGCAGCAACCGACAACTCTCTCAAGGTTCCATGTGCTTCTACTTCTTTCCGGTCATCGCCTTTAAAGTAGTATATTTAAATCGTTGAAAGTATTCTACAACATTTTTTTTAATTTGTCAACACTTTATTCAAATAAAAATTTGCAGGGTTTTTTCAACACACCCTGCAAACCATATTATTTATACATAGGCATCACTGCAGTAAACGGTGCAATTGTACCGTTTTCCCATGTAAACAGTTTTTTGTTTTCCCAGGTAAACACATCATCAGGTATTTCTATTTCAAAACTCTGGAAGTCTTTATTCTTTGAAACTTCTGCAGTAAAGACTTTTGACATAGCTTTTCCATTTTCAGTTCCTGTTATAATCAGAACAAGCTCTTTCTTTTCATCAGAGTAATTGTTTATAAAAAAACTTTTTTCTATGCCTTTATCTGTATTTCTCTGTTTTTTAACGCCGGTGATTGCGAAAATAAATTCTGTGTTTGCTCTTCCGCCATGTACCGTTCCGCTTCCACCAATAAACTCAAGACTTTTAAGAGCTTTATTTTCATCAGTTTCAACAACCGCCTGATAAATCTTATTATAGTTGTATTGGTTCAGCTGACTTATTATCTGGCCTTTAGAGTTAACACCATCCACAATAAGAATTATGTCTGCATCTTCATAACTGTAATATGTTGTATAATACTGATGAAGAGCAACCTTTGCTGTTTCAGATGAGCCATCTTCATAATGAGCAATTATGTTATAGTCTTTTGCCGCATACAGAGAGCTCATTGCAAGTCTGATTTGGTCGTAGTGGCCTGCCTCCCACGATTTAAGCTCATATTTATATTTTGTTCCTGACTGCACTCTTATGGCATTGGTTGTTTCAGAGCCATAAGAAACCTGTGGGAAATTATAGATAGTATCTATATATTTGAAGTATCCGTCTTTTGGCACAATTCTTTTAAGGTTTGTGAGATTATACATACCTAAATCTCCACCTGCGCCAAGAGCAACCTTAGATGCTACTTCGCCTTCGTTGTTGAACAAATCAACATTAAATTCTGTTGAAAGCTCGAAAGGTACTGAAGCAGGGGTTTCCTGATATGCTCCATCGTATGTGTGGAAAACATTCACACCGTCGCTGTTTACCCAGCTTTCAGCATTTTTTCTGCTGATATTTCTTGCAGTAACTCTCCAGTAGAAGGTTTTAACATCTTCAGGAAGGGATGTTACTGTTTCAAAGTTATAATAAGAATTTTCATTCTTATAAACTATGTTTTTCATTTCTTTATCTGTTGCAATTTCAAGTGTGAAATAGTCAGAAGAAACAGGTCTTTCCCACATAAAGGTAATATTTTTAACATCGTCTGCCTTGCCGTTGTTTTCAGGATAAGTTAAATTAAAATTCTTTTCTTCAGCTGAAAATTTTCTTGGATTTTCAACCTTGTAATCTTTAAGGGTAACATCAGCAGAAACCTCACCGTCTGCCTGAATGCCTATAGTATTCAGGTCAAAGGTTTCGTCTATGTATCCTTCAAAGCCTAAATCTGCTTTTATTCTGAAATCCTGATTTTCATAGTCAACAAAAATATCATTTGATACTTCCTGAAGATTGTTTTCAAATGTACTGTCGAAATTTTTGTAAAGCTGAATTGTTGCATCAGATGTTGTCCATTTAGTATTTGATACATTACCTGTGTATACATTTCCAAGCTGAGCTCTTAAGGAAAGAAGTCTGTATTTTGTTAAATCGTTGCCATCAATGATATCCTTTGCAAGATGTCCGTATTTTGCAGGATTTTTAATAGTTCCGTCATTATTATATGTTGGCACAAAATTGGCATGTGTTAAAATGAACGGATATTTTTCAACAAACTTCTTAACTGTTTCGTTAGGATTTACAAGAGTTGCAACTGTTTCTTCAATCTGTGGATATTTTTCATAGTATAATTCATATCTGCCTGAAACAGTAGGCTCTTTAACTACGCCATCATCGTAATAAATCAGCTCACCCTTCTGCATACCCGAAATCCTTACGGCTTCGTTTATTACAGAAGTTCCTGAAAAACTTGAACCGTAATCTTCAACAAATCTGTTGCTGAATGTAAATGGTTCTGCCGCATCAACAACAGTATTATATTCCACAGTGTTGTGCATACCACTACCATTCTGTACGCCGTTAGCATCATCACCGATACCGTTTGCAAAGATAATGTTGTGATGAACATAGATTCCGCTTTGTCTGTCATCAAGATAAATACCAACGCCGTTATCGTGAGTTCTTTCGTCTAAATGCTTGAAATCGTGGATGTAGTTATAGGCAATTTCTGTACCTCTTGTCAAAAACTGTCTGCCTGTGTAAACAACACCGCAGTCTCCCGTATCACGAAGGGCATCATAAAATTCATTATATGCAATAAGATTTTCATTTCCGCCATAGTTAAGGGCGTGGAATGGAAGCAGATGAGCTTCGTTATTCAAGGCATTGTTATTAAAACCACCCATCTGTATAACAGGAGTGCATCTCTGCTTGTTACCTGCATTATAGATGTAGTTATTTGCAATAACATTGTTTCCGCCTGTTAAATACTCCCTGTCTCCGCCTCTTAAGATTATTGCAGCTGCACCTATATTTACAAACTTGTTGTTTCGGATTTCACAGTTATTTGCAGCATCATAGTAGTTAGATATTCCTGTCAGATATCCGTCGTATCTTGCAGTTGCTTCATACACAACTGCATCATTTGCTATATTTGTAAAGGAGCAGTTGTAAATATTCAAGTTTTCAAGGTTGTTTCTTGCTTCAATTGCTCTTCCTCTGATTTTATCAAAAGTAATACCGTCAAAATTAACATTTGAAACACCTTTTATTGTAATTAAGTTCATCTTTTTTGACGAAATTTCTATTGTTGCATTTTCGTCAAAATCTTCAATTGGGTAATAGTATAAAACATTTGTGTCTCTGTCCACATACCATTCGCCCGGAACATCAAGTTCTGCCAAAATATGCTTTATTTTGTATCTTCTTGAGTGTTTTTCATCAAGGTCAAATCTTGAGGCATTTTTGAATTTAATCAAATCCCCCTGGATTGTAATATTGTTTCTTTCGTTTGAATAATCAGGCGAAGGATAGCCTTCAAAATATGCAAACTTTTCGCCCTGCCATCTTTTTGAACGTATCTCGTCTGTCTTTATTACACCCGAGTTAATGTTTTTATTCTCAAGGTCAACCCATGTGGCATAATTACTTTCACCGTTAGGCCACTGGGCAACAAGCTGTTCTTTGTTGTTAACAAAGAAGTTCATATCCTCAAAACCATCACCGCTGATAACTGTGCTTTCAAAGATAGGCATATCCCCTGGATAAATTCCCTGCTTATTTAAGTCAAGCTTGTAAATTTTACCTGATAATTCAGGTGAGATTTTGTTGTTTTCCCCTTCTTTTACAAGAATGAAATCTTTAAAAGAAACTTTCTCACTTGTTGTAAATCTTACATCGCCTTCAGCCTTATAGGTTACGGGGAACTCTTCTGTTCCTGAATTATCTTGCGTAAGCTTTATACTTTTTTCAAAAATGTATTCACCTTCAAGGAAAATAACATCAACGGGTTTGTCTTTTTCAAGAGTCTTAACAAACTCTGCAGCACCCTCAAAAGTTCTTAAAGGATCTTCTTCAGAGCCACTTGCACCGTCATTTCCATAAGGCTCAACATAAACTACATATTTTCCATTTTGGACATTATAATTTAAAAGTCTGTATAATTTTTCTACTACAGCAGAATCAAAGTCACCCTCTGCAACCTTCTGCTTTAAAAGAAAATCATATCTCTCTTTAATAGCTTTAAGTTTTTCAAAAGAAGATACTTCAAAGTTGTCAGGAAGAGCTTTTACCTCTTCTTCGATTTTTGCAATCTGCTGTGCATAAGAAGAACCTTCTGTTTTGCTGCCTGTTACGGCGTGAAGATACAAAGGATATGCCCTGTTTCTTATAACTGCCATATAATAGTCGCTGTTTGCATCATAATTCTGACAATTTGCAAAAACCTTTTTATCTATAGGCATAAGATATGTATCTGCACTTGATCTTGTCTGTGGAGTTTCTTCTTTGGTAGTATATTGAGAGATTGGAATTCCACCCATGCTCTTCAGCATATCAACTGATGCACAAGCAACCTCAACCTTACTTATTGCCTTGTTATTTGTGTTTACAGTTATAACAGTTGCGTTACCGATTGTTTTATCAGTTTTATAAGAGAGTCTTGAATTGAGTCCGTTACCCATTTTAAAGTATGAAGAAACATTTGCCTCTTCAGGAACCCACATTGTATCAAGTTCTTTAGCCAAATTCTGTCCCAGATATTCACTGTATGTTGTGCCGTTTTTTCTGGAATAAAGAGCCATTCTGTAGCTATATGGGAAAAGTCCTGCAATATGGAAATTTTCTTCAACTGTACCGTCTGCAAAATAAACTCTGGTAACTGCAGGGAAAAGCTGTCTTGCATATTCTCCTGACGAATATGTTATACCTGATACCAAAAAGCTTACGCTTGCATACTGTGTATGTCCGTCAAAAGGAATTTCGTAGCTGTATTCTGTTGATACAATACCGCCATTGTATGCAATATCACCCATCTTTTCAGGAATTGCGCTATATCCGAACTGCACGCCGTTTTCTGTTATAAAATATTCACCGTTACTGTCAGGGAATGTGTTTGGATATTTTTCTTTTACAGAGGTTATGTCATAAAAACCTATATACTGTCCGCTTTTAATGTTATCCGGGAAATAGGTTTTATTGTTATAATACATAACAATACCAGGCTTTTTAGCAATTGTTTCTACAGGAATTGCAATATTTGCACCCTTTGAATCGTAATTTGAATATTCGAACATATCAACACAAGTGTCAGGATTAATATCCTGCCACTTAATGTTGATTCTGTCCTGATAATTTACTCTTTTTTTCCATGTGTTATGTGAATTCACATGAGTTGCGTACTTAACAGGTTCACTCAATTGCTTTGGGTTTATACCGTTTTCCTCTATAATATCTGTAATTTCGTTTAAAATGTCACCCTCACCAATAACATAGCTTTCAGGCAACGAAGCAACAAGCTCATTAGCCTTATCAAGTGGTGTCTGCTCTGCCCCGGAGACGGGCAGACAAACCATACTTGCAATTGTTGTGAAAATCAATAATATTGCTGATATTTTTTTCATTCTTTCTCCCTTTATCTTATTGGTAACTTAGTTGAAAACGGCTTCAATGTGGTAGGATCTTTCTCCCATAAAAACATAGCTTTGCCTGTCATTTTTTCAACCTTTTCAGGAATTTCAATGTTTAATACTCCGGAATGTTTGTTATTCTTTATTGTTGCAGGAACTATAACTGCTGCGAATTCTCCGTCTATATAGCCTGTTATTACAACATTTGCAGTTTTCTCTGCACCTGAGTAGTTTCTCATAGAAATTGCCTGCATGGTGTTTCCGTTTTCAAGAATTCTGTCACACTGTACACCGGTTATAGCGAAGATATATTCATCATTAGTGCCACCACCGTATACTGTTCCGCTGGATCTTACAAATTCAAGGCTTTGAAGTACTTTGTCATTGTTGGTATCAATAACTGCCTGATAGATTTTATTTGGATTATACGCAGTTACTGATGTTATTGTCTGACCCAGATAGTTTACACCATCTACCGTCATTATAATATTAATATCTGTTTTATCTATGCTGTTAGTTGTTGTATAGTACTGATGAAGTGCAACATTAAAGGTTTCTGATGAGTTATCTGTATAATAAGCTTTTATCTGATAATCTTTTGCAGCAAATTTTGAACTTATGGCAATCTTAACCTTGTCATAATAGCCCTGCTCTGCGGTTTTAAGTGTGTATTTATATTCAGTAACTCTGCCAAACAACTTATCCAAGAGACCAAAGCTATCATAATGACTCTGGGTGCTTATGGCATTTTTCTTGCTTGTGTCGTAGCCAACCTGTGGGAAGTGGTAATATGTTCCGCCATATTCATAATAACCTTCTGCAGAAACAAGTCTCTTTAAGTTTGTAAGGTTATACATACCAAGGGTTGTACCTTTGCCCCCCAATAAGTCACCGTTGTTATGAGTTTCTCCCTCATCGTTGAATACGTCAACATTAAAGTCTGAAGAAATGTCAAAAGGTACTGCCGCATCTTTGTAAATATCAACGCTTACTGAATATACAGTTTTAATGGTCTGTACTCCGTCAGAATTTGTCCACTGACCACCGTTTCTGCCGATATTTCTTGCAGTAACTCTGAAGTAGAATTCCTTCTGGTTGTATGCACTTAAGTCAACATTAAGTCTTGCAAAATAAACATCTTCATTTTTGTAAATGATGTTATTCATTTCAGGATCTGTTGCGATTTCTACAGTAAAGTAGTCAGATGAAACAGGTCTTTCCCACATAATGAAAACATTTGCCTTGTCTGAAGCATCAACGCTGATTATTTCAAAGCTTTTGTCAATGCCCGCCTTTGGATTTTTAAGTTCAACATCATTAAGCTCAAAGCCAAGCTCGTATGAAACAGAGCCGTCAGCCTGCAGACCTATTATGTCAAGGTCAAAGGTTTCGTCAATATATCCTTCAAAGCCAAGGTCTGCTTTAATTCTGAAGTCTTTGCCCTCATAATCAACAAACATATCTTTTGTTGCATTTTCAATATTATTTTCAATTGTGCTTCCGAATTTTTCGTAAACATCATAAACTGCTCCGTTTACATCCTTGCTTTCCGGTGCTCTCCAAGGTCTGTTTGAAATATTTCCGATATATTCGTTGCCAATTGTAGATTTTAATGACAAGAGTCTGTATTTTGTTAAATCGTTACCATTTGCAATGTCATCTTCAAGATATCCGTAATCTGGCTGAACAACCTTTCCGTCTTTTTCTGTCGGTTTATATTTTGGAAGTGTTAATATGAACGGATATTTTTCAACAAACTTCGGTACAGTTTCGTTTGGATTTAAAAGTGTTTCTATTGAATCGTTCATTTCAGGGTATCTTTCGAAGAAGAGTTCGTTTCTTCCAAGCATTGAGTATGTTTTATATTTTCCGTCATCAAGACGAACCTGATTTGTATCGCTCATACCTGAAATTCTTATGATTTCGTCAAAAGCTGTGCAGTCTGAATTCAATTTGTAATCTTCAACAAATCTGTTTGTACGGGTCATGGTTTCATCAGCATCAACGATTGTGTTATAGTTGATTTTGTTATGCTGTCCGCCACCGTTCTGGATACCGTTGGCATCTTCACCTATACCATTTGAGAAAATAATATTATGGTGAATATTTATACCACTTAATCTGTCATCAAGATAAACACCAACACCGTTATCGTGTGTTCTTTCATCTAAATGCTTGTAATCGTGAATATAGTTGTATGCAATCTCTGTGCCTCTTGTTGCAAGCTGTCTGCCGTTGTAAATAACACCACAGTCACCAGTATCTCTGAGCATATTATAAAGTTCGTTGTATGCAATAACATTTTCATTACCTGAATGGTTAATTGCATGGAAGGTGCTCATATGTACTTCGTTATTTAAAACATAGTTAAATACACCTGAAATTTCTATATTAGGATTACATTTTTGCTTATCACTTGCATTATAGATATAGTTGTTTGCAATTACATTGTTACCATCTGATAATGTAGAACGATTTCCGCCGATGAAGCGAATTGCACTGTTTCCTATATTTATAAATCTGTTGTTTCTTATTTCGCAGTTTTTAGCCGCATCTGTGTAGTTTGCAATATTTGCAAGAGTTGACGAATTTGTATTTGCTGTATATCTTACTGCCATATTTGAAATATTGGTAAATTCACAGTTATATACATTAACATTTTCGTGGGCATATCCTGCAGTAATAGCATTACCTCTGATTTTGTCAAACTTAACACCATCAAAGTTAAGATTGCTTAAGCCTGTTGTAGTTGTAAATGCGTCTAACTTTCTTGCTGCAATCTGAATTCTTGAGTTTTCGTCAAAATCAGATGTTGGGTAGTAGTAAAGAACATTTGTATCTCTGTCTATATACCATTCACCTGGTGCATCAAGCTCGTAAAGAACATGCTTAACCTTGTATCTTCTGCTGTGATTTTCGTAAAGTTCAAATCTTGCAGAATTATTAAAGCAAATCAAATCGCCTTCAATTGTTATGTTGTTTCTTTCGTTTGAGTAATCAGGACCGGGATAGCCTTCAAAATATGCAAACTTTTCATTCTGCCATTTTTTAGCACGATTTGCATTAACCTGAATTTTTGCAGAATTTATTGACTTATCCGCAACAGATACCCATGATTCATAGTTGCTTTCACCGTTTGGATACTGAGCAACATCCTGTTCTTTGTCATTCACAAAGAAGGTCACATCTTCAAAACCGTCACCTCTTATGAAAGTGCTCTCGAATATAGGCATATCTGTTGCATCAATACCATATTTTGAAAGGTCAACCTTTAATACTTTTCCAACTGCCTTTGGCTGAAGCTTTTCTCCCGCTTCTTCTTTAGTAACCTTTTCAAAGTCATAGTAGCTTAAAGTATCTGCAGTTGTGATAACGCCCCCTGCACCTTTGATTGTAACCGGATTTTCTTTTGTTCCTGAATCAAAAGTTGTAAGTTCAAAAGGTTTTGTTAAGTTATACTCTCCCTCAAGAAGAATAATATCTATAGGTCTGTCATTTTTATATGTTCTTGCAATTGCTCTTGCTCTGTCAAGGGTCTTAACAGGAGTATCAATTGTTCCGTATCCGTTGTCATTTCCATTTGGTGAAACATAGATTTCATAATGACCGTTTTCTGCAATAACATTTTCAAGAAGCTTTTCAAGCTTTTCAATTAAAGCACTGTCAAAGCTTTCTCTTGCAACTCCCTGATTTTCAAGGAATTTAATCTGGCTTTCAACATTCTTTATATCCTTAAGCTCTGAAATGTCAAAAACATCTGAAAAACCTTTGATTTTCTTTTCAATCTCTGCAATATTTTCAGCATATGAGCTTGCAGTTGTTCTTACGCCTGTTACACCGTGAAGATATACAGGGTATGCACTACTTGAAATTACTGCCATATAGTAATCTCTGTTTGCATCATATCCTGTTACATCTTTAAGCTGAGTCTTATTGATTGGAAGATAATATGTATCTTTAATTTCTCTTTCAGTAGCTGTTATTACACCGTCTTTTGTTTCCTGAATGATGTATTTATCATAAGCTACACCGCCCATTTTCTGAAGGTCAGATGTAGTTGCATAGTTAACAGTTACTTTTTCAATAGCCTTATCATCTGTGTCAATAGTTATAGTTGATGCACGGCCAAGAGTTGAAACTTTTTCAAGAGCTTTTGTTGTTTTGTCTGATTTGTAATAAGCTCTTAAGCTGTTTGGTGCAAGCTTGAAATAACTGCTTACATTAGCCTCTGCAGGGTACCACATATCACTTAAATTTGTCTTGATTCTCTGGCTTATATATTCACTGTATGGCAAAGCATCCTCTTCAAGCATTGAATAAAGTGCCATTCTATAGCTGTAGCCAAAGTTGCCGACAATAGAAATTTCTTCTTTTGATGTTCCGTCTGCAAAGTAAACAGTTGTTTTTATACCCTGAAGTTGTCTTGAATACTCACCTGAAAGGAAGGTGATACCGTTTGCAAGAATATTTATTTCTTCATACTTTGTAGCACCGTCAAATGGGATTTCATAACCGTATGAAGGTGCAACTATACCTGCATTATAGGTATTTTCGCCAATTTTTTCTGAAATACCGCTATATCCGTAGGTAATTCCGTTATTTGTGATGTAATACTGGTTATATTTATCAGGGAATGTATTCTTATATGTGTTTTTAGCTGAATCTGTTGAATAGAAGCCAATAAATGAACCATATTTATAGTTGCTTGGTAAAACAGTATTTATATTGTTCATAACAATAGCCTGTTTTGATGGAATTTCTTCTATTGTTGCAGTACTGAACTCAAAGATATCTGCTGCGTGAGTTTTATCTTTTTCTGTCCAGTTGATAACTACTCTGTCCTGACTGTTTTTTGTATTAAGCCATTCATTATAAAGAGCAATGTGGCTTTCATATGTTCCATAGTTGTCTGATAAAGCTTTTATATAATCCTTTGTTGTTCCGTTTTCTATAAGCTTGTCAATAATACTTTTTGCTTCTGCCGCAGTCTTACCTGCTTCTTTTGTATATTTTGTAGGAAGACTGTTTATAATTGCAACAAGCTCATCAATCAATGCGTTCTGAAGTGCGGATTTTTCGTATTGTTCATAAATGTCTTCATATTTTTTGTATAACTTTGCATCAAAGTCAGAGGCAATAACACCCTCTGCCTTTAAAGCTTCTATTTCTTTATGTATTCCGTAAATCTTCGTGCCCTCTGCTACAACATAAGAATCATTAAGCTTTGAAATTTCTTTTTCAACAGCATCTATTTTATTTTGAAGAGGCTCATCAAAGAGTGTTGCAGAAAGAAGCATACCGTTATTACAAAGTCCTCCAACATACACAAAGTAATCATACTTATCACTTGCTTTTGGAATTTCAACAGGAATAATAGCCGCTCTAACATCTGTTGTCGAACTGCTTACACCAATAGCCGTAGCTATATTCATACTGTTATATTTATATTCTTTCTTAAATGTAACAGATGTAACCTCTTTGCCACCAATGTCGAAAGTAGTAATACTTCCCATATTGCCGTATGAATTTGTGCAGGAATCCTGTCTTGCACTTACAACTTGTGCAACCGCCGCCTTTTCAGGCATAATAATATCAGGATTTTTAAATTTAACATCTTCTGATGTGAATGAGCTGAAATCAACACCGTGATTCGCCTTATTTGCAGAATTAAGAAACTTAAAAGTTTTCTTGTTTGCACCATAAAAATCCTCTGCAGTCCACTGAGAGCCATCTGCTTTCTTTTCTGCATAAACAATAAGATTACCATCAAGAGTTGCAGTAGTTTTTGCTACATTTGGCATTACAGTATATTTCTTTTCACTGTGTCCGTCTGCATAGTTAATAATAACAGTCTGGATTGCTGCTTCAGGCGAAACACCTACACCTGTACTTGCAGCTGTTGTGTTATGTGAATTTACATCATTTGTTGCAAATAAAAGAGAAAGATAATCTGCTTTATCACCAATTTCAACAGTAATATCCTTTTCTGTTAAGAAAACTGCATTGTTTGAAACTGATGTAGAACTTAATGGTCCGATTTTATGCTTAATACCGTTGTTTTCTGCTATAACATACTTTCCACTTTTTTCAACAATGTGCGCATTATTTACAGTTCTTGTTGCGGCAGTTGTAACTCTTTTTATAGTTCCGTTATATGCGTCAGCTGCAGTCTTGTTTGCGTCTGCAGAATATCTGTAACCTTTAACAACTGCTCCGTTATTTTCAAGAAGGTCATCTATAAGATAAATGTTTCCTGCAAAGGAAGTTGTTGCTGAAGATTTTTTAAAGCCTTTGCTATAATATGGCTCAGTTCCTTCAATAGGAGCATTATTACCGGTTGTCATAGGATACCAGTTGAAAATTTCTGTATTGTTATAAGAAATCTTGTTTAAAGAAACTCCTGATGTACCGTCTGCTGATTTGTTAAATCTCGCATAGTCGCAGATATCTGCCCATGATGCGAATAAATCTGCGGTTACATACCTATCGAGGGGTACATAGCGGAAATTTTTGTCATTTAAGAATTCCGCTCTGCCTGTATCGGCAGAAACAGGCACGAATGTACTCCACACCATAACAACGGCCAACAAAATAGTCAAAAGCTTTTTCATAAATTTCTCCCTTTCATATCTATTTCACTTTTTTGTTTACCAATGAGTCATAGGTGCAATTATCCAGACTACACCTAATTATATTGTATCACATTTACCCATAACAATCAATAGGAAAACCCATATTTTTCACACAAAACAACCCCTGACCGGGTCACCGGTCAGGGGTTGTTTTAAATTATTTAGTTATTCAACTATAAATGTGTTATAAATCTTTTTACAGTTTGTTAATGAGTCAAGAACTAAACATTCAACTGTCTGTCCTTCTGAAAGCTGGAAGCTTACAGGCTGTACAGCTGACTCACCTGTTGCAAGCACTCTGTTTACGAGATATTTTGCAACCATCTGATTATTTTTGTTGTAAACTGCAATGATTGCTGTAACTTCCTGAGCATCATTCATATTGTTTACAACTTTAACTGAACCTGTACCGTTTTCAGCAAGTTCAAATTCTGTTTCAACAGCAGGTTTTGCATCATAATCTGCAACTGATTCTGTAAAGATAGTTTTACCTGATACACCTGTTACATTTTTAGAAACTGTTAAGCTGAATTTTCTGTCGTACTCAAACTTGTTTTCAATAACAAGCTTAACTTCTCTGATTTCACCGTTTTCAACTACAGGAACGATTGTGTAGTCATCAAAAGCAACTTTAACATCTTTACCTTCTTCATTTTTAACAATTTCTTTGATAACAAAGAGTGCTTTTGTTAATGAGCTTTCTGCAACAGGACCTGTGAATTTAATTGTGTATGTTAAATTATCAAGGTCTGTGTAAGATGTAATGCTTTCAATTGCAACGAAAATGTTTTTATTTTCTGCAACTGTTGCTGCAAATGCTTCATCATAAGATACTTCTTTTTCATCAAGTGTTGCCATAATGTTTGTACAACCTTCAAGTACTGCTCTTACATTTTCTTCCGCAGTTGAATCAAGATTATTAACTGCTTCTGCAAGAACCTTATTAAGAAGAACTGAGTTTGAAATCTGACCTGTCATAGCAAAGAGGTGAGCATCTGTTGAACCAAAAGTAATTTCAATTTTATCAAGAATCTTCTTATCATCAGGTGTTAAGACATGGTCTGTAATAGCAAATCCGTATCCACCACTTGGTGCGCCTGTGTCATACTGTGGCATATAACCTCTGTAAAGTTTGAGTGATGCTTTACCATCGTTTGTCATAACTTTGTAGTATGGAGCTTTAATCCATTGTGCTAATGATGTACCACCTGCGATTTCTTTAACATTCTGTTCTGTTGAACTTGTTCCGTCTGCGTATTTGTATGTTACACCAAACTGCATCTGGTCTTTGTGTGACCACATTGCTGAATGGATTTTTGTGTATGAGTTGTTTGGAACATCAATTACAACTGTAGATGCAACTGCAGATGCTACTGAGTTATTTTCTTTGTCAATAACACCGTCAACAGTTGTCTTAACCTTACCGAACTGGTACGGAATACCGTGAATTGTTGCTTTGTTTGTTGTAGGATTAACACCTAATTTTTCAAAGAAAGCATCTTCATCACATGTCATAGTACCGTTAAGGAATGCCGCAAATGACCATTCTGTTGCAGGATTCTGAATTACGAAACGACCTGTGTCAGGATCCTTAACAAAGTTTCCGTTTGCATCTCTGTACTGATCCTGATATCTGCCTAAGCTTTCCATTACATCCTTGTTGTATGGAAGGTTAAATGTTGTGTAGCTTGGTGCTTCATCTCTCTGTGCAACTAAGCTTGCAAATTTTTCTGTAGCAACTGATGGAACAACTCCGCCTTTTGCTTCGATTGCAGCAATAGCTGCTTCAATAGCTGTCATTTCTGCATCTGCATTTGCTGAGTAAATTTCATCAAGAGCTTCAATTCTTGCTACAACTGTATCAATATCTCTCTGTAAGAGGTCAGAATCTGCTGATTCATACAATGATTCAAAGATTCCGATGTTTGCAAGACCTTTATTTGTACCGCCTGCAGCTTTAAATTCGTCAATAGACTTTTTGATTGCAACAATTGTTTCAAGCTGGTCTTTGTTATAAATAATATCAAGACCATCAATAGCATTGTCGATTGCAAGACCGTCTTTTGCAAGGCCTGCAAATTTGTTGATTTTTTCTACTGTTGCTTTAGCAACAACTTTATCACCGTCTGCAGCTTCGTTTTCTTTTAAACCGTCTGCAAGTTCTTTTGCTGCAATAACTTCATTATACATTTCGTATAAGTACTCTGTGCCCCAGCTTTCAGCCTTGTCTTCAAGACCTGAAGACATAACATAAACATCATAAACCTTGCTGAATTTAGCCATTAAGTCACTGTTAAATTCAGAAGCTAAAATACCTGAATCAATAAGTGCATCATATTCAGCTTTGATTCCTTTAACTTCTTCTCTCATTGAAGATGAATATACAAATGCCATATTTGTGATTTTGCCTTCAACAGACGCAATCTGAGCAGCTTTGATTTCTGCTTCAGCTGACTGATAGAGAGCATCAAGTTTTGCAACTAATGCTGAATCGTAATCTGATTCTACAACGCCTTTGCTTTCAAGCGTCTGCATAGCATTTCTGATTTCAGCAATTTCCATTTTCTGTGCTGAATTGTATGTATCATCAAGAGCATCAATTCTATCTTCGATAGCATCGATTTCATCCTGAAGTGATTTACCTGTGATTGTAACAGAATAAACTTCCTGCTCATCTTTACAAAGTCTGCCGAGTTTTGCAAAGTAGTAATAATCTTCAGATGCGCCTTCGATTGTTACAGGAATATATGCACAGTTAGAATTCTTAATTGCAACTGCTGTGCCATTTTCGTCAGTCCAGTTAAGAGCTGCAGAAATATTTCTGTTCATATGAACAGATGTAACCTTTTTATCTACAGGAATCTGGAGAAAATCTGCATAACCTAAAGGACACCACTGTCTGCTGGTAGATATGCCGTTACTTCTTGCAATTCTGAAATCACCAAAAAGTACTGATTCACCTTTGATGATTAAATCATCGTTAGGGAATTTAACATCATCAAGAGTAATAGCTTTGCCGATAGCCTGTGCTGAATCTGTTTCTGTAAGATATTTTTCAGCAGCGGCAATGTTTGCACCTGTTGAAATATCTGTTGTTTTTGGAACATATACGATTGTTTTTGCAAGTCTGTCGCCGTCACCTTCAGGGTTTGAAGAACCACCTGTAGCATTCATATATGTTACTCTGTTTGGGCTTTGAGGTGAAAGAGATGTTGAAATAACATATTTTGTTTCTGTTGTTCCATCTGCATATGTGATTTTTACAGGGAAGAAACCTGCATTTCCGCCGCCGTTTACTGCGTGTGTTGACATAAGAATATTAACAGCTGTAGGATTTTCGATTGTTCCTTTTGTCTGATATTCACCAACAGTGTTTGGTAAAACGTGAGCATTGTATCCGCCAGTAGATGTAAGATGTGCACCTGTTCCGCCGATAGGTCCCATTTTAAAGCTTACATTATTATGCTTGTAAAGGAAATTCATTGTGCCGTCTGTCTCTGTTGACTGAAGCTCGAATTTACTGTTACCATTAACATACATTGTGAAAGAACCGTTTGCCTTTGCTTCTGTAGCAGTAAGATATTCTTCTGTAATCTTTCCGTCTGCAGTTCCTAATATTGAATCAATAATGAAAACCTTTGTAGCAATTGTTTTTGTGCTTAAGTATCCTTTTATGTGGTTTGTAATAGGATTTCCGTTAACATCCTTTGTAGGGAAGATTGATGAAGCATCATCTCTTGGATAATACTTATAAACATCTGCTGCTGTTGCAAAAGCATCGTTTGTAAAAGGAATATCAAGATATTCTGTTGCAGGAGCGTTTAAGAGTTCTTCTCTTGTAGGCTCTGCCATAAATAAGTCGTTAACTTCAGTTTCAGCTGAAACAGGAGCAACGAATACAGCTGTGCTTAAAAGCATAGCAACTGTTAAAATTAAAGATATAATTTTTTTCATAATTTATTACTCCTTTCTCAGTTTGCAAGACCTGAAGTCTTTAAGTAGTTGTAGATAATAACTGCAGCCTGTGCTCTTGTGCAGCTTTCAAGTGGTCTGAATGTGTTATCTTCAAAACCGTTGATAACTTTCATTTCTGCAAGAACAAATACAGGTTCAACTGCATACTCTGCAACATTTTCCATATCTGCAAAAGTTGCAGGTGTTATTATTTCTTTAACAGGCATTGTTCTATAAAGCATAGCCGCAATATCCTGTCTTGTTACATTCTGTCCAAAGCCGAACATATTTTCGCCGATACCTGAAATGATACCTGCTTTAACAGCTTTTGCGATGAAAGGTTTAGCCCAGCTTGAACCTTCAACATCAGCAAAATTGATTTCAGCTTCTTCTGTAAGACCAACTGCAATAGAAATCATCTTAACGATTTCTTCTCTTGTAACTGTACCGTTTGGATCAAACACTCTGTCAGCTTTGCCGTTTACAACACCCTTTGTGTAAAGGTATTCAATAGCTTCAACTGCCCATTCAACTGATGCAATATCATCGAATTTGTATTTGTATGTGTTTGCCTGATTTTTGTCGTTCTGGATAGCTGCGTCTGTGTCCTTGATTTTGTCAGGGATAACTGCAGTTCCGCCTGTTGAAACTCCAGGGGCGCCACCGCCGCCGCCACCGCCGCCGCCTGAAACAACGCCGTCGTTTTTGTTTGCATCTTTTTCAGCTTTTGCAAAAACTTCAATAAGAGCGTTAAGTGCTTCAATGTTTGCGATTGGTGATGTGTATCCTGCTAAATTCTTTTCAATGTATGTTGTAATTGTTCCTTCAACACCTGCTTTTTCTTTGTTAGCTGATGTTAAGAGAGCACCGATATGTGCATAACCTGTGTAGCCTGATGCAGCGCTTTGTGTTGATTTGTTAATACCGCTGCATACTACTGCTTCGATAAATGCTTCGTAAAGGTCTTTTTCATCAACAAAGTTTTTGTTTAACATTGCATTCTGAACCTGAGCTTTACCTTCTGCAGATAATGTGTATGTTTTGCCGCCCTTTTCTGAACCTGCAATATAGTATTCATAAACTGTTGTGCCATATATTTCATCAACATCTGAAACTTTTAATGCAGAATCATATTTGAAAGAACCGTCTGTGTTAAAGCTATATGCAGTAGCTTTACCCTGATTTAATACTTCAAGAGCTGCAATTTTTTTAATGATAAGCTGAAGTTTTGCACCGTTTTCAGCATCTGTACCAGCAAATTCTCCCTTTGCATCAGCATCTCTTACTGCTGCAAGGAGTTTTGATGCATAAACATCCATATTAAGAGCGATAGCTGATGATACAAGTGGTTCGTAGCTATCAATTGCAAAGTTTTCCATAACTGCAGGATTTGTAACCTTTGCTGTGAATGTTACAAGGTCATTTGCTCTTGCAGCTGCAAGGATTTCCTGTGTGTCTGTTGAAAGTGATGCTATAGCAAATTTAAAGCTTTCTTTTGCTACACCGTCAGCATATACATTATACTGACCTTCTGTTGGTGCATAAAGAGTAAATTTGTAAATAAATTCACCATTTGCATCAATTTTTACTTCTCTTACGTTCTGAACTGCTGAACCACCAAGGTCAACATCTGTCTGAGTTTTACCCGGATTGGTTATAAGAAGAACGAATGAGCTGTTTGCCGCGCCTGTACCTGAAATTGTAACAGACTGAGTTGAAAGGTCAACATCGGCAGGATTAATTGTTACAGCAGATGCTGCTGAAACTGTAAACATTGCAAAAACCATAATGGTTGCAAGTAATATTGAAATTATCTTTTTCATTTATTCCGATTCTCCTTTCTTAGTCTGCTACGTTGATTACGATAAGTTTATAAACTGTAGCCTGATATGACTGCATAAGTATTCTTGAACACTTGTATCCGTAATCTTCGTATGTCTTAATATCGGCAGTAGTTCCCTTTGTAACAGAGAAAAGTTTACCGTTTTTAAGTGTAATTGTTGTAATGTTTGAAGGTATTGTGTATGAGTTTACAATGTATGAAGGATTTGTTGCAGAGTAAACCTGTGCAGGGTCTGATAAATCCTGGTTTGTAATTGTAAGTAATGATTCTTTGTTTCTTACTGCGAAACCGTCAAAGAGTCTTAAAGTGCTCTTTGGTTTATCAGCACTTGTGCCTGTTGATTCGTTAGCATTGATTGTATATCCATTAAGAGTAAGTACTGCCCCAGATGATGAAACTGCATAAGGGTTACCTTTACCTGACGCATCAAATAAACCGCTCTGCTGTCCTGCAAGTGCACCGCTCATCTTTCTTGGGTACATACCATAGTTCATATTCTGTCTGTAAACAAGTGATGCATATTCAACATTTCCGTTTGCTTCAAAGATGTTGATAATATCGCCTTCCTGAACCATATATCTGTCATTTTTAGCGTAATCTTTTGTGTTACCAACATATGGAATCATATTTGAGAAAGCACCTGTTGAGCTTTCATATTCAACAGCTGTCTGTGCACCGTTCTGTGAAGCAAGTTCAACACCTGAAATTCTTATAACAGGATCGCCATCAATGTTAAGAGCTTCTTTTACGTTCTGAACAACAATGTATGTTGTATTTCTGATATTAACATTGTGTGTTGTGAATTTGTTTGACTTAATAACAATGTATTGTGCCTGAACTGAGTCAGGATCTGTGTTATAAGCATAAAGACCTGTTGTTGTTGTGTCGTTTGAGAAAGATGTTGCAGATTTAATAAGATATTTTGCTCTTTCTTCAACGCCAGGGTCAGGAGAAACATAGAATACTTTAGGTGTGTGAGCAGATGTGAAGGCTTTACCGTCAAAACCTGATCCGAAGTATGATGCTTCTTCTTCTGACTGATAGAAAACACCAAGTCTTCCGTTATCTCTGCTTGCCTGATTGTCATAAGAGATCGGCATAACAATTTCAGAAATGAGACCTTCTTCTGTTAAAGTAAATGTTGCAAGCATATCTTTATATGCAGCAAGTTTATCTATTACTTTTTCAGCTTCATATTTATTATATTTGTCTGTATGGTCTGTAAATCCAACTTTTTCAGCAAGTTCATAATCAACAAACGCACCTACCTGGGTGAAAATTCTTACTTTATTTGTTTTCTTTAAGCCTCTGCCTTCAGAAACCGCATTGATGATAAGGCCAAGTTCTGAAAGTGAAGCAACTGCTGTATCAACAGCGGCAATTTCGCCGAATGTGTTGATATAAGCTGTTACATCTACACCGATATCAGGAATTGCCATTGCATTAGAGTTTGCTAATTCTTCTGCAACAATATATTCTTTGCCATCTTCAGCATAAAGATATGTTTCGCCTAAATCAGTTGTTTTTCCGTTTACTTTAAATGAAGCTTTTTCATTTGAAATTACGATTTTAATCGCATCTTTGCTCATAGCTACATCAATAACAGATTTAGCTGCAATGTCTGCAAAAGTTGCAGTTTTTCCATCTTTGATATATGTAATTTCTCTGTTTTTGTTGTTTTCAGGATTAAGATCAAAGTTTGCATAAGCAGAATCTGTACCCGGAGCAACAAGTCCGTTTGAAATAATCATATCGCTTGGAATTATGTTTTTAACAAATACAGAAACAAAACCTTCGATTACGATAGTATCATAGTTTTTGCTTTCCCCTGATTTCATAGCTGTAACAGTACCGTTTGAGAAAGCTTTGATTTCGTCTCTTGTAACAGATTCAACTTTGCTTCCGTTGAAAATAATTGTAGGAATTGTAGCAACGTCTACATACTGTTTTTTCTCATTTTCATCCATGTATTCCAATTTTCCGTTACCGAGGTTGTGGAAATCTTTGATATCAACTACGAATTCATCGCTGTCTTTTTCAAGAGCTGCATAAATAATAGTTTCTTTGTCTGAATCTTCTTCTACAACAACATAGAATTCAACATATCTGCCGATTAAGCCTTTAACATACTCAGCTTTTGGTGAAAGACCGTATGTAACATTGCCGATTTTGATTTCGCCTTCGTCTACAGTTGATTCGCCTAAAATAGCTGTTGTACCGTTATCTGTAACTTTGCCTTCGTATTTGTAAACTTTTAATACGTCGTTTAAGAAAGTAAATTTTGATGTTTCATAAGTTGCAACACCGTCATCGTTAACCTGTGTTGTTTCAATCATATTAACATCAAACATATTGTAGATCATTTTTGCAAGTTCACCACGTGTGATTGGATTTTCACCGTAGTTGTTAATTCCTTTTAATACTTTTAAAGTACTTGCAATGTAGTTATAACCTGCAGGATATCCACCGTTCTGATTAGCGAACTGTTCGTATCCTAATATTTTAACTAAAACCTTGTTAACCTGATTAACAGTAACAGGTTCTTCAGGTGAGAATTCATTTTCACCTGTACCAATCATATAGCCGATTTCTGTAACTCTTGTGATAACATCATAAGCCCAGTGTGATGTTGCAACATCAGCAAATTTCTGAACTTTTTCAGCTTCTACAGGTGCAGATGGTGTTTCTTCTGTTCCTGTAATAAGACCGCTGTTTGGTGTTAAAAGAACATTGTCAAGGTCTTCAGGAATTTTGAATGTATAATACCAAGCATTTTCCTTTGCTACTTCAGAATAGTTAATCTGAAGAAGAACTGTAAGAACCTGAGCGAATTCTGCTCTTGTAAGGTTTGCATCAGCATTAATAGCGCCTGTTTCATCGCCATTTAAAATGCCCATTGCTTTAATTACCTCTATTTCCTTTGCATACTTTGCAGCCTGAGTGGTTGCACCTGTATCAGCAGCCTGAACAAGTACAAACATACTGAAAACCATAGTACATGCAAGGAGAACAGAAATAATCTTTTTCATTGAATTCATCATTTTATCTCTCCTTAAGATAGTAATAAATTAATTGACAACCCTGTTGTCACCGCAGACGGGTCGATGTGGTCACCGACCCCTGCCTATGACAAATACTGTAATTCATTATTGCGTGGGAAATTTTTTGCAGGCTGTGCACTTTTTCTGCGCGGTGTACTTTGTGTACATAAGCAGAAGAAAGGGTGCAGGATGCGTAAAATTTCACCGCAATATTATTTAACTGTTGTGTAATATGTCTTTAATGCATCCACACCGCCGAAGATTAAATCTTTGTTGAACGGATTGTTTGTGATAACAATAAGACCACTGCCTGATTCTTCCCAATATACCTGTTTTCCAAGGTCTTCAGAAATAACTCTGATAGGAAGCATCATTCTGTTATTTACTATGGTTGCAGGCTGATCAAGTGTTCTTGCCTGACCGTCATAGTAATATGTTGTCTGATTTTCGGTGAATTTAAGTGTATGTCCGCTTGCAACAACTGTAGCTGTTGATGTAGCACCGTCCCATGTAACTTTAGCACCGAATGCTTCAGAAATAAATCTGATAGGAACAAGTGTTCTTCCGTTAACAACTGAAGGAGCTGCCTGAAGAATCTTGTGCTGACCGTTAATCATAGCAGTCTGTCTTCCTACATTTAATACAATACTGTCACCGTTAGCTTTAATAATCTGTGTAGCAAGCTTGTCGTTCTTTGTAGCTTCAATCATCTTGAATGCACCGATAAGAACTTCGCCTTTACCAGAACCTAAAATTTCAACATCAAGGTCTGAGTTTGTATCCTGGAGAGCACCAAGATAAATCCAACCTGCAGAACCGTTTTTGTTATCGATGTGGAATACTCTGTCTTCACCGTCGTAGGTAGATTTTGTTCTTAATGTAACATTTTCGTCACCATTTAAGGCTTTACCTACCCAGTAATAAACATGCTGATATTCATATGGTGCATCAAAGTTAACTAAAACTTTTTCCTGCTCTATCTGTTCCTTAGAAAGGAGTTTAACACCATCTACACCAACCTGTGCCGGATTCCATGTAGCTTTGTTTGCAAATACATATGTGGCAGTTAAGTTATGGTTAAAGATTTTACCTTCTGCAAGGTAATAATCTGCATAAAGCTCGTCAAGAACAATTGAACCTGTTGATGCAGGCCATACTTCCATATCGGCTTCTGCATAGTCGTGGAATGCCAAAGCACCATCGTCTAAAAGACCGTTAGGATCTAAAATATCACAAAGTTCAACATCGTTGATGTAAAGAACAACTCTTGTTCCGCCCTTAACGTTAGGAGCACCAAATTTAATGTTGAATTTTTCACCCGGTGTGTAAATTCCGTCATTTGGAATAATTGCAAGGAACTGATTGATACCGCCGCTGAATCTCTGAACTTCAATCTGGTCCTTTGTAAATACTACTGCGTAGCAGTTCGCTTTGTAGAAGTGCTTTGATAAATCTGAATTCTTGATTGTAAGTGCCTGATATGAATCGCCAGGATTTACAACAAGGTCAAAATTGTAGAAATCAGTTTTAGCGCTTGAACCAATCTTGAACTGTGCATATCTGATTGGAATATCTTTTCTTACGCTTAAGTACTGATGATCTTCAGGAGTTCTTAATGTACTAAGTCCGGCATTTGAAGGCCAGTTACCTGAACTTGTAACCACTTTCTCGGTTACGTTTACATTTTTAATTGTATATACTTCTTCAACTTCTTCTTTTTCATCTTCTGCCGGAGCCTTGTTTGTAAGCTTCATTTCTTTATATTCTTCGTTATCCTGAATTTCAACAACCGGACCTGCTTCTGATGAATAGATTGTAAAGTAACCCGGGTCGGTTACAGGAAGAACTGTATCAACTACGTCGTAAATAACAGTTCCGTTCAATTCGAAGTAGTATCTTACACCTGCAATAGTGTTAACGATACCAAAGGCAACATCTGCCCATTCACCGTTCTTAAGGTACGCATTGTTAACTGTCTTTAAGATACCTGACTGGCTACCTCTTCTCTGAACTTCAACCTGTTCAGGCTTAATAACAACCATATAACCATTACCGGCATAGCTGTGTTGCTGAAGTGTTGTTTCTCTATGCTTGATAGTAACATAAGCTGAGCTTCCTGAAGGCCATGATACCTTCATCTTAAAGCGGTTGATTTCACCAACGCCCGATTTTTCAGGTGCTGTAAATGATGATGCACCCTTAAAGTCAAGTTTTACAGTCTTTGTTGCTTCATCAAAAGTAACAACGCCTTCTGTATCAACCTTTCCGCCGCCTTCGCTTAACCATGATGTTGTATCAACCTTACCGTCTTTAAACATAAAGTGGAGGTTTCTTTCTTCTGAATATACACCTGCTGATACTTCTTCGTAAACTTTTATAAGTTCTGCTTCAACTTTGTCAACTTCAGCCTGAGTAGCTTCGCCGTCTTTCATTGCAGCATATCTCTTTGCTTTTGTAAGAGCGCCTTCAAGCTTTTCTCTTGAACCGAATGGGTATCCGCCACCAACCTCGCCTTCAACAAGGTTAACAAGTTTTTCTTCAATCTGTTCAATGTTGTAGTTAAGAGTATCAAATTTAAGCTGTTCGTATTTTGAAGTTGTAAAGAGGTGTGGAACACCTGTGCTCATCCAGCTTGATGGATAGTTGATTGAATAGTTCTGTGCTTCAACTGTCCAGTAGTAAGATTTATTACCAACTTCAAGGTCGTCAAAGGTTGCATAAGCATTGTGGCAAATCTGTTCCTTAACAATGTTTTTCATTTCAGGGTCAGTTGCAATTCTTATAATATACTGGTCTGCACCCTTTGCATTTTCCCATACGAATTCTGCCTTCTGTGCATCAATTCCTGTTGCACCGTTTGCAGGATATAATTTTCTGAAAGGTGAAGTTTCTCCGTCAAATAACGGAAGGTGATCTCTTGTTTCTGAAAGATATACACCTGTGTCTTTATAATCAAAGTTTTTCTCTGTTAATGCATTTGGTCTTGATTTTGCAAGTTCAGAGTCTGATTTAAGTCTGTAGTCGTAATTTTCGAAATCTACAAACTGTTCATACTTATCTGTTGTGATAAGTGTGTTATTTTCCGCAACGAATGTTGGTTCATCGAAAATTCTTTCAGCCCATGACCATGGAAGGTTTGCAATGTTGTGTGAAACTGTTGATTTATAAGGAAGCCATCCTTCGCCCTTTTTCTCTTTAGCTTTCTTAGCATATTCAAGTTCCTCATAAAGTTCAGGCCATTCTTCAAAGAATCTTGGATCGTTATCACGAACGTCTTCCATATATGAAACCCAGTCCTGACCGCCTGTAACCATAAGAAGCATAGTTGCGTTAAATGTTTCACCTGAGTTTGAGTATGTAAGAGAACCTCTTTCACAGTCAATCATTGTGTTGTCAAGAACTGTACAGAAGTTAGCACCGTTAACGTGAACACCTGCGCCTGTATCCCACATAATGTTGTTGTAGATGTGAGTATCTGACAACATATCGTCGGCATAAATAGCATTTGTACCGTTAGATGATGTACCACCCTTTGAGTTTGTGTTGTGAATTACGTTGTGGTGGATAATGTTATCTCTCTTGAGGAAGTCACGACCTGAGTAAATAGCACCCGCATCGTATGGCTCTCTTGTTACGTTCCAAACATGGTTATATCCTGTATCTGAGCGTATTGCACCGTAGTTATACGCATGGAACATCATATTATGGAAAGAGTTGTTTGAAACCTCAAGACTCATAGAGCTGTTTGCATAAATACCTGCGTTTGATGTGATAAGTGATGCTCTTTCAAGGAAGTTGTTGTGAATTCTTGAATAACCGTCCTTAAGATGATAAGGGTCACCTACCGCTACAGAAACATGTGAAAGTCCTGCATCATAGAAGTCGTTTGATTCAATATTGATATATGTTGAGTCGTTATGCTGACTTGATAAACCCCAACCGATACTTGATCTGTTCTTTCCGTTAACAATTCTGTATGTATAGTTTCCGCCACCTGTCATATGGATAGAACGCTTAAGCATACCAAAAAATTCGTTACCAACGATATTAATATGGTGGTTATCTCTGCCCATATAAATACCTGTTTCAGCACCGAAGAATTTAAGTCCTTCAAAGTTTACATAGCTGAGCTGTTCAAAGCTGATAAGAGGAAATGTCTTGTGTGAAACATACATTTCGTGACCTGTAAGGTCATATGGTGGGTAATAATAAAGAGTGTTTGTTTTTCTGTCAACATACCATTCTGTAGGACAGTCTATTTCTTCTAAAAGGTTTTTAACCTTCCATCTCTTTGTTTTATTACACTGTACGCCGAAGTCTGTACCATACATAAGAGTAATTTCAAGCTTTTCTTCGTCAATTTTTGCAATTTTGTTAATTTCGTGTCTGTAGTCTTCGCCCCAGTAACCCATAACAAGCATCTGATCTTTATCAGCTGTCTGCCAGTTGCCGATTCTTGAAGTTTCTGCCTGGAAAACACCGCCGCCATTTGTGTTGGCTCTTCCTGTTTTACCAGCAACAACAGTTTTAACATATGTACCGTAATGCATTTCACCGTTTGGCCACTGTGAAATCATCTGTGTTTTACCGTCAAGATAAACATCAACCCAGTTAAGAGGGCATGTAGCTTCAGTTTCAGACCAACCGATAACGCCAAGGTCTCCAACGTTATACTTGTTTAAGTCAAGCTTCATAACCTTGCCTCTTCCTTCTTCAGGAATTCTTGCAAGTGTTTCTGCATCTGTTACGAATTCAAAATCTGCTGTATTAAGCTTTGTTGCTGTTGTAAATACAGGTGTTTCTCCTTCATAAGCTTTGTAAGTAACGGGAGCGTGTTTTGTTCCCGAATCTCTTGCATCCATATAGATTGTGTTGTCAATATGGTAAGTACCTTTTCTGAAGATAACAGTGATAGGCTTTGACTTATCAATCTGTCTTACTCTTTTAACAGCACCTGCAAATGTTGCAATAGGATCATCAATAGTTCCGCTTGATGAATCGGAACCCTTTGGACTAACATAGATAACAACTTCGTCTGTAGCTCTTACAGGAGTTGCAGCCATGCTTGTCATTGTCGGCATTATTAATGTGATAATTAATAATACTGAAAGTAATACCTTTTTCATTTTCTTCACCTTTCTGTAGTTTTTAAAATGTATATGTAAAACCTGTTTTGGTTTAACATTAAAATAAGTAAATCTGTGGAATATCCAATATTTAACGGACATTACCGCACAATATTCCATTATTGTCTTTATACTATAACACAATTTAAGCAAAATAGCAAGGTTTTTTGTGCAATTTTGTGCAAAATTTTTGCATTTTATTATATTTCTATGTTTACAAATTCAAAATCATCTTTCAACCACAATATCTTGTGTTTTTCTTGCTTTTCCACCACATGTTGACTTATATTGCTCTTTGTACTATAATAAATTAAAAGGAGAAAATGCTATGTCCGACTTCCATCTTGATATAAAAAAAGAACACGAAGCATATTCTGTTGGGGAACTTATTGCAAAAAACTTTAAAATTTCCTCCAGAATGCTCACAAAACTTAAAAATAATGACGGAATAAAACTAAACGGTGAGCATATAACCGTTCGTGGAAGAGTTAAGGAAGGCGATGTGCTTTCTCTTATATTTCCACAGGAAAAATCAAAAAATGTTGTTCCCGTTGAGCTTCCTCTTAATATTCTCTACGAAGATGAGGAGCTTCTGATTGTAAACAAGCCAAAGGATATGCCCGTCCATCCAAGCCTTAACAACTTTACAAACACTCTTGGAAATGCGGTTATGTATTATTTTAAGGACATTCCTTTCGTTTACAGACCTGTCAACCGACTTGACAGGGATACAACAGGTATTGTTATAATCTCAAAATCTGCCTACGCCCATAACCATTTAAGCAAGCAGATGCAGAAAAACATGTTTAAAAAAACATATACTGCAGTAACCATTGCACCGCCAATTCCTGAAAAAGGCATAATAAATGCCCCCATAAAAAGGGAGCAGGAAAGTATTATAAAAAGAGTGGTTGCAGACGACGGACAAACTGCAATAACTGAATATGAAACTCTTTATGAAAAAGACGGAAAAGGTGTTATAAAAGTTCTTCTTCACACCGGAAGAACCCACCAGATAAGAGTGCATTTTGCACATATAGGCTTTCCCCTTTTGTATGACTATCTCTACGGCACAGAAGTTGAAGGCAAAACCTTTATGCTTCATTGCACAGAGCTTGAATTTCTCCACCCCATAACCGAAAAGCCAATGAAGATTACTTGCCCGCCTGAATTTGAATTATAAAGGGGAATGTTAAAATACCCCAGACCGCAAAAAGGCAGTAAAATACAAAAATGTAGCAACTGCTAATCTGCAAATTTTATAATAAAACGAAGAAAAACCTCAGAATTTGAGGTTTTTCTCTTATTTGAAGCCTTTTTGCTATGAACAAACCTCACCTCTCGCTGTACCCTCGTACAGCTTCGGGTAACCCCTACGGGTTCAGTTTGCTCATTCTAAAGCATTTTTCCTATTCCCTTTGAAAGAAGGGATGTTTTAAAACATCCCTTTTAATTTATAGTATACTTTGCAAGAACTGTCTTGTTTTCTCACTCTTTGGATTGTTGAAAATTTCATCAGGAGTGCCGATTTCTTCAATTTCACCGTCATACATAAATATAACTCTGTCTGCAACTTCCTTTGCAAAACCCATTTCGTGAGTAACAACAGCCATTGTCATTCCTTCTTTTGCAAGGTCCTTCATAACTGCAAGAACTTCGCCTACCATTTCAGGGTCAAGAGCAGATGTAGGCTCGTCAAAGAGCATAACATCAGGATTCATACAAAGAGCACGAACAATGGCAACTCTCTGTTTCTGTCCACCTGAAAGCTGTGCAGGATACGCATTTGCTCTGTCTTTAAGTCCAACTCTTTCAAGAAGATTAAGTGCCATTTCTTCCGCCTGGGCTTTTGGCATTTTCTTAAGCTTCATAGGAGCTAAAGTCAGGTTTTTAAGTACAGTCATATGTGGGAAAAGATTAAACTGCTGGAAAACCATTCCCATTTTCTGTCTGTGAATGTTTATATTAACTTTTTTATCTGTAATATCCACATCTTCAAAGAAAACTTTTCCGCTTGTTGCACTTTCAAGAAGATTCAAAGAACGAAGAAACGTTGATTTACCTGAACCTGATGGTCCGATTATAACAACAACTTCACCCTTTTCTATTTCTGCAGTAACATTGTGAAGGGCGTGAATATCGCCTTTGTAATACTTGCAGAGATTTTCAGTTCTGATAATAATATTATCTTTCACTCTTTCTCAACCTCCTCTCAAGTATATCCACAAGCTTTGTGAAGAACATTACCATAACAAGATAAATTGCGGCAATTGCAAGAAGAGGCCAGAAGCTCTGGTATGTAATACCTCTTATGATATTTGCACCTCTTGTTAAATCTGTAACACCCACATAACCTGCAATAGCAGTTTCTTTAAGAAGCACGATAAATTCATTTGCAAGTGCAGGAAGAATATTTTTAAAAGTCTGTGGAAGCACTATATACCACATTGTGTAGGTATAGTTAAAGCCAAGGCTTCTGCCTGCTTCTGTCTGACCCACATCAATGCTCATAATACCGCCACGGATAATTTCTGCAACATAAGCACCTGAATTTATACCAAATGCTATAATACCGCAAAGCATTTTGTTATCCGAGCTTGCCATAATGATGAAGAAAATAATAAGAATCTGCACCATTGCAGGAGTTCCTCTGATAACAGTAAGATAAACTTTGCAAACAGCATTTCCTATTGCAAGAAAAATCTTTGCAATCGGGTTTCTCATTTCATTATACTGCTTATCATAAGTTGTTCTGATTGCGGCAATAACCACACCAAGAACCACACCAAGAATTAAAGCAAAAAATGTAAGGATAATAGTGTTACTTACACCTTCAACCAGATATTTCCATCTGTTGTCTTCAATAAATGCAACAATAAAATCTTTTTTCAGTTTTAAAATCCATTCAGGCATCTATCAAAAACTCCTTTCAGCAATTAAAAAGGCTGTGCGGCTGCACAGCCTTTAAAGTAATTTTAAATTATTCAGCAGGAATGTACTTTTCAATAATTTCTGCCACTTTGCCTTCAGCGATAAGTTCGCCTAAAGCTTTGTCGATTTCAGTTAAAAGTTCTGGAGCATCTTTTGAA
The DNA here is from genome assembly GCA_045648505.1 of Clostridia bacterium. Taxonomy (GTDB): domain Bacteria; phylum Bacillota; class Clostridia; order RGIG6154; family RGIG6154; genus RGIG8700. The sequence goes on along the minus strand of JAZROD010000060.1, from coordinate 15,283 downwards.
ACAGCGATAGCATAGTCTTCTGTGATATATTCTGTTTCAAGAATTTTTAAACCAGGGTTGTTAGCAACGAAAACTTTTGCAGGTTCGTTGTCGATAACAACGCAGTCAACTTTACCTGAGTTAAGAGCCATTACAGCGTCTGCGCCTTTGTTGTATCTTTCAACTGAACCAAGGCCTTCGTCTTCGATATCCCATGTGCAGTAAAGGTCGCCTGTTGTAGCGAGCTGAACACCGATTTTTGTGTTAGCGCCTTCAGCAAAAAGGTCATCTACTGATGTGATTTTTGAATCTTCTTTAACGATAACAACCTGAACGCCTGTAGCATATGTCTGTGAGAAGTTAACCTGTTCTTTTCTTTCGTCTGTAACTGTCATACCAGCCATAACAAAATCATATTTGTTTGTCTGAACACCAGGAATTAAAGAATCGAAGTCAACATTTTCGATAACTAATTCTTTGCCGAGTTTTTCAGCAATAGCAGCACCGATTTCAGCATCAATACCAACGATTTCGCCACCTTCCATAAATTCATATGGTGGGAATTCTGCGTTTGTAGCCATTGTTAAAACATTGTCATTTTTTGCACCGCCGCAAGCAACTAAAGAAATTGCAAGAGCAAGTACCAATACTAAAGATAATACTTTTTTCATTTTTATTTCCTCCAATAAAAGATATGAAGATACTATACACCATTTTGTATAAAATGTCAATAGTTTTACATATTTATTCAATATTCTACTGAAAGAAGCACAAGTCCGTTTGGCGGAAGGGTATCTCCTGCATTTTCTCTGTTCTTTTCTTCTATGATTTTTTTAACATATTCAGGAGAAAATTCACCTGTTCCCACTTTGAAAAGAGTTCCTGATATAATTCTCACCATATTGTATAAAAATCCGTTTCCGCAAACGATTATATCAATTTCTTCGCCCTTTTGAACCACATCAAGAGAATAGATTTCCCTTATGGTTGATTTTTTCATTTTCTGCTTTGTGCAAAATGCTTTGAAATCGTGTCTGCCTGTAAAATGCTTTGCCGCTTCCTTCATTTTTTCAACATCTAAAGCCTTATCGGTAGCATAAACATATTTTCTTTCAAAAACCGACGGTTTTCCAAGACAGATTCTATACATATAAGTTTTCTTTTTTGCATTTAAACGGCTATGAAATCTCTCGTCCGCCTCCACACAGGACAAAACCCTTATATCTTCAGGAAGATATGTATTTATATACAAAAGAACTTCCCCATCTGACATATCTGTTTCAATTTTAAAGTTTGCAACCTGACCTTTTGCGTGAACACCGCTGTCTGTTCTGCCCGATGCAAAAATTTCGGCTTGTTTTCCTGTCATCTTCTTTAAAATTTCAAGGAATTTATATTCTATTGTGTTTTTCGTATTGCCCTGTTTCTGCCAGCCGTTGTACTTGCTTCCGTCATATTCAAGGACAATTTTAAAATTTTTCATATTATCACCACACTTATGATACAATACTCTTTCTTTTTTTGCAAGAAAAAACACAACCATTTAAGGTTGTGTTATATAAGAATCGGCTGAATTTGTTCACCCTTTAAGGCATATTCAAGGGTTTCGCTTATTTTATTCATATCTGCCACAAGAGATGTTTTTTTACCTGTTGGATCATCCTGACCAAAGGGAACGAAATAAACATTTTTCATATTAAGAAGCATACCGATATTTTTTGCAGAATTTGAAAGTCCGTCATTGGTTGAAATGGCAATAATCAAAGGTCTTTGATTTCTTAAGTGTGCTTTTGCCGCCATTGTAACCGAGCTGTCTGTTACACCGTTTGCCAGTTTTGAAAGAGTATTTCCCGTACAGGGGGCGATAATCAATGCATCAAGAAGCTTTTTAGGGCCTATTGGCTCTGTCATTGTGATGGAGTGCAAAACCTTGTTACCACAGATTTTTTCCACCTTTTCAATAAGCTCGCTTGCCTTGTTGAAGCGGTTGTCTGTGTTATAAACCATTTCACTCATAACAGGAATTATATCAAGACCTGTTTCTTTCAATTTTTCAAGGGTTTCAACGCATTTTCCAATAGTGCAGAAAGAACCGCACATTGCAAACCCTACTACCATTTTATCCCCCCTCCCTATAACTTAAGATAACTTAAAATACAGGTAAGTATTTCTTTTCCTGCACTTTCAGGGGAGTATTTTCCGGGCAGAGAAGATGCGATTTCAAAGTTTATGTTGTTTTCCTTTGCAGTTTCAGGAGAAAAACCGTAAGGAGCAGATGCAAGCTCTAAAACATAAGCATCATCTCTTACTGTTGCAATTATGTTATCAAGTATTCTTGCAGGTACTGTGTTTATTACAATGTCATAGTCTTTAAGACTGCCCAGTCCTGAAATATCCATAATTTTACAGTCAAGAGCATCTGCAAGTGCCATATCTTTTCTTGACCTTAACGCAACCGTCACATCTCTGCAAAATGGCTTTAAAAGATATGCAACACACTTTGCAATTCTTCCAAACCCCGTAATAAGAATTTTGCAGTCCCTTAATGCTTTTTTACTGCCAAGAACCGCAAGCGCAACCGAAGCCTCTGCAGTAAGATATGCATTTTTTGCTTTAAGCTTTTCGGATTTATAATAATCAATAATGCTTGTGGGGGATTTCAAATTTATTTCAACGGGAATATTTCCGCCGAATATAACCGTTTTTTTGTTTATGTTTTTAAAGATTTCATCAAAGGTTACATCTGTACCTTTAACGGTTTTACCGTCTGTTGTAACAGGCAAAGGCAAAACAACCACATTTGCATCCTTTATGCAGTCTTTAACGCTTCCGCCCTCGTTATAACGCTTAACAATGTGTCCTTTTTCCTGAAGCATAAGGGCAATAAAATCTTGTCTTAAATCCTTGCCCATAATAGAAAAGACCATAGAAAACTCTCCTTTTCAAAGATATTTCTCTACAGTCTTATTCTATGTGATTTTATTTATTTTGTGTTATTTATATACATTTCTTCAACTTTTTGTTGCAAAGCTTTAAGCCTTTCGATTTCATCTGTTATTGCATTAAAAAGTTCTATATACATTTTTTTGTAGATTTCCATAGTTTTCTTTCCTTTCATTTTAATTTTGCGCAATTAAAAATGCGCCGACCGAAGCCGACGCACGAAAAACACCAGCCTCAGTAATGTGACCAAACAAGACTGAACCGTCAGACCAAAGTGCAAACAGCGAAGCTAGCGCTTTTACCAAAAGGTAAAAGCACCCTAATCTGACTTCCTCTATTTATCTCGTTTGGTCAAGTACTATGTTAGCATATTTTGACGAAAAAGTAAAGAAAAATCATACGACAAATTTTGACAAAAGAAAAAGAGACCAAAAAAACGAAGTGTCCTTATGGGCACTTTCTTTGTTTAAAAATAAAATATGCCAACCAGAGTGGTTGGCATATTTTAGTGATATTCTCACTTTTGTTCGAACGATATTTTTGTTTCACAAAAGAGATATTGCTTTGCAGAGATATGAGATTAATTCTCTCCCGAAGGGAATATCTCTGTGCGCAGCACAATATCTCTACGCAGTAATATCTCTAATTACTTCAGGAATTAATCTCATTGCCGAGTGTCCTTACGGACACTCGGCTAAATGTGGTCTCTTTAAAGCTATTAGTATGTGCTTAAAGGTTTTAATGTTGCCAAATCTTTCCAAACAAATACTTTAACATTTGATGTTCCTTCAGGAACCTCTGTAACAGTTATTTCTTTTGTAATTTCTGTTTCTTTTGTTGATTCAAAGCTGTAAGCCTTTGTCTTAAGCACTTCATTTCCTTTATAGAAAGGCACAATAAGTGTATAAGGCTTACCTTCAAGCTTTGTTGGGTTTGCAACTGTAGCTTTAATTACAACCTTTTCCTCATCCTGCTTAACTTCAAGCTTGTCTTCAACAATTGCAACATCTGATTTTTCTTTAAATTCGTTGTATGCTTCAAGAATATCTTTATCGAAATCGCTTTCTTTAACTGCTCCGTCTGATGTTAAGTTTGCCATAAGCTTTTCAATTTCTGCAACATCTTTTAATGTAGCATTCTGCATAAACTCTTCAATCTTCTCAATTTTTGGCTGAGCAGGTGTTTTTTCTGTGTTTGCCGCATAAAGAACTGATCTTGTTTCCCAGTTTGGAGAGTAGATTGCATAGTAGTTGTAATTTTCGTCTCCGCCTTTAACTTCAACAGGGATTGCAGCTCTGCCGTTTGAAGCCACCATTGAACCTTCTACATAAAGGTCTGAAGTTTCCTTATTTGCATATCCGCTTGCACCGCCGTTTGCTTTCATGTTAACTGAAAGAACTTTGTAAAGGTCTGAAACAGGAATCTTATATACGCCTGCATAGTTATCAAATGGGTTTGGATACCATGAATGCTGTGTACATTTCTTACCAACATAAACCATTTCACTTGGATAAATCATAAGACCTTCAACTTTTGTGTTGAACTTAATATCATCAATTGAAATTCCTGTTGTTGCTTCTTTGTTGCTGAACACATTATCATAAGTTGACTGAGCTTTGTCTTTTGCAACCTTGAAGATTGAGCTGTCTACTACACCCTGAACAGATGTATTTGTGCTTCCTGAATAACCTGATTTAGGAAGAACTAAAGCAAATGTTTTTCTGCCAAGGCTTCCGTCTTCGTTTTCATAATCAACTTCAACTGTCCAGTAAGATGTGTTTACTGCGTCTGTTACAAATGCATTTGCAAGAAGGTTGATATAGTCTGCTTTTACACCAGTCTCGCCCAAAGGAACTGTAACTGCTTGGCTTGTAAGCATAATACCGCTTGCTGTAGCAGTTTTTGCAGGTGCGAAAGGACCAACTGTGAATTCTGTTCCGTTTTCCGCCTTCAAAGTACCTGTTTTTGCTTTAATTTCATTTCCTGAAATTTTGTCTGTAGTTGTGTAATCCTTAATATCTGAAAGAACTCCAAAGAATGCATCACCACTTATAATAGCAGTACCCTTATTAAACATTGCTTTATTATTAGCAAGTACTGATTTTTCATAATAAGCTCCTACACCGTCGTGATACCATGCATAAAGGTTACCTTGTGAAGATGTAGAGCTACTTTCTACGCCTTTTGATTTGTAGTAATATTTCTTTGTTGTTCCTGCAACATACTTGAACTGATATGTTTTGCCAAGGAATGAATATGCATCTTTATCGTATGTTGAGTCGCCGTTATAGTAGTATGTATCATTTGCAACATCCTGCACTGCAACAAGATGGTTATCTTTTGTGTAATATTCTTTGTATGCAACATCACCATCAAGTTTATCAACAGCAGTACATCCTCCAAGAATGCCGGTAAATGTATTTGAATAACCGAACTGTCTTGAACCTGATGTTTTCATATCTTCGTCTGTTACGAAAAGATCATCTCTGCCGTATTTGTTCATATCAATATGAGTAAATACGTTCTTTGTGAGATTTTCAATTCTGTCTTCTTCGTCTGCCTGAGCTTTAAGTGCTGCTTCAACATTGTCGATATTTGCTCTTGCATCTGCAGAGAAATCTTTAATATAAACGATGCTTGTGTTCTGCGCGAGAAGACTTGCAATTTCTGCTCTTAAAGCTTCAACATCTGCATAAGTTGAGCTTTCTGCTGAAAGTGCGAGCATTTTTGCTTCAACTGTTGCAATTCTGTCAAGCCATGTCTGTTCTCTTGTGAGAGTCATACCATAGATAGCAGAGTCACCGCACTGTCTTGTGAGCTTAATAAAGATAACATATTCTTTGTCGCCCACTTTGATTGTTTCGCTTCCGTCATACTTAAGCATAAGTGCACCTGTATGAACACCTGAATTTGCAACAGTATAGAAACCGCCACTTGCAAGTGCTACAGGACCTGATTCTGTAAGTGAACCGCTGATTTCAACTGTTTCAATTGTCTTTGCAGAGTTTGTAGGAATCACAGTATTTGACATATAGGTTGTATTGTAGTTACCTGTCCATGTAGTTTTTAATCTTGCAGGAACAAACTGTACAGTTTTTGTTGGAAGAGTTACCAGATCACCTGAAGAAATTCCTTCAAATTTTTCTGCATCTATATCTGCAACTAATGTGTTTAATGCTACCGGAGCTGCATCAAGAAGTGCCTGATATTTACTGTCTGCATTAAGACCTGCATATACTGCCTTTGATGTATCATTAGAAGTCCAGCTAGATGGTTTTGCAGTAATGCTGTCAGCAGTTGCCTGATCAACATATTTTGCAACATAAGATTTGTAGCTGTCTACTGTTAATTCTTTAGCAGTTGGAACAGAGTCGAGCTTATTTGCATCGTTTTTAATGCTATTAAACGTTTCAACAGGAACTGCAAAAACAGTCTCTTCAAATTTGTGTGAACCTTTATTAAATACTGAATTGAATGTTTCTTTTTCGCCTGTTGTATATTTAACTGTTACAGCGTTAAATCTGTTAGCACCTAAGCTACCGCCAACATAAAGGTCAGATAAAAGAATGTTAAGGTTGCTTATACCATCTTTGTTAAGTGTATAAGTTGCTTTTGTAATACCACTTGCACCTTCCATCTTATATTCAGATGAAACAGTATTGAGTGGTTCTGTACCTGTGTAGCCATCTGCTTTAAGCTGTCTTCTGAAAAGAACTGCGTTTGCACCGATTTTTCCGTCTGCAGTTTCAATTTCACCAAGTCTGAAAGGAACACCATCAATAGTAAGGATATATCTTCCGTCTTCGCCTTTTGTGATTGCTTCCACATTGTCAATTTCAGATGCTCTGTATGCAACACCGTTATCAGGTGCAGGCTGAGAAAGTGAACCATATGCCTGCATATTAAAGCCTTTATACTGTAATGGTGAATCAGCTACCATCAATAAAGAGTCTGTGCTGCTGTTATATGACTTTATATACCAGTTTTCTGTTGCAAAATCATTATCTGTTGCAAAAGCATCGTGAGGGAAGTTCATTTCAACAGTTTCATATCTGTTGTTAAGACCTGCAACTCTGTCTGCGTTTGCCGCTTCGTCTTTAATTGCCTGTTCATAAGCTTCCTTCTGTGCAAGAAGGCTCTTATATCTTGCAATTAAAGCAGGGTCGTAGTCGTCTTCAGGTGCGCCTACTGTTTCCATAAGTTCTGCAATTTCAACAAGCTTGTCGTTAATTGCTTCTGTGTAAAGAGTTGGAAGAGCACGAAGCTTCATTTCAACTGCGGGAACAGATTCACCAACATATTTTGCTTTTAAAACAAGGCTGTCTGCAGCTTTCTGATTGTTTTCAAGTGATGAAACTGTTAAGATACCTGTTTCGTAGTTGATATCATATTCAAGGTTTGCAGTTTTTTCAAGTTCTGAAATTGAGTATGTACCAAGGTATGCAGAAATATCATATTTCTTTGTTACGCCAGGCTTGTAAAGGTCAAAATACATATATCTTGAATTGTCGCCATCGCTGAAATAAGGTACACTGTAGTAAGATGCATCGCCGTTTGCATCAAAGTCTTCAATCCATTTCTTATATGCAGAAGCCTTTAATGTTTTACCTGTAAGGTCAGGATATCTTGTGTTGATTTTTGCGCTTGCACTATAAAAATACGCTTTTCTTGATTTATACATATAGAATGCTTTATCTGCATTCTGAATTCTTTCTGAATTTACATTGTCAAAAACAGGGAGCTGACCGCCTGCAAAGGCTTTGTCAAATGCACCGTTTGTTTTACTGAAGTCAAGTCTTCTGTGTGGAGCATAAGATGAATCTGCCCATCTTTCAGTTGCACCTGAACCATTAGGGAAGCCTGTTGTTGAGTCGAAAATATTTGAAAAATCAAATGTCATATTATCAACTGTAACATCAGCATTGTTTAAAGTAACAACACTCTTGTCTGTGAATGCTTTTGTATTAGGTATATAGAGATAATCGCCCTTTTTACCGTACTGAATACCACCCCATACGCTGATGTTTGCATCCTGGTGATATGTTGTTTCCCAGTTGTGAACAACTGTGCCGTCCGGGTTATAAATCTGCTGAAGGTCAAATGTTACAAGGCCTTTACCAACTGCAAAGCTTGGGTTTTCTGTGTATCCGCCTTCAGGTCTTTGGTCAATAATTGCCTGTGCAACATATACAGGGTTCATAATTGTATATTTTTCTTCAACTAAAACATAGTCGCCCTCGTATGTCTGTCCGTTTGCTTCAACAAGAGTTTTTTCGTCTCCGTTTACAACATAAATGTCCTGTACTTCCATTTCATAAGCAGGACGAAGCTGCTGACCTGACTTATAGCTGTCAACCTTAATTACTTCTTCTGCATTTTCAACGTTTGTAAGAGGTGAACCCATTGTGCTGTGGAAAGTAGGCTTTGTATCGGTACCACTCTTAAGATTTTTTGAAATGAAAACAAGCATATTTTCACTTGAAACTCTTAAAAGTACCCACTCAATACCTGCAGGGTCTTTATAAACATTACCGATTGCTGAATATGTAAGTCCGTGTGCATTTGATGTAACAGTAACACCGCAGGTCATACCGTGAGATGCACCAATCCAACCAAAACCATCAAGCTGAACAGGAGTTCTTTCGTCACCGCCGTAAACTGAGAGATTTTCAAAAATAGTTGAGCTTGTTTTTGAAACAGTTCTTGGATCATTATTGAAAAAGTCAAAAGCAGGATTTTGCTCCATGCCATTGCTTGAATCCTGTTTTGTATTTCTTACGAAATAACTGATAATATCCTGTGTTTCGCTTTCACCAAACGAGCTTCTTACTGCATATGCAGTAGAGCCATTATAACTTGTCTGCACTTTACCCACAATCTTAACTTTGCCATAATTTTCGTTAAGAACTTTAACAGATTCTTCTGCCATTACGGGAAGTGCGAAAATGCCGACAATCATAATAACTGCAAGCATTAATGCTAAAATTTTTCTCATAATTTTTACCCTTTCTTTAAGAAATTTTAGTTATACATATTAAATATACCATAATTTCCTGACCATTTCAATATAAAACACAAAAAAAGTTGCGAAATTTCAAGTATTTCGCAACTTTTTATTTTTTATTTTAAAAGTGAGTTTCCTGTCATCTCTGCAGGTTTTTCAATGCCTAAAATTTCAAGCATTGTTGGAGCAAGGTCTGCAAGTCTGCCGTCCTTTAATTCTTTATCAAGTCCTGCTAAAATAAGTGGAACAAGGTTTGTTGTGTGAGCAGTAAATGCACCGCCATCTACAGGGTCAAGCATCTGGTCTGCATTACCGTGGTCGGCTGTAATTAAAGCAACACCGCCCATTTCAACGATTTTGTCAACAACTTCGCCAAGGCAGGTATCAACTGCTTCAACCGCTTTAACTGCCGCATTAAAGTCACCTGTGTGGCCAACCATATCGCAGTTTGCAAAGTTTAAGATAATAACGTCATAAAGGTCTGATTCAAGTCTCTTAATCATTTCATCTTTAACTTCAAAAGCGCTCATTTCAGGCTTTAAGTCATAAGTTGCAACCTTTGGTGAGTTGATTAATGCTCTGTCCTCACCGTCTGAAACTGCTTCAACACCGCCATTAAAGAAGAATGTTACATGTGCATATTTTTCTGTTTCTGCAATTCTTAACTGTTTTAAGCCGTTTTTGCTTAAAATTTCGCCAAGTGTGTTTTCAAGTGACTGTGGCTTATATGCAACAGTTACGTTTGGCATTGATGCATCATACTGTGTCATACAAACGTATGTTGGCTTAATTAATTCTCTCTTGAAGCCTGTAAATTCAGGATCAACAAAGCATCTTGTGATTTCTCTTGCACGGTCAGGTCTGAAGTTGAAGAAAATAACGCTGTCTTCTTCTTTTACGCCAACGCCTTCAACAACTGTAGGAACAACGAATTCGTCTGTAATATCTTTTGCATAAGAATCTTTAACAGCCTGCAATGCATTTTTTGCAGTTTCGCCCTTTGCAAGAGCGATTGCATCATATGCTTTTTCAACTCTGTCCCATCTGTTGTCTCTATCCATAGCGTAGTATCTGCCCATAACAGATGCAATTTTACCAACACCGATTTCCTTTAATTTTTCTTCAAGCTGTGCAACAAAGTCTGCACCAGATGAAGGAGGAACGTCTCTTCCGTCAAGGAAGCAATGAACATAAACTTTTTCAATGCCCATATCTTTAGCACAGTTGATTAAACCATAAAGGTGGTTAATATGACTGTGAACACCACCGTCTGATAAAAGACCCATAAGGTGAAGTGCTGAATCCTTGTCAACGCAGTTTTTAAGTGCTGCTTTGATTGTTTCGTTTTCAGGCATTTCTTTATCTTCAATAGATTTTGCAATTCTTGTAAGTTCCTGATAAACAATTCTTCCTGCACCGATATTTGTGTGGCCAACTTCAGAGTTACCCATCTGACCATCAGGAAGGCCAACATCCATACCACTTGCAGCGATTAAAGAGTTGTTATAAGTTTCAAAATATCTGTCAAGATTAGGTGTGTTTGCTTCAAAAATAGCATTAACACCTTTTTCGTGGTTTTCGTTAACACCAAAACCATCAAGTATAATTAACGCAACAGGTTTTTTGCTCATTTTTTTAATCCTTTCTATTCATTACGAAGTAATATCGTTGATTTCGCAAGAAATCAATATCTCTACGAAGTAATATCGTTTAAGCCAATGGCTTAAATATCGTTTTTATTTTTTACAGTTGTTATTGAAGCAATAAGCATTCTTCTGATTTGACCACATTTCTGTAATAAGCTTCTATAGTCATCTTCACTAATCTCGCCTAATCTGTATAAAACTTCCAGCCAGTAATCTGTTTCGTAGCATTCCTTTAAAGATATTTCAAGCTTATGAACAAAATCCGCGCTACTTTGTGCATATTTAGCTTCCGATGAATTTGCTCCGATTGAAGAACAACAACGAAGTAATTGATTAACAAAAACGGATCTACCTTTTATGTTATCGCAAATATGCGTGATATCAATTACAAGGTCTATCGCAGACTCTTTTATTGTTTTTCCCACAAGCTCAACCCCTTTAAACGATATTCTCGTTTCACTCGAGAGATATTCTCACTATGTTCGAGAGATATTTTCCTTTCGGTCAAAAGATATTAACTCATTTCATTCGTTAGTTAATGGCAAATTTGCCATTAAAATTGTGCGGAGAAGACTCCGCACAATTTATATTATTTTACTGCGCCTGTAATTTTTGCAAAATCTTCTGATTTAAGTGATGCACCGCCGATTAAACCACCGTCAATGTTATCTTTACCAAGAAGTTCTTCTGCATTTGCAGCATTCATGCTACCGCCGTACTGAATTGTGTATTCAAGAGCACATTTTGGGCAATAAAGCTGTGCAATAAGGTCTCTGATACCTTTGCAAACTTCTTCTGCCTGCTCAGCAGTTGCAGTTTTACCTGTGCCGATAGCCCAGATTGGTTCGTATGCGATAACAACCTTTTTAGCATCTTCAGCTTCGATACCTGCAAAAGCTTTTTTAATCTGGATTGCAATTAAATCCATTGTAATTCCTGCTTCTCTTTCCTCTAAGCTTTCACCTACGCAGAGAATTGGAATAAGACCTTTTTCAAGAGCCTTTTTAACTTTTAAGTTAACTGTTTCATCAGTTTCAGCAAAGTACTGTCTTCTTTCAGAGTGACCGATGATAACATATTCAACGCCTAAATCTTTAAGCATATCAGCTGAAACTTCACCGGTGAAAGCACCTTTGTCTTCAAAGTGGAGGTTTTCAGCACCGATTTTAACATGTGTACCTTCAGCAGCTTTAACAGCTTCTGAAAGACAAACATAAGGTGTGCAGCAAACAACTTCGCATTTAGCACCCATCGTAGCTTTAGCTAATTCTTTAACAAAATCATAAGTTTCTGATGGTAACTTGTTCATTTTCCAGTTACCTGCAATAATATATTTACCCATTTTTATTCTCCTTTCAGTCGAAAATTCACAATGCACAATTCACAATGCACAATGAATGTAGAAATTTACACAGACCTTATTGTCTGTCGCCTGACAACTAAAAAACAAGTAGTTTGTGCTGATGCGCAGCGCCGTGTACTTTGTGTACATAAGCGGAGCAATCAGTGCAAAATACGCCGATTTTTATTTGTCAGAAAGTGCAACAATACCTGGGAGGTCCTTACCTTCAAGATATTCAAGTGAAGCACCGCCGCCTGTTGAAATGTGGCTCATCTTGTCACCAAGACCTGCTTTGTTTACAGCTGCAACTGAGTCGCCGCCGCCGATAACTGTTGTAGCATCGATTTCAGCAAGAGCCTGAGCGATTGCGTTTGTACCTTTTGCGAAGTTTGGCATTTCAAATACGCCCATAGGTCCGTTCCAAACAACTGTTTTAGCATCTTTGATAGCTTCTTTGTAAAGTTCGATTGTCTTTTCGCCGATGTCAAGACCCTGCCATCCTGCTTCGATTCCGCCTCTTGCAACTGTTTTGTGTTCTGCATCGTTAGCAAAATCTTTAGCAACAACTGTGTCAACCGGAATAAGGAGTTTAACGCCTTTTTCTTCAGCTTTAGCCATCATTTCTTTAGCATAATCAAGGTAGTCAGCTTCTAAAAGTGAATCACCAACTTCTTCGCCAAGGGCTTTCATAAATGTGTAAGCCATACCGCCACCGATGATAAGTGTATCAACTTTTTCAAGAAGGTTGTTGATAACTGAAATTTTTGAAGAAACTTTAGAACCACCAAGGATAGCAACTAAAGGTCTTACAGGATTGTTAACAGCGTTACCGAGGAACTGAATTTCTTTTTCAATAAGGAAACCGCAAACAGCTTCATCAAGGTATTTTGTAACACCAACGTTTGAGCAGTGTGCTCTGTGAGCTGTACCGAAAGCATCGTTAACGAAAATGTCTGCAAGTGAAGCGAGTTCTTCGCTGAATGCGTCAACATTCTTTGTTTCTTCTGCTCTGTATCTTGTGTTTTCAAGAAGAACAACGTCTCCTTCTTTCATTTCTGCAACTGCCTTTTTAGCATTTTCGCCAACAACGTTATCGTCTTTAGCAAAAACAACTTCAAGACCTAATTTTTCTGAAAGTTTTTTAGCAACAGGAGCGAGTGAAAGTTCTGGTTTTGGTTCGCCCTTTGGTTTGCCAAGGTGTGAGCAAAGAATAACTTTTGCACCTGCATCAAGTAAATATTTGATTGTTGGAAGTGCACCGTCAATTCTTGTTTCGTCTGTGATGTTTCTGTTTTCGTCCAATGGAACGTTAAAGTCACATCTAACTAAAACTCTTTTACCTTTGAATTCTACGTCTTTTACTGATTTTTTGTTCATTACAAACAACTCCTTGTATATATTTTATTTTTTAACTATTACTATACCAAATACACCCGGTCCTGCGTGGCAACCAATAACTGCGCCAACTCTTGAACCGCCTGAAAATTTCAAGCCGTCTGCTTCAAGCATACCCTTGATTTTTTCAACATTTTCTTCCTTATCTGAATAAAGAGAATAAAGCTCATAGTCTTTTCCTTCAACTTCATTTTTGATAAGCTCTTTCATTTTAAGGTACATTTTCTTTTCGCCCTTAACTTTTTCAACTGCGGCAACCTTACCGTCTTTAGTAACCTGAAGAACAGGTCTTATATCAAGCACACCGCCGATAATTGCAGACATTGTTGAAATTCTGCCGCCTTTTTTAAGATATTCAAGGGTTTCAACCGCAAAGAATGCTGTTGTGTTATCTCTCTGCTTTTCAATTTCTGCAACGATTTCTTCAGCAGACTTTCCTTCATCTGCAAGCTCTTTTGCCTTAAGCGCCATAAGACCGTAGCAATATGAATACATATTTGAGTCTACCACGTGAACCTTAATTTCATCTTTTACCGCCTCTGCCGCCATATTTGCGTTTCTGTTTGTACCGCTTCCTGCAGCAGAAATGGTTATCATAATAATTTCGTCATATTCGCCTGCAAAACTTCTGTAGGCTTCTTCAAATTCAAAAGGTGTAATCTGAACTGTTTTTGGAATAACACCTGTTTCTCTTATGGTTTTGTAAAAATCATCTTCCGACATATCAAACTTATCTCTTAAAAGAGTTTCTTCGTCTTCAAGTGAAAACTTAATAGGAAGAATTGAAATGTCATTTTTTTCAGCAATCTCTAAAGAAATATCTCCGGGACTGTCAATTATAATTTTTATTTTGCTCATTCATTCGCTCCTTTCCGAAATTATTCAAGTTATATTATACAACATAACCATAAATTTTTCAAACATTTTTTGCAAAAAAACATAAAATTGTTTGAAACTTTCTGATTTTGTGTTAAAATGAATCTATGGAAAAAGATGATATTTTATTTTTAAGGCACATTCTTGATAAAGACAACCTGTGCAAAAACAAAAACATACTAACCTCAACAGGCTTTCTTGATGCACACGAGCAGAGCCTTGTTTTTGCCCACAAAAACGAATTTTACTCACCATTTGTGCTATGGGGTGGATATGACGATGCAGAAAGAAAGGTTTTGTTCTTTTTGCCTGACTATCTTCAGGAAGTGCCAACTGATGAAATAGCAGTGGTAAAAGCAGATTTTGCAAAAGGCGTAAAGCTTGCCCATAAAGATTTTTTAGGTTCGGCATTGGGTCTTGGCATAAAAAGAGAAAACACGGGCGATATTTTAATCTGCGAAAACTTTGCACAGATTTTCATTCTTCCCAAGCTTTCCGACTTTTTTCTTACAAACTACACAAACGCAGGCAGACAAAGCATATCCTGCAGTATAATTTCAACCGAAGAAATTACTTTACCCGTGCAACAGACTGAATTAAAAACAGTCACCCTTGCATCACTTCGGGGCGACTGTATTGTTTCTGCACTTTTCTCCATTTCAAGAAGCAAAGCTTCGGAGCTTATTGAAAAAGGCAGAGTTTTTGTAAACGATGTTCCCTTCCTGAAACCTGACAGACCCCTTAATTCAGGGGATAAAGTCAAGGTCACCAAATCAGGCAGAGCCTATATAGAAGAAATAGGCGGAACTTCAAGAAAAGGAAGAACCTTTGTTACTTTTAAAATATATAAATAGGGAATGTTAAAATACCCCAGATCGCAAAAAGGTAGTAATATACAAATATAAAGTGTCTGCTGACCACTAAAATTTAAAACATAACGAAGAAAAACCTCACAATGTGAAGTGAACCCCATTTAGTTCACAAAAAATAAAAAAACGCACCTCTTATGGTATAATTATCATAGGAGGTGTTTTTATGGCAAAAAAAGGTCAAACATTTAAAAAATATTCAGCATCAATGAAGGAAGAAATCTTATAC
>JAZROD010000059.1:0-27233 GCA_045648505.1 Clostridia bacterium | reverse complement strand
GAAGAAGACGAAGAAATCATAAAAGAAAGTGTTCTTGATGTTCTTGGTGAAGCACTAAACAGCTTCCTTGCCGCACGTGAACGTGAAGGTACAAAGCTTGCAACAGATATGGTTGCAAGAATAGCCACAATAAAAACAGAAGTTGAAAAGGTGGAAGTAATTGCACCTGATACAGTAATTGAACACAAAAACAACATTATGGAAAGAATCAAAGAGCTTATCGGTGATGCGACTGTAGATGAAAACAGACTTCTTACCGAAACTGCAATATACGCAGACAAACTTTCCGTAAACGAAGAAATCGTAAGACTAAAATGCCACCTTGAAGAATTTGACCGTATTATGTCAAAAGGTGATGCAGTAGGCAGACGTCTTGATTTTCTTCTTCAGGAAATGAACAGAGAAACAAATACAATCGGCTCTAAAGCAAACGACCTTAAAATCACTAACTTTGTTATTGAAAATAAAAACGAAATTGAAAAAATAAGAGAGCAAATTCAGAATATAGAATAAGGAGAAGGCTATGAATCTTGTTAGTATCGGATACGGTAATTTAGTATCATCAAAAAAACTTGTTGCAGTGGTATCTCCTGATGCCGCACCTATTAAAAGACTTGTTCAGCAGGCGAAGGAAGCAGGTAAAGCTGTTGATGCAACCTGTGGAAGAAGAACAAGATCTGTTCTCTTTTTCGAAAGCGGACACATTGTTCTTTCAGCGTTAATGCCAGAGACTATTGCACAACGCTTCGAGGAGGCCAACAAGTCTGAATAAAATCACACATCTTCCACTGTTTTACTCCTTTATGTACACAAAGTACACTACAGTCGTAAATCAGTACAATCTGTGCAATTTTCTTTCAGCCTTGTGAAGAAAGGAGAGAATAAGAATGATTAAAAACGATAAAGGCTTACTTTTGGTTATATCAGGACCTTCAGGTACAGGAAAAGGAACTGTTTGCAAGCGTTTGCTTGAAAAGAATAAAGATATTTTCCTTTCTGTATCTGCAACAACAAGAAAACCAAGAGAAGGAGAAATTGACGGCGTAAGCTATCATTTCTATGATGAAGATAAATTCAGAAATCTTATTGCAAAAAATCAGTTTATAGAATGGGCGGCTTTTTGTGACAATTATTACGGCACACCAAAAGCACCTGTTATGGAGAATATAGACAACGGAAGAGATGTTATGCTTGAAATTGAAATTGAAGGGGCTATGAAGGTTCGTGCAAAACATCCTGAAGGAGTTTACATATTCCTTTTCCCACCAAGCATTGAAGCTTTGGAAGAAAGATTAAAGGGAAGAGGAACAGAAACAGATGAAGTTATTGCAAAAAGACTTGCAAGAGCTAAAGAAGAATTTAAAATGTGCACAAAATACAACTACTATGTTGTAAACGACGACCTTGAAAAAGCCGTTGAAGAAATTGAAGCAATTATTGTTGCCGAAAAGGCAAGAAAAGAAAGAAACCAGGTTAATTTAGAATTTTAATTTAAAGGAGAATATAAAAATGTTATACCCAACACTTTCATCACTTGTTAAGAAAACAAACAACAGATACTCACTTGTTCTTGCAGTTGCAAAAAGAGCAAGACAGCTTTCTGACGAAAACGAACAGGTTTACACAGATTATGTAAATGTTTGCGACAAACCTGTATCAGTTGCAGTTCACGAAATCGCAGAAGGCGAAATCGATATTGAAAACTGAAATGGAAACCGTAAGATGTGCAAGGGTTATAATAAATAATCCTTCAAGGGCAACCGATAAGCTTTTTTCTTATCTTTGCACAGAAAATGTCTATGCGGGAATGAGTGTTAAAATCCCATTCGGAAAAGGCAACACAATTCTTGATGGTCTTGTGTTTGATATTGCATCGGAAGAAAAAAATGATAAGCTTAAGGAAATTTATTCGGAAGGTGAAATTCTGCTTTCTGAAAAACAGCTTGCCCTTTTAAAGTTTATAAGAGAAAAATATCTTTGCACATATTATGATGCATTAAAGGTTCTTTTGCCACCGGGAGCTATGTCCAAAAATAACAGAGGCTTTGATGGTGCGGGGAATAAAAAAATACAGTTTGCTTTTTATGTTGCCCCTGAAGGCGACAATATCCAGGAGATTATTTCTGCTTTAGAAAGAAAAGCGCCGATTCAGGCGAAAGCTCTTGACATTATTTCACAGGTTGAAAAAATACCTGTATCGGACCTTGAAGAATTTGCAGGAGTAAGCAGAGCCGCCATAAAAGCCCTTGAGAAAAAAGGACTTGTGGAAATTGATGAGCTTTCTGTTGAAAGAGACCCTTTAAAAGAATTCAAGGTTGAAAAAACAAACTTTTTAAACCCCACAAAAGAACAGAAAGAAGCCATTGATTATATCAATAAGGCTGCAAAAAAACAAAGCTTTGAAGAAGTCCTTTTAAGAGGAATAACAGGCTCGGGAAAGACGGAGGTTTATCTTCAGGCGGTTGATAATGTGCTGAAACAGGGAAGAAAGGCAATTATCCTTGTTCCTGAAATTTCACTTACACCGCAGATGTCTTTAAGATTTGCTTCAAGGTTTGAAGATAAAGTTGCAATAATTCACAGCGGTCTTTCCATGGGCGAAAGATTTGACACATGGACAAAAATAAAAGAAGGCAGAGTGGATGTTGTTGTGGGCGCAAGGTCTGCAATATTTGCACCTGTTGACAATATAGGAATAATTGTTATTGATGAAGAGCATGAAAATTCATACAAATCTGATATGACACCTAAATACGATGCCCGCGAGGTTGCAAGAAAGCTTTGTGAGCTTAATAATGCAGTTCTGGTGCTTGCATCTGCAACACCTTCGCTGAAAAGCGGTTACAGAGCAGTTAAAGGCGATATAAAGCTTTTGCAGATAAAGAACAGATATAACAATGCAAATCTTCCTGAAACGGAAATTGTTGATTTAAGATACGAAATTATGAAGGGCAACAAGTCCTTTATAAGCGGGCGTCTTAAAGAAGAAATAGAAAAGAATTTAGAAAACAAAGAGCAGACCATTATCTTTTTAAACAGAAGAGGATATTCAACCTTTGTATCCTGCAGAAGCTGCGGATATGTGGCGAAATGCCCTGTTTGTGATGTGGCGCTCACTTATCATAAATATAACGAAAGTTTAATGTGTCATTACTGTGGATACACAATAAAAAATCCAAGTCTTTGCCCTGATTGCAAAAGTAAGTACATTAAATATTTCGGTGTGGGAACACAAAGAGTTGTTGAAGAAATAAATTCACTTTTTCCACAGGCAACAACTTTAAGAATGGATGTGGACACAACCCGTGAGAAAATGTCCCACCATAAAATTTTAGAGCAGTTCAAAAACGAAAAGACAGACATTCTTGTGGGAACACAAATGATAACAAAAGGTCTTGATTTTCCTGATGTTACACTTGTTGGTGTTCTTGCGGCAGATATGATGCTTTATGTTGATGACTATAGCGCAAATGAAAGAACCTTTCAGCTTATAACTCAGGTTGTGGGCAGAGCAGGCAGAGGCGATAAAAAGGGAAGAGCCATAATTCAGACCTATTCACCTCAGCATCAGGTTATACAGACGGCTAAAGAACAGGATTATAAATCTTTCTTTGCGAAAGAAATTGCTTACAGACAAAAAACGGGATATCCGCCATTTTGCGATATAGTTCATATTGTTGTAAGCGGAGAAGATTTAAATCTTGTTAAAGAAAATATGTCTGAAATTTATGAAGAGCTTAAAAATAGCTTTGAAGAACAGGAAATTTATGCAACTTTAATAGGACCTTCGCCTTCGCCTATTGCGAAAATAAGCAACAGATACAGATGGCGTGTGCTTATAAAGTGCGAAAATAATGAAAAATTAAGAAAAATTTTAAGAGAAAAAGTTGTTGAGGTTGTAAGAAAAGATATATCTGTAAATATTGATATAAACCCAACAAGTATTATATAAGGAGTAAGTCTGAATAAAATCACACATCTTGCACTGTTTTGCTCATTTGTGTACACAAAGTACACGACAGTCGCAAATCAGCACAATCTGTGCAATTTTCTTTCAGCCTTGCTTCGTGAAAAGGAGATAATGAGTTAAAATATGGCAATAAGAAATATTGTTAAAATAGGTGACGATGTATTAAGAAAAAAATGCAGACCTGTTGAAAAATTTGATGAAAAACTGCATATACTTTTAGATGATATGAAAGAAACTATGCGACAGGCAGAAGGCGTTGGTCTTGCTGCACCTCAGGTTGGCATTCTTAAAAGAGTTTTTGTAATTGAAACAGAAGAAACAGGTCTTGTTGAATTCATAAATCCCGAAATTATTGACACATTGGGAAAACAGGTGGGTCAGGAAGGATGCCTGAGCGTTCCTGAAAGATACGGCGATGTTGAAAGACCTGCAATTGTTAAGGTTAAAGCTTTTGACCGCTATGGAAAAGAATTTGAAATGGTTGCAAAGAAGCTTGGCGCAAGAGCAGTTTGCCACGAAAATGACCATCTTGATGGTTTCCTTTATATAGACAGAGAAATCAAAGCTGAATAAGAAAGGACTTAAAATGGATAAAATAAGAGTATTGTTTATGGGTACTCCCGATTTTGCGGTGGGATGCCTTGATATGCTTTTAAACAGAGAAGACATAGAAATAGTTGGTGTGGTTACTCAGCCGGACAGACAATCGGGCAGAGGATATAAGCTGCTTCCACCTGCAGTAAAGGTTTATGCCCTTGAAAAAGAGCTTGAAGTTTTTCAGCCTCTTACTGTTAAGGATGAAGCATTTGAAAACTACATCAAAGAAAAAAATCCTGATCTGATAATTGTTATTGCTTACGGAAGAATAATACCGAAATTCGTGCTTGATTATCCAAAATTCGGATGCATAAATGTGCACGGTTCTATTCTTCCTAAATACAGAGGTGCAGCACCTATTCAATGGGCAGTTTTAAACGGCGAAGAAGAAACAGGTGTTACAACAATGATGATGGATGAAGGCCTTGATACAGGTGATATGCTTGTTGTTAAAAAGCTTCCTATCGGTGAGTTTGACACATCAGGAACTATGTTTGAAAAGCTTGCAGAAATTTCAAAGGATGCTCTTTCTGAAACAATAGACCTTATTAAAGACGGTAAGCTTGAAAGAATACCACAGAATCATAGTGAAATGACTTATGCACCAATGATTTCAAAAGAAATGAGTTATATTGATTTTAACAAAACTGCAAAAGAGGTTTGTTGCCATATTAAGGGTATGAACCCAATGCCGGGAGCAAAAATAACAGTTAACGGAAAAATTGTAAAAATACTTATGGCAAAAGTTTGTGAAGATACAAATAAAAAAGCAGGAGTGGTTGTTGAATGTAAAGACAGACTTGTTATTTCCTGCACAGATAAAAATATTGAAGTGTTAAAAATACAGCCGGAAGGCAAAAAGCAAATGGATATTGAGGATTTTCTTAAAGGTAATAATATTTTTACAGAGAATATGGAGATTTGAGTATGTTTATAGACAGCAGTTATTTGATGTTTGTGTTGCCTGCAATGATTCTTGCTTTATGGGCACAACACAAAGTAAACTCAACTTATACAAAATACAGTAAAGTTTTAAACCGCAGAGGAATGACAGGTTCAGAGGTTGCAGTTAAAATCCTTAATCTGTATGGAATTTATAATGTTCGTGTGGAACACATATCAGGAATGCTTACAGACCATTTTGATCCAAGAACAAATGTTATAAGACTTTCAGACGGTGTTTATTCGGGAACATCTGTTGCGGCACTTGGTGTTGCGGCACACGAAACAGGTCACGCAATTCAGCATGCAAAGGGCTATATTCCAATTAAATTAAGAAATATGGTAGTTCCTGTTGCAACGCTTGGCTCAAACCTTGCAGTACCTCTTGCAATTTTAGGACTTATTTTGTCAATGCCTGTTTTAATTGATGCAGGAATTATTCTTTTTACTGCAGTTGTAGCATTTCAGTTTGTAACTTTGCCTGTTGAATTCAATGCAAGCAGAAGAGCAATCAAAGTTCTTGACGAGCAGGCAATATTATACGATGAAGAGTTGAACGGTGCTAAAAAGGTGCTTGGCGCGGCGGCTATGACTTATGTTGCAGCGGCAGCAGTTGCCCTTGGTAACCTTTTAAGACTTTTATCATTAAGAGGAAGAAGAGATTAATGAAAGCAAGAGAAAATGCGCTTCTTATTTTAATAAAAAGCGAAGAAAATCAGTCTTATGCAAATCTTGAACTGAAAAAGAAGATTAAAGTTACAGAACCAAGAGAAAAAGCACTTGTAACAGAACTTGTATATGGTACTTTAAGATACAGATTAAGACTTGATTATATAATAAGAAAATTTTCAAAAACACCTTTCAGAAAAATAAATGAAAATATAAAGAATGTTTTAAGAATTTCTATTTATCAGATTATTTTTCTTGATAAAATACCTGACTCTGCCGCTTGTAACGAAGGCACAAGCCTTGCGTTAAAGTATGGCGGTAAAGGTGCATCATCCTTTGTTAACGGTATTTTAAGAAGTGTTTCAAGAGAAAAAAATAACATTAAATATCCAAACAGTGAAGTTGAAAATTTAATGTACTATTATTCTTTTCCTGAAAGTGTTGTTAAAATAATTTTAAGAGATTACGGCTATAATACTGCAAAGAAAATTTTAAATGAGCTTAACCGCAGTAAAGGAATATGTATAAGACCGAATCTTTTGAAAATATCGGAAGAAGAATTTGAAAAGCTTATTGAAGCTTATGAATATGAAAAAGGGGAAGAATGTTACTATATAAAAGGATTTTCAGTAACAGACAACGACCTTTACGATAAAGGAATATACACAGTTCAGGACAGAGCATCAATGATGTGTGCAGAGCTTCTTGCTCCTGAAAAAAATGAGAAAGTTCTGGACCTTTGTGCCGCACCTGGTGGAAAAAGCTGTTATATGGCACAGCTTATGGAAAACAAAGGTGAAATTACATCCTGTGATATTCACGAGCACAGATGCGAACTTATAGAAAAAAATGCTTTAAGACTTGGAATAGATATAATAAAGACAAAAGTAAACGATGCAAGCGTTGAAAACAACGAATTTTGCGAAAAGTTTGACAAGGTGCTAATAGATGCTCCTTGTTCAGGTCTTGGAGTAATAGCAAAAAAGCCTGATATCAAGTGGTCAGAAAAGGATTTTGAAAGCCTTACAAATCTTCAGTATAAGATACTTGAAACAGGCAGTAAATATGTTAAAAAAGGCGGAAAACTTGTATATAGTACCTGCACAATAAACAAGGACGAAAATGAAAATATTGTTGAGAAATTTCTTGAAAACAATAAAAATTTCATAAAGGTGTCTGAATATATTCAGCTTATGCCTTGCTTTAAAACAGACGGATTTTTTATGTGCAGACTTGAAAGGATACAATAATGGAAAAAGTAAGACTTAAAGACCTTACATACGAAGAACTTGAAGAGTATTTTTTAAGCATAGGGCTTAAAAAGTTCAGAGCAAGACAAGTCTTTGAATGGCTTTATAAAGGTGTTGAAAGTTTTGATGAAATGACAAATCTTTCACTTGATTTAAGAGAAAAGCTGAAAGAACTTTGCGTGATTACAACTATGAAAATAGTTGACAAACAAATATCAACAGACGGTACTGTCAAATATCTGTGGGAGCTTACAGACGGTGAAACGGTTGAGAGCGTTCTTATGGATTACAAGCACGGCAGACCTATCTGTATTTCAACACAGGTCGGATGCAATATGGGATGTAAGTTCTGTGCATCAACTGTTGGCGGAAAGGTGAGAGATTTGACTGCAGGTGAAATTTCTGACCAGGTTATATTTGCCGCAAAAGACAGTGATTGTACTATTTCAAACATAGTTCTTATGGGTATCGGAGAACCTCTTGACAACTATGACAATGTAACAAAATTCATCAGAAATATCAATCATTTTGCAGGTATGAACATCGGTGCAAGACACATTTCACTTTCAACCTGTGGACTTGTTGATAAAATAAGACAGCTTGCAAATGAACAGATACCGCTTACTCTATCGGTATCCCTTCACGCCACAAACGATGAAAAAAGAAGCTCGCTTATGCCTGTCAACAGAAAATACAACATAAAAGAACTTCTTGATGCCTGCAGGTATTATATAGAAAAAACAAACAGAAGAGTAACTTTTGAATATGCACTCATAAATGAGGTTAACGATTATAAAGAAGATGCAGAGGCACTTCATAAACTTTTAAAGGGTATGCTTTGCCATGTAAATCTTATTCCTGTCAACAATGTTGATACAAACAATTTTGAAAAAAGCAGTAACGAAAGAATCGAAAGATTCCGTGATACTTTAATGAAAAAAGGTCTTACAACAACCATAAGGCGTGGTCTTGGTTCAGATATAGATGCGTCTTGCGGTCAGTTAAGAAGAAGACACCAAAAGGGGTGATATTGATGCAATATGAATTTGGCGCAAAGTCTGATGTAGGCAGTGTTCGTGCAAATAACGAGGACAGTTATAAAATTGCACAAAACTTTGCTATTGTGGCAGACGGTATGGGCGGACACAAAAAAGGCGAAGTAGCCAGTGCATTTGCGGTAGAAATTATTTCTGATTTCATTGCAGATAAAAAATGTTCGGTTGTTCAGGCAATAGAAGCGGCCAATAAAGAAATTTATAAGAAAAGCATAACAAAAGCATATCTTGGTATGGGTACAACCGTTGTTATGTGCCTTATGGAAGAAGATAAAGCCGTTTTTGCCAATGTAGGTGACAGCAGAGGCTATCTGTTTTCACAAGGGGAGCTTGTTCAGGTTACGAAAGACCATTCCCTGGTGCAAAAGCTTATTGATGACGGTGAGATAACCGAGGCGGAAGCGGAAAAAAGAGAAGATAAGTCGGTTATATTAAGAGCAGTAGGTGCAGATGAAAATGTTTCCGTTGATGTCTTTGAAAGAGATGTTTTAAGCGGTGATATTGTAATGCTTTGCTCGGACGGTCTTTCAAATTGTGTAAAGCCTGATGAAATTGCATTGATTCTCAAAGGGGAAGAAAGTCTGCAGAAAAAAGCAGAACGACTTGTTGAAATGGCAAATAATAACGGCGGATATGATAATATAACCGTTGTTTTACTGAAAATTTGTTAAGCTATATAGCGGAAAGGTTTGAAAGTTATGATTGGAACATTACTTGGAAACAGATATGAAATACTTGAGCTTGTGGGAACAGGCGGTATGGCAAATGTGTATAAGGCAAAATGCAGTCTTTTAAACAGATTTGTTGCAATAAAAGTACTTAAAGAAGAATTCAGTGAAGATCAGGAATTTTTGAAGAGATTTGGTATAGAATCTCAGGCATCTGCAGGACTTTCACACAGTAATATTGTATCAGTTCACGATGTGGGAGTTCAGGATAATATCCATTATATTGTTATGGAATATGTTGATGGTGTTACACTTAAACAGTATCTTGCAGAAAATGGTCCTTTATCTGTAAATGAAGCACTTGATTTTTCAATTCAGCTTGTTTCTGCACTTCACCATGCACACAGAAAAGGTATTGTGCACAGAGATATTAAACCTCAGAATATCATTGTTACAAAAGACAATGTACTTAAGGTAACAGATTTCGGTATTGCAAGAGCTGCATCAAGCTGCACAATGAAGGTTGATGAAAGCGGATTTGGTTCTGCACATTACTGTTCACCTGAACAGGCTTCTGGAAGATATACAGATGCAAAATCAGATATATATTCACTTGGCGTTGTGATGTACGAAATGCTTACAGGAAAGCTTCCTTTTGAAAGTGATAACAGCGTTTCTGTAGCAATTAAACATATTCAGGAAGAGCCGGTTGCTCCAAGAGAAATAAACCCTGAAATTCCTGAAACAGTTGAAGCAGTAATACTTAAAGCAATGGAAAAAGACCAGTCAGAAAGATTCCAGACTGCGGGCGAAATGCTTATAGAGCTTAATTATGCCAATAACACACTTAAAATAAAAAGCGAAAACAAAAAGATTCACGAAAAATTAGAAAAGAAATACGAAACAAAAGTAATTGATGTGAAGGAAGTAAAAGAAGCCGTGAAATCTACAGGAAAAACCACTCCAAAAACAAAGAAACCTGAAAAAGAGCCACAGAGCAAAGAAGATAAGGTTGCAATATGGGCGGCAATTGCTTCTGCATTTGTTATAGTTGCGGTTATTTGCTTTATTGGTATTGCGGTTATGTTCCCTTCAATTATGCCATGGAATAATCCAAACAATGTGGCAGACGGTGTTGCACCTGACCTTGTTGGTGTTAAATTTGAACAGGCAGTTAAAACATTCAAAAAGATTGAATTCATAGAAGCTGACCCTGAATTCAGCAATATGTATGACGAAGGCGTTATTTTAAGTCAGGACCCTGAACAAGGTACAGAGCTTGAAAAACCATATAAAATTACTGTTGTTGTAAGTAAGGGCGCAAGGGAAGAAAAAATCCCTGATGTTGTGAATATGGATTACAGAGAAGCAGAAATTATGCTTGATAAGCTTGAAATTATTCACACAGTTCAGTATAAAGCAAGTGAAGAAGTTCCTGAAGACATTGTTATGAAGGTTACACCTGAAAAAGGAACAAAGGTAAGAGCAAATGCAGACCTTGTAACATTGATTGTAAGTTCAGGTGCACCTAAAAAAGAGGTTGAAGTTCCTGATGTTGTGGGCGAAACAAGAAAAGATGCTGAAAAGATGATTGAAAAAGCAGGTCTTACATTCAGCATTAAGAAGGTTAACTCTGCAAAGCCTGAAGGAACTGTTGTTAAACAGAGCATTGATGCAGGCACAACTGTTACAGAAAAAACAAATATTGTTTTAAGCATAAGCACAGGAATGGCTGAAGGTGATGAGGAAACCGGAGAAGAAACATCATCTGAAGACGGAAAAGCTGAAGAAAAACCTACAGTTACAAAAGAACTTACAGTTTCACTTCCACAGGATAAAGAATCAGTAACAGTTAAAGTTACAGTAAACGATGTTACAGTATATCAGAAAAAGCATGACACATCTGAAGGTTCTGTAAGTGTACCTGTTAAGGGTTCAGGTAAAACGAAGGTTGCATATTATATAGACGGCAGCAAAGTCGGAGAAAGGGAAATAGAATTTTGAGTTTAACAGGAATACTTGTTAAAGGGTTCGGAAGCTTCTATACAGTAAGCACAGATGAAGGGGAGATAGAAGCCCGTGCCAGAGGAAGATTAAAAGGAACATCGGGGCGACTTTATATAGGAGACAGGGTAGTTCTTGAAAAAGAACAGGAAACTTATGCAATTGTTGATGTTCTTGAAAGAAAGAACTCTATAATAAGGCCTGCGGTAGCAAATGTGGACCAGATTGTGGTTGTCATAGCCGCCGCTTCCCCTGACCCCAATTATAAGCAGACTGATAAGCTTCTGACATTTCTTGAATACAGCGGTCTTGATGTCAGTATCTGTATAAATAAAGCTGACCTTGAAAACTGCGAAGAAATCAGAGAAACCTACGAAAAGGCAGGATATAAGGTTATAATAACCAGCACAACAAAAGAAGAAGGGCTTGAAAATTTAAAAGAGCTTCTTAAAGATAAAATAACTGCGTTTGCAGGATGTTCAGGTGTTGGTAAGTCAAGTCTTATAAATGCCATAAACCGTGAGTTTATTCAGAAAACAGGCGAGGTAGGAAAAATAGAAAGAGGGCGTCACACAACAACACACGCGGCCCTTCTGCCTCTTGATTTCGGCGGATATATTATAGATACACCCGGCTTCAGCGTTGTAGACATAACTAAAATAGAAAAGCAGGAGCTTACAAACTATTTCAGAGAATTCAATGAATATTCACATCGGTGCAGATTTGTGGGATGTACTCATAAAAATGCCGCAGACTGCAAGGTTATGGAAATGGTTGAAAGCGGTGTTATATCGAAAAGCAGATATGAAAGCTATCTTGAACTTTTTGATGAGCTTTCATCAATAAACAGATATAAATAAGGAGAAAAACGATGATTATTATATCACCATCAATTTTATCGGCAGATTTTGCCATACTTAAAGAACAGATTAAAATGGTAGAGGATGCAGGTGCAAAATATCTTCATATTGATGTTATGGACGGACATTTTGTGCCGAATATCACTCTCGGACCATGCCTTGTTAAAAGCATAAGAAAATACACAGATATGGTTTTTGATGTTCATCTTATGATTGAAAATCAGGAAAAATATGTAAAAGATTTTGCAGAAAGCGGAGCAGATATTATTACTGTTCATTTAGAAGCAACAAAGGATGCAGGTGCTCTTATCAAACAGATTAAGGATCTTGGTGTTAAAGCAGGTATAACCATAAAACCGGGCACTCCTGTTGAAGAGGTATTTCCGTACATAGATATGGTAGATATGGTTCTTATAATGTCTGTTGAACCGGGATTTGGTGGACAGTCCCTTATCGAAAGCTGTCTTGATAAAATTAAAGTGTTAAGAGAAATGAGACCTGACCTTGATATTGAAATTGATGGCGGAGTAAAATGTGAAAATATTGATAAGGTTATTGAAGCAGGTGCAAATGTAATTGTTGCAGGAAGCGCAGTTTTCTGTGCAGAAGACCCTGCAAAAGTTGTTAAAACTCTTATGGGTGAAAAGTAATGAAAGCTTTAATAATATTAAATGGTGAGTGCAGTGACTGCACTTATCTTTTTAATCAGTTGAAAAAATATGACCTTATAATATGTGCAGATGGCGGATATAAACATCTTAAAAGCTTTGATGTATTGCCAGATGCAGTTCTTGGGGATTTTGATTCGGTTGATGAACCAAAGGGTGTTCACACCATAAGATATCCTGTTGAAAAAAATATGACAGACGGGGAAATCGCAATAGAATACGCACTTGAAAAAGGCGCAGATGAAATTGTACTTTCCTGTGCGCTTGGTGGCAGAGTTGACCACGAAATGGCAAACATATTTCTTCTTACAAGATATGAAAATGTAAGAATTGAAGAACAAAACTGTAGTATTTTGTGCATAGACGGTGAATATGCACTGGAAAAAGCAACAGGTAAAACCATAAGCTTAATACCATATATGGAAGCAGATGTTAAGCTTGAAGGCTTTAAATATCCTTTGGATAGTACAATCAATACAGGTTCAACACTTACCCTGAGTAATGTGGCACATGAAAACGCAAAGGTTATGGTGAAAAAAGGGAAGTGCCTTCTTATTATCAATCACACAATCTGAAAATTTCTATATAATAATACTGAACCGGGAAAAGGTGGTATTATATGTACAGAAAAAGCAGAGTGTGGTGCAGCATATTGCTCGGGCTTGCTGCAGGAGTTTTAGTTTATATGCTTGTTCCTGCAAACTGGCTTTTGTTTGTAATGTGCGTAGTTGTGATATACATAACAATCACAAATTTATTTTGTTAGGAGGCTTTTGTGATGAAAATAGTTGTTTTAAGACCAAAAGGCATACTAAAGAAAATAATGATGAGTATTTTTAAAATATAAAGGAAAGTCTGAATAAAATTACACATCTTGCACTGTTTTACTCCTTTATGTACACAAAGTACACTTAAGTCTAAATCAGCACAATCTGTGCAATTTTCTATCAGCCTTATTAAATGAAAGGAAAAAATATGGAATACAAAACTCTCATAAAGAGAGAAACAGGAGAAATATGCGAGAAAAAATCAAGGTTTATATGCACACTTCAACCTGTTAAAAGTCAGGAGGAAGCAACTGCTTTCATTGAAGAAATGAGAAGCAAATACTGGGATGCAACTCATAATGTCTATGCATATATTCTTCTTGATTCAAACATAAAAAGATATTCAGATGACGGTGAACCTTCAGGTACATCAGGAATTCCCTCCCTCAATGTTCTTGAGGGAGAGGGACTCTTTAATGTGTGTGCGGTTATAACAAGATATTTCGGCGGAACGCTTCTTGGGACAGGCGGTCTTGTGAGAGCTTATTCAGGAGCGGTGAAAGAGGCAATTTCGAACAGTCTTGTGGTTACGAAATGTCTGTGCAATGTAATAAAAATCAAATGCAGTTATTCTCTCTGGGGAAAAGTTGAAAATATTATAAAAAATAAAAATATAGCAGTTAAGTATATACAGTATGCAGATGATGTGTCGGTATATGTATATGAAAAAGTGCTGAACACGGACAAGCTTATTGCTGACATTACGGAAAAAACAGATGCAGCAGCCCTTGTTTCTGTTGAAGGAGAAGAATACGCCTATACGGATAAACAAGGAAATGTGGTAAAAATATATTAAAAAGGTTGACTTTGACAGTAATTTATAATATAATAGCTACATGTGAAATTTTAAGGAGGACAAAAGCAATGGGAAAAAATATTGCGAAACTTTTGATTGTATTCGTACTTATTGCGGCAGTTGTATTTGCAGCTTTCGGTACTTACACAATCGCAGGTGTTACCAAAAATGGTGCATTCGATGAAAATTATGGTATAAGACAGGGCCTTGATTTAACAGGCGGTTCTGTTATTACATTTGAAGCAGAAGCTGAAGATGTTACAGTTGAACAGATGAATACAGTTGTATCTGTTATGAGAGCAAGACTTGATGGTGCTAACTACACAGAAGCAACAGTTGCAATCCAGGGTGAAAAAAGAGTAAGAATTGAAATCCCTTCAGTTTCAAATCCTGATGATGCAGTTAAATTATTAGGACAGACTGCAAAACTCGTATTTGCAGATTCAGAAGGTAATATCGTTCTTGATGGTGCAGATATCAAAAAAGCCCAGAAAATGTATGGACAGATTTCAGAAATGTCTGCATCAGAAAACTATGTTGAACTTACATTCAATGCAGAAAGCGTTCAGAAATTTGCAGATGCAACAAAAGCAGCAGCAAACAAAGAAGAAGGCAAAAACTTTATTGCTATTATGCTTGACGAAACAGTAATTTCATCACCTTCAGTTAGCAAAGAATATGCTTCAGAAGGTATCAATTCTGAAACAGCTGTTATTTCAGGCGGATTCACAGCAGAAGGTGCTGCAGAACTTGCAAGCTTAATCAGCGCAGGTCAGCTTCCTTTCAGCTTAAAGGTTGTTGAACAGAGTGCAGTTGGTGCATCTCTTGGTGAAACAGCTCTTGCAGACAGCATCAAAGCAGCATTAATCGGTATTATTCTTATTATGCTTCTTATGATCGTTCTTTACAGAATTCCAGGTCTTGCTGCAGATATCGCTCTTGTTGGATACATCGGACTCTTTGTTCTTTTAATGGGTCTTTTCCACACAAACCTTACTTTAGCAGGTATTGCAGGTGTTATCTTAACAATCGGTATGGCAGTTGATGCTAACGTTATCATCTTTGAAAGAATCAAAGAAGAACTTAATTCAGGTAAAACAGTTAAAGCTGCAGTTGGCGCAGGCTTCAAGAGAGCTTTCGCAGCTATCATTGACTCAAACATCACAACATTAATCGCAGCAGTTGTTCTTTATGTTGTTGGTGTTGGTACAGTTAAAGGCTTTGCTATTACACTTGGTCTTGGTATTATTATTTCAATGTTTACTGCAATCTTCGTTACAAGAGTTATTCTTACACAGTTTGCAGGTATATTCAGCAAAAACCACAAATTATACGGTGGTAAATAATTAACAGGAGGTATAGAAAATGTTTAACGTAACAAAAAACAACAAAATATTTTATATTATTCCTGTGGTTATTATCATTATCGGTATAATTATGGGAATCGTAAATGGCGGATTTAATCTTGACACAGAATTTATCGGTGGTACATCTTTAACAGTTGATATGGGTAAAGATTTCAGCGATGCTGAGCTTAACAACTTTGCGGAAAAAGTTCTCGGAACAGACGTAACTGTTCAGAAATCAGAAGGCAATAAAGCAGTTATCAGAACTATTGAAATCACAAACGAACAGAAAGCAGAACTTCTTAATGCTCTTGCAGGTGAATATGGTATTGCTGCTGAAGCAGAAAACTTTGAAGCAGTAAGTGCAACAGTTGGTGCTGAAACACAGCAGAAAGCAATTATTGCCGTTATCATTGCAGTAGTTCTTATGCTTATCTACATTTCTGTAAGATTTGAATTCTTATCAGGTGTAGCTGCAGTTATGGCTCTTATCCATGATGTTTTAATTATGGCAGCTGTATATCTTATTTTTGATATTCCTGTTAACTCATCATTTATTGCAGCAATGCTTACAATTCTCGGTTACTCAATCAACGCAACAATCGTTATGTTTGACAGAGTAAGAGAAAACACAAGACTCACAAGAAAAGAAGCGTTCCAGACACTTGTTAACAAGAGCGTTTGGCAGACAATGGGTCGTTCAATCAACACAACAATTACAACTTTAATCACAATCGTGCTCCTTTACTTTATGGGTGTAGATGCTATTAAAGAATTTGCACTTCCAATTATTGTTGGTGTTGTTTCAGGTTTCTATTCATCAGTCTTCCTTTCAGGAAACTTTTGGATTATGCTTAAGAAACTTGCTAAACACAAAAATGTAG
Organism: Clostridia bacterium; assembly: GCA_045648505.1. Taxonomy (GTDB): domain Bacteria; phylum Bacillota; class Clostridia; order RGIG6154; family RGIG6154; genus RGIG8700. The sequence goes on along the minus strand of JAZROD010000059.1, from coordinate 10,697 downwards.
TTGAACAATAAAACTTTAACAACCTTAAGGACAATCCTTGAGGTTGTTTTTTATTGACTAATTTTTAAAAATTTGGTAATATATAGTTATGTAAAAGAAATGAGGGATTTCAATGATTGATAATAGCGCTATGTTTAAACTTTCATACGGACTTTATGTTTTAACCGCAAAATGTGAAGGAAAAGATAACGGCTGTATAGTAAATACTGTTATACAGATAACTGATACACCAAAAAGAATTTTAGTGGCGGTAAACAAAGCAAATCATACTGCGAAAATGATAAAGGAAACAAATGAATTTACCGTTTCATGTCTTACACAGAAAACATACTTTGATATGATTAAAAGATTTGGTTTTGCAAGCGGAAAAAATGTGAATAAGTTAGAGGGCTTTTCGGGATGGGAAAGAGGTAAAAATTCAATTATTCACATAACAGAAAATACTAATGCGTTTATGAATGCAAAGGTGTTTAAAACAGAAGATGTGGGAACTCATTTGATATTCTTTGCAGATGTTACTGATGCACAAACGCTTTCAGATGAAAAATCATTAACTTATGATTACTATTTTGAAAATGTTAAGCCTAAAGTATCAATTGAGAAAAAGAAGGGGTATGTCTGCAAAGTATGTGGATATGTCTATGAGGGAGAAACACTTCCAGAAGACTTTATCTGTCCTTTGTGTAAGCACGGAGCAGAAGACTTTGAACCAATAAAATAGCTCATTAAACGGCAAGTATAAAATACTTGCTGTTTTTATTTGAAAAATATTAAAAAAGTATTGAAGATTTGAATAATAAATGCTATAATATAATTTAACTATGGTAAAAGGAGAGGTGTATGTTGAGAAAGCAGACAGTAGTATTTGCATTGTGCACAATCATAAGTATGGCAACAATAGCTGCAGGAGCAAATTCTATGACAGCTATGCTTTTAATGCCGATTATTTTCAACATACTCTACAGTGTTGAAACCGTGCATAGCAACGGATATTTAGTTGCCCTGACTGCATCAATCAATCTGGCATTTAGTTTACCTGTAACAAAAGATTTGTTCACCACATTTATTGTAATTCCAATTCTTGTTGCATCAGGAATACTTGTTGGTATTTCAGCTGTTAAGGGCTTTGGAAAAATGACGGCTATTCTGGGTGGAATGCTGGCAACAGGCGGAGTTTATGTTGCTTATATAGTTTACTCAATAAAGTTCCTTGGAATAAATCCGGTTATGGAAATGTTTGAACTGATGGAACAACTTATGTTTACAATGACAACCTCTTCTGATGTGGTTATAGACCTTTCGGTTATCAATGAATATATTGCGTTGTGCAGAAATATGTATGTTGCAGTTATGATTATCACATTTTCTTTTACAGGCTATTTTGTGGCTTCAATGTCTGCAGGCGTACTTGCAATGTTTAAAGGTCCATATAAACTTAATCTTACATTTTCTGAGTTTAAAGCAGACGGTGTAACACTTTTTATATACCTTATATCAATAATCGCAGGATTCTTTGCAACAGAAGGGATCTTTGGCGTTGCATTAACCAATGTATATATACTTATTCATTATTATCTTGTGGTTTGCGGCAGCTCTATTGTTTACTATTTAATCAAACATAAAATGAAAGCTCCGGTTCTTATTAAAAGATTACTTGGCGTGATAGTTCTTTTAATCGGTCTTTCAGGCATATTTTCGTTTATTTTTGTTATTGCTGCTATGTTGGATGTGCGCAGAGATTTCAGAAGATTAAACAGAATTGAAGAATAAGAAAGGAATTTTAAGATGCTAAATAAAGGCGATAATTTCTTCAGCTTAATAATTTGCATACTTGTAATGATTATATTCGGTGCGGTTACACTTCTTTTCAATGTTGTATGGGGTGTAACACAGATTGTATGTGCAATTCTTCTGGCGGTTCTCTGCTTTGAAATTGTGCAGAAAAATCACGGTAATTTTGCAAACTACATTGAACAGATAACATTTCATGTTGATAATGCAACAAAAGAATGTCTTATGTATGCACCTATGCCTGTTGCAATATTTAAAAAAGACGGCAGTGTTCTCTGGTGCAACGAGGAGTTCTATGCAACTTATGAAGAGCAGGAACTTTTCGGAACATCTGTTGATTCATTATTTGAACAACCTGTTTTAGGTAAGCTTTTTGAAGATGAAAAGATAATTTTTAATACTTCTATCAATGAAAAGCATTACTGTGTATTCGGTAATGTTATCAAGATGGACAAAAAAGACAGTGAGCTTAAATTCGGTGTGTTATATCTTTTTGATGACAGTGATACATTTGAATATGTTGAAAAATATAAAAACGAAGCTCCTGTTGTTGCAGAAATCATTGTTGATAACTATGATGAAGCTTTAAGAAACACACCTGAAAACTATCATAGTATGTTTGTTGCTGAAATTGATAATAAAATATACAGTTGGTTCAGCGATAGTGATTGTATAATCAAAAAGGTTGAAAAAGATAAATACTTTGTTATATTTATGCAGAAAGACCTTGATGAAATGGTTGAAAACAAGTTCTCAGTTCTTGAGAGTGTTAAAGAAATCAAATGCGGTAATAAGTTTGATGCTACACTTAGTATTGGTGTAGGATATAACAGTCAGTCACTTAAAGATAAAGCAGACTTTGCAAGGTCTGCAGTAACTCTTGCTCTGGGCAGAGGTGGTGACCAGGCTATTACAAAAGAAAATGACAATATTATTTATTATGGCGGAAAATCAAGAGAACACGAAAAAACAACAAAGGTAAAAGCAAGAGTTACAACCCTTGCACTCAAAGAGTTGTTTCAGCATGCATCAAACATAATCATTATGGGTCACAAGTATATGGATGCAGATGCTTTTGGTGCGGCAGTAGGAGTAAGAGCAATTGCTCATTCAATGGGTAAGGATGCACGAATTGTATGTGACAGAAAAAATCCACAGATAAATCAGCTTGTTAACAGAATAAGCTCAAATATCCCTTATGAAGATGTGGTAGTTACCAAAGAAGAAGCTCTTGAAATTGTGGACAGTTCAACTGTTGTAGTTGTTGTTGATACTCACAGACCTGCCTACACAGAAATTCCTGAACTTCTTGAATGTAAGAATATAATTCTTATTGACCATCACAGAAGAAGTGCAGAGTTTATTGAACAGGCAAATCTTAAATATCACGAGCCTTATGCTTCCTCTACCTGTGAGCTTGTTGCAGAGCTTTTACAGTATGTAGGTTCAGGCTTTAAAATCTCAAAGTATGAAGCAGAAGCAATTTATGCAGGTATTATGCTTGACACCAAAGATTTTGCCACAAGAACAGGCGTAAGAACTTTTGAAGCGGCGGCATATCTTAAAAGATGCGATGTGGATATTGACCAGGTAAGAAGATTCTTTAAGAATGACTTTGAAAGTTATATTAAGATTGCAAAAATTATTTCTGATGCAGAAATAATAGAAAATAAAATCGCTATTTCCTGCAGCTATGAAGAACAACCAAACGATATGAGAGTAATGGCAGCACAGGCGGCTGATAAACTCTTGTCCGTAAATGAAGTGGAAGCATCGTTTGTTATAATGCAGCTTGACAGTGAAATCACAGTAAGTGGTCGTTCAATAGGTAATATAAATGTTCAGGTTATTATGGAAAAACTCGGCGGCGGCGGACATCAGACAATGGCAGGCGCGCAGTTTAAAGAACTTACAGTTGACGAAGTTAAAGATAACCTGTTGCAGGTAATTGAAGAATATTTTGAAGGTGTAGAGTAGAAAGGATGATATAAATGAAAGTAGTATTACTTGAAAATGTAAAAGGACAGGGTAAAAAAGGCGAAGTAATCAATGTATCTGAAGGATATGCAAGAAACTTCCTTTTCCCTAAAAAACTTGCAAAAGAAGCAACTGCATCAGCTCTTAACGATCTTAAGGGTCAGCAGGAAGCTTTTGCATATAAAAAAGAAACAGAACTTAACGAAGCAACTCAGATGAAAGAAAAGTTAAGTGCACTCACAGTTAATGTAACTGCAAAAGCAGGTGCAAACGGCAAGCTTTTCGGTTCAGTTACAAATAAGGATATTGCTGAAGCACTTATTGCTCAGCACCACATTAAAATTGACAAAAGAAGATTTGAAATGGACGATATCAAACAGACAGGTGAATATAAAGTTAATATCAGACTTTATCCTGATATCGTAGGCGAATTAAAAGTAATCATTAAGGAAGCGTAATTATGGAAGGTTATATCGGCGCAAATGTTCATCCTCACAGTTTAGAAGCAGAGCAGTCTGTTATCGGTGCTATGCTTACTGATGCAGACAGTGTTGCAACTGCTTTGGAACTTTTGAATGAGGACGATTTTTACAGACCTGAAAATAAAGAAATTTTTGCCGCAATGCTTCAGCTTTTTGAAAAAGATGTTCCTATTGATGTGGTAACGGTTTGCGATATGTTAAGCCAGAGGGGAACAATAGATGCAGTTGGTGGCGGTGAGTTCGTTGTAAATTTGAGCATCGGTGTTTCTGTTACTGCAAATCTGAAGTATTATATTGATATTATAAAGGGAAAATCTCTTTTAAGAAAACTTATAGATGCTTCATCTGTAATTTCCAAAGAATCCTACGAAGGTGTAAATCCACCTGAAGTTGTTGCAGAAAATGCAGAAAAGCTTATCTTTGATATACTCACAGGTAAAAACAGTAAAGGTTTTTCTGAAATTGATGATGTTGTTACAAGAACACTTGAGAAACTTCAGGAACTTCAGAATAAAGGTTCAAGAATTACAGGGCTTGAAACAGGCTTTGCAAATCTTGATATGCTTTTGTCAGGTTTCCAGAAATCAACATTAAATATTCTTGCGGCACGACCTGGTGTTGGTAAAACAAGTTTTGCCCTTAACATCGGAAGGTTTGTTGCAGTACAGAAAAAGATTCCTGTTGCAATTTTCAGTCTTGAAATGTCAGACGAAGAAATCTTAAACAGAGTTCTCTCTTCTCAGGCACTTGTTGACAGTTATAAACTTAAAACAGGTAACCTTGATGCAGATGACTGGGGAAGAATTATGCAGGCTGTACCTGCTATTTCAGATGCCCCATTATATATTGATGACACTGCGGCTCTTACTGTAACGGAAATTCGTTCCAAGTGCAGAAGATTAAAGCTTGAAAAAGGTCTTGGACTTGTTATTGTGGACTATTTACAGCTTATGAATCCAAAGGGCAAAATTGAGAGCAGACAGCAGGCAGTATCGGAAATGTCAAGAGCACTTAAAATTCTTGCAAAAGAACTTGAAGTTCCCGTACTTTGTCTTAGTCAGCTTTCCCGTTCTATTGAATCAAGAACAGACAAAACACCTGTGCTTTCCGACCTTCGTGAATCGGGCGCAATCGAACAGGATGCCGACGTTGTTATGTTTTTAGGTAAAAGAAACGAAGACGAAGAAGAGGGCGAAGGCAACAATATGATTGACCTTATTGTTGCAAAACACAGAAGTGGTTCAACAGGTAAAATGGGACTTATGTGGAAACCGCAATATACAACATTTATGAGTGTTGATACAACTCATGAGGAGTATTGATGTTAGAAAAAGTAAAAAATACAATTGCTAAATACAATCAGCTTGATGAAAAGGATAAAGTTCTTGTTGCGTTATCAGGCGGAGCAGATTCTGTTTGCTTGTGTCTTGTGCTGAAGGAACTTGGATATTGTGTTGGTGCGGCGCATGTTAATCATAATATCAGGGAAGAAGCCTATGAAGATGCTTTGTTTGCAGAAGCATTCTGTAAACAGAATGATATAAGCTTTCATCTTCATAATGCAGATGTTAAGAATATTGCAGCAGAAGAAAAAATATCCGAAGAAGTTGCAGGCAGAAAAGTCAGATACGAATTTTTCAGAAGCGTTGCAGATGAATTTTGTTATGACAAAATTGCAGTTGCACACAATATGGATGATAATGCGGAAACTGTACTTTTAAATCTTGCAAGGGGTACGGGAAGCAAAGGCCTTTGTGCAATCCCTGAAAAGCGTGGGAATATCGTACGACCATTGTTAAAGGTAAGTCGTGCTGAAATAGAGCAATATCTTAAAAATAAGAATCAGGATTTTGTAACAGATAAAACAAATCTTGAATGTAACTACAACAGAAATAAAATAAGAAATCTTATTATCCCGAAGCTTGTTGAGGTTAACGAAGCTTTTGTGGAAAATGTTTCAAGAACAAGTGATATAATAAGTGCTGAAAATGATTTTCTTGAACAATGTGCATCAGAACTTGTGAAAAAAGAAAATGAAATCACATATATTACAAAAAAAGACTTTTTCAATGCACACATAGCTATAAAAGCAAGAGCACTTTCTATGGCTTATGAGATTGCAGCGGGAACAGGAAAAGATTTTGAAAAAAAGCATATAGATTATATTGTTGAAAATGTGAAAGAAAATTCACAGGGTAATATAATCGAGCTTCCGTTTAATACAATTTGCTTTGCGGAGTATGATAAAATATGCTTTTCTGCAAAAAAAGAAAAAAACAGCTTTACATTTCAGATAAAACCTGATGAAACTGTTGAAATCGAATGCGCAGATATGATTGTGAGTGTAAAGTATGTTGATATCAACGAAGTAAAGTTCGGAGAAAACAGAGAATACTTTGACATAACAACAGATAAAATCACATTAAGAAGCTTTTGCGAAGGTGATAAAATAGTTCCCCTTGGGAAAAACACACCTAAAAAACTGAAAGAAATATTTATCAATAAAAAAATTCCGGTCAGGGAAAGAAACACAAAGATTATTGCAGAATGTGATGAAATACTTTGTGTATTGGGTGTTTGCAGAAGCAACAATTTTAAAATAACTGAAAATACAAAAAAAGTACTAATGATAAAGGGTGAGAAAAAATGTTAAACGACATCAGCAGAGTTTTAATTACAGAAGAAGAGCTTAAAGAAAAGGTTCGCGAACTTGCAGAAAGGATTAATCAGGACTATAAAGATAAAAATCCTATGTTTATAGTTATTCTTAAAGGAAGCTTTGTATTTGCGGCTGACCTTTATAAATACATAACACTTGAAAATTCAATAGATTTTATGGTTGTATCAAGTTATGCATCTTCTGCGGTATCATCAGGAGAAGTGAAAATTATTAAGGATGTAGCACAGTCTATTGAAAATAAAGATGTTATTATTATTGAAGACATCGTTGACACAGGACATACTTTAAACAACCTTGTTAAATTACTTAAAGAAAGAAATCCGGCAAGTGTTGAAATTTGTTCTTGTGTTGACAAACCGGAAAGACGAGTTGTTCCTGTGGATGTTAAATACAGAGGCTTTGAAGTTGAAAACGAATTCATCGTAGGATACGGCTTGGATTATGCAGAAAAATACAGAAACTTGCCATTTATCGGTATATTAAAAAAAGAAGTTTATGAAAAATAAATTTTAATTTGCAATTTTACATATTTTATGTTAATATTGTAAAAATTATCTACGGGAGGTATGTGCATCTTGAAAAAAGGATTTAAAAGCCTGATATTTTATCTGGTGTTATTTACGGTTATAATTTCTGTTGTTTCATTTATGTATGCAGGACCGGAAACAGAAACCCTTATTTATTCTGACCTTATAAAGGAAATTCAGACCAGCAATATTAAAGAACTTTCTGTTTCAGGCACAACAGCTGTAGCATTAAGAAATGACGATACAAGATTTGAAGCAAATATTCCATCAATGGAGATATTCCATAATGAAGTTGGAAATGTTATAAAAAAACAGGTTGAGGCAGGAACTCTTCAGTATTCAACACCACCAATAGCGGAAGCACCGTGGTGGGTAAGTATGATTCCGGGTCTTATAATGGTTATTTTGTTTGTTGTTTTCTGGATGTTCCTTATGAGCGATAAAGGTTCAGGCGGCGGCAGGGGAGCAATGTCCTTTGGTAAAAGCCGTGCTAAAATGGCTGACGAAAAAAACGGTAAAAAGGTTACATTCGGAGATGTGGCAGGAGAAGATGAAGAAAAAGAGGAACTTCAGGAAGTGGTTGAATTCTTAAAAAATCCTGCGAAATTCGAAAAAATGGGCGCAAGAATACCTAAAGGTGTTCTTCTTGTAGGCCCTCCGGGTACAGGTAAAACACTTCTTGCAAAGGCTGTTGCAGGAGAAGCAGGTGTTCCATTCTTCTCAATAAGCGGTTCAGACTTTGTGGAAATGTTTGTTGGTGTTGGTGCATCAAGAGTTCGTGACTTGTTTGAACAGGCAAAGAAAAATGCACCTTGCATTATCTTTATTGATGAAATTGATGCCGTGGGCAGAAAAAGAGGAGCAGGCCTTGGTGGCGGACACGATGAAAGAGAACAGACTCTTAATCAGCTTCTCGTTGAAATGGATGGTTTTGGTGTTTATGAAGGCATTATTATAATTGCTGCAACAAACAGACCTGACATTTTAGACCCTGCGCTTTTAAGACCGGGCAGATTTGACAGACAGGTTGTAGTTGGATATCCTGATGCAAAGGGCAGAACAGCTATTATGCATGTTCACGCAAAGAACAAACCTCTTGCGTCAGATGTAGACCTTGAAGTTATTGCAAAAACAACTGCAGGCTTTACAGGAGCAGAGCTTGAAAATCTTATGAATGAAGCTGCTCTTCTTGCAGTTAAAAGAGATAAAGAAGCGATTTCTATGGATGAGCTTAATGAAGCTATGATTAAAGTAGTTGTAGGTCAGGAAAAGAAATCAAGAAAAATAAGCGATAAAGAAAAGAAACTTACTGCATACCACGAAGCAGGTCACGCAATTGCAACAAGAGCCCTTCCGGGTCAGGACCCTGTTCATCAGGTTTCAATTATTCCAAGAGGCAGAGCTGGCGGTTATACAATGCATCTTCCTACAGAAGATAAAATGTATATGGCGAAAAGTGATATGCTTGACGAAATCGTTGTTCTTCTTGCGGGCAGAATTGCAGAAAAGCTTATTATGAATGACATAAGCACAGGAGCATCAAATGATATTCAGCGTGCAACACAGATTGCAAGAGGAATGGTCACAAAGTATGGTATGAGTGAAAACTTAGGTACTGTGTTCTATGATTCAGAACAGGAAGAAGTATTCATTGGAAGAGATTTCGGTCATGCAAAGAATTATTCAGAAGAAGTTGCTGCAGAAATAGACAGAGAAATCAGAAGAATAATTGATGAAGGATATGAAAGATGCGAAAGCATACTTCAGGAAAATATGGCAAAACTTCATGTTGTTGCTCAGGCTCTTATTGAAAAAGAAAAAATCGGCGGAGCAGAATTTGAAGAACTTTACAATAGTATTTAAAAATACGAGGAGTAGCCCTCCTCGTATTTTTTATAGGAGAACTTATGAATTACAAAAGAACTAAATATGCGTGCTACCTGGGGTATGTATCAAGTGCTATAATAAATAACTTTGCACCACTGCTTTATGTAACATTTATGACAGAATTCAAATTTTCAGCAACAATGATAGGTTTTTTGATTGCTATAAATTTTGCGGTGCAAATGAGTGTTGATTTTTTCGGTGCTAGATATGCTGAAAGAATAGGCTATAAAAGAATGATATGCACAGGATGTTTGTTTTGTGCTGCAGGACTTGCACTGCTTGGCGTGTTGCCATACATATTACCGTCATATACAGCAATTGCCATTGCAACAGTTATATATGCAATCGGTGGTGGCATAATGGAAGTTCTTGTAAGTCCTATCGTGGAAGCAATACCGGGGGACAATAAAGCATCAACTATGAGTATGTTACATTCTTTTTATGCATGGGGACAACTTCTTGTGGTTGTGGCTTCAACAGTGTATTTTGTTTTATTTTCCACAACCCATTGGAGAGTGTTGAGTGCTATATGGGCAGTTGTACCGCTTTTAGCTTTTTGCTTATTTATAAATGCACCTGTAAATGTATTTGCAGAAGGTGAAGCGAGAATTCCGTTCAGAGAAATTTTCTCAAACAAAATCTTCATTATATTTATGGTGCTGATGCTTACAGCAGGTGCATCAGAACTTGCGGTAGCTCAATGGATATCAGCCTACGCTGAAAAAGGACTTAATGTTTCAAAAACTATGGGAGATTTGCTTGGCACAAGTTTGTTTGCTCTTTGTATGGGCATAGCAAGGATAGTTTACGGTTTCTTCGGAGAAAAACTTAACTTAAAGAAATATATGTTCTTCTGCGGAATACTTTGTGTCGCAGGATATCTGATTGCAACACTTATGCCTGTGGAGATTATTGCTCTGCTTGGTTGCGGACTTGTGGGATTTTCAGTGGGTATTATGTGGCCCGGTACATTAAGCATCGCCGCAAAATATTTCCCTCAGGGTGGGACGGCAATATTTGGTATACTTGCTATGGCAGGTGATATAGGTTGTATGGCAGGACCGGGATTAGTCGCATTTGTGGCAGAATATTTAACATTGAATGGCTCTGATCTGAAGGCGGGAATGCTTGCTTCAATAGTTTTTCCTGCATTATTCACAATTTTTATAAATTTTACTAAAAAATTATCAAAAACCCCTTGACAAAAGGGGCTTTTGGTGTTAATATAGACAAGTCGTTGCGAAAACGACAGAAAGTTTTAAAAAACTTTCAAAAAAAGTAAAAAATAGTGTTGACAAACTAAAAAGTTTGTGTTATACTATTTAAGCTGTCCCGAAGAGGGATAAGCAATCG
>JAZROD010000058.1:0-76684 GCA_045648505.1 Clostridia bacterium | reverse complement strand
GTTTTAGAAGAATTAAAAGAGCTTAAATGTAATGTTTGGTTGCCAATGTTGTCTCTCACAAGAGAAGATGCAACAAGGTTTGGATATGATAATGCAAGAGCGTGGCAAACGCTTATTCAGTCCAAGCAGGCAGATATAGCTAGAATATATAAGATACCACTTGATGACTTAAGATGGTATGCAGCATTCCATAATAAAGACCACCACCCACACATACACATGCTAGTGTATTCTGCTTCGGGTGGTGGTTTTTTAACTACACATGGGATTGAGCAAATGAAATCCTGTATGGTAAGAGAAATATGTAGAGACGAGTTATATCATCTATACGATGAGAAAACTCAGATGCGTGAGAAGTTAGTTGAGAAATCCAAGGAAAGAATACGGGAATTGAAAAAAGATTTCAGCGTAAAACCAAACACTGAAATCAACTCTCTCTTTAATCAATTGGCAGATGAAATGCGAACCTATAAAGGTAAAAAAGTATATTCATATCTGTCAAAAGAACAAAAAGAGATTGTAAACAGCATATACAAAAAGCTGTCAGAGGATAAGAATGTTGCAGCATTCTACAAAGAATGGTGTAACATACAAGGCAGAATTATGGGTTACTATCAGGAAGATGAAATTGATTTCCCTAAGCTATACGATAACAGAGAATTTAATAAGATACGAAATCAAATCATTTCTGCGGCAAGCGAGAAAAGCGTAGAAAGTAATAATATAGATAATGTCATCGGCGATTTAATCTTCAATATCTGCAAGGTATTTGAAGGTCGATGTCAAGAAGAAAACAGACAGGAATCTCGCAGGCGACCATATAGTATGGACAAAAAAGAATATGTAAAGCTGGCACAGAAAAAGCAAGCTTTAGGTATCAAGATGGGAGGAATGTAATATGGCTAAAACAAAAGTTAGTTTTAGTATAGAGCCTAAGCTTCAGGCTGAGGCAGAATGCTTGATGAAGACTGTGGAATGCAGCTCCATGAGTGAATTCTACGAAAAGGCAGTTCAGTTCTATGTGCTGCACTTACACCTTAAGCATAACGAAAGTTATTTCGGTGAAATACTTTCAAAAACACTTGAAGGAATGATTAACAGACTTGGCGACAGAATTGCAAAAATGCAGTTCAAAGATATTGTATCAGGAACACAATTATTCATGTTGTTAGCAAATGAATATGAGTGGTCTCAGGAATACATAGACGGTGTGTATGGACACGCTGTAGAGGAAGCCAAGAAAATTCCGTCAGTAAAATTATGGAATGAAGAAAGGAGATATGACTAATGAGTATAGATATCAGAGAAACCAAGCAGCTTAATCAGAAAAAGAAATCTGATACACTTGGTGAAATACTCGGCAGATTAGAAGTTATCGAAGGCAAGATTGACACCCTTGCCTACGATAAAACCAGCAAGATTGATGAAACAATCAGTTATGTTAAAACAACTGTTTCTCGAATCGATGATAAGATTTATGAAGAAGCAGACAAGCATATGAAAAAGATTTCGCTGAGAGTATTTCAAATATCGGGTGCGATTATTCTATGTGCACCGGCGGTCATTGTAACACTTTGGTGGCTCCTATCATTTGTATAAGAAAGGATGGTTATATGAAGAAAATTGTTCTTCCGAGTTACTATCTTATTTATAAGAGAATAAAGCCCGGCGACACACCTATTGATAATTTCAAAGGTGCGTATGTGGATGGAAACTTCAATATCTATTATGAAATTGGTAATAAGATATTCAGGACAACCTCCCACTTTGCCGGCAAGGAAATATCCTTAAGGGACAGAGTAAACAACATCATAAGCCGTGAAGTTTCTTAAAGAACTTCGGTGATTTGTCTGGATAACGGCTGAGTTATGTGGTATAATCATTATAGCATTTACACAGCCGTTTCCCTTAAGAGAAAGGAGAATTCAGATGGCAAAAAGAGAAACGGTATGGATAGCAAATTTATATCTAAGGTTATCCAAAGAAGATAAGCGTTCAGCAAATGCAGAAAGTATAAGTGTAGAAACCCAAAGAATGAAAACATCGAGTTTTGCCAACAGAAATAACATTATAATCCGTAAGGAATATGTAGATGACGGCGAATCGGGAGTATTCTTTGAAAGGCCTGAATTTCAGGCAATGATGCGAGATGTCGAAGAAGGAAATGCCAACTGCATAATCGTAAAAGATTTATCAAGGCTTGGCAGAAATGATGTTCAGGCAAATCTATATTACGAGGACATTTTCATAGCAAGAGGCATTCGGTTTATTGCAATAGATGATGGAGTTGATACATACTTAAATGGTTATCAACAAATTGCAACCTTTAAGAATATGTATAATGCAATGTATCCAAGAGATATATCCGAAAAGACAAGGTCAGCATACAAAACCAAATCGGAATCAGGTTGGTTCCTTGGTGCCAAAGCACCATATGGATATAAAAAGGACCCGAAGGACAAGCATCATCTTATAATTGACGAAGAGGTAGCACATATCGTAAGACACATATTCGACTTAGCAAAACAAGGCTACGGAAAAAGGAAAATTACAAAAATTCTTCACGAAGAAAAAGTCCCTACTCCTGCCGCCTATGCAAAAGTTCAGGGAATGAATCATTATTCTGCTATGACCGCACACGATGATGAATGTTATTGGTGTGATGATACTGTGGGCGATATGCTTATAAACGAAGTTTACATAGGCAATATGGTAAACCACAGAAAAGAAAAACCTTTCAAGTCAAAGAAGTTCAGGGATGTCCCAAAGGATGAATGGATTGTAGTAGAAAACACTCATGAGCCTATAATTGATAAGCAGACCTTTGACGAAGTACAAAAGCTACTTGAAAGTCGGTCAAGAGAAACCAAAACAGGCGAAACACAAATCTTTGCAAAGATAATAAAATGTATGGATTGCAAAAAAGCCTTGGTGTTCTCCAATGCAACCAAGTCTTATGTATGCAACACATATAACCTAAAAGGCAAGCAATACTGCCCATCACATTACATAAGGTATGATGAGTTATATGGTGTAGTCCTTGCCGACATATATGCAAAGACTGTACTATTAGAAACCGACAGAGATGCCCTATACAAAGCGGCACTTAAATGTAACGAACAAAAGATTATGGCAGAAACCAAAGACAATCAAAGAAAGTTTGCAAAAGCCAACAAGAGAATCGACGAGCTTGAACTCCTGATAAAAAAGACCTATGAAAATTCAGTCTTAGGAAATTTATCAAGCGAGAGAATGGCATCACTCCTCGCAGGATATGAAGAAGAACAAGCAGAATTAAAAGCCGAGACATCAAGAATAGAAAGCGAACTTAATGAATACCATAAGTCAAAGGATAATGCCATAGACTTCGTAAATCTGATTGAAAAGTATATTGGAATTAAAAAACTCACATACGAGATTCTCCATGAGCTTATCGACAGAATTGAAGTCGGCGAAAAGTACGAATATCAGGGCGAAACATATCAGGATATAAATATCTACTACAAATTTGTCGGAACAGTTGAAATCTTAGATGATTTGTGTTATACTAAGGATGCAAGTTAATAAGAATCAAAAGCTTAGAAATAAAAGGTGCGATACAGGGCACTCCCTTAAAAAGAGTAACAGTCCTGTTATCCGCACCAAAATCGACAAGATTCTACAGAGTCTTGTCGATTTTACTTTTACTCTGCACTTTTTAATTTTGCAAAATTATTGAAAATGTGTAAATAATATGATAATATAGAATAAATAAATTTGCAGTTTCGAAAGGAAGGCAAAAAATGTTTGGATTCATTAAAATTGCGGCGGCAGTTCCCACTCTTTCTGTAGGAAATGTCAGCTTCAACAAAGAAAAAATCAAAGAACAGATTGTAAAAGCTAAAAAGCTTGGTGCAGACCTTACGGTTTTCCCTGAGCTTTGCATAACAGGGTTTACCTGCGGTGATTTGTTTATGCAGAAAATTCTCTTGAAAGAAAGCCTTAAAGCAATAAGAGAAATCACTGAACTTACCGAAGAAGAAAATGCTTCAGTTGTTGTTTCTGCTCCGCTTTTCATTAAAAACGGACTTTACAACTGTGCATTTATGATTTCAAAAGGAACAGTTTACGGTATTCAGGTTAAAACCTTTATTCCAAATTATGGTGAATTTCACGAAAAAAGATGGTTTTCATCTGCAGACAGTCTTACAGTAGACAGTTTATTTTCTTCAGAGCTTGGCTTTGAGGAAGAATATGAAATCCCAATAGGAAACAATCTTATTTTTGAATTCGGCGGAGATGTTAATATTGCCCTTGAACTCTGCGAGGATATGTGGGCACCTGTATCTGTTGGCACACTTCACGCAATAAACGGTGCGGAAATTATTATAAACATCTCGGCAGCAAGCGAGCTTGCAGGCAAAAGAGCTCAAAGAAGAAACCTTGTTTCAAGCCTTTCTGCAAGAAACATATCAGGTTATGTTTATGTTTCTGCAGGCGAAAGCGAATCAACAACAGATTCTGCATTCCCGGGCCATAGCCTTATATGTGAAACAGGCAAAATTATTGCAGAAAATGAAAAGCAGATTGAAGAAGACTATATTTTAATCGGCGAAATTGATATTGAAAAAATCAGAGCCGACAGAGCTAAAGTGAAAACTTTTGCAGACACAAAAGCACTTTTAGGCAACGCCCTTGAGCCTGAATTTATTTTCGTTGAAGCAGACGAGTCACAGGCAAAGGGAGATACCCTTAACATAAAAAAACTTCCTTTTATCCCAACAAATGAAGACAGATGGGAAGAAATTTTAAACATTCAGGTTGCAGGACTTAAAAAAAGATGGAAAACCATTGGCGGTAAAGCGGTTATTGGTGTTTCAGGTGGTCTTGATTCAACCGTTGCACTTTTGGTTTGTGTTCTTTGTGCAAAAGAACTGAACAAACCTTTTACAGATGTGGTGGGAATCACAATGCCTGCTTTCGGCACAACAAGCAGAACCTACAATAACGCTCTTGAGCTTATGAAAAAGCTTGGCATTGAGTATAAGGAAATAAACATCAAAGAAGCCTGCCTTAATCATTTCAAAGACATTGGTCAGGACGAAAACACCTTTGATTTAACCTATGAAAATTCACAGGCAAGAGAAAGAACACAGGTTCTTATGGACTATTCAGGAAAAATCGGCGGTTTCGTGGTGGGAACAGGCGATTTAAGTGAGCTTGCTCTTGGCTGGTGCACCTACAATGGCGACCAGATGAGTATGTACGGTGTTAACGGAGGTATTCCTAAAACACTTTTAAGATGGATGCTTGAAAGAATTGCAAATGCAGACATTTTTGAAGGTTGCAGGGAAATTCTTATGGATGTGGCAAACACCCCAATAAGCCCTGAGCTTTTACCACCTGACGAATCAGGCAAAATCGCACAGAAAACAGAAAGCCTTGTTGGACCTTATGAGCTTTCAGACTTCTATCTTTACTATTGTTTAAGATATGGCTTTATGCCTGAAAAAATATATCACCTTGCAAAAATGGCATTTAAAGGTGATTACACAGATGAAGAAATTTTCAAGTGGCTTGAAAACTTCTATAAAAGATTTTTCACACAGCAATTTAAAAGAAGCTGTATGCCTGATGGCGTAAAGGTTGGAAGCATCGGTCTTTCACCAAGAGGCGATTTAAAAATGCCTTCCGATGCATCATATAATATATGGCTTGAGAATTTGAAGGAGATAAAATAAAATGGACTTTATGTTTTTCGTAAACAGTATTCTTTTGGGTGCAGGTCTTGCAATGGATGCCTTTTCGGTATCTGTTGCAAACGGCCTTAATGAGCCCTGTATGAGAAAAAACAAAATAATCGGCATTGCCCTTGTATTTGCAATTTTTCAGGCACTTATGCCAATGATAGGATGGGTATGTGTTCACACAATCGTGGAAAAATTCAAAGCCTTTGAAAGCTTTATTCCGTGGATAGCACTTATCCTTCTTACATACATCGGTTTTAATATGATTAAAGAAGGCAGAGAGAAAGACCCTTCCTGCAGTTGTGAATGCGGAGGCGAAGCAATCAAAATCGGTGCTCTTATGGTGCAGGGAATTGCAACATCAATTGACGCCTTATCTGTTGGCTTTACAATTGCAAGTCACACACTTTTAGAGGCGCTTATCTGTGCACTTATCATTGCAGTTGTAACCTTTGTAATTTGTGTGTTTGGTGTTATTCTCGGCAAGAAAGTAGGAATGAAATTCTGCGGAAAGGCAAACCTTTTTGGTGGAATAATTCTTATAATTATAGGACTTGAAATCTTCCTTACAGGAATATTTTAAACAACAAAAACGGCGAACAATGTTCGCCGTTTTATTATTCTTTTTTGCCATAGGTAGTTCCGTTATATTCTTCAAGGAACGCTTCTGCGGTTTTGTCCATTCTGACAACAATATATTCATCGTTAAAGGCAAAAGACATTGCAAGTCTGCCAAAATATTTGTCAATAATCTGTGCCTTGATGACAAGCTTGATTTCGTCATCCCATTTTGCAGAGGTTGCTACATCGTACATATTGCCCTCGCATGGAATTGTACCAATCATATCGCTATAACCCGTCTGTGGGAATTTTGCAAATTCATTATATCCCATACCAAATGGCAGTTCTTTTTCGCCTTGCTCATTTTCCCAGAAGATTTTACCTTTTTCGCCATCAAATTCAAACTTAACCCACTTAATGCCCATTGGGTTTTCTTCAAGAACATATTTAACACCGTTGATTTTATCTGCAGTTTTGCTTGTGTTTCCACCTTTAAGACAGTTAAGCTTTAACTCACTTGTGTAAGCTTCAAGCTCTTTATAAGCCTTTTCATTTTCAGGAAGTTCTTCACCGAGATTTGGCAATAAAATATTGAAAACTCCATCAAAGATTTTTTTCTTTCCTTCGGCATCGCCCTGCTCATCAGAATTTATGATGAAAATGAAATCTTTATCAGGCATACAAACCGCAAACTGTGCACCCATACCGTTAAACAAAAATCCATTTTCAGGCAATCTCCATATCTGATAGCCATAGCCTTCTGTGGTATAAGTTGTGCCAACGGTAGAATAATTTGAACAAACCTTTGATACTGCTTTTGTCATATATTCTTCGTTTATGTAGTTTTTACCATCAATATAACCTTTGTCCATAACAAATTTCGCAAAGGTTAAAAGGTCTCTTGCTGTGCATATAATAGCAGAGTCACTCCAGGAATGCCCCCCCGGACATTTAAGGCAATAAGCACCATCAGAAAAGCCTGCATATTTAAGAGCCTTTTCTCTTAAATAATCAAGAAACATCTTGCCCGTTACTCTTTCAACTATTGCACCAAGCATAAAAGAGCCTGAGCTGTCATAGTCATAGAAAATCCCCGGAACCTTTTCACTCTTTTTTACAAAATAACTCTCACATCTGTCTGCTCTTCCAGCTGTAACCCAGTTTTCTCCGCCCCATCTGTGAACAGTGCGCATTGAAAGCATATCACGGATTGTCTGTTCTTTTAAGAGCTCGTCTGCCATATCTTCATATTCGGGAAAATATTTTATAAACTTATCATCAAGTGATAAAAGACCTTCCTGCTCTGCAAGACCAACTGCAATACCAACAAAGCTTTTTGAAACAGAATACATTCTGTGCTTGAAGTCTTTGTTAAATGGTGCCCAGTATACTTCTGAAAAAATGCTGTCACCCTTTGCCATAATTACAGAATGGGTAGACAAATCCATTTTTTCTAAATGTTTATAAAATTCTAAAACTTTTGCAGATGAAATTCCTGCTTTTTCAGGTGTTATTGTTTTAAACATTTTATACCCTCTTTCCGTATGCGTGGCCCATATATTCATCAAGGAATGCTTCTGCAGTTTTGTTGAATCTTGCCATAATATAGCCATCTTTAAATGCAAAAGTCATTGAAAGTCTGCCGAAGTATTTGTCAATAATCTGTGTTTTGAGAATAAGCTTCATTTCATCGTCCCAGATAGCAGATGTTGCACAGTCATACATATGACCTTCAACAGGAATTGTTGCAACTAAATCGCTGTAGCCGCTCTGTGGGAATTTTGCAAATTCGTTGTATCCCATACCAAAAGGCAGTTCCTTTTCGCCCTGAGCATTTTTCCAGAACATTTTTCCTTTTTCGCCCTCAAATTCAAATCTTATCCATTCAATTCCCATTTGGTTTTCTTCAAGCTTGTATGTAACGCCGTTAATCTCGTCGGCTGTTTTAGTTGTCTTTTCGCCGTTTCTTAAAGAATAGAGCTTAAGGTTTGAAACATAATCAAGAAGCTCTTTATGTGCCTTTTCGTTTTCAGGGAGAGGTTCGCCCAGGTTTGGAACAATGCTTCTGTAAATTTCATCAAAGATGAAAGGTCTTGCATGAGGCTCGCCCTGATTATCCGAGTTTATAATGAAGATAAAGTCTGTTTCAGGGTCGCAAACTGCAAATTGGTCACCCATACCGATAAACGCAAAGCCGTCTCTTGGCATTTTCCATATCTGATAGCCATAGCCCTTTAAATGTGCGTATTCAAAGCCAAAGGTGTTGTTTGAGCATTGCTTTTTAACCGCCTGTGTTATATATTCTTCGTTCACATAATTTTTGCCGTCAATATTACCCTTATCCATTACAAATCTTGCAAAGGTCAAAAGGTCTCTTGCAGTACACATAACACCGGAATCACCGAATGAGTGTCCTCCCGGGCATTTCAAGCAGTAAGCCTTTTCAGAAAAACCTGCATATTTTAATGCTTTTTCATATAAATATTCAAGGAACGGCATTCCTGTTACCTTTTCAACAACGCTGTTTAACATAAATGAACCAGGGCTGTCGTAATCAAAGAAAGAGCCTGAAACCTTGTCGCATTTTGCCTGAAAATATGTATCACATCTGTCATTTGTGCCTGACGCAAACCAATTTATATTGCATATTCTTGATGTGCTCATTTTAAGCATATCCCTTAAGGTCTGCTCCTTTAAGAAAGGATGTGCGTCCTTTTCATATTCGGGGAAATATTTTAATAATTTATCGTCAAGAGATAAAAGACCCTCCTGCTCTGCAAGACCTACTGCAATACCAACAAAGCTTTTTGAAACAGAGTACATTCTGTGCTGAAAATCTTTGTGAAATGGCGCCCAGTAGCCTTCTGTGAAGATTTTATCTCCTTTTGCCATAATCAAATCGTGAGTCTGAAAACCGTGGTCGTCTAAAAACTTGTAAAAATCAAGAACTTTCTCGGAAGAAATACCCACACTTTCAGGTGTTACAGTTGTAAACATATCCGTCCACTCCTTATAAAAATAAAATGTTATTACTTATTTATATGATACCATCTTGCACCAATTATGTCAAGCAATACACACAAAAAAAGAGTGTTTAAAACACTGTTTTAAACACTCTTTGATTTTATTACTGTTTTTCAGCAAGGAACATAAAGTTGAAGATATCAAGTGTTGAACCTGATTCGTGCTGAGATGGGGCGTCTGTTACAAGCTTGATTGTGTGCTTGTTTCCATCAAGATTTTGGATTTTGATGTTGTCGTAGTTACTTGCATATGGATTTGCTCCTGCGCCGTCTCTTACAAATTCGCCGTCAACATAAATCTTAACTTTATTTGTTCTGTATTTGCTTGTTGGATTTACATAGTAAATTGAAATTTCTTTCGCAGTTGTTGTAAATTCGATTTCTGCACCACCAACTCTTGCCTGTGCAACATTACCTTTGAATGGGAATGCATACTGACGTTTATTGATGTCATTTGCAGCTGCATCTGCTTCACCAATAATGTTGAAGTTTTTGTATGTAAATCTTGAATCGTTTGGATATGTTACTTTGTAAACATCATCTGCTGTTGCAGAGTTTGCTTCTGCTTTTAAAACGTTTCTCTTGAAGAAAGCGCTTGCATCAATGAAGAATTCTGCTGTTGCATAATCTCCCATTAATTTGTAACCTGCAGTTTTTGGATGAACATTGTTTGCATTGTAGTAATCTGTCATAATTTCATCTGTGCAGTCTTTTGTTAAATCACGGAAATATGTGATATAGTCAAGTGATGCAATATTATACTCAGCAAGAAGTGCATCAATGTCATCTCTGTGTTTTTCCTGAACTTCATTTGGTCTGTTTGTCTGAACAGTTACAGGGTATGTAACATCTGGGTCTTCCGGTGTGTATGGGCTGTATGCATGATAGTAAATAATTGTTGGAACCTTTTCAAGCTTTAAGAGGCTTCTTACTATTGCTTCAACTGATTCAACAGCAGATTTTGTTGAAGAAGAGTTGTAGTTGTTAACATTCTGAATGAAAACAATGTCAGGTTCGCAAGTTAATGCATATCCGTCTAAAATTGGTGACTGGAATGATGTTGTTGTACCACCGATACCACCATTTAATACATTAACTTTCATAGAAGGAAGCTGGTCCTTCATATACATAGCGATAACATTTGTCCAGTGGTCAGGTCTGTCTGCATTTTCACCGTCGATTTCATAAGTTGAGCTACCTTCTGTTAATGAATCGCCAAGGAATAAAATGTTAAGATCGCCTGTTGCATCTTCTTTGAATTTGCCTTCTTCAATGTCGAAGAATCTGTCTACTGCATAGCTTGATTTTTTAGCAACTACTGCTTCGCCAAGTGGTTTAAGTGAACCAAGAGCTTTCCAGAGATATGCTTTAACTTCAACTGCGCCTGCAGGAGCGTTTTCGTCTTCAAATGTAACTGTCTGTTCTTTTGCAGCTGTGCTTACGCCTGTGAATGTTTTTGAACCTACAACTTTGCCATCTTCATTGAGGTATGTAAGAAGAACTGCGAAGTTCTTGCCTTCAAGTTCTGCAAGGTTTGTGAGCTTAACATCAACTGTTGTTGCTGCATTTTCAAAGTATTTAACTTCGAGAACACCCTTAACATCTGTTTTTTCTTTTACTGTATTAATAAGTGCATTGAATTTTGCAACAAGGTTTGCATCAAAATCAGTTGCATTGATGCCTTCCTGTGCTAATGCGTTTTCGTAAATTTCATTAGCTGCAAATACTTCTTCAAGTTTTGAATTTTCAGAAACACTTTCCATAGCAGCTGTTGCTTCTTCAATATAAGCTAAAAGGTTTTCATATTTCTTTTCTGCATTTGCTGCGAAGAGAACAGCCATTGTGCCTCTACCGCTATATGCAGCATTTCTCTGAACCTTGAGATAGAAATCACATTCTGAAACCTTTGCATCTAAATAAATTTGATGATTTTCTTTTTTAGGATCCCCAAGAACTCCTGCTTTATCTTCGCCAACAAGCTCTAAAACATCTTCATTTGCAATTGGGAGCCAATATACATGTGAGTCATTGTTTGTAGCTGCACTGAAAGCGCCTGCTGCTTCTAAAACATCAACTTCTGCAGGAGCGATTTCAACATAATCTACTGCTTTACCCTTTGTATCTACGCTAACTGATGCAAGTGTACCTGCGCGGTTTGTCATTTCTTTGAAAGTATGTCTTTCTTCAGCTGTGTTTGTAAATGTAGTTGTCATGTATGAGCCGAGGTCAAATACTTCTGCATCTACATTTGAAGGAACCCAGTTAAATTTGTCTGAGCTACAGAGAGCGAGAACTGTTGAATTTGCATCAACATAAGGATGTTTAGTATTTAAACCTGTAACTTTGTCCTGAGTTTTAAGCTTTCCTGCAATTGTTGGAACATAGCCCCAAAGTGAAGGAATAAGGATAATCTGACTTTCTGAGCTTCCGTCTGCATAGTAAATATTAGCCTGAGCTACAGAGTTCTGTCTTGGTGAACCATTCCAAACCGGTTCAGATACACCTGTAACAAGAAGGTTTACTTTGTTGTAAGGTGTTTTACCGTCAAAGTCTACTTTATAAATGCTTCCGCCATTTTCTTTGTTTGTTTCGTCAAAAGTTAAGTAACCTGCGTTGTTGCCGTTTGCTCCAACTTCGTTTGTTACACCTTTGATTTCAAATTTAGCTCCACTTGGTGCTGTGATGTAGTATTTTCCATCTGCTGCAGGGAATGTACCTGTTTTAGCCTGGATTTTATCTGTTGGATAGAATGAATATCCGATACTGCTACCTGTGTAGTTTTTAACACTGTCGCCGTCTGTTTCTGCCTCTTCTTTTGCAAGAGCTTCAGCGATTGTAATGTGTTCGTATGTGCTCTTTGTGTTGATATATGACTGACCGCTGATTGATGCATAGTAATCTGTTGTGCTTTCGATTGAAAGAACTGATGACATTTCAAATGCATTGATTAAATACTGTGAATTGTCAACATAATCCCAGTCGATATCAGCTAATTCATACTTGTCGCCCTTTGAAAGTTCTTCAAATCTTTCTATTGCTACAAGCTTTTCTTTTATCGCATCTTCTAATTCTTTTGTATCGTTTCCGTATGCTGTAAGATATTTTGCAATTTCTGTTCTGATTGCTTCAATATCTGCTGAAGATTTTGCTGCTTCGATATCTGCTTTGATGTGTGCAGTAAGTTTAACTGCAGCTACTTCTTTATTGAAGTCTTCTGCACGGATTACACCTGCACTTGCTTCAATAACTGCTTCCATTGCATCGTAAGCTGAAATAATTTCTTCTTTTGTTTCTGCTGCTTCAAACTGAGCTTCAATTTCAACAATTCTGTCTTCCAAAGCTCCACCCATAGATGATGCACCCATAAGGTACATGTAGTTTCCGCAAGGTCTGCCGAAACGAGCATAGTAAAGATAATCTTCACTTGCACCAGGGATTGTTACAGGAATATATGCAACCTGACCGTTAAGAATTGCTCCAGGATATGTTTTACCGTATGAGATACCACCTTTATAGTCAATAGCAGTCACATCTTCACCGAAATCTAATTCAAAGTGGTTTGCATATCCACCCGGGCAATAACGTTTACCATTAGTAACCGCAGAGTTTCTGCCGATACCAAGGTCTGCAATAGCAACTGATTCACCTACAACAAAGTCTGCAGGGAATACAACATCTTCAACTGTGATTGCTTTGCCGATTAATTCTTCAGAATTGCTTTCTGAAACTATTTTTGCATTTGCTTTAAGAACTGAACCTGTTGTGTGGTCAATTTCTGCACCGTCTACAGTCTTTGGAACTGCAACAACAATTCTGCCAAGTCTGTCTCCGTCATAAGTTGTAGCAGTATGAGAAGCGTCATCCTGAGTCATGTTTGTTACAACAAGATACTTTGTTTCTTTAGCTTTACCATCGTTGTAAGTAATTTCTATTTTCTGAAGAGCTGCATATGATGTACCTTCGTTGTTCTGCTTTGAAGCAAGAAGCATACCGAATTTCTGTGCGCCATCCTGTACTCTTTCAAATTTATAAACTTCGCCTTCTAATAATGCACGAACGTTATATCCGCCATCTGCTGTTCTGTGAGCACTGCCACCGATAGGTCCTAATTTATATTTAAAGCCATTTGCATTATAAATATAGTTTTCTGCACCGTTTGCATCTGTGCTCTGAAGTTCAAAGTTTGGATTTCCGTTAATTATAAGCTTTTTGCTTGCAGTTCCTATTGTTTCACATGCTGAAGAGGTATATCTCTGTGCAGTTACCTGACCTTCAACACCTTTAATTGAGTCAATAAGGAAACCGGATGCACTTTTCTGATTTGTTCCAAGTAATCTTACTAAACCTTTTGTTCCGAACCATGGAGCTGTTGTATCAAGTGGATTACCTGCCAAATCCTTTGTAGGCCATGGATTTCCGCTTGCATCAAATGCACCGAATTCCAATGCTTCTGCAACTGTGAAGAAAGCATCTCTGTTGTATTCAACAGGATAATAATACATTTCCCTCTGCTTTAATGTGTCAACTCTTGAAAGTTCAGCAATCTTGTTTGCGATTATAGCTTTCTGTTCATTTAAAACACAACCAAATAATTCTTCTACTGCTTCAACATCAATAGCTTCAAGTTCTTCAACTGTTGTTGCTTTTTCTATTAACTCATTGAGTTCAGCAATATATTCGTCTAAGCTTCTTGTTACACCCCATGCTGAAACAACATAAAAGCTGTTTGCAACAGAAGTAGTTGCTCCGTCTTTGATTCTTATTTCAGTAAGTGTCTTTGTTGGATCTGTTTCAATTGTAAAAGGAATAAATCCATGTCCGCCTGAAGCATTTGATCCGCCACCAGTTGTGTTAGTAAAGTTCTGAAGATAGAAGTAACCTGTAAGGTAGCTTGTATCTGCTGATAAAGCTGATGTAGCAACATCAATTTTTTCTTCTGCTGTTGTGTCCTCATAAACGAGTGTTACAGATGCTGTTCTGCTATAATTTGATGCTAATCCTACAAGAAGACCTACATTTTTGTAATTTCCGTCTTTAACGTCGATAACTGCTTCTTTGTTTATAGATTCGTATCTTGCAATCATATCTGCATCTGTAAGAGCAGATGTATCAACAGCATTTTTAACAACTTTGATTACATTTGCATTTGGGTTGATACGATATGCAACATCATTTATATTCCAGTATAAATTACCGTCATCACCTGTTGTAAAGTCAGGCATTGCATACTGTGAGCCTTTTGTGTTATTGTCTACGGTGTATACAAACATACAACCACCGTAACCTGGGTTTGTTACTGCTGCCTGGTCAGTTGCAAAGTCACCCGTAGGTGCTGCAACAAAACCTACAAAGTCTACACCAGGAAGGTAGTCGGTGTATGTAGTTCTGTTTTCGAATATACCCGCACCTTTTTCTACGAAAAATCTGCTGTTACCATTAAGGTCAAACCAGATTTTGTTTTCTGCACTTGTCTCAGCTGATACAGGAATTGCAATCATACTGCAAAGCATTGTAAGAGCCAAAACTAAGCTAATAATCTTTTTCATTATTATCTCTCCTTTATATATTATAGTTAACTAATTATACACCCGATTCAAGCATTTTGCAATATTTTTATTCAATAAATCAAAGAATTTACTTTAATATTTTGCATATTTGCGAATTTTTTTACTATAAAAAAAGGAAATACCGTAAAAATGTCGAAAAATTTTATAAGCGAGTAATTTTTAAGGAGGTAAAAATGGCAATTTCCAACGAAGTTATCGCTCAGGTTCTTGAGCGCGCCAATATCTATGATGTTATATCAAGATATACCACCCTTAAAAGAGCAGGCTCGTCTGCAAAAGGGCTTTGTCCTTTTCACAGCGAGAAAACTCCGTCCTTCAGTGTTTCGGAGCAGAAGCAGGTTTATCATTGCTTTGGTTGCGGTGCAAGCGGAAGCGTTATAAACTTTGTCTGCAACATAGAAAATTTAAGCTTTGTTGAAGGGGTTAAATTCTTAGGAGATATGTACGGCATCAGGGTTGAAGATACCGCTTTTACCGATGACCGTCTTGCAAAAAGAAAAAGCAGAATATATGAAATAAACAAAATAACCGCAAGGTTTTTTTACGATAATCTTATCAGCGAAAAAGGATATGAAGCAAGGAAGTACCTTTTAGAAAGAGGTCTTACAAACGAAACTATCAACAGGTTCGGTCTTGGCTATGCCGAAAACTCCTTCAATTCGCTTATTACTTTTTTAAAAGGAAAAGGCTTTACAGACTATGAAATTTCAGATGCAGGTCTTTCTGCAAGAAAAGAAAACAAAAAGCCTTATGATTTCTTCAGAAACAGAGTTATGTTTCCCGTGTTCGATGTGCGTGGAAATGTTATAGCCTTCGGCGGACGAGTTCTTGATGATTCAAAACCAAAATACTTAAACTCTCCCGAAACTCCTGTTTTTGATAAAAGAAAAAATCTTTTCGGTCTTAACATTGCAAAGAAAAGCAATTCAAAGAGGCTGATTCTCGTTGAAGGATATATGGATGTTATTTCTCTGCATCAGCACGGTGCAGATACGGCGATTGCATCGCTGGGAACTTCCCTTACCGAAGACCACGCAAAGCTTCTCAAACGCTATGCGGACGAGCTTGTGCTTTGTTACGATTCGGACGGTGCGGGACAAACTGCCGCAAGCCGTGCCATTGAAATTCTTTCAAAACACGACATAAAAACAAAGGTTCTTGCCCTTTCAGGCGCAAAAGACCCTGATGAATATGTTAAAAAATTCGGTCTTACTGCCTTTTTAAACAGTATTGAAAGTTCAAAAGTCCCCGTTTTGCATAACATTGGGGCAATTAAGGCAAGATATGATATATCAATTCCCGAACAAAAGGTGGAATTTTTAAAACAGGCAAGCTTTGAACTTGCAAAGCTCAATTCTGTTATAGAGCGGGAGATTTATATAAAGGAAGTTGCCAAAATGGCAGAAGTTTCCTTTGAAACATTAAATCTTCAGGTTAAAAAAAGCGCATCTGGTATGCAGAAAAAAGCACTGGATACCGAAAAGCAGAACATCATAAGAGATTTAAAACAAAGAACTGCGATTAAAGACAATTCTTCAAAGCTTATTGAAGACCTTGAAATGCAACTTTTAAATCTTATGTTCTACAACACCTTTGTTTCAAACTATGTTAAAGAAAATTTTGATATAAACAGCTTCTCAACGGAGCTTTTTAAAGAGTTTGCACAAAAAATAACCGCCATATACGAAATGACAAAGGTTGAGGTTAAGGAAAGCGACTTCATAAGCAGTTTTGATTTTGAGCTTTCGGGCAGACTTGCAGAAATTTTAAGCATTGAAAATCATTTTGATGATGCACTTACGGGTGCAAAACAAATTATAAACAAACTTAATACACTTAAACAAAGAGAACTTATTAAACAGCTTGGCAAAAGCGGTGATATAACTCAGGTGAGAGATTTGTTAGGAGGAAAAAACCAATGACACTTGACGACAAAAAATCAGCCATAAAAACCCTTATTGAAAAGGGTAAAAAGCAGGGAAAACTTGATTCCCACGAAATTATGGATGTACTTGAAGGTCTTGACATTGATGTTAAGCAGATTGAAAAAATTTATGAGGATTTAGAACAGCTTGGTATTGAAATCACCAATGATATTGACATCGACATTGACAGCGAAATCCTTGAAATGGAAGGCGAATTCAGAAACGCAGATGATGAAGAAATCGCAGCAGTTCCGGAAGGTATCAGCGTTGAAGACCATGTTCGTATGTACCTTAAAGAAATCGGTAAAGTTCCTCTTCTTTCTATGGAAGAAGAAGTTGAGCTTGCTACAAAAATGGTAGATGGCGACGAAATGGCAAAATCAAGACTGGTTGAAGCAAACCTTCGTCTGGTTGTAAGTATCGCAAAAAGATATGTGGGCAGAGGTATGCTCTTTTTAGACCTTATTCAGGAAGGTAACCTTGGTCTTATCAAAGCGGTTGAAAAATTTGACTATACAAAAGGTTATAAATTCTCAACTTATGCTACCTGGTGGATAAGACAGGCCATAACCCGTGCTATTGCGGACCAGGCAAGAACCATAAGAATTCCTGTTCACATGGTTGAAACAATCAACAAGTTAATGAGAATTCAGCGTCAGCTTATTCAGGAGCTTGGCAGAGAACCACAGCTTGAAGAGCTTTCAACAGAAATGAATATGCCTATTGATAAAGTTAAAGAAATTATGAAGATTGCTCAGGAGCCTGTTTCTCTTGAAACACCTATCGGCGAAGAAGAAGACAGTCATCTTGGCGACTTTATCCCTGACGATGAAACTCCTGCACCTGCAGACGAAGCTGCTTTCATTCTTCTTAAAGAACAGCTTGACAGTGTTTTAACTTCTTTAACACCAAGAGAAGAAAAGGTTTTAAGACTCAGATTCGGTCTTGACGACGGCAGAGCAAGAACACTTGAAGAAGTTGGAACAGAATTCGGCGTAACAAGAGAAAGAATCAGACAGATTGAAGCAAAAGCTTTAAGAAAATTACGCCACCCATCAAGAAGCAAAAAGCTTAAAGATTATATTGAATAAAAAAACCAAGTCTGAAAGCTTCTTCTTTCAGACTTGGTTTGCAGAAAGGTATGATTAAAATGTTTGAAAAATTCGGTTTTTATCCGGCAGATATCCTTTTGCCGAAGAACTGCGATATGAATAAATGGGCAGTTGTTGCCTGCGACCAGTACACATCACAGCCTGATTACTGGAACAGAGTAGAAAAGCATACAGAAAATGCACCTTCAACCTTAAATCTTGTTTTCCCTGAAATTTTCCTTGCAGATGATAATTCAGCAAGAATTGAAAAAATCAATGCAAATATGAATGAATATATAAACAACGGTCTTTTCAATACCTTTGAAAACACCTTCATTTATGTGCAGAGAAACATAAACGGTAACATAAGAGAAGGTCTTGTGGGAATAATCGACCTTGAAAATTACGATTACTCACAGACATCAAAGGCACTTGTCCGTGCAACAGAGGGAACCGTTCAGGAAAGAATCCCGCCAAGAGTTAAAATAAGAGAAAATGCTCCCCTTGAGCTTCCTCACGTTATGCTCCTTATTGATGATGATAAAAACCTTGTTTTCTCATCACTTGAAAAGGGCGAAAAGGTTTATGATTTTGACCTTATGGAAAACAGCGGAAATGTAAAAGGTTTTCTTGTTAAACCAACAAAAGAACTTGAAGACGCTTTTAATGCCCTTTATGAAAAAGGCGGAGAAAACCCACTTTTATTTGCAGTAGGTGACGGAAATCATTCTTTGGCAACTGCAAAAGCCTGCTACGAAAACATCAAAAAAACTTGCGATGGCGATTTAACAAAGCTTCCTGCAAGATATGCACTTGTTGAAGTTGTTAACATTCACTCAAACGCTCTTGAATTTGAGCCTATCCACAGAGTTTTGTTTGATATTAACCCTGACCATCTTCTTTCTGAACTTAAAAAATACTACAACATTTCAGAAACAGAGGGTGAACAGAAAATCATCTATTGTATAAAAGATGTTGAAAAAGAGCTTTACATAACAAATCCTTCAAACGAGCTTGCAGTTGGTTCACTTCAGAAGTTCCTTGATTTCTACTTAAAGGAATTCGGTGGAAAAATCGACTATATCCACGGTGACGATGTTGTTAAAGAGCTTTCAATGAAAGACAATTCAATTGGCTTTATCTTAGACGCTATGGAAAAATCAGACCTTTTCCGCGGAGTTTCAAAAGACGGTCCTTTGCCGAGAAAAACATTCTCAATGGGCGAAGCCTGGGAAAAGAGATTTTATATTGAAGCAAGAAAAATCAAATGAAAAAAATATTGTGTTTTATTATGCTGACCGTGTTTTTATTAAACACATCGGTCTTTGCCTATAACAAAGATTTATGCCTTGAATATGCCTCATTTCATTTTGATGACGGCAAGGGTCTTTGTGCGGAATTTGTTGCCGATTGCTTAAGGGCAGGCGGTCTTGACATCAATGCAAATGAATGTAACGACCTTTATGAAGAACTTACACAAACACACGGATATCCGTCTTATCCTCTGACGGTGAAAGCAGACGGCAGAATTTCACTTTCTGAAAATGCAGTGTGTTTAAGTGTGGGTGACCTTATTATTCAGGAATGTCACAACTGCAAAACATTTTTCCATGTGGTAATCTGTGGCGGTGAATATAACGACTATGTGACCTTCTATGCCCACAATGCTGCCCACGGAAACACAAAAAACGATGTTTTTTACAATGTTCCCAACAATCTCCACAAGGGGCACACAGCAATAGCCTATTCAATCCATTTTCCTGCTGAAACAGAAATTCAGGAAAATTTAAATCTTGAATATAAGCTTTATTCTGTCAGTACATTAAACGGTCTTAATTTAAGAACATCCCCTTCAACCGAAAGCGATGTTATCGCCACCCTTGAAGGCAACACGGTTTTAACCGTTTTCCCAACCCTTTCAAAAGAAGACTGGGCATTCGGCAAAACTGGTGACATTCAGGGGTATGTAAAAAAAGACTATCTGAAGGAAACTGTTTTTTATAACAACACATCTGTGTCCATAACAGTTGGTGAGAAGCTTCTTGCTTCCACCCCCGTTATTATAGAAGGCAGAGCACTTCTTCCCGTAAGAGATATTTTTGAAGCCCTTGGCGGTGAAGTAAGCTGGAGCGAAGAGCTTAAAACCGCAAAAATACTTATAGACGGTAAAGCGGTCACATTAAAGCATCTTGATTCCTTTATGTATGTGGATGGCGAAAAGAAAGATGTTTTAGTTCCATCCATCATCATAGACGGACGAATGTATGTGGGTGCAAGAGGCGTTTCGGAAGGACTTGAGAGAACAGTCCTGTGGGAAGATAATTCAATAAAAATAAACTAGAAGATTTCCAAATGGAAATCTTCTTTTTTTGACAAATTCAGCAGATGATTGGTTGTATAATGAATAAGAGGTGAGGGCGTGACAGTTTATCTTGATATTCTTTTTCTATACAACTTAATTATCAACACCCTGCTTTTGTATGCATCGGGTTACATATTAAAACTTAAAATCAGGTGGTACAGACTCTTTTTTGGCGGTGCTTTTGGCTCATTTTACGGAATTTTTACAACAATCTGCAACATTCACCCATTTTTAAGCGGACTTTTAAAGTTTTTGAGTGCCCTTGTGATGGTTTATATTTCATACAGACAATCAATCCGCGGATATATAAGACTTTTATGCACCCTTTTTGTATCAAGCTTTTGCCTTTGCGGTTTATATATGGCATTTTCCTCCTTTGCAACACTTGAAGGAAAGGGAAATATGTTGTTTTTAAATCTTGGTTATCCCTACATATTCCTCATTTTTCTGCTTTTTATATTTACAGCCTTTGTTTTTGCGGAAGGCTGTATGATTAAAATAAGAAAAGGTGCTCTTTACAAAACCGCAGAAATATTCCACAACGGCAAAAAAACAAAGCTTTACGGCTTTGTTGATACGGGAAACAACCTTTATACCCCCGAAGGCTTTCCCGTTGCCTTTGTGAACAAAAAACATACCGCAAAAATTCTTAAAAATGATGAATCTTTCACCTGTGTTTCTTTTTCCACCGTAGCCGGAGATTTTGAGAAAGAGGGCTTCTTTCCCCACAAAATGCTTATAGACGGAAAAGAAGCCAGATATTTCCTTGTGCCCGTTGACGAGGATTTTGAAAATAATTTTGATATTCTGCTTGGAGGTATTGAATGTTTAAACTGCTAAAAAAATTAATTCAACTTATATTCAGAGAAAAAGATGTTTACTATATCGGCGGAAGTGAAATACTTCCTCCGCCACTTACTGCCGAAAGGGAACGAGAACTTGTGCTTAATATTACCAATGAAGAAAACAGAAAAATTTTAATAGAACATAATTTAAGACTTGTGGTTTACATAGCAAGGCGTTTTGAAAACACAGGCGTAAGTACCGAAGATATGATTTCAATAGGTACTATCGGCCTTATAAAAGCCATAAACACCTTCAAAGCCGACAAAAATATCAAACTGGCAACCTACGCCTCAAGGTGCATAGAAAACGAAATTTTAATGCATTTAAGAAAAATATCGGGCAGAAAGCAGGAAATATCCATCGACGAACCTTTAAACACAGACAGCGACGGAAATGAGCTTGTGCTTTCTGATGTGCTTGGCTCCGATGTGGACCTTATTCAGAAAACAATAGATGACGAGGTGGACCGTCAGCTCTTAAAAGACGCTCTTTCAAAGCTTTCCGAAAGAGAAAGAGAAATAATAAACCTCCGTTTTGGTCTTTCAGGCGAAGATGAGCTTACCCAGAAAGAAGTTGCGGAAAAAATGGGCATTTCACAGTCCTACATCTCAAGACTTGAAAAAAGAATAATTAAACGCTTAAAAAAGGAAATGGAAAAGCAACTTACTGCTTATTAATACAAAAAAGCAACCATATGCGGAGTGTTCATAAGGACACTCGGCGTATGAGGCGCACTCTTAAGGACAGTAAACGGAGCAGTGAATTTCACTGCTCCGCTTCTCAATTATAAAAACAATCTTTTTCCCATCTGATTACATTTGTATCTATGTATTCCCAAATTTTTTGATAATCTTTTTCACCGCGAATTATGTGGTCGTGAAAAGATGTTTGAAATATTTTTTGTGGCTTATTATTTAATTTGTTGCATATCTTTGTTATTAATGATTTAAACGAGCAAATAACATTGGATATTGTAGCAAGGGCTTGCTCCTGCCCTACAATGTTGCCTAATATACATTTTCTGTCATTGGTACAAATGGTTATAAAATATGCACCATCTTGAGAATAATCATATCCTTTTAATCTTGTCGGCTTGCGTTTAGGCAAATTCATTATTTCACCTTGCTATTATTAATGGCATACTCTAATAAAATGTTAATTAGCTCATTCCTTGAACGATTTGTATCTTCTGACAATTTATTTAGCTTTATAACAGTTTCCTCTTTTATCCTCACAGAAAATGTTTTATATCCATCTTCGCCTTTTAAATTCTTTTTATTTATAATAAGTTTATCTTCCATAACATCTCACCCCACATATATTATATGTTGACAAAAGTTATAATTATATGTTATAATACATAACATAAAAAATAACATCTATGGAGGTTGAACAAAATGAAGAAAAGATTACAAGGATTAATAGCGGGTGTGCTGATTGGGACAATGCTAACAGGTGGAGTGGTATTTGCAAAGCAAATCAGTGAAACAGCGGAGTTGTTTTATAACAACATTAAGATTTACATTGACGGGGGAGAAATTGTTCCAAAGGATGCCAACGGAAATGTGGTTGAACCATTTACAATGAACGGTACTACCTACTTACCTGTTCGTGCTATTTCAAACGCCTTTGGAAAAGATGTTGAATGGGATGGTGCAACACAAAGTGTTTACATTGGCAAGAAAGACCAGACAAAACCTGATAATTATTTGGATAGGATACAGTACAGTAATTTTATTAAAGCAAATCAATTTGACACATTTTATAAAATTAATGGAACATTAACTGATTATTTAAATAATACATATACAAATGGAATATTATTTTACACTTGCCACCCCAATATGAATGGCGTTCCTGTTTATATAGACGGAGATAGGGACGAAGCACAAGTTAAAATAGATTACCCGTTAAACAGTCAGTATAAGAAGCTTTTGGGAAAGATTGTTTTACCACAAAGTATTAACAGTGTTGGTATTGATTCATCTAGCAGATACAATAGAAGCAATCATGAAGTAAATATAATTTTTTACGGTGACGGAAAATTGATTAAAGAAATCAAAGCGGTAACAACTACTATGCCATTTGATTTTAACATAAGCGTGCTCGGTGTTAATAGTCTTACTATTAAAATCAAAGAATGTGGAAGTGCGCCTGGTGGAATAAACACTCATGTAGCCCTTACAGATTTAGCATTATATAAATAATGTCCGGTACTGTAACAAGCAGGGAATATGTGTATCATATTCCAAACATTTAGGATATCCTAAAACCTTATTAGAAAAGCCTGAAACGTTCATTCTCGTTTCAGGCTTAAATATTATCTAGATTTAACTGTTTTTAGCGATGATATTAACATTCTGCGAATAGCGCCGCATTCGTTTTGCATCTTCTTATATTTTTCTTCTTCGATACTATCTGTCGCAAATAGCAATTCTAACCAATACTCTGTTTCATAACACTCCTTTTGTGCTATTTCAAGCTTTGATATAAAATCATTCTTGCTTTGAGCATATTGTGCTTCGTGAAGATTCGCACCTATTGAGGTTGCCGAACGAAGCAGTTGATTAACCAGTACCGCTTCTTTATGAATTGATTTAATTTCTCTGCACAAGAAAACAATATCCTTTGCAAATTGCTTTGCTTTATCTCTTAAAACACTATCTGCCATAATTATCACCTCTGCGATAATTATACTGCAATATTGTTACTTTTTCAAGTGATATTCTGCACCTTCGTACAGAGTGATATTTTTGATAAATCAAAAGTGTTATTAAAACCTACGGTTTTAGTGGTATTTTATTCGCCAACAAACTGCCGAAGGCAATACCACTTGCAAAGCAAATACCACTGCGAAGCAAATACCACTCGCCATAAGGCGAATAAAACTGCCGAGTGTCCTTACGAACACTCGGCATAAAGGTTGCTTTTCTTACGAAATCACAAAGGGTTCTTGTTGTGACTTCTTTAAATCGATAAGTCTTTGGTTTTCACTGCCCCTGAACTTTAAAAGAAGATTTCTTTTTTCTTCAATGTATGGTCCGTCTATTAAAACATCGCATATTTCAAGAAGCTTTTTAACAAAAGGGTCTTCTTTTTTTATTAACTGTTCATAGGTAAAACCTGAATAAACATATATATTTTTGTTCAGCTTTTTAATTTCAACGGCTAAATTATAAAGACCTTCTGCCTGACAGAATGGCTCACCACCTGAAAAAGTAACACCTGAAAGCAGTGGATTTTCTTTTATTTCTTCAATAATGCTTTCAATGTTTCTGTCATACCCACCTTCAAAATCGTGTGACTGTGGATTGTGACACCCTTTGCAGTTATGGGGACATCCCTGAACAAAAACCACATAGCGGAAACCGGGGCCATCAACGATGGACTCCGGTTCAATTCCGCATAATCTTAAATTATTTTGTTGCGCCATGCTTTACTCTGTCCTTTTCCTCTGCTCTTTTAGCATCATTGAAACGGTCAAGTGTACCAACAAGATAACCTGTAATTCTTCTTATTCTTTCAAAGCCTACGCCTTTTCCTACTTCGTTTTTCATAATAAATCTCCTTTCTTTTTTCAACCTGTCTCTTCACCCTTTCGGTGCGAGAGAAAATTTCTCATATTGTGCTGATGCGAAGCGTCGTGTACTTTGTGTACATAAGCGGAGCAATCAGTTGCAATATGGGGAATTTTATCCGTGCCGATTAGCGATTACAATCGCATACCGGTGGCACATTCGGATACATCTTTCTTAATTCATTGAGTTTTTCTATTGAAACCGCTTCGCCTTCGCGTCTTCCGCATCTTGGGCAAACATCGTCGATTACGCCTGTGTAACCGCAGATTGGGTCTCTGTCTACAGGATGGTTAACTGAACCGTAACCGATTCCCTGTTCTTTCATATATCTTACGATTTGTTCGAATGCTTCTAAATTCTTGCAAACATCACCATCAAGTTCAACATAGCTGATATGACCTGCATTTGTTAAGTTGTGGTATGGTGCTTCAATTCTGATTTTTTCAAAAGCTTTGATGTTGTGATATACAGGAACATGGAATGAGTTTGTGTAGTAATCTTTATCTGTCACGCCATCAATTTCACCGAATTTTGCTTTGTCTATTCTTACGAATCTTCCTGAAAGACCTTCTGCAGGAGTTGCAAGAAGTGTGAAGTTAAGACCTGTTAATTCTGATTTAACATCACAGAATTTTCTCATGTGGCCGATAATTTCAAGACCGAGTTTTGCAGCTTCTTCGCTTTCACCGTGGTGTTTACCGCAGAGAGCTTTAAGTGTTTCTGCAAGACCGATAAATCCTATACTGAGTGTACCATTTTTGATGATTTCGCCGATACTGTCGTCAACACCGATGTCTTCTGAATCAATCCAGATATTCTGTCCCATAAGGAACGGATAGTTTCTGCCTTTTTTAGCAGCCTGTATTTTAAATCTGTGAAGAAGCTGTCTTGAAACGAGCTCCATCATTCTGTCTAATTCTTCATAGAATTTTGAAAGGTCGCCTTCTGCTTTAATACCAAGTCTTGGTAAGTTAATTGATGTGAAGCTTAAGTTACCTCTTCCGCAGGTTACCTGCTTTGTTGGGTCATAGTGGTTACCCATAACTCTTGTTCTGCAACCCATATAAGCAACTTCTGTGTTATAGTCGCCCTGAATGTAATATGGGAGATTGAACGGAGCATCAATAAAGCTGAAGTTAGGGAACAATCTCTTTGCAGATGTTTTAATAGCAAGCTTGAAGAGGTCATAGTTCTTATCCCCTTCGTTATAGTTGATGCCTTCTTTAACCTTGAAAATCTGAACAGGGAAGATAGGTGTTTCGCCGTTACCAAGACCTGCATCTGTTGCAAGAAGAAGGTTTTTGATAACCATTCTTGCTTCTTCAGATGTGTCTGTTCCGTAGTTAACAGAGCTGAACGGAACCTGTGCACCTGCTCTTGAGTTCATAGTGTTAAGGTTGTGGATGAAAGCTTCCATAGCCTGATATGTTGCTTTATCTGTCTTTTTATAAGCAGTTTTGAAAGCATTTTCGTGGATAGCAATTACATTTTCTTCATCTGTTGATGCTTTATCTTTTAATACATCTTTGATTTTTACAAAATAATCTTCTTTATCCGCAAGCTTTGGAACGCCAACTTCTTTTTTAAGTTCTGCACAGATTTCATCAGCCTTTTCTTCATCAATGCCAAGTCTGATTTCAAGATTCTGTGCCATTGCAACGAAATATTCTTTTGCAAATGTTTTTGCAACACCCGGAGCCATTGAGTAATCAAAGTTAGGAACACTCTGTCCGCCGTGCATTTCGTTCTGGTTTGCCTGAATTGCAATACAAGCAAGTGAAGCATAGCTTAAAATGCTGTTTGGTTCTCTTAAATAACCGTGACCTGTGCAGAAGCCACCTTTAAATAATTTAAGAAGGTCAATCTGACAGCAGGTTTCGGTTAACATATAGAAGTCTTTATCGTGAATGTGAATATCACCTAAAATATGTGCCTGTGCAACATCTTTAGGAAGCACATAATTATCTACATAATATTTTGCACCTTCTGAGCCGTATTTAAGCATTGTACCCATAGCTGTGTCTGCATCAATATTAGCATTTTCTCTTTTAATATCCGCATCTTTAGCTGCTGAGTATGTGAGCTCGTTGTAGATTTCCATAAGGTCTGATTCAGCCTGTCTGGTTTTTGTGTGTTCTGCTCTGTAAAGGATATATGCTTTAGCAGTTTTTGCATAATCGTACTTGATAAGCATTTCTTCTACTATATCTTGTACCTGTTCAACGCTGCATTCCTCAAGCATATCTATTTTAGCAACAACCTTTTCAGTAAGATATGAAAGGTCTGTGCTTGACATTTTTTCTCCCACAACAGCTTTGTTTGCCTTATTGATGGCACTTAAAATCTTAATAGAATCAAAGTCTGCAAGAGAGCCGTTTCTTTTTCTGATCTTATCCATTTTATCCCCCAAAATTTTTATATGTATATAGTTTATTTAAAAGTGTATATACAATATATAGTATTTTATCGCGTTTGTCAATAGGGTAACACAAAATATATTAAAATTTTTCTGCCTCTTCCACCGTCTTGATATCCGAGAAATCATCTCGCTTTATATGCATAAGTTCGTGTTCGTAGGCTTTTTTCTGCATTTCGGGGGAAAGTCTTGCATTTAAATAAATGTTATAATTCCCCTCTGCATCCAGACTTGTATATGCCCTGATGGTCAACGGGAGGTCAATAATTCTTATAAAAATTCTTTCCATTTAAAAACATCACCATTACACAATATATAGTGGTCACTCTGCAAAATTGAGATTTGTACCCTTCATAGCCATATGAATAGCAATAAGCTTGTTCAAATCTTCCTTATCCGAATTCTTTATTCTGTCAAAAAGAATTTTGAATTCAGGATTGCTTCTTAAATATTCGAGAATTTCTGTTTCAGACTCGTCCGCCTCAATTTCCATATCAGAAAGACAGTCTATAGAAACTCCCAAAGCAGAAGCAAGCTTCTTAACCACTTCAAAGGACGGTTCAGCAACTCCCTTTTCATATTTGCTGATGCTGGAAGTATCCACACCTATGATTTCTGCCAGCTCCTTTTGTGTGTATCCTTTCGCTTTTCTTAATTCTTTTAACTTCACCAATATCACCTCAAATATATTATATGAATATTGTTCATATTTGTCAATAGAAAATTTGAATAATTTTCACTTTTTTGTTGACACATCAGATGTTTTACACTATAATATGAATGTAATTCAAATTTTAGGAGAAATAAATGTACAAATGTGAAGACTGCTCAAGGGAATTTAAAGAACCCGCTTTCATTAAGGAAATCCACTACCAGCTCCCCGAACATCCTTATGAAACCTTTGCGGTTTGTCCCTTTTGCGAAAGCACGGTAAGAGAAAGGACTGATACTGATGAAGAAGAAATGTTCCCATTGTGGAAAAGAATTTATTACAACAAACGCAATTAAATTTTGTTCAAACACCTGTAGGCGACGCTATCAGGGAAAAGACAAGATTCCCAAAAGAAACGCCAATGAAACACTATGCTGGACCTGTGAAAACGCCTGTGGAAACTGCAGTTGGTCCAGAAGCTTAACCCCTGTTGAAGGATGGGAAGCAAAAGCTATTAAAGTGAGAGGCAATTTTTATACAGGAGAGATTCTGGATAGCTACATAGTTAAAAAATGTCCTGAATATATTCCGGACAGGAAGGTGGAAAAATGAATATAAAAGAATATTTAAACCAGGCTTGTTTCATAAATAAAGATATTGATATGAAAAAAGAAATTTTAAAAACTCTTGAAGATAATATCAACCTTGCAGATGACCAACTGCTTGTTGAAAAGCTGAAGCAGGAGCAACAAAACATCAAAAATGCCATAAACAAAAACCTTCAGACTAAAATCAACATCTTCAGACTTATAGAAAAAGTTGAAGATATTACCCTTAAAAGCCTCCTGCAATATAAATACATCTGCGGTATGAACCCTGAAGATATTGCAAAAAAACTTAACTATTCACCCCGCCATATAGCAAGAATGCATACAAAAGCCCTTCTTGAAGCGGAAAAATATTATAAAATTGCATAAGTGCTCTTGTTTTGAGCACTTTTTTGTTGTATAATAGAAATGAGGTGTTTAATTATGAATAAGTATTTATCTGAACTTCTTGATTACGCAGTTGAAAGAAACCTCATTGAACAAGATGATGTTATTTACTGTGCAAACAGAGTTATGTATTTAATCGGCGGAGAAATTTTTGAAAAATGCGAATATACTCCCCACGAAAATCTTGAACAGATTTTAGAAGGCCTTTTAGACTTTGCCGCACAAAGCGGTAAGCTTGAAGCTGACACTCTTACATACAGAGATTTGCTTTCTGCAGAAATTATGAATGTTTTCACTCCAAGACCTTCTTATGTCCGTGCAAAATTCAACGAAAAATATGCACAGGACCCTAAAAAAGCAACAGATTATTTCTACGAAATGTCAAAAAACAACAACTATATTATGACAAATCGTGTTAAAAAGAATATTATCTGGAAAACTTCAACAGAAAACTACGGTGATATTGATATTACAATCAATCTTTCAAAGCCTGAAAAAGACCCTAAAGATATTGCCCTTGCAAAGCTTGCAAAGACAACTGCAGAATATCCTAAATGTCTTTTATGTAAAGAAAACGAAGGTTTTGCAGGTCATATGAATCATCCGGGCAGAGCAAACCACAGAATTATGCCTATAACTCTTGCAGGCGAAAAGTGGAACTGGCAGTATTCACCTTATGTTTACTACAATGAACATTGTATTGTATTCAAAGATGAACACGAACCAATGCTTATTTCACAGAAAACTTTTGACAGACTTTTAGATTTTGTTGAAATTTTCCCACATTATTTCCTTGGTTCAAATGCAGGCCTTCCAATCGTTGGCGGTTCAATTTTAACACACGACCATTATCAGGGCGGTAACTACGAATTCCCTATGGCAAAATGCCCAATAACCACTCCTGTTTCATTCAAAGGTTATGAAGACATTACTGCAGGTATCGTAAGCTGGCCACTTTCAACCATAAGAATCACAGGGGACAGTAAACAAAGAGTAAGCGACCTTGCAACAAAGATTCTTGATTGCTGGAAAGAGCATACAGACGAAGAAAACGAAATCCTTGCATACACAGATCAGCCACACAACGCAATCACACCAATTGCAAGAAGACGCGGTGAAAAGTTCGAAATGGACCTTATCTTAAGAAACAACAGAACATCAGAAGAACATCCTCTTGGTATTTTCCACGCTCACAGCGAATATCATCATATTAAAAAGGAAAACATCGGTCTTATTGAAGCAATGGGACTTGCCGTTCTTCCTGCAAGACTTACAACAGAGCTTGGCGAACTTAACGACTCTCTTAAAGCAGAAATCGGCGAAGTATTCAAAAAGATTCTTGAAAACTGCGGTGTTTATAAAAACACAGAAACAGGAAACAAAGGCTTCCTTGCTTTCATAGATGCAGTAAACAATAAATAAAAACAAGACAGCGAAAGCTGTCTTATTTTAATGAAGATGTTATCATTTACGAAAACTTTTATATTTTAAAACCAAGAATATCAGAGTAAATAAAACTAAACTCACTGATATTAAACAAATCTTTTTTGCAGAAAATTTCTGCAACTTTCTTAATTTAACAGAACACCTTGGTTCACAAGCTCCACAACTAAAACATATATCCCATCCGCACGAAGAACAATTTGCAGTCATATTTCTATCATATTGATTACGGCAATGCCAACAGTTAAACTGCTTTCCATATACCGCTACATTAAGATTGAGAAGTAATATAAATATAGCAAAACTTATTCGTATAGTCCTGTTCATTGTGACTTTCCCCTTTTTGAAATATCAAAGTCGAGGAAATTATAACACCATTCGGTGTTATTTGTCAACACCGTATGGTGTTTTGGTTATAATAAATATGGTGATTGTTTATGTATTATAGGCGAATAAGAGATTTACGGGAAGATAACGACAAAAAACAAAAAGATATAGCAGATTTTTTAAATATGCAACTTACTGTTTATCAAAGGTATGAGAGAGGGGAAAGAGAACTGCCTTTATGGGCGGCAATAAAACTCGCCGATTTTTATAATGTTTCTCTTGATTATCTTGTAGAAAGAAAATAAGACATCATTTTGCTGTCTTATTTTTTGTTTTTATATAAATTTGTCTTAACTTCTACAATATTATATGACATTTGCTCTTTGATATAATAGTCCGAATGTTCAACAATAAATGTTTCCGGTATGTATACATCACATTTTGCGTCATATTTTAAACCAAGGATTTCATACCCATCCTCATATTGTCTATACAACAGATATTTAGACAGGATATTAGTTTTAGGAACTTTTGTATAATCAAAATCAACAATGACTTTTGCAGATATAACTTTATTAAAATTGAGAAAATGCGTCAATCTTTCTTCTATTTGTTTGTAAAAAACGCTTTTCTGTATGTGAGATTGTGTAATTTTTTGTTTGGCAATTTTTTTGAAGATATTTGCAGTATTGTTATTTATTATCCTTGTGTCTAACTGTTTTATATCTTTCAGATAGTGAAGTCCTGTCAAGTGATAAAAATGACTTTCAGCAAATCTTACCTTCACAGAATAATCACAGTCAGTAATAAAGGTGTATTCATATCCTACATAATTTTTGTAAGCATCTGAACAATTCTTGAGTAAATCCATATAAAATCTCCAATATAAGTTGAAACGCCTCTTTTTCAAGAGGCGTTAACTTTCATACGATGCTTTTGTTTCTCGGGTTAAAACCCTATTCAGGAGTAGTAAAGCATTAACTACTAAATGAGCCTCAATAGTCACTACCTGACAAAGCGAACTATCTCTCAGGCTACTAATAGTATATCCTATATTTTCAGAAAATGCAACTATTTTTTGAAAAATATTGAATTATTTCTTAAATGATTCTTCAATAGCAACTGCGATTGCAACAGTCATACCAACCATTGGGTTGTTACCTGCACCGATAAGTCCCATCATTTCAACGTGAGCAGGAACTGAAGATGAACCTGCGAACTGAGCATCACTATGCATTCTTCCCATAGTATCTGTCATACCATAAGAAGCTGGACCTGCAGCCATGTTGTCAGGGTGGAGAGTTCTACCTGTACCGCCACCTGAAGCAACTGAGAAGTATTTCTTACCCTGTTCGATACATTCTTTCTTGTATGTACCTGCAACTGGGTGCTGGAATCTTGTTGGGTTTGTTGAGTTACCTGTGATAGAAACGTCAACACCTTCGTGATGCATAATTGCAACACCTTCACGAACATCGTCCGCACCGTAGCAACGAACTTTTGCTCTTTCGCCGTTTGAGTAAGCGATTTCTTCAACGATTTCAAGTTTGCCTGTGTAGTAGTCAAACTTTGTCTGAACATAAGTAAAGCCGTTGATTCTTGAGATAATCTTTGCAGCGTCTTTACCAAGACCGTTAAGGATAACTCTTAAATCTTCGTTTCTTGCTTTGTTAGCTGATCTTGCAAGACCGATAGCACCTTCAGCAGCAGCGAATGATTCGTGACCTGCTAAGAATGCGAAGCACTTTGTTTCTTCTCTTAAAAGCATAGCGCCGAGGTTACCGTGACCGATACCTACTTTTCTGTCGTCTGCAACTGAACCTGGGATACAGAATGCCTGTAAGCCAAGTCCGATTTTTTCTGCAGCATCAGCAGCTTTTATGCAACCTTCTTTGATAGCGATAGCTGCGCCTACTGTGTAAGCCCAAGCTGCGTTTTCAAAGCAGATTGGCTGAATGCTCTTTGTAATACCATAAGCATCAACGCCTGCATCGTCACAGATTTTCTTTGCTTCTTCGATTGAAGCAATACCGTGTTTAGCAAGTTCTGCGTTGATCTGATCTATTCTTCTTTCATAACTTTCAAATAATGCCATTTTTGTTTACCTCCTTCTCCAATTATTCATGTCTTGGGTCGATAAGCTTTGCAGCATCATCAACTCTACCGTACTGACCGCTTGCTTTTTCAAGAGCTTCATTAGCATCCATACCTTTAGCGATCATTTCCATCATTTTGCCGAGGTGAACAAATTTGTAACCAATAATCTGGTCTTTGTCATCAATTGCGATTTTTGTTATGTAACCTTCTGCGAGTTCAAGGTATCTTGGACCTTTTGCAAGAGTTGCATAAGTTGTACCAACCTGTGATCTTAAACCTTTACCAAGGTCTTCAAGACCTGCACCGATTGGAAGACCATCTTCTGAAAATGCAGTCTGTGTTCTTCCGTATACGATCTGAAGGAATAATTCTCTCATAGCTGTGTTGATAGCATCACAAACAAGGTCTGTGTTTAAAGCTTCAAGAATTGTTTTACCAACTAAAATTTCTGAAGCCATAGCAGCTGAATGTGTCATACCGCTGCAACCAACTGTTTCAACTAATGCTTCCTGGATTACGCCTTCCTTAACATTTAATGTGAGCTTACATGTACCCTGCTGTGGAGCACACCAGCCAATACCATGAGTAAGACCTGAAATATCTTTGATTTCTTTAGCCTGAACCCATTTGCCTTCCTGCGGAATAGCTGCAGGACCGTGATATGCACCCTTTGCTAAAGGACACATATGTTCAACTTCTACTGAATATTTCACTTTGTATACCTCCTGTAAATTTTTATTTATATTCAAATAATTTTAGCATAGTAAAATTTATTTGTCAATTTTTTCTCTGTTGCCCATATAAGGTCTTAAAGCTTCAGGAATAACAACGCTTCCGTCTGCCTGCTGATAGTTTTCAAGGATAGCTGCAACAGTTCTTCCTACTGCAACACCTGAACCGTTTAATGTGTGAACAAACTGAGCTTTATCTTTGATATTGTCTTTATATTTGATGTTTGCTCTTCTTGCCTGGAAATCTTCAAAGTTTGAGCATGAAGAAATTTCAACATATCTGTTGTAGCTTGGCATCCATACTTCAATATCGTATTTCATAGCAGCGGTAAAACCAAGGTCGCCTGTGCAGATTTTAACAACTCTGTATGGAATTCCTAAAATCTGAAGAACTTTTTCTGCATCAAGAGTAAGCTTTTCAAGTTCTTCGTAAGACTGTTCAGGTTTAGCAAACTTAACAAGCTCAACCTTGTTGAACTGATGCTGTCTGATAAGACCTCTTGTGTCTCTGCCGGCAGAACCTGCTTCTGCTCTGAAACAAGCTGAATATGCAACATGCTTGATTGGAAGCTGTGAACCGTCTAAAATCTGATCTCTGTACATATTTGTAACAGGAACTTCTGCAGTTGGGATTAAGAAATAATCTGTTCCCTGAACTTTGAAAGCATCTTCTTCAAATTTAGGAAGCTGACCAGTACCAACCATTGAATTTCTGTGTACCATATAAGGTGGGAACACTTCTGTGTAGCCACTCATTTCTGTATGAGTGTCAAGGAAGAAGTTGATGATTGCTCTTTCAAGTCTTGAACCAAGACCTTTATAGAAAGT
Organism: Clostridia bacterium; assembly: GCA_045648505.1. Classification (GTDB taxonomy): domain Bacteria; phylum Bacillota; class Clostridia; order RGIG6154; family RGIG6154; genus RGIG8700. The sequence continues at coordinate 42,516 of JAZROD010000058.1, read as the reverse complement.
AAATCTTGTTCCTGTAACCTTACCTGCTTTTTCAAAATCTAAAATATCAAGGTCTTCACCAATATCCCAGTGAGCTTTTGGTTCAAAGTCGAACTTTGTAGGTTCGCCCCATTTTCTGATTTCAACATTGTCTTCATCAGTATCGCCCTGAGGAACTGTTTCGTTAGGGATGTTTGGAATTGTAAGCATAATAGCATTGATTTTTTCTTCAAGCTCTCTTACTTTTGCATCCGCTTCCTTGATTTCTTCAGAAAGCTTTTTCATTTCTGCAAAAACTTCTGTTGTGTCCTTGCCCTCTTTTTTGAGCATAGGAATCTGTTTTGAAACTGTGTTCTGCTGCGCCTTTTTCTGCTCGTTTTCGAAAATAAGCTGTTTTCTTAAATCGTCAAGCTCAAAAAGACCGTCTAAATCAAAGTTTTCTTTTCTTTTAAGAAATGCTCTCTTAACCTTTTCAGGTTCATTTCTTAAAACTCTCATATCTAACATTTAGAATCACTCTCCTAAAAATAATTATTTATTATTTTTCTTCTGTTTCAAAGAAAATAGCTTCGATTTTATCAATTTTTTCTTCGTCTGTAATCTCTTCAAAAAGAATATCAACAATTTGTTGTCTTTCATTACCCATTTTTATGTTTGAGTCTTCCATATCTTCATATGCCTGTTTTGAAACTTCTACCGTTTCCACAAAAGTACTGTTATGTTCATATTCTTTAACCCTTGCAACACTGATACCGCCGATAATTATAAAAATAAGGGCAACACCAAGCAGAATCAAAGTATATTTAAAGAACTTTCCGTTCATCTTATCCATTTTAGTTCTCCTTTCAGTCGAACAATTCACAATTCACAATGCACAATTCACAATTAAAAAGCATTCAGTGCAAGATGCGTAGCTTTTTATTTGTTAAGTAAGTCAAGTAGTCTGTTCATCTCTTTATAATCCGCAAAATTGATTTCGATTTTACCTTTGAACTTATTTGAATAGGAAACATTTACCTTTGCGCCTAACTTGTCCTGAATTTTCTTTGCAGAAAAATCAATGGCATTTTTAATGTCCCTGTTTAATTCTGCAGGTCTTTTCTTTGGCTTTTCTTCTTTTTCTTTAACAAGTGCTTCCACCTGTCTTACAGAAAGACCTTTTTCAATAACAAGCATTGCGATTTCAAACATTTTCTCTGCAGATTCTGCACCAAGAATTGCTCTTGCGTGTCCCATTGAAAGTCTGCCGTCTTCAACAAGGGCAAGAACTTTCTGTGGAAGAGATAAAAGTCTTAATGAGTTTGCCACCGCGCTTCTGCTCTTTTGGACTCTGTTTGAAACTTCTTCCTGTGTTAAACCGAAATCTGCCATAAGCTGTTTGTAGCCGTTGGCTTCTTCAATAGGATTCAAATCTTCTCTCTGAAGATTTTCCACAAGGGCAATTTCTGCAACCTGTTTTTCGTCATAATCCTTAACGATTGCAGGAACTGTTTTAAGTCCCAATGATTTGCAGGCTCTCCATCTTCTTTCCCCTGCAACGATTTTATAGGTATCGCCGTCTTTCACCACAATAAGAGGCTGAACAAGTCCGTGCTCCTGAATTGAAAGTGCAAGCTCTGCGATTTTTTCTTTATCAAAATTCTTTCTTGGCTGATTTTTATTGGGTGCAATAAGGTCGATTTCAATTTCAGTTGAATTTTCCTTCTTCTGTACCTCAGGTGCTTCAGGAATAAGTGCATTTATTCCCGCCCCTCTGCCAAGACCGCTTTTTCTTGCCATTTTATCTGTTCCTTTCCACAAATTCTTTTGCAAGCTCACGGTATGCAACCGTGCCTGTTGCAGATTTATCAAAAACATTTATAGGCTCTCCGAAGCCCGGTGCTTCTGAAAGACGAACATTTCTTGGAATTAAGCTTCTGTATACCTTTTTACCGAAATGCTTTTTAATTTCTTCAACCACCTGAATTGCAAGGTTTGTTCTGCCGTTAAACATTGTCATAACAACGCCTTCAATATCAAGAGAAGTGTTCAAAGATTTTTTAACAAGGCTTATGGTGTTTGTAAGCTGTGCCACGCCTTCCAGTGCATAATATTCACACTGAATAGGAATAACAACACTGTCTGCCGCAATAAGGCAGTTTAAAGTTATAATACCAAGTGACGGCGGACAGTCTATAAAAATGAAATCAAAATCATTTTTAACACTTTCCAGCGCATCTTTTAAGATAAATTCCCTTTTCTCTGCACCCACAAGCTCGATTTCCGCACCTGCAAGGCTCATATTTGAAGGGATTATTTTCATATTAAAGTATGCAACATCAGATACTATATCTTTTGCATCTGTATCATTAACAAGCAAATCGTAGACTGTGTATTTTGCATTGTCCTTGTCAACACCAAGTCCGCTTGTGGCATTTCCCTGAGGGTCTGCATCAATAACAAGAACTTTTTTACCAAGTTCGGCAACACAGGCTGAAAGATTTACCGCAGTTGTTGTTTTACCAACTCCGCCCTTCTGATTTGCTACCGCAATTATCTTTGCCATAAACTCATCCTTCGTATTTTTCATAAATTCTAAATATACTCATCTATTATAGCATTTTCTCATTTAAAATACAATAGTTTTTAAAAGTTTTTTATGGGTGTTTTTTTATTATTTGTGTTGTATTCTTAACTTGTCTGTAACACGTCTGTAACAATAGTATGTTATAATGCCTTTGTAAGATACGAAAGGAGGCGGTTGCCGTGAAAAAGTTAGTTGTTCTTTTACTTTCTGCTATACTTTGTTTTTCAAGTATGGTTTCCTTCGCAGCGCCTGCCGTATTAAATCCTTCGGCTCAGTCAACTGCAAATAATCTTATAGTTATTACAAACCCGCCATCAATTTCATCAACAACACAGAAGGGCATTGTTTTCTGTGGCTATGGTGAATCAGGCGTTAATGTTACTTTCTATAAATACAATCCTCTTACAGGCCTTTATTATCCTATGACATCAGGCGGAGAAAACATTTCTCTAGGCATTGTTTATCAGTCAGGCCTCTTCTGGAAGAAGATTGATTTTACTGCAGGTAACCACAAGGTTATTGTTTATGCAGAGAAGGACGGCAGAGTTCAGATTGTAAAAAGAGAAATAAATGTATTGTCACCGGGTATTGCAGATAACCTTTTTGACTATACACTTAATTTCCGTCCTGCATATAAGTAATATGAAAAAAGAAAGCATTAAAACCCTTCTTCTTTCTGCACTTGTTGTATGCAGTATGGTGTTAACATCGCAAATATGGTTTAATGAGAAATTATGGTCCTCGGACTATGATTTCTTTTCTGTATTTAAAGACAAATTTTCCTTTATTTTTAAAGGCTCGGACAGTGATTCTTTAAGCATTGGCGACACCGGTGCTTTCGACAGTATTTTTGCACCAAACACCATTTTGCTTTCTTCAAACACAGGAAGAGCAGTATATGATTCTTCAGGCGGAAAAGGTGAAGAAATCAATCTTATTATAAATGACATAATCAAGTCTGCCCTTTCTTCATCTGTTTCACAGGTTGAAGAGAACGAATGGAAAAACGCCATCAAAGGCACAAATGTTTATGCAGACTATCATGTTCCCGTGAGCCTTACCGCCATCGGAACTTTCCTTGAAGCACAGATAACAGAAAAAGGTTCTTTTGAAAGCTTCGATAAAATTTTAATCGACTGCGAAAAACTCTCAAACACCATTGTTCCCGTGTATTTCAGAGACAGTGCTTCAAACACCCATTACAGAATCAACACCCCTTTTGACAAGACTGCATTGACAGAGCTTTTTGCAAGCTCAAGCAACGCTCTTAATCTTTCATATTCTTTTGAGCTTGGTCTTGATAAAAAGGCAGAGGGTGAAGCAAGCAAGCACCAGAGCGTTCTTCTTGATTCATACATTCTTTTGTCTCTGGACGAAACACCTATGAACATTATTAAGGAAGAGCCCATAAATGTTCTTGACCAGACAGAGCATATTTTAAAAACCTTTGGCTATAACATTAAAACAGTAAGAAAATTCACACAGACAAACGGAACAGAAAACTTTGTTGATTCAAAATCAACTCTTGTTATAAGCCCGAAAGGATATATTGAATATACTGCAGTTTCGGACACAAGCGGTCTTCAGATTGGTGAAGACGGTCATATCACCACTGCAGCGGCAGGTGTTGCTTCTCTTATTGACCGTATTCTTTCTCCGTTTTATTTAAGCTCGGGCACAAAGCTTTTCATAAGCTCACCTCTTGTTGAAACAGGCGGTAATTCACACACCTTAACCTTTGGTTATATGTTTGATGCCATAAAGATTATAAGCGACAGTGATGACTGTGTTGTTACGGTTACAAACGGTAAAATAACACATCTTAAACTTAACATTAAAAATTACTTTGAAGCGGAACAGAAAGCACCTACAAATGTGCTTGATATTATAGATAAAGCCTATACCAAAAATTCAGGCACAACCCTTGACATTGAAGATTTAAGCACAGGCTATGTGAAATACGGAAGCATCTATGAAAAGGTGTGGCTTGTTACAACAAAATCTTCAAGTCCTATTATTATAGAATAACGAGGTTTTTAAATGAATAGAGAACTTTTAAGTCCCTGCGGGGACTTTGATTGCTTAAAGGCGGCAGTTGCAGGGGGCGCAGATGCGGTTTACCTGGGCGGAAGCCGACTTAATGCAAGAGAAAGTGCAAAAAACTTTTCGGATGAAGAATTGAAAGAAGCGGTTAATTACTGTCATTTAAGAGGCGTTAAGGTTTATATCACCTTAAACACCATTGTATCCGACAAAGAAATAAGAGAACTTGAAAATTATATAAGATTTTTAAGCGAAACAAACATAGACGGTGTGATTCTTCAGAGCCTTGGTCTTGCATCTTGCGTAAGATGTGTTGCACCTGACCTTGAAATCCACGCAAGCACCCAGCTTTCAGTTCACAGTTTAGACGGTGTTCTGCAGATGAAGGAGCTTGGTTTTACAAGAGCAGTTCTTGCAAGAGAGCTTTCGGGGAAAGATATGGAATACATCTGCAAAAATTCACCAATCGAAATTGAAGCATTTATTCACGGTGCACTTTGTATGTGCTATTCAGGTCAATGCTATTTTTCAAGCATCATAGGGCAAAGAAGCGGAAACAGAGGAAGATGTGCCCAGCCTTGCAGACAGCCATATAAAAACGGATATGAATTAAGCCTTAAAGACCTTTCTGCTGCAGATATGTTCAAAGACTATTTAAAGCTTGGAGTTAAATCCTTTAAAATTGAAGGCAGACTAAAAGACCCTTTTTATGTTTACGGCGTTACAAGTATATACAGAAAACTCATTGATGAAAACAGAAGCGCTAACTCTGATGAAATGAAGCTTTTAAAAGCTTTATTTTCAAGACAGGGCTTCACAAAGGCATACCTTGAAGGCAAGCCTTCAAAAAGTATGTTCGGCATAAGAACTCAGGATGACAAAAATTCAACTGCAAATCTTGAAAAGTTCACCATAGCCGAAAAAGAAATGCCTTTGACAATAGACTATGAAATAGACGAAACCAAGATTTCAGTTAAGGTTGCGCAGGGACAGTTTGAACATCTTGCGCAAGATATTGGAGCAGAAAAAGCCCAGAACCGTTCAACCACAAAAGAAGATGTTGAAAAGCAACTTAAAAAGGTGGGCGGAACAGGATTTTTTGTTGAAAAAATCTCGGGAACTGTAAAAGACGGTCTTTTCATTCCCCTTTCAAAGCTTAATGAGGTAAGAAGACTTGCGATTGACTCTCTTAAAGAAAAAATCCTTTCAAAAAAAGACAATAAGCTTTGTCCTTTAAACATAAAGTTTGAAAACAAGCCTTATGAAAATCAGGTTTTAAATTTCCATTTTTCAAATTTAAAGCAATATGAAGAAACAAAGGAAATTCACCATCTGGCAGAAAACATTTTTGTGCCTGCTCAGTATGTTGAAAAGGTTAATGATGTTTGTCTTTCTCTGCCGAGAATCATAACAGACAGCGAAAAAGAGAATATTCTGAAATTCCTTGAAATTGCAAAGGAAAAGGGCATCACAAAAATTCTTTGTAACACCTGTGACCACATATATATGGTTAAAGAGCTTGGATTTGAGCCTGTGGGCAATTTTTCACTTAACATTTTCAACTCTTATGATTTAAAGGTTTTCAAAGAGCTTGGTTTAAATGAAGTTTCACTTTCCTGTGAGCTTTCTGCTTTTAAAATTAAGGACCTTAAAAAGTGCCTTAAAACAAACGCTCTTGTGTATGGCAGACTTCCTTTGATGGTAACGGAAAACTGTATTATAAAAAATGCGGGCAAATGCATTGATTTTAAGAGCTTTTACGGACTTGATGACAAAACAAACCGCACCTTCCCCGTAATGTGCCACTACCCTCACAGAAATATTATTTTAAACTCTGCACCTATTTACATTGCAGACAAGCAAAAAGACCTTAAAAATTCAGGAATCTATGGCTTTGACTTTTTGTTTACTGTTGAAACAGGAAGAGAAATTATTGATATTGTAAAGGGGTATCTTTCTGAAGAAAAACCTGTGGGTCAGTTCACACGAGGACTTTTTTTTAAAAATATACTGTAAAATATTGATTTTTTATTTCAACTATTATATAATGAAAGTATAATGAAAGAAAAAACGGAGGACTAAAAAATGAAAAGAGTATTAGCTTTTGACCTTGGAGCTTCAAGCGGAAGAGGTATTATCGCAACACTTGATAACGGCAAAATCGAACTTAAAGAAATTCATCGTTTTGCAAACAACGGTGTTAAAGTAAGAAACACCTTCTACTGGGATGTTTTATATCTTTTTGACCAGATTAAACAGGGCATTGTTAAAGCAAAGCTTGACGGTGGCTTTGACAGTATCGGTATTGACACCTGGGGCGTTGACTTTGGTCTTATTGATGCAAACGGTGATTTAATCGACAACCCTGTTCACTACAGAGATGACAGAACAGAAGGTATGCCTGAAGAATTATTTGAAATTTTAAGCAAGGAAAAGGTTTATAACAGAACAGGCACACAGATTATGAACTTCAACACTTTATATCAGCTTTTCTACCTTGCAAAATATAAGCCTGAACTTTTAAAAAGAGCAGACAAGTTCTTATTTATGCCTGACCTTTTAAACTATCTTTTAACAGGCGTTAAAAAGAGCGAATATACAATCGCATCAACATCACAGATGCTCAATCCTTACGAAAGAGTATGGGACAAGGAGCTTCTTGAAACAGTTGGCATTCCAACAGATGTTCTTTGCGATATTGTTAAACCCGGTACTGTTCTTGGCGATGTAACTGAAGACATCTGCACAGAGCTTGGCATTGAAAGTGCAAAAGTTGTTGCAGTAGGCGGTCACGATACTGCATCTGCAGTAGTTTCTGTTCCTACAACAGAAGAAGATTTTGTTTACATCAGCTGTGGTACCTGGTCACTTTTCGGCACAGAGCTTAAAGAACCACTTATTGACGAAAACTCACTTAAATATTCATATACAAACGAAGGTGGCTATAACAACACCATAAGATTTTTAACAAACATTATGGGTACATGGCTCATTCAGGAATCAAGAAGACAGTGGATTAAAGAAGGCAACGAGCTTACCTTCAACGATATGGAAAAAATGGCTCTTGCTTCAAAGCCATTCCAGTGCTTTGTTGATGTTGACTTTGCAGACTTCGGAAAACCGGGTAACATCCCACAGAGAATTAAAGATTTCTGTGAAAGAACAGGTCAGTATGTTCCACAGACAATCGGTGAAGTTGTAAGATGTATTTACGAAAGTTTAGCTCTTAAATACAGACACTCTTTCTTAAATCTTAAAAACATCACAGGCAAAGACTTCAAGGGAATCCACATTGTTGGCGGTGGCACAAAAGATCCGCTTCTTTGCAGTATGTGTTCAGATGCTTGTAATGTTTATGTTTCTGCAGGTCCTATCGAAGCAACTGCCCTTGGTAATGTTGCTGTTCAGTTTATGAGCGCAGGAGCAATCAAAGACATCAAAGAAGCAAGAACAATTATCAAAAACTCATTTGATGTTAAAGAATATTATCCACAAAGTCCTGCTGATTGGGATAATGCTTACGAAGAATATAAGAAATATCTTGTAAAATAAGGAGCATTTATGAAAAAAGTAATTTCTTTAATTTTAGTTTTATGCCTTGCTTTTGCAACTATCTCTGTTGTTGCGGCAGGTGAAAAATGGACAAAAGCATCCGACTGGGCAAAGCCGGAGCTTGAAAAAGCAATTGAGCTTGGTGTTTACCCTGCTTCTCTTGAGAATAAAGATTTAACAGGAAACATCACAAGAGCAGAACAGGCAGCTTTAACAGTTAAAATTTATGAAGCTGTTACAGGAAAAGCTGTTGAACCTGTAAAAAATCCATTCACAGACACAAACGATGTTGAAATCGTTAAAGCTTACACACTTGGTATTACATCAGGTACAACCGAAACAACTTTCTCACCTGAAGATAACTTAACAAGAGAACAGGCAGCAGCTATGCTTGCAAGAGTTTATAAGAAAATCACAGGCAAAGATACGCTTGATTTTGAAATGCCTGCACAGTTTGCAGACCATAATCAGATTTCTTCTTATGCAACAGAATCTGTTTACTTTATGAATGCTATGGGCTATATCAAAGGCACAAACAATGGTTTTGAACCTCAGGGACTTTGTGCAAGAGAAGCAGCACTTGCAATCGCACAGAGAATGGCATCAAATCTTAAAACAGAAGAAAAACCTGTTGAAGTAGAAAAGGAAAAGTTTACAATCGCATTTATCGGTGGCTCTTTAACTCAGGGCGGTACTGCATGGCAGATGAAAACCAGAAACTACTTCAGAGAAAAAATGCCTGATAAAGATATCGTTATTGTAAATGCAGGTATTGGCGGAACAACATCAGACTATGGTGCAAAAAGATTAAACAGAGATGTTTTAGCCTATAATCCTGACCTTGTTGTTATCGAATTTGCAGTTAACGACAGAACTTTTGGCACATCAAAAGGTGAAACAAGACATCAGTATTCAATGGAAGCTATGATTTATCAGTGCACACAGGCAGAAAAAGTTCCTGCAGTTATGTTCCTCTATTCAAACTATCCATATCCTGATGATTCAACAGACGGACAGAATGTTCAGTATTCTATAAAAGCAAAGGAATCTCTTGCAAAATTCTACGGTATTCCAACTGTTGATGCTCATGCATATTGCTACAATCTTTACGAAAACGATAAAGAAAAAACAAGCACATCATACACACAGTGGCTTGAAGATGAAAAGAGATACTATCCAAAGGACAATGTTCATCCATACGATAACGGATATGAGCTTTTCGGCGATGCAATTATTGCCGCTTTTGAAGAAAAGGGACTTGAGCATTTCTTAAAGCCAGTTTCACTTCAGGCAAGCTTACTCTGTTCATCAGACAGAACCAAAATCATGAGCAGATACAACTACCTTTATATGAACGATACTTCAAAGTTCTCATACAACGGTCAATGGTATCTCTGTAATAAAGAAAACCAGAGAAAAGAGCTTTCTGACCCTGTTCCTGCAAGTTTCTATGAATATCCATACTACCCTGCAGGCATTGTTTACACAGAAAAAGCAGATTCAACTATCAGCTTTAAATGTAATGCTCCTGAATTCTTCGTTTCATATATTTCAGGTGCAAATGGTAACGACATTGTTGTTTTAGTAGACGGAAAAGAGGTTAAGACAATTTCAACAAGCTCAACCTACACTAATATGAATTACACATCTGAAGCGGTTACAGGCGTAAGCGGTAAGGTGGTTACTCTTAAAGCAAGATATAACACACCACTCAGAATTTGTGCAATTATTGAAAGATACAACAAATAAAAATTAAATATTCACACAAAGTGTCGGCTATGGTGCAATAAGGCATAGCCGGTGAAAAGGGAATGGGGTGAGAATCCCCTGCGATAACTGTCGGTGTATGCATCGAAGTTCTTATATCCGTTATCGAAAGATAGTCATTGGGAAACTGAGAAGGCAGGATATAAGAATGTGGGCAATCTGCCTATATGATGTAAGTCACAAGACCTGCTTTGATGTTGCATCGGTGCAATATTTTCAGTTTATACTGAATTGTGATTCATCACAGAAAAACTCAGCTGTGGTAATTTTTTCGAAAAAATTACCGCAGTTTTTTTGTTTTCTGCGGCGTGGAGGTGAAAAAAGGATAAAAACAAAGCAGAAAATAAAAACGGAGGTTTTAAAATGAAAAAAATATTATCTTTATTATTGAGTATGGTGCTGATTATAAGTTCTTTCAGCCAGGTGGTTTTAGCAACAGAAAGCGAAAGCATTGCAGTATATGTATCTGCAAGTAAGTATGGTGAATTTATTGCTGATAAGCTTGGAAACAGTATAGTAAACAGAGAAATTATATTGTCTGAAAAAGAAGAATACACATTAAATGATGTTTTTGACGCACTTCATCAGAATTACTATGATGGTGAAGAAGGATATAAAACAGAAATTGGCGACTACGGTGAATACATAACTCGTTTCTTTGGAGATGAAAGCGGTAACTTTGTTTATCAGGTGAACTTTGGTGCAGAAGATGTGTGGGGACCGACTCATATTGTAAAAAATGGCGATAATGTGGATTTTTGCATTAACAAAAGCTTTTATCCTGACACCGAAAGCTATACAAAGTTCTCAAATAAAGAAGCTGTAGCTTATGTTGGCGATACGGTTGAATTTATTCTTGAAGAATCTGAATATACTGCAGACGGGCTTACATTTTTCCCTTGCACAGATGCCCTTTTAACAATAAACGGTGAAGAAACAGAAGCTTTAACAAACGAAGAAGGTAAAACAGTACTTTCTTTTGAAGAGGCAGGAGTTTATGTGGTTTCTGCAAAGAAATCAAAGCTTGTTGAAGAAGAAGCTGTTACTGCTATCTCTGCACCTTTCTGCGTTGTTACTGTCTCCGAAAGACCTGAAAAGGAAATAACAAAAAATATAATTAATAAATATTTCAATAAAAATCTTATAAACGACGGTAATTTTTGTTGGTTTGTTGCAGATTTTGCAGATTATATAAGCTTATGCCCAGATAGCTTAAGTTTTTCAAACGAAATGCATAAAGCTTTTGTTGATAAGCTTGTTGAGCTTGGCGAATCTGCACAGACTCAGGGCGATGTTGCAAAAACAATTATCGCATTAAGAGCATTAGGCTATGATGCAAAAAATGTTTATAATAAAAACAAAACTCATATTGACCTTGTTAACAAGCTTACAGAAATGATAACACCTGAATCTGTTCAGGAGCCTTATTATGAATATACACTTCCTTATGTTCTTATTGCTCTTCAGCAGGGAGAAAATTATGCCCATAGTGAACTTATTGACTTTTTAATTGAAACTGCCATAAGTACCAAAGCTGCATGGCAGGATACTTCCTGGGGAACAGACGGTGCATCACCTATGCTTCGTGCACTTGCTCCATACTATAACGAAAATGAAGAAGTTAAAAATGGAATAGATGAAGCAATAGCTCTACTTACCGAATATCAGGGCGAAAGTGGTTCTATGGGTGGCGCCGCATCAACAGGCCTTGCAATTTTTGGACTTTCTTCAGTTAAGGTAAACCCTTATGATGTAAAATCAGGCGAAAACAATCTCATAGACGGTCTTTTATCTGATGTAAACGAAAATAAAGATGGTTTTGTGCCGGACACAAATTCATTTTCAACTGAACAGGGATTAAGAGGTTTAGTAAGCTTAAAGCTTTTCCTTGCAGACAAAATTCCTTATGATTTTTCAGAAAATGCTATGAACGAAGCAAGAGCAACCGTTAAAGCTCCATCAGGTGGAGGTTCAGGTGGCGGTGGTGGCGGCGGAGTAGTTAAACCTGCCAAAAAGCCTGAAAAAGAAGAACTAAAAGAAGAGGTTAAAGAAGAAACAAAAGAAGAAGAAAAAGAAGAAGAAAAAGAAGAGAAGAATAAAATAATATCTGTTCCACAGGAAAAATATTCTGAAAGAACCTTCGAAGATATAAAAGACCATAAAAATAAAGATGCTATCGAAGCTCTTGCAAAAAGAGGAATTGTTAATGGTATGGACGGCAAAAATTTCTGTCCTTCAAACACAATGACAAGAGCTGAATTTGCTACTATTGTTGTTCAGTCTTTAGGTCTTAAAGAACAAAAGGGAAAAGCCTTTGATGATGTAAAAGAAAATGACTGGTTTTACAAATATATAGAAACTGCCGAATTTTATGGAATAATTAAAGGTGTTTCAGAAACTTCATTTAATCCAGACGGACAAATCACTCGTCAGGAAGCCGCAACAATGGTTGTAAGAGCTGCTGCTCTTTGTGATATGGAAACAACCATAAGCGAAGACTTTGCACGAGATATTCTTGCACAGTTCCCTGATTATACTCAAAGCTCCGACTGGGCAAAACAAGCTTTGGCATTCTGCTACAATGCAGAAATTCTTGACACATCTGTTGAAGAAATAAAACCTTCTGAAAATATTACAAGAGCAGAGGTTGCACAAATGCTTTACAATATGCTTACATTTGGAAAATTAGTATGATGAAAAAGAAAGTATTATGTATTATAATTATTCTTCTTGTTCTTACATCAGCTTTTGCGTTGCAAAGTTCCCCAAAAAGTTCTGAAAGCGAAGCTTTACCCATTGATATTACTAAAAACCCGCTTCCTTTAACAGAAGAAGCACAAAAACAACCTGAAACCAAGAGCGTTGTTGAAACTCGTCAAGATCCGCTTCCTGTTAAAGAAGAACATGTCAATGAAACTATTGTTGAAGAAGAAATAAAGCAAGGTACTTTCTGCACCATTGAAATATTATGTGATCAGGTTCTTTCAAATATGGAAAAGCTTCCTGAAGGCAAGGCAGAGCTTGTTCCAGAAGATGGAGTTCTTCTTTACAAATCAGAAGTGGAGTTTTTCCAAGATGAAACTGTTTTCAATGTTCTTTCTAGGGAACTTAAAAAAAGAAAAATACACATTGATTTTGTATATACGCCAATGTATAATAGTGTGTATATAAAAGGAATCGGCAATTTATACGAAAAAGACTGCGGAGCAGGTTCAGGCTGGGTTTACACAGTTAACGGGCAGTCAACAGACTGTGGCTCTTCGGCATACAAGCTTAAAGATGGTGACGAGATACAGTGGATATACATCTGCAGATAAGGAGATAAAGATGAGAGAATTTAAAAATTTTCATCCAATAATTAATTTTATATATTTTGTTTTTGTTATAGGCTTTGCTATGTTTTTTATGCATCCTGTGGCTCTTTTGATGTCCTTTGTTTCTTCTTTTGCCTGCCTTGTTATAACAAAAGGGAAAAAAGCACTTAAAAGTGGTTTTGTTTATATATTGCCGATGGTTATTTTAGCAGCCCTCATCAACCCACTTTTCAACCACGAAGGGGTTACAATACTGGCATATCTGCCTGATAATAATCCCCTTACTTTAGAATCTGTGATTTACGGTCTTTGTGCGGCGGTTATGATAATAAATGTAATATGCTGGTTCTCATTTTACAACGAGATTATGACAAGCGATAAATTCATTTATCTTTTCGGTAGGATTATTCCTTCAATGTCACTGATTATTTCTATGACCTTCAGATTTGTTCCTATGTTTATATCTCAAATGAAAACCGTTGCAAACACAAGGCGTTGTATGGGGAAAGGCTCGCAATCTGACAGTATTATCAAAAAAGCCAAAAACGGTATAACTGTTTTATCCTGTGTAACCACATGGGCTCTGGAAAATGCCATTGATACGGCAGACAGTATGAAAGCACGAGGCTACGGACTTTCAGGAAGAACGGCGTTTTCAATATTCAAATTTGGAAAAAGAGATGTTTTCGCCCTGATTTTTATACTTACTGCAGGAATATATGTTTTTGTGGGAAGCGTTTTCGGTAATATGAAATTCACATATTTCCCCGCCATAAGGGGAGAAGCCTTATCTTTAAATGGTATTGGCGGATTTCTGGCATACTTACTGCTTTGTATGTATCCTGTTTTAATTGAACTCAAGGAGGTGTGGAGATGGAACTCATTAAAATCGAAAATTTAAGCTTTACATATCCAAATCAGAATGTTAAAGCTTTGAAAAATATAAATCTTTCCTTTAAAAAAGGGGAATTTATAACTATATGCGGTAAATCAGGATGCGGAAAAACAACCCTTTTAAGACTTCTTAAACCATCTCTTGCCCCCTACGGCACATCAGAGGGAAACATCCTTTTTGAAGGCATCCCTTTAAAGGAGCTTTCTCATAAGTCACAGACAATAAAAACAGGCTTTGTAATGCAAAGCCCTGATAATCAGATTGTAACAGACAAGGTGTGGCACGAGCTTGCCTTTGGTCTTGAAAGTCTTGGCTGTAAAACACCCGAAATAAGAGCCAAGGTTGCAGAAATGGCATCTTTTTTCGGTATTGAAAACTGGTTTCACAAAAAGGTTTCACAGCTTTCAGGTGGGCAGAAGCAACTTCTTAACCTTGCATCTGTTATGGTTATGCAACCATCTCTTCTTATTTTAGACGAACCCACAAGTCAGCTTGACCCAATTTCTGCAGGGGAATTTTTAAAAAGTCTTGAAAAAATCAACCGTGAGCTTGGAACAACAATTATTCTCACAGAACATCGCCTTGAAGATGTTTTCCCAATTTCAGACAGAGTAATTGTTATGGAAAACGGTAAAATAATTGCAGATGGAGAGCCGAAAGATGTTGGCTTTGTATTAAGAAATACTCAAAATGATATGTACGGTGCACTTCCCACACCAATGAAAGTTTATCTTGCCTGTGATACGGATAGCAACTGTCCTGTCACCGTAAGAGAGGGCAGAAAGTGGCTTGAAGATTTTTCAGAGAAAAACACCCTTGACAAAGATGCAATTCCAGAAGCAACACCTTTTTCAGGCGGTGAAACAGTTATTGAAACCAAGGATTTATGGTTCAGGTATGAAAAAAATTCTGCCGATGTTATAAAAGGCCTTGATATAAAGGTATCAAGGGGTGAGCTTTTTGCAATCCTTGGGGGAAACGGTACAGGAAAAACAACCGCACTTTCCCTTATTTCAGGACTTAACATTCCATACAGTGGGGAAATTTATATAAACGGAGAAAAGCTTTCAAAAATAAAGAATCTTTATGATGGTATGCTTGGTTATCTTCCACAGAATGTGCAAAGCGTATTTGCTAAAAAATCAGTTTATCTTGACTTACAGGAAATGGAAGAAGATGCCGAAAAAATTAAAGAAATGGCACTTTTGTGCAGAATAGAAAATCTGCTTGAAAGTCACCCTTATGATTTATCGGGCGGTGAACAGCAAAGAACTGCACTTGCAAAAATACTGTTAAAAAAACCACAGATTCTTTTACTTGATGAACCAACAAAGGGAATGGATGCACAGTTTAAAGAAGAATTTGCAGAAATCCTGAAAGCCTTAAAGCAAAAAGGCGTTACCATTATTATGGTTTCCCACGATATAGAATTCTGTGCAGAATATGCAGACAGATGCGCTATGTTTTTTGACGGTAATATAACATCCTGTTTATGCCCAAGAGAATTTTTTGCAGACAAAAGCTTTTATACCACCTCTGCCAACAAAATGGCAAGGTCAACCATTGAAAATGCAATTCTTGCAGATGATATTATAAAAGCCTGCAAAGGACATATTCCGCAGAAAAAAAAGCCACTTAATTATGAGTTTACAGACAAATCATCTGAAAAAGAAACAGAGCTTCCCCTCAAGGAATTATGTATGCCAAAGCAAAAGCTTTCCAAAAGAACTCTGTTGGCTATGCTTTTTATTCTCATTGCCATACCGCTTACAATTCTTTTCGGTTATTCCTGTCTGGATAACAAAAAATATTATTTTATAAGTCTTTTAATAA
This sequence comes from Clostridia bacterium, assembly GCA_045648505.1. Taxonomy (GTDB): domain Bacteria; phylum Bacillota; class Clostridia; order RGIG6154; family RGIG6154; genus RGIG8700. The sequence goes on along the minus strand of JAZROD010000058.1, from coordinate 26,567 downwards.
TTTTTGAAACAATGATACCTTTTTTCTTTGTTTTTGAAAGCAGAAAACCAAGAGCAAGAGAGCTTGTTGTTATAAGTGTTCTTTGTGGTATAGGTGTTGTGGGAAGAACGGCGTTTATGATGCTTCCCCAGTTCAAACCCACTCTTGCAATAGTTATCATATCGGCAATATGCCTTGGTGGAGAAACAGGTTTTCTTGTGGGTGCGGTAACTGCCTTTGTTTCAAACTTTTTCTTTGGTCAGGGACCCTGGACACCGTGGCAGATGTTTGCTTTGGGTATTATAGGCTTTCTTGCGGGAATACTTTTTAAAAAAGGGCTCATAAGAAAAACAAAGCTTTCTCTTTGTATTTTCGGATTCATTACTGCCTTTGTAATTTACGGAGCTATTATGAATTCTCATTCAGTCCTTCAGGCAACATCAAGCCCCAATTTTAAAATGTTTATAACCGCTTTTTCAACCGGTGCACCATTGGATATGATTCACGGTATTTCCACCGCATTTTTCCTGTGGCTTGGTGCAGAAGCTATGATTGACAAAATAGAAAGAATAAAAGTAAAATACGGATTACTGAAAGATAATTGACGGAGCATTTGCTCTGTGTTATAATCAAGCTGAGAGAGGATTTCTTTCTCAGCTTATTTATGTGAAGGGAGAAGCATATGGCTATAATAACAATTATTATGAATCCTTGTGCAGGCACTAAAAAGGCAAACAAATATCTTACGGACATTGTGCGCATTTTTGCGGAAAATGGATACTTCAGCCATATTTATATGACATCTAAAAAAGGTGACGGCGTTTCTCTTGCAAAAGAACACGCAGAGGAAGCGGATATTGTGGTTGCCATCGGTGGTGACGGTACTCTTAACGAGGTTATTGAAGGTGTTATGCTTTCAGGCAAGGATATTCCCATAGGCTACATTCCTGCAGGAAGCACAAACGATTTTGCTTCTTCACTTAAAATGCCCAAAAACATTTTAAAGGCAGCAAAAGCTATTATGGAAGGCGAAGCCATTTCTCTTGACCTTGGAAGCTTTAACAATAAATATTTCACTTATGTTGCTTCCTTTGGTGCATTCACAAGAATTGCATACACCACACCACAGTCCTTTAAAAATTCTTTCGGTCATATTGCATACCTTCTTGAAGGCATCAAGGATATACCTTCAATCAAAAGCGAGCATATGGTTGTAAAAACCGATAACGGCACTCTTGAAGGCGACTATCTTTTCGGTGCAATTTGCAATTCCACATCACTTGGGGGAATTTTAACCCTTGACCCTACTATTGTTGATTTAAGTGACGGTCTTTTGGAGCTTGTTTTAATAAGACAGCCCAAAAATATGTTTGAACTCAATCAGCTTGTTCTTTCCCTTAACGGTGAGATATATGATTGCGAAATGATAAATCTTATAAGCACAAAAAATATTGAAATTCATTGTGAATCCAAGCCTGACTGGACTCTTGACGGAGAGTTTGAACCGGGTACAGAATATATTGAAATTACAAATATTCCAAAAACTTTTAAAATAATTCTTAAAAAATAAAATATTTTGCAACCTTTTTCTATTTTTCAAGGTATTAGTTATGAGAGGAGCATTGAAATGGTTACCAATGACAGCGTGGCAGTTGAAAAACATTTTAATATGGTTTTAAGACTCGCCCTTGCCAGATGTGGTGATAAACACCGTGCAGACGATGTTGTTCAGGAAGTCTTTTACAGATTTCTTAAAAAGGACAGAGAGTTTGAAAGCGACGAGCATTTGAAGGCATGGCTTATTAAAGTTACCATTAACTGCAGTAAGAATGTGTTTCTTGATGATTTCTTCAGAAACACCGCAGAGCTTACGGAGGAAATTTCTTTTTCAGACCCCGAAGAAAGCGATGTTTACTATGCAGTTTTATCACTTCCCTCAAAGTACAGAACGGTAATCCATCTTTTTTACTACGAAGATATGCCGGTTAAAGAGATTGCCGAAATTCTTAATACCAAAGAAACAACAGTTAAGTCCCAGCTTCACAGAGCAAGGGAAATGCTGAAAGAAAAATTGAAGGAGGATTGCGAAATTGTTTAAAGATTTATACAAAAAGGCTAACGACAGTATCACAGATGAAGCCCTTAAAAACAAAATATTAAACCCACAGCCGGTTGAAAGAAAAAGACGCAGTTTCGTGCCTGCTTATTCTTACGGCAGTCTTTGTGCGGCAGCAATTGCACTTGTGGTATTTTTATCAGGTCAGGGAAACACCACCCCACAGGTTATAAAAAGCGACATTCCTGCACCTGTATATGAAAGTCACGGAGAAACCTTCTCTGCAGGGGAAGAAAAGACAACCACACCAGAGGTTATTGTTCCTGAAGAAACTATAACAAATGAAGCGGCTATTGAACATGATATATCTGTTGCATCGGAAGAAATAATGCCTATGACTATGCCTGAAGGAAGAGCAGTTATGTGGGGCAGAGCAGAGGATATTTTATATAATACAGTTTCAGAAAGCTCAAGCTATGCACTTTCACCATTTTCACTTGAAAATGCAATAAGCGTTGCATTAAACGGTGCAGACCAGCAGACAGAAGCGGATATTATTTCTGCATTTAATATGGAAGATACACAAAGTCAGAATAAAAGAATGTACTCACTTTTAAGTCGGTATAACAACTCTGAAAAAATCAAAATTTATACTGCAAACTCTGTATGGCTCAACCGTGACAGAACAGTTGCAAGATTTAACCCTGATTTTGAGTCAGCAGTTCTTAATTACTACTCTGCAGAAAGCCACACAGTTACAGATTCTACTGCTCAAAGCAGAATAAACAACTGGGTTTATGAAAACACCAATGGTAAAATAAGCGGTGTTATATCAAACAGTGATTTTGACGGGCTTATTGTTAACACAGTATATTTTAAAGGTTCTTTCCGCAATAAATTCAATAAAAATCTCACTAAAGAAGATACTTTCACAAGCGGCGGCGTTGAAACCAAAAAAGATTTTATGGAACAGACCTCATACCTTGACTACGGCATAAACGGTGATGTTCAGATTGTTAAGCTTCCTTATGAAAGCGACGGCGCACAGATAAGTATGTTTGTTTTAATGGGAAGCGACAGAGTTACAAACCCTGTAAGCTTTGTGGAAAACACAACACTTAATAACACCTATGTAAATCTTAAGATGCCTAAATTCAAATTTGAATACACAACTTCTTTAAAGGCTCATCTTGAAAATATGGGAATAGGCTCTGTAAACCTTGATAAAATGACAGATATTCCTCTTTCTGCATTTGATGTTATTCAGAAAACCTATATAAACACAGATGAAGAAGGCACAGAAGCCTCTGCCGCTACTGCAATTTTAATGGCAACATCTGCATACACTCAAAATCCTGAACCACTTGTTCTTAATATCAACAAAGACTTTACTTTCGTAATTTACGACGAAACGAACAATATTGCCCTCTTTGTAGGTGAAATAAAGTAGTGTAAATACGCAAAATAAAAAGCTCACAGATGTGAGCTTCTTATTTTGCGTATTCTCTTATTTTTTCTAAAAGTGCCACCATTGCCAATGTGTCCATACAACAATAGTTCAACAGCTTTTCTATCATTACAAGTCTTTCGTGGCGTGGCATATTTTTAAGGTCCAGATATTTTTCAACCGCCATTGCGCCATTTTTTACATCAAGATTTTCATAGCCCAGTCTTCTGCTATGGGGATAAAGTGCAGGAAGCACTTTTTTTATTGAGCTTCTTCCCTGCATAAGTGGATGATAAAGATATTTCTTTCTGAAAGGCTCTTCAAGGTCCACTAAATTCTTCTTGATGATTTCAAGTTCCTTTGCAAAAGAAGGTTGTTTGTTTTTAAGATGCTTTATGCACATTTTTTCATAAGGAGAATACATAAGCACCGTATGATTTTCTTTTATACACCCGCAAAGAGCCTTGCAAAGCTCTTTTTCAGGGTAATTTATACCATCGCCAACAAATTCATAATGCTTTGGTTTTTCCCCTTCTTTTTCAATAACATGATATGAAAACTGGGTTATTATAAGCTCGCCCACCTTATGTCCTTCAAATTCAGGAATAAGAGGACCAACTGTTTCAAAATCAAGAAATCCTATGGGGTATTTAAGCTTTCCTAAAAATTCACGAAGCTTTGCCTTGTTTACCATTGGCTTGTTGCTTAATGAACAGTTAACCTGCTTCATATAGCTTTTATCCATCTCTTCCGGAAGCTTTGCAAAATCCTGAAAAGAAATAATGCCTTTGTTATAATAGCCAAGCTTTGTGGCAAAATCCATTCCCGATATTTCAAAAATATTGGGTTTTGGAAGGTCCTTGAAGCAATATTCAAAAAATCCGCAATGCTGACAGTATTTCTTAACCTCACTGTATGGCTCACAGGGGAGTCCTTGCGTAATGCCGATTTCAGTTGCCCTTCTATACATATTTTTTGAATTGTCAAGGTTGTTTACATTTGTAATCTTGAACAATTTTTTTATGTTAAGCTTTCTGCCACGAACATAGTCACGGTCAATAAGCATTAAATACATATTCTTAACTTTAATGCCCTTTGACTGAAGCACCATTTTCTGAAAAGAAAGCTCTTTTGCAAAATAATAAACATTAACTCCGCTTTTAACAAGATATATATCTGCCTTTGAATTTTTGCAGACCATAATGTCTACCGTGCAGGAAGCTACATCATTTTCAAAATATGCATCATAAAGCACTGAATGTTTTTTAAGTGCTTTTTCTGTTTCGTAAAGAGCGTCTTCCTCAGAAATCTGCACACCGCCTTTAAAAAGCTTTTTTGCAAGCTCTTTAGCTTCTTTGGAAGTGTTTTCCATAAAGATATGTGCTTCATCCTGTTCGTAGCTGTCCGGTGAGTTTTTCACAAGCCAGTTGTGTCTTTCACACTCACTGCACTTCATATAATTAGTGTTGTGTACCATAATTATTTTTTCTTTCTTCTTTTTCTGCTTTTATTACTTGCAATAATCAATAAAGCATATAAGCCTATGAACAAAGCAAGTATTACAAAGAATATTATTTTTATTATAATCCATATAATCTGCCATATTGAGAGCGTGGTTTCAGAGATAGCTTCAAGCTGACCCAGAACAGTACCGTCAGGAGTTTTAATCTGAAAAACACCGTCTGCAAAAGCAGTCACAAGACTATCCTTTTCGTACTGATTGTCTAAAAGAAACTCCGCTTCTCCAACAGGAGTATATGTTGTTCTTCCCTCAATATATTCTTCCACCTCTTCTGCTTTCATTATACTTCTGGTGAAATTTTTATATCCATACTCTAAAAGAGTTTGAGTGTCCTCATAAACAGAATTAAAGGAAGGACTCTTTAAAATAACACAAATAAGCTCTTTTCCGTCTTTTTTGCCGTATGTAACAAGTGTGTATGCCGCATCGGCGGTAAATCCGTTTTTACCACCCACAACTCCAAGATGATTATATTTTGCCTGATGCATCATTCTGTGCTGGGCAACAAAGTTTCTTTCTTCATCATTTTTGTTTGTGGGTTTTATGGTATAGTCCATACTGCAGAAAACCTTTTTAAAGGCTTCACTTTTTAAAGCTTCTTTTGTGATTACCGCAAAATCGTATGCAGTTGTGTAATGCTTTTTGTCTGTAAGACCATTGGCATTTGCAAAGCTTGTATTTCTTGCACCAAAGGTTTTTGCGGTTGAATTCATAAGGGAAACGAATTTTTCCATACTTCCCGAAACCGCTTCTGCAACCAGATTGCAGGCATCGTTTGCAGACATAAGCATAGAAGCATAAAGTGCATCCTTTAAAGTGATTTCTTCACCAAAATCAAGAGCAATATTTGATGTATCTCTGGGAACTGCTTTTATTGCTTCATCGGATGCAGAAAAATAAGTGTCAAGCTTACTTTCATCCTGTGTTCCCAGATATATGGTCATAATTTTTGTTATACTTGCAGGATATAAAACCTCATCCTGATTTTTTGAATAGAGGATCTGCCCTGTCTGTGCATCCATTAAAACTGCCGCACGGCTTTCAATATCCGGCGCAGCATAAACAGGCACAAAAAGTGCAAAAACTGTTGCAAGTATAAGAAAAACAGAAAATACTTTTTTCATTTTTATTCCTTTATGTAAATAATTTTTTTAGGGCATTTTTCTGCACAGATACCGCACTGGGTACATTTCTCAATGTCGATTTTTGCAAGATTGTCTGTAACGGTAATTGCACCTGACGGACAGTTCTTTTCGCAGATTTTACAGCCAAAGCATCCAACCTGACAAGCTTCCTTAACAACAGGTCCCTTATCCTTTGATGAACATTTAACCGCATATTTTGTGTCTTTTGGCATAAGCTCAATAACACCTTTAGGACAAACGCCCACACACTGACCGCAACCAATACATCTTGTAAGGTCGATTCTTGCCAATGCATCCTTTATGGTGATAGCACCGAAAACACATTTTTCTACACAGTCACCATAACCAAGACAAGCATAAGCGCACATTTTGTCACCAAGATTCATATTGGTAACATCCTTACAGCTCTTTGTTCCGTCAAAAAGATATTTATAGTTAACCTTGCAGATACTTCCGCTACATTTAACGAATGCCGCAACAGGTACATTTTCCTCTGCAACAACGCCCATAATTTCGGCAATCTTCTTAACATTTGTGCAACCGGGACAAGCATTAACAGGAGCTTCTCCCTTAACAATTGCTTCTGCAAGAGCACCGCAACCCGCATAACCGCAACCACCGCAGTTTGCACCCGGCAGACACTCTGCAATCATATCAATTCTTTCATCTTTATCAACTGCAAATATTTTTGATGCCACTCCAAGCACAAGCCCCATAACAAGAGCAATACTGCCGAAGATTATAACTGTTTGTAACATAATTTAATTTCCTTTCAATGTTAAAAGTTAGGAATTAGGAGTTCCCCCCCTGTTTAAGACACAGGAAATTTTTCGCAGTTTGTGCATTTCCTCTGCGTGGTGTACTTTGTGTACACGAGCAGGGGGAAAGGTGCAAAATACGGAAAATTCCTTTTCTTATAAAAGACGCAGGAAATTTTTCGTAGTTTGTGCTGATGCGAAGCGACGTGTACTTTGTGTACATAAGCGGAGCAATCAGTGCAAAATACGGAAAATTAACAAGTCTTTAGAAGCTTAAGCCTACGAAGGCCATTGATATAAGTGCCGCTGACACCAATACAATCGGGAATCCCTGTAAGAATTTAGGGATTGGTGCAGTTTCGAGTCTTTCTCTTACGCCTGCAAGAAGAACTATTGCAAGTGTGAAGCCGAGAGCCGCACTGAAATTGAATACTACTGCTTCTATTAAAGTTTCGTATTTGTATGTATCAACAACTAAAAGCACCGCACCAAGTACTGCACAGTTTGTTGTGATAAGCGGTAAATAAATACCAAGTGCTGTGTAAAGCGATGGAAGAAGCTTCTGAAGAGCCATTTCCACAAACTGCACAAGTGCCGCTATGATAAATATGAAAATGATTGTTTTCATATACTCAAGTCCAAATGGAACCATAAGGTATTTGTAAACAAGAAATGTTACTGTTCCTGCAAGAGTCATAACAAAAGTAACTGCCATACCCATACCAACTGCGGTTGAAGTTTTCTTTGAAACCCCAAGGAAGGGACAGATGCCCATAAATCTGGAGAAAATGAAATTGTTTGTTAAAATTCCGCTTAACAAAATTGAAAGAATACCTGCTAAAACGCCGTTACCCATTTTTCTTTCCTCCTTTTATAAGATTGATTATGCCAAGAATAATACCAAGTGATAAGAAACCGCCTGCAGGGAGAATAAACAATAAAGCAGGCTCATAAGCTGCAGGCATAACACGGAAGTTCATCCAGGTTCCTGCGCCTAAAATTTCTCTGAAGGTTGCAATAATTGTAAGTGCAACTGTAAAACCAAGTCCCATTCCTGCACCGTCTAAAAATGACTGGAATACATTATTTTTTGAAGCAAAAGCTTCTGCTCTTGCTAAAATAATACAGTTTACAACGATTAAAGGAATGAAAACGCCGAGAGATTCCGCCAATGATGGAAGAAAAGCTTTAAGAAGCATTTCAACTATTGTAACGAAGGTTGCGATAATAACAATGTATGCCGCAATTCTTACTTTTGATGGGATAAGCTTTCTTAAAAGTGAAATAACAACATTTGAGCAGATTAAAACTGCAGTTGCTGAAAGTCCCATACCGATTGCATTTGTAACAGATGTTGTTGTTGCAAGGGAAGGGCACATACCCAGAAGAAGTACGAGTACAGGATTTTCTTTAAGAATACCTTTTGTAAAATTATTCATCAATTCCTGCCTCCTTTACTAAAGCAATAGCATCATTTACGCCTTCTGTTACTGCTTTTGATGTGATTGTTGCACCTGAAATTGCAACTATATCATTTTCTTTTGGGCTGTTTTTAACAACACCAATATTTTCTGCTTTACCTTTATACTGTTCTTTGAATTCAGGCTTTGATGCATTTGCACCAAGACCTGCAGTTTCTGCGTGGCTTAAAAGCTCAACACCTGTAACTTTTAAATCTTTATCCATACCTGTTAAAAGTGTAATATCTCCACCGTAACCGCTTGAAGTGTTTTTAACGCAGAAGCCAACTGTTTCACCGTTTTTAACTGCTTTGTAGATGGTGTATGCTTCGTTTTCTTCCACAACAGGGAATTCATCTGCTTCAATAACTGTTGCAAGAGATTCATTAAGCTTTTTGGCATCATTGTTTGCAATCATTGGAGCAGTAACTGAATTTACATAAGACATTGCAACTGAAACAACTATTGCAATTATAACCAAGGTAAGAGTCATAGTAAAAATATTATTTTTCATTTTTCTTACCTCCTTTTGCGCCGTATCTTGTAGGTCTTGTATATTTGTCAATTAAAGGAGTTACAACATTCATAATAAGAATTGAGTAGCTGACACCTTCAGGAAGCTTACCGTACACTCTTATTACAAAAGTTAACACACCAAGAAGAGTTGCATAAACAATATGACCCATCCATGACATAGGGCTTGTAACATAATCTGTTGCCATAAACACAGCACCAAGCATAAGACCGCCTGATAAAATGAAGAACACAGGGTCATATCCTGTTGCCCAGGCAAGTACGAATACAACACCTATATAAATAAGCGGAATTGTTGGGGTAATAACTTTTCTGATTAAAAGATAAACAAAACCGATTAAAATTGCAAGTGCGGAAACTTCACCAATACATCCGCCCACATTACCAAGGAATAAATCCATATTTGATGCAATAACTTCTCCGCTTTCTTTTAAAGCACCAAGAGGTGTTGCAGTTGAAACCGCATCAACAACCGGTTTTAATGTGAAAGCAGGTGCAGTCCACTTTGTCATTGCAACAGGCCAGCAGGCAAGAAGAAATGCTCTTGCACCAAGTGCAGGGTTAATAAAGTTGTGACCAAGACCGCCGAAAAACATTTTAACAATTATAATTGCAAAGAAAGATGCGGCAACATCATATCCGTAAGGAAGAGCTGCAGGCACATTGAATGCAATTAAAATACCTGTGATAACTGCAGAAAAGTCACCTGATGTGTTTGGAAGCTTAAAAAGCTTTTCCCAGATATATTCAAAGAATACACAGGATGCAACACAGGTTAATGTATGTATAAGTGCAGGAAGTCCGAAATAGTAAATTCCCGCAATAAGTGCCGGCATAAGTGCAATAACAACATCAAGCATAAGAGCTTTTGTTGTTCTTTTGCTTCTTATGTGTGGCGCATAAGACATTACTAATTTATCCATAATTTATTTCCTTTCATTTTGGAAGTTAACATTTCTCTTAACCAAATAATGTGGAAATTTTTCGCAGTTTGTGCATTTCCTCTGCGTGGTGTACTTTTTGTGTACACGAGCAGGGGGAAAGGTGCAAAATGCGGAAAATTAACCATTATTTCAACAAAGCTTTTCCTTTTTTAATGTGCTGAACAATAAATCTCTTCTGTGGACAGATGAAAGTACATGAACCGCATTCCATACAATCTAAAATGAAATACTCTTTTAATTTTTCAGCATCTTTTGCAATAGCAAAGGTTGTTAAAGCATTTGGCATAAGTCGCATAGGACAAACTTCAACACATTTTCCGCACTTAACGCAGTCGCCCTCTTTATCACCGTAGGTTTCTGCCTTTGAAAGTGCAAGTATACCTGATGTACCTTTAATCATAGGAACATCTGTTCGTGTCTGTGCCATACCCATCATAGGTCCACCCATAATGATTTTTTCAGGTGCTTCTTTAAGACCGTCAACTGCTTCAAAAAGCTCGTCAAACTTCATACCAACTCTGGCAATAAGGTTTGAAGGATTTGCAACCGCACTGCCTGAAACCGTAACATTTCTTCTGATAAGTGGCATATTTCTTACAACTGCATCTGCCACTGCAGAACAGGTGTCTACATTTGAAACAACAACCCCTACTGCAGATGGAAGTCCGCCTGATGGAACCTGTCTTCCGCAAACCGCATTTATAAGCTGTTTTTCACTACCCTGTGGATATTTTGTTTTAAGAACAACCACTTCAAAATCTTCATAGTCCTTAAGAAGTGTTTTCATAAGAGCAATTGCATCAGGCTTATTGTTTTCAATAGCCATTAAGATTTTCTTTGCGCCAACTGCTTTTCTTATCATTAAAGCACCGCAGATAATAAGCTTTGGATGTTCAAGCATAGCTCTGTGGTCTGATGTTAAATAAGGCTCACATTCTGCACCGTTTAAAACGATTGTGTCAATCTCTGTTCCCGGTGGTGGAGAAAGCTTAACATGGAGAGGGAAGGACGCACCGCCCATACCTGTTATACCTGCTTCTTTTACCTTGGCAACAATCTCTTTCGGATCAAGATTATCCACATATTCTTTAACCTTATTCGGGAAAAGGTCAAGTGTGAAAGGTGTGATTCCTTCTGCGAGAGCATCTTTTCTGTCATTTTCAATAATAATGCTCATACATTCTCCGCCGGTTGGGTGCGGATATGGTTTAATAGCCTTAACTGTACCCGAAACAGAAGAGTGAACAGGCGCAGAAACGAAAGATGTGCTTTCACCGATTTTCTGACCCATATAAACATAATCACCAACTGCAACCAATGGGTCACAAGGTGCACCTATATGCTGTCTTAAAGGAATAATCACTTCATCGCCCGGAGAAATAGGGAGAGAAGGAAGCATTTCTGTTTTTTCTTTTTTTTCAGGTGGATGAATACCGCCTCTGAAAGTTTTTAACATTTTTATAATAACCCCCCGGTTTTTATATTCCATACTTATTAAAGATTATAGCATATTTTGTAAAATTATACAAGCAAAAAAGCCCTTATTTTAAAGAAAAATTAAGTATTTCTGTAGTGTTGTTACATTGGTATTCACCTTGTGAAAATAAACAAAAAAACGATGTTAGAAACTAACATCGTTTTGTTTGTTATAAACATTACTCTTTTTCTTCAGCGATTTTGATGTGGACATCTGTAAGCTGTTTGTCTTCAACAACTGAAGGTGCGCCCATCATAATATCCTGAGCGTGTTTGTTCATTGGGAATGGGATGATTTCTCTGATGCTTTCTTCTGCAGCAAGTATCATAACCATTCTGTCAACACCAGGAGCAATACCTGCGTGTGGTGGTGCACCGTAGCAGAATGCATTATACATAGCAGGGAATTTAGCTTTAACATCATCTTCGCCAAGTCCAACAAGCTGGAAGGCTTTAATCATAATTTCAGGGTCGTGGTTTCTTACCGCACCTGATGAAAGTTCAATACCGTTACATACAAGGTCATACTGATAAGCATTAAGTGCAAGAGCTTTTTCCATATCGCCTTCTGCCTCTTTTAATGCTTCAAGACCGCCCTGTGGCATTGAGAATGGGTTGTGGCAGAATTCAAGCTCGCCTGATTCTTCGCCGATTTCATACATTGGGAAATCAACAATCCAGCAGAATTTATAACATTCTCTGTCAATGTGATTATCGCAGGCATTACCGAGAAGTTTTCTTAATACACCTGCAGTTTTCTGTGCAACAAGCTTTTCACCTGAAGCTAAAGCTACCAATGTGTTTGGTTTTAAGTTAAGTGCGCCGATAACATCAATTTCTGCAAGGAATTTAGAAATACCACCAACAACTGCACCTGTTTCATCAATTTTGAACCAGTATGTTTTGTTGCCTGTTAAAACTTCTGCATCTGCAACGATTTTATCAATGAATTTTCTTGTCTGTGTGAATTCATCAACAACAACAGCTTTAACTGTGTTATTTTTAAATGGTTCAAATCCGCAATCGCCTAAAAGCTCTGTAACATCTGTAAGCTCAAGGTCAATTCTGAGGTCAGGTTTATCTGAACCGTATTTTTCCATAGATTCTTTGAAAGGAATTCTTACAAAAGGAGCTTTTGATGCTCTGTCATAAGTTCCGAACTTTTCAAACACAGGTGGAAGAACGGTTTCGATTACAGAGAATACATCGTCCTGTGATGCGAAAGCCATTTCCATATCAAGCTGATAGAATTCGCCCGGTGAACGGTCTGCTCTTGCGTCTTCATCTCTGAAGCAAGGAGCAATCTGGAAATATTTATCAAAGCCAGATGTCATTAAAATCTGCTTAAACTGCTGTGGAGCCTGAGGAAGTGCATAGAACTTACCAGGATGGTTTCTTGATGGAACAAGATAGTCTCTTGCACCTTCAGGAGATGAGCTTGTTAAAATCGGAGTTGTGATTTCTAAAAAGCCCTGCTCTGTCATAGCATTTCGAAGCGCCGCAACAACATTACATCTTAAAATAATTTTTTCTTTAACTGCAGGATTTCTTAAATCGAGATATCTGTATTTAAGACGGGCATTTTCATCTGCTTCTCTTGAACGGTTAATTTCAAAAGGAAGTTCGTTGTATCTGCATTTGCCCAGTATTTCAATTTTTTCAGGAACAACTTCAATTTCACCTGTTGCAAGATTTGCATTTTTGCTTGAACGCTCTCTTACAACACCTTCGATTGAAACTGTTGATTCGCAGTTAACAGAGTCAATAATTTCCATAATTTCTTCTGTTTCAACAACTGCCTGTGTTGTACCATAAAAATCACGGATAACTAAAAAAGCAAGATTTTTACTTACCTTTCTTACATTTTCAAGCCAGCCAACGATGGTAACTTTTTCTCCAACGTTAGCAAGTCTTAATTCATTACAATTATGAGTTCTTGACTGAAACATTTTCATCACCTTTATATCAATAATAATCGTCTAATTATATCAATTTTATCTCTTCTTGTCAACTTTATTCAAAGGCCCTTCGCATTTTTTTGACAAATCAGTTGATTTTTTGTCAATATTATGTTATATTTGTTATATTCTTATATGAAATTTATTATGAAGGAGAAAAAAGATATGAGAAAATTAACAAAAGCTTCTGTTTTTGCTTTTATCTTCGCACTTTTGTTCCCAATGCTTGGGCTTGCTGAAGAAGCGGAAGCAGTATCATCCTACTTTGCAACATTCTGGGCACTTATTCCGCCTGTTGTTGCTATCGGTCTTGCCCTTATAACAAAGGAAGTATATTCATCACTTTTCGTGGGAATTTTACTTGGCGGTTTATTTGCGGCAGACTTTAAACCTGTTGCAGCATTTGACTATGTTTTAAACAATGGTCTTATTGAAGCAGTTTCAGGTACTGCAGGTATTTTCATTTTCCTTGTAGTACTTGGTGCAATGGTTGCCTTAATCAACAAAGCAGGCGGTAGTGCTGCTTTCGGAAGATGGGCAGAAAAGAACATCAAAACAAGAACAGGTGCGGCTCTTGCCACATTCATTCTTGGCGTACTTATTTTTATTGATGACTACTTTAACTGTTTAACAGTTGGTTCAGTTATGCGTCCTGTTACAGATGCACATAAGATTTCAAGAGCAAAGCTTGCATTCTTAATTGATGCAACAGCAGCACCAATTTGTATGATTGCACCTATTTCTTCATGGGCAGCAGCAGTTTCAGAATTCACAGAAGGTACAGGCTATAGCGGAATTGAACTTTTCATCAGAGCTATTCCTTATAACTTCTATTCACTTTTAACTTTAGTATTCATCGTAGCTATCACAGTTATGAAATTTGATTTCGGTCCTATGAAAAAGCACGAAAACAATGCTCTTTTAAATGGCGACCTTTTCACAACTGTTAAAGTTGATGCAGGCGAAGAGGAAGAAGTTAATACAAAAGGTATTGTTTTAGACCTTATTTTACCGGTTGTAGTTCTTATTATTATCTGCGTTTTAGCACTTCTTTATGTTGGCGGATTCTTCGCAGGTTCAAACTTTGTGGATGCTTTTGGTAACACAGATGCAACAGTTGGTCTCCCTTGGGGCGGAATTATTGCTCTTATCGTTACAATCATCTATCTCCTTTTAAGAAAAGTTATCACATTCAAAGAAGCTATGGAAAGCATTCCAAAAGGCTTCAATGCAATGGTTCCTGCAATCTTAATCTTAACATTTGCTACAGCTCTTAAAAATATGACAGGACTTCTTGGTGCTGCAGAATATGTTGATATGCTTATGAAGTCAGCGGCAGCAGGCCTTGCAAACTTCTTGCCTGCAATTATATTCCTTGTTGCATGCTTCCTCGCATTCTCAACAGGTACATCATGGGGAACCTTTGGTATCTTGATTCCTATCGTAACTGCAATCTTCCCTGGAGATTCAGAGCTTATGATTATCGGTATGTCTGCTTGTCTTGCAGGTGCTGTTTGCGGTGACCATTGCTCACCAATTTCAGATACAACAATTATGTCATCTGCAGGTGCACAGTGTGACCATATTTCACACGTTTCAACACAGATTCCTTATGCAATAACAGTTGCGGCGATTTCATTCTTCGCATACATCGTTGCAGGCTTTGTTCAGAATGTTTACATTGTTCTTCCATTGTTTGTTGTAATTACAGTTTTAGTTCTTGCAGTTATAAAAAAATTAACAGCGAAAGCATAAAATATTAAAGGTCGTAGCAATTTTGCTACGACCTTTTTTCATTATAAAAACAATCCAGTTCCCATTTCAAAGGATTTGTGTCTATGTATTCCCATATTTTCTGATAATCTTTTTCTCCGCGAATTATATGGTCGTGGAATGACTTTTGAAACAATCTCTTGTCAAATGGTTTCAATATACCATTTTTAACATTGCGAATATATTCATTTGTAGCCATTGTTTCAAACCATCGCATTACATCTTGTAGGGAACGACCTGCGTGTCGTTCCGTAATTATAACGATAATATGAATATGGTTAGGCATATAACATATTTATCTATTTTTATGTTATCAAATTTATTTTCTGTTTCTTTTAGCCATTTATGAATAATTCTGTTTTGTTCAGGCGGAACGACACATAGGTCGTTCCCTACATTTTCCATTTCAAAAAACTGTTCTCTGTTTTGTGTGCATATTGTAATAAAATATGCACCGCTTTGAGAATAATCATATCCTTTTAACCTTGTAGGTTTTCGTTTTGGTAAATCCATAATATTTCCCCTGAAAGCACTTAAAAATTGCATTTATTATACTCTTATTGTTTCTTTTGTTTTTGTAAAATAGAGATAACTTTCCACATTCTCTGTATTGTGGATTTTTTTAACAGCTTTTTTATAATACTCAAGCTGAATTTTATACATTTCTATTCTTTCTTCTCTGTTTGCAGGAGTTATTCTGTCCGACTTGAAATCTACAATAACATACTTATCACCGTCTTTGAAATAACAGTCTATAACACCCTGAACAAGAATTTCGCTTCCGTCTTTTTCTTCGCTGATAATAAACGGCTCTTCCTTATAGATTTCGTTGCTTTGTTTAAGCCTTTCGCCTATTTCGGAAACATAAAAACCGTAAATTTCTTCTGCAGGAATGTCTTTTACATATTCTTTGATGCTTTCTATATCGGTTACCTTTTTTGCATCAATCTCTTCAAAAATCTTGTGGATTGATGTTCCTCTTTCAGCACCCGACATTTCTTCTTCAAACAATGGCGAAAGCTTTTCAAAGTATGGATTAATCTCTTCTCCACCAAGCTTTTTAAGGTCTGAAACAGAATACTTTGTATAAAATCTTGTGCTTAAATCATATTCATATTCAAGCCTTCTGTTAACTTCAGGATTTTCTGTTGCCTGAATCTCTTTTTCTTCCTCTTTTTCAACCTGTTCGTCTGTAAACTGTTCAAAGCTTTGTCTTTTGAAGCAGAATTTTATATCATTTTTCACTTTATGGGGAGTTATGCCGTCCTCTGTGTAAGGGTTTGTGTTAAAGGCTTCAAGCTTTGCACATCCCATAAGCACAAAAGCAAGCATACTGTCTGCTTTTTTAACAAATTCAGGTGCAATTTCTTCTCTGAAGAACACGCCCCTTGAAATATATTTAACAAGGTCTTTTTCCTCTGCACTGCCCACTAAAATAAGCTTTTCTTTTGCTCTTGTCATGGCAACATAAAGAACTCTCATTTCTTCAGAAATAAGCTTTTGTTTTAAATATACTTTTATTGCATCTGTAACTGGCGAAGATATTTTCCTGAAGTTTTCTGCATCCATAAGACTGAAACCAAAACCAAGATTTTTTTCAACTCTTACATCACCGTCTTCTCTTTTGCCCTCAATATTACCTTCAAGACCTTCAATAATAACCACAGGGTATTCAAGACCTTTACTTGCATGCATACTTAAAAGAGTTACCGCATCAACGCCTTCAGGCATATATTTTGGTGCTTTCACATCCCCTGAAACCTTGTTAAGCTCTGTTACATAATTAACAAACTCATAAACACTTTTCTTGACATCTGTTTCAAATTCCCAGGCATATTTTTTAAGATATTCAAGGTTTAATCTTCTCTGCTCACCGCCGGGCATATTGGAAATAAAATCCATAACACCCATATTATTTAAAATATGACTTATAATTTCTCCGCATTTTGCAACTCTGCACATATTTTTAAGGGTGTTGAAATCATTGAAAAAGAAGCTTAATTCCTTGATTTCTTCCTTGCTTCTTAAAAGCTTTTCGTAAAAGCTTCCTTTACCGTTTTTGCTTATTTCTGTCAGAGTATGGTCAGAAATATTATAAACAGGGCTTCTTAATACTGTCACAAGTGGAATATCCTGATAAGGATTATCAAGAATTTTCATAAATGAAATCACCAGAGAAACCTCATAGGTTTCAAGGAACATATCGCCCTTTGTATTACTGTAAACAGGAATCCCAAGCTTTGTGAGTATCTGCGCCATTTTTGGAATAGGATTTGTTGACCTTCTTGAAAGAACACAGATATCGCTGTATTTTGCTTTTCTTCTTTCCCCTGACTTATCAGTAACATACTGATTTTCAATTATATCTTCAATAATCTCGGCAATTTTACAGGTCTGCACCTCTAATTTACTGATTCCTTCTATTGTTTCAGTAACATAAAGGTCCACGCTTGGGTCATCTTCATCCTTGTAATCTTTGTTGCCGAAATTAAGCTTTTCGTCCGCATCGTATTCCACTTCGCCTGCTTCAACGCTCATTATATTTTCAAAAACAAAGTTTACAAAATCAAGAATATTTTTACGGCTTCTGAAATTATGGCTTAAAACACTTCTTGTACCACCATCACCTTTTGAATATGCCTTTGCCTTATTGACAAAAAGTTCAGGAGCGGTGTTTCTGAAGCTGTAAATACTCTGCTTCATATCGCCCACCATAAAAAGATTCTGCTTGTTTTTTGAAACCGCACCGAAAATAGTTTCCTGAATATCGTTTGTGTCCTGATACTCGTCTATTATTATTTCTTCATATTCCTGAGCAATTTCTTTCGCAAGTTCTGTAGGATTTCCGTCTTCATCACACAAAAGCTTTATGGCATAATGCTCAAGGTCATCATATTCAAACTTTGAAGCCTGTAATTTTTTATCTTTGAATTTTTCATCAAGTCTTTTTGCAAGAGAAACAAGCATTTTTATGTTTTTTGTCTGCGACTTCATAAAGCTTTCAAGCTCTTCTTCAGAAAGGTTGAGCCTGATTTTTTCAATAGCCCCTTTAAAAGCTTTTCTTGCTTCCGACACATTTTTATCAGGGTCTTTTTTATTTATTGCACGGTCCAGTGTAACAAAATAAGGCTTTAATAATACTTCGTAAACCTGTGAATATGTGCTTTCCTTTGTTATGCCCATAAACTGACTTGTATCGCTTTCCACAAGCTGTATGGCTTCAGGAAAATCATCAAAGCCTTCCACATAGCTGAAAACAAACTCTCTGTACTGCTTTACCGCTTCTGATATTCTCTCACAGATATCATTTAAATAATATTTGTACCATAAAGAATTTTTATAATCTTCATAGCTTTTTTCCACCATTTCAAGCCATTTTTCAGGGAAAGGAGATTTTTTTGACGCCTGATAGAGCTTCGTAACATAATCTTCAACCTTATCTGCTTTTGATGTTACAAATTTTCCTGCAAATGCCTTGAAATCTTCTTCCTGATAACATTCTTCAAACAATTCATCCAATGCCTCTGCAAAAATTATCTTTTTGCTTGCATCGTCACACAAATCAAAGCTTGATGGGATTTCAAGCTTATCAAAATTCTCTTTCAAAAGACGCATACAAAAGGAGTGCATTGTGCAGACATTTGCACCGGGCAGAAGAAGAAGCTGTCTTTGATAATTTATCTTATCTTCTTTGGAGGTATTTTCGTCGGCAATGGCTTTTGTCAAGCCTTCAGCAATTTTTTCTAGCATCTGTCTTGCAGTTGCTTTTGTGAAGGTAACAATAATAAGCTTGTCTATATCACAAGTTTTAATAATTCTTAAAACTCTTGCAACAATAACAGCAGTTTTTCCGCTTCCTGCGGCAGCAGTTACAATCATTGAACCATTTTGGTGATTTATGGCATCTCTTTGCCCGTCTGTCCATTTAATTTCAGCCATTTTCCTCCTCCTCTCTCAGCTTTTTCAAAACATCTGTTGCAGTAATCTTTTCAAGTTCTCTGTGTTTTCCCACAGAAGTATCAAATCCGCAAACACTCTTAAAGCTACAGTAAGCACAACCGTCAGTTTCGTCAGAAAGAACAGGTGTAATATCAAAACAACCCTTTGAAATTTTTTCACTGTAGTTTTCAATATGCTCAAAAACCTTTTTGCTTAAAGCTTCGTATTCTGTGAAAAGGAGCTTTCTTTTTACAAATACATCTGAACTGTTTTTAAAGGACTTGTCCATTTGCTCATAAACATCATTATCGCCCACAAGATAGCCGTTTAAAACATATTTTTTCATATTTATACTTGTTTCCTGGTCCATACTTGTTACTTCGGAAATATCAGGCACAACGCCGAAATAAAACATACCCTTTGACTGACCGAAAAACTCTTTAAGTGCATTACTGTAAACAAAAAGCTGAAGCATAGTTCCGTTATATACTTCGTTTATTTTAAGCTCTTTTGCACTTGATTTATAGTCCACAATTCTGTATTCGTTCTCAAAGCGGTCAACACGGTCTATTTTACCGCTTAAAGTTATTTCAAGCCCTGAAGGTGTTTTTAGCTTTATAGGTGTAACTCTTTCGTCTGAAGACAAATCAAGCTCTGTTGTAAAAGGAACAAAGCTTCCTGCCTGTACCTGATGTACCACCGCAGATAAGGCATTTTTTGCGGTCTGTGTAAGCTTTTCTGTAAGGAACTGATGTCTTGATGTAACGCAAGGCATTTTTTCTGTCAAATCCCTTATTCCTTTTTTCTCCATCTTCTCAAAAATGTCATCTATATCATCTTTGGTTATTTTATACCAGTCAATATTGTTGTCTATAACATAGTTTGTGAATTCTTCCATAAATGAATGGGTAAGCGTACCTCTGTCCATTATATTGAAATCATAAACATTTCTTTCTTTAAGTTTAAGACCGTACTGTAAAAAGAACGCAAAAGGACATTTTGCAAAGGCTTCAAGCTTTGAAATGGACAGCATAAGTCTGCCCTGCCATAAAAGAGTGGCAGAGTTTTCATTTGTTGAAGCAGATACCTTAAAATATCTTGCCTTTAAAACTTTTCTGAATTTATAGCTTGCTTTTTCGTTTTCGAAATACCATTTTTTAGCACTGTCAAAAACTGGACTGTCCTTTCCTGAAGCATATCTTACGGAAGATACAGGTGTGCAGATATAATCTATATCATCAATAGGTGCAAAGCTTTTTTCTTCCACATTTTTAAACATTTTTTTAATATCGCTTATAACCGCCGAAGGTGCAATACCTTCTCCGCTCATTTCTGCGATTGAGTATGATAAAACCAGAGTTTCTGACGGTATTCCCAGAAGCTCATAAATTTTGTATGGTTGTTCAAGTGCCTTTCTTCTGCCGTCAGGAGCGAGAATAATATTGTTTTTCTCAAGAATTCTTCTTTCGTTATCCTTTATGATTCCTGCCGATGTAACAGGGGCAGGGAAGCTTCCTGTGTTAGCACCTAAAATATAAAGCACCTTAAACTGATTGTTTCTTAAACTGTCACTGTCCCCGCATATAACCATATCACTTTCAGGGGGATATGTGCTTATTTTTGTTTCATTAAAGGCATTTAAAAGCATATCGTGGAACTTTTCTGTGCCAAAGATTTCGTCACCAAGACAAAGCTCAAACTGATTAAGAGCAGAAACAATACTGTTGAAAACCTGTCTGTATTCAAGGGCAACTTCAGGTCTGCCACCCTTTGTATATGAATAAGTAAGCTTGTCTATGCTTCCTTTAAGGTCTGTTTTTTCCATAAAAAGCTTGATAGCTTCAACATAGTCCCCTGCCGTGTGTCTGCCCTTGAATGTTTCGTTGAAATCTTCTGTAAGAGCAACAAATTTTTCCCTGATCTGGTTTATTTTTTCAAGGTTATAGTCTGCTTCCTTAAATGAAAATTCTTCAAACCACAGTTTGCCTTTTATGTTAACATCAAGAACATAGTTTTCAAGAATACAAACCTCATCAAAGGTAATGGGAGTAAGGCCTGATTTTAAGAATTTCATAACAGACACAGTATCAAATTTTTTAATAAAAAGCTCTAAAAACGACAGCACAAAATTACCTGCAGGATGTGCAAGCAGACTCTTCTTTTCACTTACATAGCCGTTTATTGAGTATCTTTCAAAACCCTCTTTAAGACTTGCAGAGTAGCCCTGAAGATTAGATGCAAGCACACCGATGTCTTTAAACTTGTAACCTCCGTCACGAACTTTTTTAGTTATATCAAGCATAAGATTTTCACATTCAGAAACAGGGTTTTCACTATAGAAAATCTTAATGTTTTCAACATTTTCTTCATAAACTTTCGGCACAATAACAGGAAAGTTTTCCATAAGATGCAAAAGCTCTCCCTTGTGCTTTTTATTTTCTTTAAGAACAACTGTTTCAAAAGGTGCAAATTCGCCTATTTTGTTCTTTGTTCTTTCAATACCCTCAAATATATATCCTTCACCTTTTTTAAGGGTTACATAAACATTTTTTGCGCATCTTGCAAGTGCAGAAACAACCTTCAGTTCTTCCCCTGTGAAAGCAGAAAAACTGTCTATAAAGAACTCTGTTTCCCTTACTTTTTCAGATTTTTCCACAAGGGTGCTTAAAAGACTTAAATTCTCGTCACTGTCTGCGCCTCTTTCTTCCACAAGCTCATTATATTTTTCATAAATAATACAGATATCCTTAATTTTCGCCTTAACATTTGCCTGCTCAATATTATCGCAAACATCCAAAAGCTCTTTTATGGAAACGCTGTGTCTTTTAAGCTCTGTAATCATTTTAAGCATCTGCCCTGAAAAATCACGGATTTTCGCACAGTTTTTATAAACCGATAGCTTTGATGCACAGGAAGAAATGGCTCTGTTCATAAGAATTGTTTTACCAACCTTTGAAACATATTCTCTGTCATCATTGTAAAGTCTGTGAAAAAGACGGTTAAAGCTTAAAACATCTGCCGTTTGCCCTAAAAAACCAAGCTTATCCACCGCCATTTTTTCAAATGACAAAGAAACCTGTTCAGGCACAACAAGAACGCTTTTTACGCCCATTTCCATATTCTCTTTAATTTTATCAAAGCAATAGGTGGTTTTGCCTGCCCCTGCCTTGCCTTCAACAAATACAATAGCCATACTTTTCTCCCATAATTTTATTGCTTATATTATACAACAACCCCATTTTTTCGTCAACAGCAATAATGAGTTAGAAGTTAGGAATTAGGAGTGAGGAGTTAATCACTGTGCAAAGCACAATATCTCTGCGAAGCAATATCTTTGAATGTGAAACATTTAATATCTCTCGAGCATAGCGAGAATATCGTCGTATTTTAAAACATAAATTTAAAAAAGAAACTCCGAGGATTATCCTCGGAGTTTCGGTATAACCCGCATTTCGCGGTTTCAGAATTAGAGTTCTGCAAAATACTTGATTGTTCTTACCATCTGGCTTGTGTATGAGTTTTCATTGTCATACCATGAAACAACCTGTACCTGGTAAAGATCTTCACCGATAGGAGCTACCATTGTCTGTGTAGCATCAAAGAGTGAACCGTATGTGATAGCAACGATATCTGAAGATACGATTACTTCTTCGTTGTAACCGAATGATGCAGAAGCAGCAGCTTTCATAGCGCCGTTGATAGCATCTTTTGTTACATTAGCGCCTTTAACAACAGCTGTAAGAATTGTTGTTGAACCTGTTGGAACCGGAACTCTCTGTGCAGCACCGATGAGTTTGCCGTTAAGTTCAGGAATAACAAGACCGATAGCTTTAGCAGCACCTGTTGAGTTAGGAACGATATTAACCGCACCTGCTCTGGCTCTTCTTAAGTCACCTTTTCTGTGTGGACCGTCAAGAATCATCTGGTCACCTGTGTAAGCATGGATTGTAGCCATGATACCGCTCTGGATAGGAGCAAAGTCGTTAAGAGCTTTAGCCATAGGAGCTAAGCAGTTTGTTGTGCAAGAAGCAGCTGAAATGATTGTGTCATCAGCTGAAAGTGTTTCTTCGTTAACGCCGAAAACAACTGTTTTAAGATCGTTACCTGCTGGAGCAGAAATAACAACTTTTTTAGCACCGGCATCGATGTGAGCCTGTGATTTGTCTTTTGAGCAGTAGAAACCTGTGCATTCTAAAACTACGTCTACGCCAAGTTCGCCCCAAGGACATTCTTTAGCATCTTTAATAGCGTAGATTTTGATTTCTTTGCCATCAACTGTGATGCTGTCTTCACCAGCAACAACTGTGTGACCATCATATCTACCCTGTGATGAATCGTATTTTAATAAATGAGCTAACATTTTTGGATCTGTTAAGTCGTTGATAGCAACAACTTCATATCCTTCTGCACCAAACATCTGTCTGAATGCAAGACGACCGATACGGCCGAAACCATTAATTGCAACTTTTACTGACATAGTAATTGCCTCCTTCAATATTTAACTACCGTATATTATACAACGAAACTTTAAAAATTTCAATACTATTTTAACAATTTTTTGTTAATTTAAACCAAAAATATTGAAATATTTTTTCTTTATGGTAAAATTAAAATAAATTCAGAGCAAAGCGAGGATTATAATGAAAGAGCTTGGAATTTATGTTCACATACCATTTTGCATTAAAAAATGTAAATACTGCGATTTTGCATCATTTGTGTATGACACCAATATGCAGGACAAATATACAGATTACATCGTAAAAGAAATAAATAAATTTAAAAACAAAGCTGAAGATTATATAGTAAATTCAATATTTTTCGGCGGTGGTACACCATCTGTTTTATCATCACTTAATATGCACAGAATTATAACTGCAATAAGGGCAGTTTTCTATTTAAATAAAGATGCAGAAATTTCTCTTGAATGTAATCCAAAGACTGCAAATTTCGGTAAGCTGAAAAACTACAGAAAGCTTGGTTTTAACAGAATAAGCATAGGTGTTCAGAGCCTTGACGATGAAATTTTAAGAAAAATAGGAAGAGCTCACAGCTCTAAAGATTTTTTAGAATGCTATACTTCAGTTAAGCTTGCAGGCTTTGAAAATATAAACTACGATTTAATGTTTGCACTTCCCGACCAGACCTTTGAAAGCTTTAAAAATACCTGCGATATTCTTGTTAAATTAAACCCCGAGCATATAAGCTGTTATTCTCTAATTTTAGAGGAAAATACACCTCTTTATGAAGAAAAGGACTTTTATAAATTTGCAGATGACGAAGAAAACAGAAGGATGTATGAGTATGCAAAAAATCTGTTCGAAAGCAAAGGATATGAGCAGTATGAAATATCAAATTTCGCTAAAAAAGGTTTTGAATGTAAACACAATTTAAAATACTGGGAAATGAAAGATTATATAGGATTTGGTAGCTCTGCAAGTTCTTTCTTCGAAGAAAAAAGACACACAAATCCTGATAGTTTAGAAGAATATTTTGATTTGATAGAAAATTACAAATATCCATTTAATGAGCTTAAAACAGAAGATAAAAAAGACCTAATGAGCGAATTTATGTTTTTAGGCCTTCGCAAAACCAAAGGAATAAATGATAAAGACTTTAAAGAGTTATTTGAGGAGAGCTTTTTTGATGTCTATAAAACAGAAATAGAGAAACACATAAACAACGGACTTTTAATAAAAGAAGACAAAAACATAAGACTAACAGATAAGGGACTTGATTTAGCAAACTATGTTATGTCTGACTTTGTGTAATGTTTCACGTGAAACAAAAAAATAGATGCAGTTTGAACCGACCCCCAAAAGTTAGACCAAAATCTAACGATTGGGAGGTCGGTTTTTTCGTGGCAAAATTTAGTTTTGAATTCAAGAAAAAGATTGTACAAGAATATTTCGATGGCAAAGGTGGAGTTGGATATATCGCAAAACGATATAACATTTCTCATAAAAGTCAAATACAGCGATGGATTAATGCATATAGAGAATTTGGTGACGATGGATTGCTGAGGTCGAGAAAAAATAATGATTACTCTTTTCAATTTAAGCTTTCCGTGGTAGAATTGTATCTATCAAGTGAAGTCTCATATCAAGAGTTGGCTCTTTCTCAGGGGATTAACAATCCTTCTTTAATAACCAGATGGGTTAACGATTTCAGAATAGCCGGTCCTGATGCTTTGAGACCTAAAAAGAAAGGTCGTAAGAAAACATTGGATATTGAGGAATTTAAAAAGCCTTCTAAACCTATCGAGGAAAAGGCTGTAGATACAAGTGCAGAACATGTTAAAGAGCTTGAAGACGAACTATTAAAACTTAGAATAGAGAATGCATATTTAATAGAATTGAGGAGACTGCGTTTAGAGGAGGAAGCTCTTCTGAAAAAACAGCGAGAATCGTTCACAGTCTCCGAGGACAGTTCAAATTAAAAGACATTCTCGCAGTAGTTAGTTTTCCAAAGGCAACATATATGTATTGGCAAAAGCGGTTTGATAGGGAAAATCCTGATAAAGTCTTAGAGGATAAAATCACCAAAATCCACACTGAAAACAAAGATTACGGTTACAGACGAGTATATCAAGAATTACGAAACAACAACATTTTTGTAAACAAGAAGAAAGTTCAAAGACTTATGCAAAAATTAGGCTTTCAAGTTACATCATTTACTCGTAAAAGCCGAAGATATAATTCATACAAAGGTAATGTAGGTAAAATTGCGCCAAACAGAATTAACAGAAGATTTAATACATCTGTATCACATCAAAAGATAACTACAGACACTACCGAGTTTAAGTATTATGAAATAGACAACAAGGGTAGAATGATAATTAAAAAATTGTATTTAGATCCATTCCTCGATATGTTTAATGGTGAAGTGTTAAGCTATGGTATAAGCAAAACTCCATCATCAATGAGCATTTTATCAGCACAACAACAAGCAATAGATATAACCTCTGATTGCCCATACAGAAGAACATTCCATTCAGACAGAGGTTGGGCATATCAAATGGGTGCATATTCATTAGCACTAAAGGAAAACAAAATATTTCAAAGTATGTCTCGTAAGGGTAATTGTTATGATAACTCTGTAATGGAAAATTTCTTTGGAATATTAAAGCAAGAAATGTATTATGGAACTACATATTATAGCTTTGATGAACTTAAAGATGCTATTGAAAGATATATAAAATATTACAATGAGAAAAGAATTAAAGAGAAACTTGGGTGGATGAGTCCGGTACAATATCGGCTCAACACCTTGGCTGCATAAAAATAGCGTAGCAGTCATTAAAACTACTACGCTATAAAAAGTCTAACTTTTTGGGGTCACATCAGAAAGAAGCGGCCTTTTTTGCATTTTTTCAGCCCTTTTACAAATAATAAAGAAAAATGTTTGAAAGGTTGGTAAAAATGCAAAAAGATACACCGATAGCAAATGACACTCTATCCTCCGATAGTGTTTTGGGCGATAATATGGAGCTTCTCATTCTTCATAAGGCCTATCTTGATTTGACAGAGGATGATGAAGAAAAAAAGGAGGAACGGGAAGATGCCGATAAGAACTGACC
>JAZROD010000057.1:0-35144 GCA_045648505.1 Clostridia bacterium | reverse complement strand
GATACTTTGGTGCAAACACTATGTGATACTTGCAATTCCATGTTGTGTGTGATAAACTATTATTTGTATCAATCTTCATTGATATTTCCTCCTTTGTTCTTTTTGCGGCTGGCTAGACCGCTTTCATTGTAACATAGGAGGTCTTTTTTGTTCAACGGCAAAAGCCTTTTTCGAACCACCAGCTTAGCTGGTGGTTTTCTGTATACAACAAAAAACACAGCTAATTAAATTAGCTGTGTTTTATTTTATTTCGAACTTCCTGCATTCTTAAATCCAGGTCTGCGGAGATTTTTGCGCACTCATAAAGTTCATGTGCCATATCTTCTGTAAACTCTGCTTCTTTTTTGTAACGAAGCTGATGCTCAAGTGATGCCCAGAAGTCCATAGCAATTGTACGAAGCTGAATTTCCGCTTTCATCAGCTTCTTTTCATCTGCAAGGAAAATAGGTATTTCAACTATTAAATGTAAGCTTCTGTATCCGTTTTCTTTTGGATTTTTTATGTAGTCTTTAACTTCAATAACTGTTATATCATCTTGTTTTGTAAAAGCTTCTGCAATTGCATAAACATCTTCAGGCAGATTGCATATAACTCTTATTCCCGCCACATCATAAAGATTTTCCTGAATGGACTCCAATGAATAATCCAGGTCTCTTCTTTTAAGTTTTTCTTCTATGCTTAAAGGCGATTTAAGTCTTGTTTTAATAGAGCTTATGGGATTCTGGTCTCTTTCAATAGAATATTGCTCGTTTAAAACATTAAACTTTGTTTCAATCTCCATCATAGCGCATTTATAATAGCTCATAAGCTTTATATACGGCTTTGAATGTTCATATATTTTCTCTAAAATCTTTTCTTTCATTTGTTTTCCTCATATAATACAAGGGCGGATAAAATCCGCCCCTAATTGTGCATTGTGAATTAATACATGCCGCCCATTGGAGGTGCCGCAGGTGCTACTGGCTCCGGTGCAGGCTTATCTGCAACAAGACTTTCTGTTGTAAGAATCATAGCCGCAACTGAAGCCGCGTTCTGAAGTGCAGAACGAGTAACCTTTGCAGGGTCTACGATACCTGCTTTAATCATATCCTGATATTCTTCGATTAAAGCATTGTAGCCAACACCTTTTTCACTTGCTTTGATTTTATCAACAATAACTGCGCCTTCAAGACCTGCATTTGCAGCAATCTGTTTTACAGGTTCTTCTAAAGCTTTTTCAATTACCTGCATACCTGTTTTTTCGTCACCTGATGCATTTTTAATTAAATCTGTAAGTGATGAAATTGCATTGATATATGCAGTTCCGCCACCAGGAACAATACCTTCTTCAACTGCAGCTCTTGTAGCAGCCAAAGCGTCTTCAATTCTTAATTTCTTTTCTTTCATTTCAGTTTCTGTTGCCGCACCAACTTTAAGTACTGCAACACCGCCTGACATTTTAGCAAGTCTTTCCTGAAGCTTTTCTCTGTCAAAATCAGAAGTTGTAGTGTCAATAGCTGTTTTAATCTGTGCAACTCTTGCTTTGATAGCTTCTTTATCGCCCATACCGTCAACAATGATTGTATTTTCTTTCTGGATAACAACCTGTCTTGCACGACCAAGCTGGAAAATCTGTGCTTCTTTAAGGTCTAGACCAAGCTCTTCAGAAATAACTTCACCACCGGTTAAGATAGCAATGTCTCTGAGCATTTCTTTTCTTCTTTCGCCAAAGCCTGGAGCTTTAACTGCAACACAAGTGAATGTTCCTCTTAATTTGTTAACAACAAGTGTAGCTAATGCTTCGCCTTCGATATCTTCAGAAATAATAACAAGCTTTCTGCCCTGCTGAACAATCTGTTCTAAAACAGGAAGAATTTCCTGAATGTTTGAAATTTTCTTATCTGTGATTAAAATATAAGCATCGTCAATAACTGCTTCCATTTTATCTGTATCTGTTACCATATAAGGTGAAATGTAGCCTCTGTCAAACTGCATACCTTCAACAACTTCAACCATTGTTTCTGCAGTTTTTGATTCTTCAACAGTAATAACACCGTCATTTGTAACTTTTTCCATAGCATCTGCAATTAACTGACCGATTGTTTCGTCTGCAGATGAAACAGATGCAACTCTAGCAATATCTTCTTTGCCTTCAACTTTTTTGCTGTTGGCAATAATTGTTTCAACTACTTTATCTACTGCTTTCTGCATACCTCTTCTTAAAATCATTGGGTTTGCACCTGCAGCAACATTTTTAAGACCTTCTCTTACGATAGCCTGCGCAAGAAGTGTAGCAGTTGTTGTACCGTCACCTGCAACATCGTTTGTTTTTGTTGAAACTTCTTTAACAAGCTGTGCACCCATATTTTCAAATGGGTCTTCAAGTTCGATTTCTTTAGCGATTGTAACACCATCGTTTGTGATTAATGGTGCACCAAATTTCTTGTCAAGAACTACATTTCTTCCTTTAGGACCAAGTGTAACCTTAACTGTATCTGCTAATTTATTTACGCCTCTTTCAAGGCTTTTTCTGGCTTCTTCGCCGAATAAAATGTCCTTTGCCATAACTAATTATTTCCTTTCTGAATTAAAGTACGATTGCTAAAATATCGCTCTGTTTTAAGATTGTGTATTCTTCGCCGTCAAATTTAACTTCTGTGCCGGCATATTTGCTTATGATTACTTTATCTCCTACTTTAACTTCCATAACCACTTCTTTGCCTTCAACTACTCCGCCAGGGCCAACTGCAACAACTTCAGCGATCTGTGGTTTTTCTTTTGCAGTACCTGTAAGAATAATACCACTTGCGGTTTTCTCCTCAGCTTCTACCATCTTTATAACTACTCTGTCTGCTAATGGTTTAATATTCATTTAGCGACGCCTCCTTTATACAATTTTATTCTTTAGCACTCAAATCAAAAGAGTGCTAACAAAATATATTTTACCATCTTTGACCAATTTGTCAAGCCTTTTAAGTAATTTTTTACTCTTTATACTCAATTCCCATATAATCATAAGCAAGCTTTGTTGCAACTCTGCCCCTTGCGGTTCTGCTTATGAAGCCCATCTGAAGAAGATAAGGCTCGCACACATCTTCAATTGTGTGCCCTTCCTCACCTATTGATGCCGCAATAGTTTCAAGACCAACAGGTCCACCTGCAAAGTGTTTTATGATTGTATTAAGTATTTTTCTGTCAATATTATCAAGACCAAGCTTATCAACTTCCATCATATCAAGAGCCGCATCTGCAATTTCTTTTGTTATAACACCGTTTGACTTTATCTGTGCATAGTCTCTTACTCTTTTTAAAAGTCGGTTTGCAATTCTCGGTGTACCTCTTGAACGGACTGCAATTTCTCTTGCTCCATCCTCTTCAATAACAACATCAAGAATTGATGCAGACCTTTTTATAATGCTTGTAAGCTCATTTTCTGTATACATTTCAAGTCTGCTTATAAAACCAAATCTGTCACGAAGCGGTGATGAAAGCATACCTGCTCTTGTTGTTGCACCAATCAATGTGAATTTAGGAAGTGCAACACGAACAGTTTTTGCAGAAACACCTTTTCCGTACACTATATCAATCACGAAATCTTCCATAGCAGGATAAAGGATTTCTTCAACGCTTCTGTTAAGTCTATGAATTTCGTCTATAAATAAGACATCATTTTCTGTTAAATTTGAAATAATTGCCGCAAGGTCGCCCGGTCTTTCAATTGCAGGACCAGATGTTATTCTTATATTAACACCCATTTCATTTGAAATAATACCTGCAAGAGTTGTTTTACCAAGTCCCGGTGGTCCGTATAAAAGGATATGGTCAAGGGCCTCTCCTCTCATTTTAGCAGCTTCGATAAAGATTTTTAAGTTTTCTTTGGCTTTTTCCTGACCAACATATTCGTCAAGAGACCTTGGTCTTAAAGAAACTTCAATATCTTCATCATCTGTTGTATATGTAGATGTTATAATTCTATCTTCCATATTTTACCTCTTCATTAGATTTTTTAATGCAATTGAAATAATTTCTTCCACCGTACCTGTAAGTCCTGTAACGGCTTTTTTTGCTTCTGCCTGAGTGTATCCAAGCACCATTAAAGCATCAACCGCATCATCGTTAACCTCAAGAGATTGTGCCGCCCCTGTTTCAGGAATTGCAAAATCACCGTCTTTGTTAATTTTATCCTTTAATTCCAGAATTATACGCGCCGCAAGTTTCGGACCAACGCCCTGTGCTTTTGTGATTGTTTTTGTATCGCCTGTTGCAACCGCAACAACAAAGTTTTCAGGGTTTAAAGATGAAAGTATTGTTGCCCCCACTTTAGGTCCAACTCCCGAAACAGAAATTAAAAGCTCAAACACAGAAAGCTCTTCTCTTGTATAAAATCCGTAAAGCTCCATTATGTCCTCTTTTACATTTAAATATGTGTAAAGAGTAACTGTTTCACCAAGTTCAGGAAGTTTTCCTATTGTGTTTGCAGTTGTATTTATTTTATAACCAACCCCGCCCGCTTCAAGAATAGCAACAGGGTAATTTTTATATGTGAGTGTTCCTTTTATATACGCATACATAAATTACACCAATCCTAACTGATTTGATAATGCCGATGAATTTGCATGACATATTGCTACTGCCAGTGCATCTGCAGTGTCATCAGGCTTTGGTACTTCTTTCAGCTTCAAAAACATTTTAACCATTTGCTGAACCTGATTTTTATCGGCTCTGCCGTAGCCTACAACCGCCTGTTTAATCTGAAGCGGTGTGTACTCTGCAATCTTTAAATTTTTGTTTGCCGCAGCAAGAATAATAACACCCCTTGCATGACCTACCGCTATTGCAGTTTTAACATTTGAGTTGAAGAAAAGCTCTTCCACTGCCACCACATCAGGTCTGAAAGTTTCTATAAGATGGGTTAAAGAGTCATAAATAAGCTTTAATCTTTTTGAAAGCGGTATGTTTGCTTCAGTTGTTATTTTACCGTAATCAACCACAGACATTTTTCCGCCTTCGTATTTAATTACTCCATACCCAACAATTGCATAGCCGGGGTCTATTCCAAGTATTATCATACTTTATCTCCTAATTCTTGTCAGCACATACGGGAATAGGAAAAATGCTTCAGAATGAGCCAACCGAACCCGCAGGGGTCACCCGAAGGCGTATGTTTATACGTCGAGTGGTGAGGTTGGTTTATAGCAAAAAGGCTATAAATCAAAGAAAAATCCCACATTGTGAGATTTTTCCTCGTTTTATTACAAAATTAGCGTTATCGCACAAGTAAACTTTTTATTTTACTGCCTTTTTGCGTTCTGGAGTATTTTAACATTCCCCTTAGATTACAGATTTCTTTTGTCTTCTTTTACCTTCATAAGTGCATCTGTTAAAGATGTTTCAAGACCATTCATTGTCTTAACAACATATTCTTTAGTTGCCATTCTCATATTTCTTGCATCGTTCTGAGCAGCTTCCATAATCTTCATAGCTTCTTCCTGAGCAAGTTTTGTGATTTCGTGTTCTGAAACCATAACATTAACCTTGTCAGTTGCATTTTTGATAATGTTATCTGCTTCTTTCTGAGCTTCAGCCATAATTCTCTGTCTGTCTTCGATTAAATATTTAGCCTGCTTGAGCTCATCAGGAAACTTTAATCTGATTTCCTGAATTGTTTCTAAAAGTTCTTCTTTGTCAACGATTCCTTTAGATGTGAAAGGAATTTTGAAAGAATTATCAATTGTTTCTTCTACCATACCGATGAGATCTAAAATATCCACAGTATTTCCCCCTTATTTTAACTTATTTTTAATTAACTCAATCAAGTTGTCCGGCACAAGACCCGTAAGATCTCCGCCAAGTCGACCAACCTCTTTAACAATACTTGAGCTTAAGTATGAATATTCTTTATTACACATCATAAACAACGTTTCAAGCTTTGGCTCAATTTTCTTATTCATAAGCGCCATCTGGAATTCATATTCAAAATCAGATACAGCTCTTAATCCTTTAATAAGAACTTTAGCATTTTCTTTGTTTGCAAACTCTGCTAAAAGTCCTGTGAAAGTTTTAACTTCTACATTAGCAATATGGCTTGTTACACTTTTGACAATTTCTATTCTTTCTTCAATAGTGAACAAAGGACTTTTCTGGCTATTGATGGAAACTGCCACAATAACCTTGTCAAAAATCTGTGCACTTCGCTCAATTATATCAAGATGTCCGTTAGTGATAGGGTCAAAACTTCCGGGATAAATTGCAATTTTCATAATTATTTCTCCGTAAGTCTGTATAAAGTTATATAAACTCTTCCGTATTTTGCCTGTTTTATGATTTCAAATCCTTCAAAATTTCCTGCCATATATTCAGTTTCAAGAACTATAACAGAATTTTCATCAAGATTCTTTTCTATTTCTGCAAAAACTTTATCCTCTATTCCTTTGTTGTAAGGTGGATCTAAAAATACAATATCATATTTTTTACTACAGGTATTTAAGTATTTTTCAAATGCGGTAAGGTGCACAGATGCTTTATCTTCAAGCCTTGTTTTTCTAAGGTTTCTGATAATACAATCATATGCTTTTTTGCCGTTATCCACAAAGTCTGCACTTTTTGCCCCTCTGCTTAATGCTTCTATTCCGAGACTGCCTGTCCCTGCAAATAAATCAAGCACAACCGCATCCCTTAAATAAGGATAAAGAATTGAAAAAACCGATTCCTTGACTCTGTCAAGAGTTGGTCTTGTATCTTCACCTTCAGGAGAAAAAAGCTGATGTCCTTTTGCGAGTCCTGCTATTACGCGCATAGTACCCCCATAAAAATAATATTATACATATATATTTTATAATATATAAAAAATTTGTCAATAGTTAATTTAAAATTTTATGTATTTTTTCACTGAAATATTCTTTTTTTACTGCAAAATTTAAAAGACTTCGTTCATTTTCGTCAATTGTGAGCTCTTTTTGCTGAAGAAGGTTCACCGCTTCAGTTGTTTTTTCAAGAATTTCCATATCAGGTTCACCAAAAATCCCCTTAATTTCAGGAAGTCCACTTTGTCTGCTTCCGAAGAAATCACCGGGACCTCTCATTTTAAGGTCCTGCTCACTTATATAGAAACCATCGGTTGATTTTTCTATTACTTTAAGTCTTTCAACTGTCTGCAAATTACTTGTTTTTGCAAACATAAAACAATATGATTGTCTTTGACCTCTGCCAACTCGTCCGCGAAGCTGATGAAGCTGAGAAAGTCCGAATCTTTCCGCATTTTCAATTATCATAACCGTTGCATTGGGAACATCCACCCCTACTTCAACAACAGTTGTTGAAACCAAAATATCAAATTCCTTATTTTTAAAGCTGTCCATTACTTTTGTTTTTTCGGCATCTTTCATTTTGCCGTGTAACAGACCAACTTTTACATTTTCAAGACTTGTGCTTAATTCTTCTGCAAATTCTTTTGCAGATTTTAAATCAAGCTCTTCATTCTCTTCAACAAGCGGACATACAACATAGGCTTGTCCGCCTTCCTTTATCTGCTCTTTAACAAAATTATATGTTTTTTCTCTGTAGCTTTCAGTTAAAAGATATGTCTTTATTTTCTGTCTTCCCGGTGGCAACTGGTCGATTACAGAAGGTGTTAAATCACCATAAAGAACAAGGGAAAGTGTTCGTGGAATAGGTGTTGCAGTCATAACCGCCATGTGTGGATTTTCACCTTTTTCAAGAAGCTTAACCCTTTGGTTAACACCGAATCTGTGTTGCTCGTCACAAATAACATAGCCAAGGTTTTTGAACACCACATTGTCCTCTATAAGTGCGTGTGTACCGATTAAAATATCAATGTCGCCATTTCTTAATTCTTCACAGATTATTTCTTTATTTTTCTTTGTAACCGATGATGTAAGACACTTAATTTTAAGTTCAGGAAGCATTTTTTCAAATGTAAGCAGATGTTGTTTTGCAAGAATTTCTGTAGGAGCCATAATTGTTGCCTGATATCCGTTTTTAACCGCAAGGTATGCCATAATTACCGCAACAACTGTTTTTCCTGAACCTACATCCCCCTGCACAAGTCTTTTTGATGCTTTTCCTGACTGTAAATCCTTCTTAACCGCATCTACCACTTTTTTCTGTGCATCTGTAAGCTCAAATGGTAGTTTATTCTCAAATTCTTCTGTTGTGATATCTTTAAATATCAAGCCATTTTCCTTCTCTTTGTTTCGGAGCATTCTCATAGCAGTCTGAAACAAAAAGAATTTTTCAAAAGCAAATCTTTCTCTTGCCTTTACAAGCATTTCTTCGTTTTCAGGAAAATGAATATTTTGGGTTGCATCAACCACATTCATCAGATTATATTTTTGCTCAAGGCTTTTTGGTATAAAAGAAACAAGAGCATTTTTACATTTTTCAAAAGCTGATTCCTGAACAGAAATAAAGGTTTTCTGTGAAATGGGATAAATTCCGTGATATACAGGTATTATTTTTCCTGTGTATTTACCCTCTTTTTCCATTGATTCCACAACAGGATTAACCATTTCAATTCCTGATTTACCTTTACTTACTTTGCCATAAAATGTATAGGTTTCATCGTATTTAAGGGCTTTATCTATGTATTTCTGATTATACCAGCAAAGCACAATCTCTCCGCTTTCATCTGCGGCTGTGCATCTTGTGATAGTTAAGTTTTTTCTTATTTTTATCACTTTTACAGAAGATGTAATCTTTGCTTTTATGCACACACTTTCCCCTACTGTAAGATTTTCTATAAGAAGACTGGATGCTCTGTCTTCATACCTTGAAGGAAGATAGCTCAGAATATCATAAACACAATTAAATTCTTTTTTATAAAACTGCTCTGCCTTCTTTGGACCTATTCCCTTTAGCTCTGTAATGGGCATATTCATAATATTCATATTTTTCCTCCTTCCAAACAAAAAACATTATTAGTAGTTCATAACAAGTTCGTACCAAAAACTTATTTTTTGAATTTATTTATCCAATTTAAAATATCATCATATTTCATATCGCCCGATGCAACAGATAAACCAAAATCTACAACATCTGCATTAGTGCAATTCATTTTTATACCCTCTGCTTCCAAAAATGTCAGCATAACATACACACCTATTCTCTTGTTGTCATCCACAAAAGCATGATTGGATATTAAAGAAAAACCAAGATTTGCTGCTTTTTCTTCCTTTGTTTTATAAAGTTCTTCTCCACCAAATGTAGCATACGCGTTATTAAGAGCACTTTCTAAAAGTCCAACATCTCTTACGCCTACACTGCCACCCGTTTCTTCTGCTATTAACTGATGTAAAAGTAAAACCTTTTCTTTGCTCAACTTAATCATTTCGCCAACTCCTCAAAAGCAGGTTTAAACCTATTCATAATTCTTTTTGCTGCAACATCAATCTTTTCATCATCTGTAATATCAAAATAAGAATTTGACTCAACATCTATCAGCAAAAATTTTGGCTTGTTATTTTTAAATATAACTGCCTGACCATTGTTTTCAGCCACTTTTGCTACCTTTGAAAAATTCTGATTTGCTTCTGTCATTGTTGTAATTGTTTCAGTATTTATATTCATAGCTACCTCCTATCATTTATACAATAAATATATCCTACAATTTATATTGTATACAAATTGTAGGATATTGTCAACCTATTTATTTTTCGACTTTTTACGACACTCTTTATATACTCGTATCAAGTCAGGCGAACAGTGAATAATAGGACCTACTATTTTATACCTTTATTTTCACTGATTTTCCTTAAACACTTTTATTTAGAACCCGCGAGAATACTGGATTTTCTCGCACCCGATAGTATATGTAAATATCAAAATCGGCAAACTAATGTTTATTCATTCTTTAATATGTTTTCTCTGATATAATTCCTGAATTATAAAGAAATATGAGTTTTTTTAAATCATCTATAGTATTCAAAAGACTTTTCCCTTTGTCGGTGTCCCGCACGAGCAGTCGTTTGTTTACCTTTTCAACCACATTTTTTTGTGACACCATTTCACAGTTTTGTTCAACAATTGAATCTATACTTTCAAATGGTGAATGTGATGTAATAGCAAGCCCATAAGAATTATAAATGAGGGTATATCCCGCAATTCCTGTCTGCTTACGATATGTAGTTGACATTCCTCCGTCAATAAGGATAAGCTTGCCGTTTGCTTTTATTGGACTTTCTCCATCTTTAAATTTAACAGGAATATGCCCGTTTATTATATGCCCGTTTTCGTGGTTTATGTCAAATTCCGTCATTATTTTATTACATATTTCTTCATTGTTCCACAAATTAAAATACGGCTGTTTTTCCTCCTTGTGAGCTTTTTTATCGTCTATATACAACCTCTCAAAAGTAGCCATTCTTTTCTTTCCAAAAAGTGGTGAAAATGGCGAACACCACAAATACCACGCAAAATCTGATGCATTGCCACCTTTCTCTTTATATGCTTTGCGTAGTTTTTTCTCACATAAATCGATATATGCTTTTCCACAATACTTTTTATTATCGTGAACAAATACCGAGAAATCACCATTTTTATCTATTGGAATACATCCGTGATACAGAAGATTTCCGTTATAGCACAGATAAATGCTTCCCTTGGAAAACATAAAATTAAGATGTTTCTTAATTTTTTCATTGTTTCTAAAGCTATGTGCGAGTGCATCCATAACCTCTTTTTCATCAGGTGTAAGCTCAAATGGAGCCTTTTCATCTACAGTTGGGAATTCATCTGTATTAAGTTTATATCCCTGCCAGGTATTCTCTTTGAAATTTATTTTATCAAGTCTTGTTTTTTCTGTCATCAAAAAATCAGTTCTGGACTGCATCAAGTTGTCCTCAAGCTTAAATCTTATCACCGAGATTGCCTTGTACATTTTTTCAATACTATTTTTAGCAGTATAGTTTTTATTTGCAAAATGTTCAAGAGTGCGCAGGCTGATACCGTAACCCTCTTCTAAAAAGTCGATGTTTTCATATTTCAGACTGTTTGCAATTGCTACGCTGATGCATACTGGCGAACCCATCATTGCACCCATCCATACAACATCGTGATTCCCCCACTGAATGTCAATATTATCAATATCAAGAAGTGTATCTAAAACAATGTCCGGTCTGGGGCCTCTGTCAAAAATATCTCCCACTATATGCAGATGGTCTATGGAAAGTTTACGGATGACAGATGATATTTCCCCAATAAAGTCGTCAGCACAACCAAGATTAATTATTGTTTCAATAATTTTATTATAATATTTTCCTTTATTGATATTTTTTGAATCACAGTTAAGAAGTTCATCGATTATGTATGCATACTTTTCCGGAAGAGCTTTTCTCACTTTTGAACGGGTATATTTGCTACCTGCTACTCTGCATATTTCTACAAGTCTTAGAAGATTTTCCTCCAACCAGGCTTTCTCCCCCAAGTGTTTCTTAAGCACCTTTTCGGGATAATATATAAGGTTGGCAAGTTTTATCTGCTGCGCTGTGGACAGTTCATCGCCGTACACATCACGGATTTTGGCTCTGATAACACCTGACGCCGTACGCATAACATGTATAAAATGCTCATGCTCGCCATGAATGTCACTTATAAAATGTTCCGTCCCCTTAGGCAAACCTAGTATTGCTTGAAGATTGATTATTTCAGACATCACATCTTTTTTTGTGGGCCACTTTTCAGCAAGTAATTTGTAATACTTCATCTCATCTAAAACACTCATAACTAACTCCTTTTTATATTTTTCGTTGCAAAAAAAACACACCTTTTCCAAAACTTATATCATCTTATGCTTTTCTTCAATAAGTTACCCCTATTTTGATAAAATTCGTTATCTCCCGACATAATTCTTACTCGTGTCAAGTCAGGATAAAAAATCATATATAAACATTTTATCTTAATCTTTAAAAGCACAAGCAATTAGCTTGTGCTTAATTTTTATTCTACTGATATATAGTAATAATAAAGTGGCTGACCGCCGTAGTAAACATTAACATCAAGGTCAGGATAAAGTTCTTCAAGTTCTTCAAGAAGTTTATCTGCCGTATCTTCGCTAACATCTTCTCCTCTGTAAACAGAAACTGAAGTTGTTTCATCGTTTACAAGACGCTCTATTATTTCTTTGCAGACTTTTTCAGGGCTGTTACCGATAAGATTTATCTTACCTTCCACAAGTCCCATAACATCGTTTTCTTTAATGTCAAGGTCATCCAAAACACAATCTCTTGCAGCGAAAGTAACAGATGCAGATGTGATTTCTTCAATCGCACCTTCCATAGCTTCTTTGTTTTCTTCAAAGCCCGCTTCTTCGTCGTAAGCAATCATTGCAGCAATACCCTGAACTATTGAACGGCTCTTTATAACAACAACATTCTTGTCTGAAATGTCAACTGCCTGTTGTGCCGCCATTATGATATTTTTATTGTTTGGAAGAATAAAAATATTTTCTGCATTGATTTTTTCTATTTCTGCCATAAAATCTTCTGTTGAAGGATTCATTGTCTGTCCGCCTGTAATGATGCCTGTGCAACCAAGCTCTGTGAACATCTGTGAAAGTCCTTCACCTGCTGAAACAGTAATAAATGCATTTTTAATCATTGGAGCTTCAGGCGTTTTTTCTTCTGCAACAACAGTTTCGTTGTGAGCCTGTTCTCTCATATTGTCAATCTTAATATTGATAAGTGAACCGTACTTGATAGCTTCCTCAATGGCAACACCCGGATTGTTTGTGTGAATATGAACCTTGATAATATCAAAATCATCTACCACAACAACACAGTCGCCGATTTTTTCAAGCTTTGATTTCAGCTTCTGCCAGTTCATTTCTGTTTCTTTTTTATTTATGATAAATTCGGTACAATATCCGAATTTAATTTCTTCATCCTGTTGCTTTTTAGCTTCTTTCTTTTCTTTTGCCTTTAAATTTTCCTTACAAGGAACAATGCTTCCGTTTTCAAGGTAATAAAGTGCACCTTCCATAACGGTCATAAGACCCTTACCGCCTGCATCAACAACATTAGCCATTTTAAGCTGTGGAAGCATATTTGTTGTTGCATCTAAAATTTTATTACCTTCTTTAACGATATATTTTAAGAATAATGTAATATCGCCATCGCTGCTTTCGTAATCCGAAGCTTTTTCTGCCATTACTCTTGCAACTGTAAGGATAGTGCCTTCAGCAGGTTTTGAAACTGCATTATAAGCCGCATCCTTTGCTGATTCCATTGCTCTTTTAATATCATCAATATCAATTGTATCACAGTCTGCAACGGCTGTGTAAAAACCCTTGAAAAGCTGTGAAAGAATAACGCCTGAATTTCCTCTTGCGCCTCTTAATGATGCAGATGATGCAAATCGTGCAACCTCACCGCAATTTAAAGAGTCAACATCAAGAAGAACTTTTT
Organism: Clostridia bacterium; assembly: GCA_045648505.1. Lineage (GTDB taxonomy): Bacteria > Bacillota > Clostridia > RGIG6154 > RGIG6154 > RGIG8700. The sequence continues at coordinate 21,747 of JAZROD010000057.1, read as the reverse complement.
TTACTGCTGATATAGTCAAAGACATATTTGTTCCCGTGTCACCATCCGGAACAGGGAAAACATTCAAATCATCTACTGTCTTTCTGTTGTTATACAGATTATTTGAAGCAGAAATAATAATATGTTTAAGAGTGTTACCGTTAATTTGTACCGGCATTACTTCACCTCCGCAATAAGTTACTTACTATTTTACCACAAATTTGTTAAATAATCAATCTTTAGTTAAAATTTTTATTTCAGGTTCAAGAACAACACCGAATTTTTCTTCAACAACTTTTCTGCAATGTTCAATAACTTCAAGCACATCCTTTGCCGTTGCTTTACCTTTATTTATAACAAAACCTGCATGTTTTTCTGAAACCTGTGCATCACCTACGCTGAAGCCTTTAAGTCCGCTTTCTTCTATAAGCTGACCTGCAAAATAACCTTCAGGGCGTTTAAATGTGCTTCCTGCACTTTTATATTCAAGAGGTTGTTTATCTTTTCTTCTCTGATTAAGTTCCTTCATCGTTGCAAGAATAACCTCTTTGTTTCCTTTGCTTAAACTAAACTTTGCACCTGTTATTATATATCCGTTTTCAACAAATACTGAGTGTCTGTAAGAAAGCTTAAGTTCATCTTTTGAAAAAGTTCTTTTATTTCCGTCTTTATCAACTGCATAAACTTCGCAGATAACATCCTTGATTTCTCCGCCGTATGCACCTGCATTCATATATATACCGCCTGCAACTGTTCCGGGGATTCCTGATGCAAATTCAAGACCTGCAAGAGAATTTTCTGCCGCAACCGAAGAAAGTTTAGCAAGAGTTGCTCCGCAATCTGCGTAAATACTCTCACCGTCACATTTAACTTCTTTGATTTTGGTTGTGATAACCGCATATTTATCTATGCCTTCGTCACAAACAAGAACATTTGAGCCGTTACCAAGTATACACGCATCGTTTTTAAGAAGCTTTACAATTTCTTCAAGCTCTTTAACATTTTCAGGAAAAACAACTGCTTTCGCCGAGCCGCCACAACCAAATGTAGTATGATTTTTCAGAGGTTCGTTGATTAACACATTTTCACTTTTGCAAAGCTGTGTAAGTTTATTATTCATTATTTCCTCCATTATCTCAAAAATGCCGCTCCGATTATACCTGCATCATTACCGAGTTTTGCTTTCACAATATCACACATTGGTACAACACTTGGGTCTGTATATGTCTGGGAAAACACCTTTTCTTTAAGAGGATTTATCAGATTATCTCCCTCATTTGATACACCGCCGCCTATAACGAAAATTTCAGGCTGAAAAATATTGATAATATTTGCAATACCTACAGCAAGATATTTTATGTAATTATCCACAACTGCCTGTGCAGTTTCATCACCGTCTTTTGCTGCAAGGAATGCAGTTCTTCCGTTAAACTTACCGTCTTTAGTGTATTCCCACATTTTTGAATCTTTATTTTTTTCTGCAAATTCCTTTGTCATATTTATAAGTCCTGTTGCAGAAGAGAATACTTCAAAGCATCCTTTTCTTCCGCAAGTACATAAAGGTCCGTTTGCATCTATAACCATATGTCCAAGCTCTCCACCGCAGAAGTTAAATCCTCCCTGAAGCTTACCATCTATAATAACACCGCTTCCAACACCTGTTCCAAGTGTTATTACAACCGCAACGGATGCACCCTTTGCACTTCCTGCCATAAATTCCGCCCAGGCTGCACAGTTTGCATCGTTATCAACAAACACAGGTTTATTTATATGTTTTTTAAGTTCATCCGCAAGATGAATATCAAAAAAACCAAGATTATTGGCATAAATGACTCTGCCCTTTTCTTTATCAATAGAGCCGGGAGCTCCTATTCCTGCAGATACAACATCATCTTCAGATATTTTATTTTCTAAGATAAGCTCTCTGTAAAGTTTTGCCATATCTTCAGTAATAGCTTCGTATCCTCTTTCGTGTAATGTCTTTGTGCTTTTTTTAGCAACTATTTCTCCATTTTCATTTACAATTCCAACGGCAATATTTGTTCCGCCCAAATCAACGCCTAAATAGTATTTCATAATTTACTCTCCATATCAGCCATAAGTCTTTTATTTAACTCTTCTGCAGCATTATAGCCCATTCTCTTCTGTCTGTTGTTCATAGCTGCTACTTCTATAATAATAGCAAGGTTTCTTCCCGGCTTAACAGGAATAACTAAAGAAGGAATGTCAATACCGAGTATGTTTGTATATTCGTCTTCAAGACCAAGTCTGTCATATTTTTTCTTATTATCCCAAGGCTCAAGAGAGATTACCATATCAATTTTCTCTGTTTCCTTAACTGCACCCATACCGAAGATTTTTCTTACATCAACAATACCGATACCACGAAGTTCAACAAAGTGTCTGATTATTTCAGGAGACTGACCAACAAGGGTGATTGCAGAAACTTTTTTGATTTCAACCGCATCATCCGCAACAAGTCTGTGTCCTCTTTTAACAAGCTCGATAGCTGCTTCGCTCTTACCTACTCCGCTTTCACCTAAAATAAGAATACCTTCACCATATACTTCAACTAAAACACCGTGGCGTGTTATTCTTTCGCCAAGTTCAACATTCAGATAGCTTACAAGCATACTCATAAACCCTGATGTAGAACCCTTTGTTCTTAAAACAGGAACATTATGCTTTACCGCTTCAAGCTTTAACACAGGGTCTACTTCAAGTTCGCTTGTTATTATAAGAACAGGTATTCCTGCAGAGAAAAGTTTTTCAAATCTTTCCTGTTTCTCTGTTTCGTTTAATGTTTCAACATAAGATGTTTCTGCTTTACCCATAAGCTGAATTCTTGATGGGTCAAAAAAATCATAACATCCTGCCAAAGGAAGACCCGGACGGTTAACATCACAGGAAACAATTTTAATATCATCAATTGCATCGTTACATGCAATAACCTCAAGTTTATATTTGTCAACTATTTTTCTCAAATCAACACTGAACTGATTCATAGCTTTCTCCTTTCGCACGGAAGCATTATAATACACAATAATTATACAATATAATTACATCATTTGTAAAGTTTTTTATTCATTCACAGTAAAAATTATGCATCTTTTTACAACTTTTTAAAAAAGTTTCAAAAAAAACTTGCTTTTTTAAAAGTTTTCTGTTACAATAGATGATGCTTATGGAAATGATTATCAAGGAGGTGTATATATATGGCAAAGTGTGATGTATGCGGTAAGGGTGTTGTATTCGGTATTAAAGTTTCTCACTCACACATCCGTTCAAACAGAACATGGAAACCAAATGTAAGAAAGGTAAAAGCAATTGTTAATGGTGCTCCTAAAAAGGTTAACGTTTGCACAAGATGCTTACGTTCAGGCAAAGTTGAAAGAGCTATATAATTGTAATCTTACAAAAATTCATATCGAATTTAGAGTCTGACTTTCTTAAGTCGGACTTTTTGGTTTTTAAGGAGTTAATATGATTAATATTTTAGATTTAGGTGCTGTGTCAGACGGTAAAACCTTATGCACAGATATAATTCAAAAGGCAGTTAATAGTGGTGATGTTATTTATATTCCAAACGGAACATATAAATGCTCAACAATTCACTTAAAGAGCAATACTCACTTTATTTTTGAACCGGGTGCTAAAATACTTGGAAGTGAAAATGTCAATGATTTTGACAAAAGAGAAGCTATTGACTATAAAGCATATCAGGATGCTTCCCATACATATTTTAACAGAAGCTTGTTTGTTGCTAAAAACTGCGAAAACATTTCTTTCACAGGCCTTGGCACCATAGATATGCAGGGAGTGTGGGAAAATGAAAATACTCCGGGCGAAGGCGACTGGTGCGGTAAAAGAGCAGTCAAGATTTTTGCTTTCAAAGAATGTAAGAACATTGTTATAAAAGACTTAACTCTTTTAAAAGCAACTGATATTGCCCTTTACCTTGCAGGATGTGAAAATGTAAAAATTTCAGGACTTGATATTGATACAAACATTGATGGTATAAGCCCTGACTGTTGCAGAAATGTTATTATTTCTGACTGTAACATCCGTTCAGGCGACGATGCAATTGTTCTTAAAGCATCTTATACCTTAAACAAAAAAGCAGATTGCGAAAATATTACCATTACAAACTGCAATATCACCACAAGAAGCAATGCAATTAAAATAGGAACAGAAACCAACGGTGATTTCAGAAACATCACAGTTTCAAATTGTTCACTCTATGATGTTTTCTATGGCGGTCTTTCTGTTGAAAGTGCAGACGGTGGAAATGTTGACGGTGTTGTTTTCTCAAACATAACTATGCAGAATGTAGGATACCCGTTTTTTGTACTCTTAAACGAAAGATTAAGAGCACCTGAAGGAACAACCATCGGAAGCATAAGAAATGTTATATTCGAAAACATAACAGCAACAGGACCATACAAAGAATTCCTTGCACCAAGAATGACTGCTCTGTGGGAAGATGAAATGATGTGTGAATCTTATATTATGCCATCAACAGTAACAGGTCAGCCACACAAAGCAGTTGAAAACATAACTTTCTCAAACATTTATTTAACTCTCCCCGGCGGATGTGAGGAAGACTGTAAAGACATAACTGTTCCTGAAATCACAAAATCTTATCCCGAAAATTATGCATTTGGCGAAAAGTTCCCAACTTTCGGAATTTTCTTCAGACACATTAAAAATTTAAAACTTTCAAATGTAAATATAGAAACTCTTAAAAAAGATGCAAGAACCCAAATGCATTTTGAAGACATAAAAACAGCAGAAGCAAACTAAAGCTTCTGCTGTTTTTATAGTTCGTATCAAGTTAGGATTAAAAAATCTATTCAATATGCAAATTTAGTTTTAACCGAAGTTATGGTTTGCGGATGAAGATATTTAAAATAAGAGATACAAATGTAAGTGCAAGAAGCATTATAAAGGTGGTTGTGTAACCGCCTGTTGCTTCAAAAACCTTGTTTGATACTGTGGCAATTAAAGAACCTGCCATAACAGTAAAGGTCATATATGCCATATTACCTGAAAAATGCTTCATTCCGTAGAAAGATGAAGTGAAGGCTGCAGTAATTGTTGGGCATGCACCGTAAGACATACCTGTAAGGCATAAACCAACAATGCAAAGAGCAAGAGAATTTATAGATACTGCAAGTAAGGTAACACCTGCGGCACAGATTGTGATAATATTGGCACAAAGCATAGTTTTGCGTCTGCCGACTGCATCAAAAACTGCACCTGTGATAATTCTTCCCAATCCGTTACATACAGAAAGAACTCCAACAAGTGAAACCGCAAGTTTTTCAGGTGCGTTTACTGAAAGTGCAAGGTCTTTTGCAAAGCTGATAACAGAGCTTCCTACTGCCGCAAGGAATGATATACAAATAAACGCCATCCAGAATGATGGTCTAGATAACATCTGCTTTGATGTGTATTGCTTCTGCTCGCTATGCTCTTCTGTCTTTTTTTCAGTTACTTCTGCTTTTTTCAATAAAAATGCAGCAAGGAAAAGAACTAAAAATATCGCAATGCCAAGCACAATATAAGCAAAACGCCATCCAAGTGTGCTTTTGAACATTGCATCTGCAAGATTTCCCAAAACTAAAGCAGATGCACCAAAGCCCATCATAAGACATCCTGAACATAAGCCTTTTTTATCAGGGAACCAGGCACTTACTGTTGCTATAACCACATTATATGCAATTCCTATGCCAAGACCTGCAAGTACGCCGTATGTAATATAGAGCATCCAAACACTTGCATTATGTAAAAGCGCAGTAAGAATAAAGCCAAGTGCCGATAAAACACCTGCAGTAATGATTGCAATTCTGTGACCTGCTTTTTTAGAAATCTGTGCACCAAGCAAACCGCCTATGCAGAAAAATGTCATAGCCAATGTAAAATTAAGCGCAAGTTCAGATGGTCCCCATCCGAATTCAGTTAAAAGTGGTGCTTTTAAAATAGACCAGGCATACAAAACACCTGCAAACAACATGGCAATAACGCCAACAATCATATAAAACCAACGCGATGAATTATTTTTTTCCATTTTTGTTTTAACCTCCGAAATTTATTAAACTTTCGCTTTTTCCAAAGTATTATAGCAAAGTTTATTTTTCAATATTGAAATTTCTGCTCTGTCTGTTCTTATAATTTCACCATCAGAGCAGATACCTTTGATGTTTTCAATAGTTGCTTTTACGCATTTCTTATATATGAGATATTTTTTAAATTTCTCTGCTATTTTTCCGTTTTTAAAATGGTTACCTGCTCTGTATGCCATAATAAGCTTTAAAAGAGTAAGCTTTGAAACCTTCTTTATAACTATAAGGTCAATAGCACCGTCTGTAAGGCTTGCAAGAGGTGCGGCATTAAATCCGCCTCCGTAAAAGCTTCCGTTTGCAAAAAGAGCAAGTGAATACTCTTCATTATTGAAGTTTTCGATATGACCGTCTGTATCTTCAACAGTTATTTTCCACTTTTCGCCTATATGCTTGAAAAGAACTGATACTACTCCAAGTATATACGCAAAAGAACCTTTAACAAAAGGTATTTTTTTTGCCTTTTCCATTTCTTCAACAACTCTTAAATCAAGACCTGTATTAAGTGAATTTATACAATAGGAATCATTGAACTTAATTACATCTATTTTTGTGTTTTCCTGTGCAGAGCGTACAAAATCATTTCCTGTTCCTTTAGGAACAACAGAAAACAAGCATCTGTCCTCTGCCTCTGCTTTGATTATTCCGTTTACAACTTCGTTTATTGTTCCGTCTCCGCCGTGAACAATAAAATGAACATTTTCACTTTTACTTGTTTCATAAGCAAAGCTTTCTGCATCTCCCACAGATTTTGTAATATAAATTTCTCCCTCTAATTTTTCGGGCAGTCTTTTGTCTTTACCTGCTATAGGGTTAAAAATGTGTATTTTTTTCATATCAATCACCATTTTAATATTAGCAGATTTTTCTCCCATCGTCAACAAATTTCGACTTGACAGTTATCTGAATTTTTGTTATACTTTCTTTAGTTGAATATTGCTTTTTGTGACTGACGGATTTGCGGAGTACCGCAAGGGAGCAAAAAGCTGATTAAGCCGACCGTCTGGGCATATCAGTTTTATCTGATATGCCCTTTTTTATACTTTGCGGGAGGGCGTATCAAAAGAAAGGATTGTTGATTATGAGTATTTACGCAAAAAAAACAGTAAAAGAAGCCGTGTTCGGTAACACTTATGTTGGCAGAGGTATCATCCTCGGCAAAAGTGAAGACGGTGAAAACGCAGTTTCTGCATACTTCATTATGGGCAGATCTGAAAACAGCCGTAACAGAGTTTTCAAAGAAGAAGGACAGGCTGTTACAATCTATCCTTACGATGCAAGTAAGGTTGAAGACCCTTCTCTTATCATCTACTCTCCTATCAGAGTAATTGATAACAAATTAATCGTAACAAACGGTGACCAGACAGATACAGTTTATGACTTCGTTAAAGACGGTAAATCATTTGAAGCTGCTTTAGAGACAAGAGAATTCGAGCCTGATGCTCCAAACTTCACACCAAGAATCAGCGGTATGATTACTTTTGATAACAACGACTTCACATACAAAATGAGCATTTTAAAGAGCATTGATGAAGAAGGCTCTGCTTGTGCAAGACACACATTCACATACCCTTCAATCAAAGGTCTTGGTCATTTTATTCACACATACAACCACGACGGTAACCCAATTCCAACTTTCACAGGCGAACCTGAAAGAGTTGTAATTCCAAACGACATTAATGCATTTGCAGATGAAATCTGGAACAATCTTGACGAAAACAACAAAATTTCACTTTATGTTCGTTATACAAATCTTAAAAATGGCGAAACTAAAAATGTTTTAATCAACAAATATTGCTAAAGGAGAAATAAAATGAAAGAATTTGAACTTAAATATGGTTGTAACCCTAACCAGAAACCTTCTAAAATTTATATGTCAAACGGAAAAGAACTTCCTATTGAAATTTTAAACGGCAGACCTGGTTTTATCAACTTTTTAGATGCCTTCAACAGCTGGCAGTTAGTTGCTGAAATTAAAAAAGCTTTAAATATGCCTTGTGCTACAAGCTTTAAGCACGTTAGCCCAACATCAGCTGCAGTTGGTATCAAAATGAGCGACGAGCTTAAAAAAGCTTGCTTTGTTGACGATATTGAAGGTCTTGACGAATCACCACTTGCTACTGCTTATGCAAGAGCAAGAGGAACAGACAGAATGAGTTCTTTCGGTGACTGGATTGCACTTTCAGACAAATGCGATGTTACAACTGCAAAGCTTATTGCAAGAGAAGTTTCTGACGGTGTTATTGCTCCTGACTACGAACCTGAAGCTCTTGAAATCTTAAAAGGCAAGAGAAAAGGCACATATAATGTTGTTAAAATTGACCCATCTTATGTTCCTGATGAACAGGAAACAAAGCAGGTTTTCGGTATCACATTTCAGCAGGGCAGAAACAACTTCAAAATTGATGAAGAATTACTTGCAAACATTGTTACAGATAAAAAAGAATTTACAGAAGAAGCAAAGAGAGATTTAATTATTGCATTAATTACTCTTAAATACACACAGTCAAACTCAGTTTGCTATGCAGTAGACGGTCAGGCTATCGGTGTTGGTGCAGGTCAGCAGTCAAGAATTCACTGCACAAGACTTGCAGGCGGTAAAGCAGACCTCTGGCATTTAAGACAGCACGAAAAAGTTTTAAATCTCCCATTCCTTGATACAGTAAAACGCCCTGACAGAGATAACGCTATTGATGTTTATCTTTCAGAAGACTGCGATGATGTTTTGGCAGACGGTAAATGGCAGGCACTTTTCTCAAAACAGCCTGAGCCTTTCACAAGAAAAGAGCAGAGAGAATATCTCTCAACACTTTCAGGTGTTTCTGTTGCATCAGATGCTTTCTTCCCATTCAGCGATAACATTGACAGAGCTAAAAAGAGCGGTGTATCATTTATTGCACAGCCTGGCGGTTCTATCAGAGATGACATTGTTATTGATGCTTGTAATGAATACGGCATCACAATGGCATTCACAGGAATGAGATTATTCCACCACTAATCTTAAGAGAGAAGGATTTAGTTATGAAAACAGATATTGAAATTGCACAGAGTGCAAAAATGAAGCATATAACCGAAATTGCCGAATCTGCAGGCATTGATATGAAATATGTTGAACAGTACGGCAACTACAAAGCAAAACTTGACCTTTCTATATTAAACGAAGTAAAAAAAGAAAACGGTAAACTTATTTTAGTTACCGCTATCACCCCTACCCCTGCAGGCGAAGGTAAGACAACAACAACAATCGGTCTTGCAGATGGTATGAAGAAAATCGGCAAAAATGTTATGGTAGCTCTTCGTGAACCATCACTTGGTCCTGTTTTCGGTGTTAAAGGCGGCGCGGCAGGTGGCGGATATGCACAGGTTGTTCCTATGGAAGATATTAACCTTCACTTTACCGGTGACTTCCACGCAATCGGTGCTGCAAACAATCTTTTAGCTGCTATGCTTGACAATCACATCCATCAGGGCAATGCTCTTGGAATTGATACAAGAAAAATCACCTGGAAAAGATGCGTTGATATGAACGACAGACAGCTTAGAAGCATTGTTAACGGTCTTGGCGGTAAAGTTCACGGTGTACCAAGAGAAGACGGCTACGATATAACCGTTGCATCAGAAATTATGGCTATTTTCTGTCTTTCAAATTCTATTACTGATTTAAAAGAAAGACTTTCAAAAATCATTGTTGCATATACTTATGACAACAAGCCTGTTACTGCAGGTGACTTAAATGCGGCAGGTGCTATGTGTGCTCTTTTAAAAGACGCATTAAAGCCAAACCTTGTGCAGACACTTGAGGGAACTCCTGCACTTGTTCACGGCGGACCTTTTGCAAACATTGCACACGGTTGTAACAGTGTTCTTGCAACAAAACTCGCATTAAAGCTTGGGGATTATACAATCACAGAAGCAGGCTTTGGTGCAGACCTTGGTGCTGAAAAGTTCCTTGATATTAAATGCAGATATGCAGGTCTTACACCTTCTGCAGTTGTTATGGTTGCAACTATCCGTGCTCTTAAAATGCATGGTGGCCTTGCAAAAACAGAACTTGGCAACGAAAACCTTGAAGCACTTGAAAAAGGTATTCCAAATCTTTTAAAACACCTTTCAAACATCACAAATGTTTACAAGCTTCCTTGCGTTGTTGCAGTTAACAAATTCCCTACAGATACAGACAAAGAAGTTGAGCTTCTCATTGAAAAATGCAAAGGTATGGGAATAAATGTTGTTCTTTCTGATGTATGGGCAAAAGGCGGAGAAGGCGGAATTGAGCTTGCAGAAGAGGTTGTTCGTCTTTGCGAAGAAGAAAACGACTTTACTTTCTGCTATGATACAGAAGACACTATCGAAAATAAACTTAATGACATTGTTACAAAGGTTTATGGCGGTGATGGTGTTATCTTCACACCAAATGCTAAAAAACAGATTGAAGAATTAAAAGCAATCGGTTGTGACAAGCTTCCTGTTTGTGTTGCTAAAACACAGTACAGTTTTTCAGATGATATGACAAAGCTTGGTGCACCAAGTAGCTTTAAAGTAACAGTAAGAAATCTTAAAGTTTCCGCAGGTGCAGGCTTCATAGTTGCACTTACAGGCGACATTATGACGATGCCGGGACTTCCAAAAGTTCCTGCAGCAGAAAAAATTGATGTTGACGAAAACGGAAATATAATCGGATTGTTCTGATAAAAAAAAGCAGATGAGATTTTCTCATCTGCTTTTTTATACTCCTTCTAAATCAAATGGTGGGATAAAGCTTTCTTCTGCCGTTTCGCCTTCCTGAACATAGGCTTCTTTTACGCCTATGCTTATTGCGTAATTTATTAAAGTTTCATATTCATACTCCGAAACCTTTCTGTTGATTTCGGGGTATTTTTCTACTTGTTTTAAAGGTGTGTATTGATTCATAATGCTTAAAACAACTCTTTCACCATACTCTTCATAAACATATCTTATTATGGCTTTTGATTCCTGAAGGTAACCGGGCATTAATAAATGACGGACAATTACGCCCTTTGTCATAATGCCATTATCATCGTAGGTTGGTGTCCCCTTTTGGGAAACCATTTCTTCTATTGCAGTTTTAACAACCTGAAGGTAGTTTTCTGCATTTGAATATTTTTTTGCAGTTTCGTTATCAAAGTATTTAAAGTCTGCAAGATATATATCAACATAGTTATTAAGAAGCTTAAGAGTTTCTTTGTTTATATAACTGCTTGTGTTAAAGACTACAGGCAAATCCATTCCCTTGCTTTTTGCTATATCAAGGGCTTTTATAATTTCAGGCACAAAATGGTCGCCCGTAACAAGATTTATATTATGAGCACCTTTTTCTTTAAGCTCACAGAAAATCTCTGCAAGTCTTTCAACAGTTATTTCCTTGCCTGTATTTCCATTGGCAATATCAAAATTCTGACAGAAAACGCATCTTAAACCGCATCCTGAAAAGAACACAGTTCCGGAGCCATTCTCTCCTGAAATACACGGCTCTTCCCACATATGAAGAGATGCTCTTGCAACTTTTATTTTATCTGTCTGTCCGCAATAGCCCTTTAAAACCGCTCTGTCAACTCCGCAATTTCTTGGGCACAAATTACAATTCATATTTTTCTCCGTTATATTTTTTTCTTTGCAGTGTTAATTGAAGCAATAAGAATTCTCTTCAACTCAATACAATTTTCAAGAATTGTCTTATCCTCATAATATCCGCTTTCAATAAGAAGTTCAATCCAATATTCGCTTTCCGAACACTCTTTCAATGATATTTGCAACTTTGCTATAAAATCATTTCTGCCATGCGCGTAAAAAGCTTCTCTTACATTCGCTCCGATACTTGTTGATGAACGCAAAAACTGATTAATTAAAGCACTTTCACATTTTTTATTTCTTAATTCCTTACAAACTTTTATCGCATCAAGTGCAAAAGTTTTTGATTTTATCATCAATGGACTTTCGGTCATTCTTCTCACCTCAAAGTTATTATACTATTGGAATATAAAAAGTGCAAGGCTTGCCTTGCAAAAATACTTCTTCACTTTTCACTATTACTTATTACTTGCCAAAAATCCTCGCCTTTGTAGTGAAGAGTGAAGAGTTAATAGTGAATAAGTAAAAATCCCCGTTTTTTCAAACGAGGATTTTTGGCACATCCGGAGGGATAGGCTTCGCCTTTCTGCTTGTCCACCCAAATGCTTCGCATTTCGGTACCGGACTTCGCACCTTTTTGCTAAAAATATGCCACCGGCATATTTTATTCACGCAAAAACCCTCTCAGGGTTCGAATCCCTTTAAATAAAAAAGTCTGTATCTGCCCTGTTGGGCAATACAGACTTTGGCACATCCGGAGGGATTCGAACCCCCGACCGTTCGGTTCGTAGCCGAATACTCTATCCAGCTGAGCTACGGATGCATACATAACGCAAAATGTAGTATAACACATTTTGCGTTAAAATGCAATAGTTTTTTATAAATTATGCATACTTTTTAATTATCTTTACAAGTTTAATCAAAATACAGTTGGCAATTACCACGCCTGCACAAACAATAAGGCCTATTACAAAACCGTTTACAACTCTTAAATAAATTGTTGTAAGGTCTGTGAACACATGGCAGAATGTATTTGAAACAGATGCCGCAAGGATTGAGCTTCCTACTCCTGCAATAAATGGTATTACCTTAATATCTGTATTTTTAATGTAGTGCACGAAAAGTACAAGACAAGGATAACCAATCAGAAATTCTTTTGTTCTTGGTCTTGCAGCAAAGATTTCTGTAATTGTGCTTCTCATCCACGCTTCCAATGAACTTATTTCGTTAACATTTCCTGAACGGATAATATAAATAGCTGCAGCTGCTGCAAACACACCAAAAATCGCAAGCCAGTATACACTTATTTTTGCATTTGCAACTGTGATTATTTCCTGAACAACTGTCTTTTCTTCGTTTTTAAGGAACATAAAATAGTATGCCACTATGCTGAACACAACCGGGAAGAAAAGTGAAAGCTTGATTCCTCTGAAAATAAGATTGTTTACATAGTACTCTATTCCTGAAAGCATTGTTCCAAGCATAAGACCGCCTGCACAAAGAACTGCTAAAATCACTGCTATTGCAGATATTGTTAAATTAAATGTATTGCATTTATCTTTATAGTTTTTAACAAACGCGAACATTACAGTTATTGCAAAGCAAGGAAGTATGATAGCACAAACTGTAGGATAAAGATACACAAGGCTTACAGGTATCACATAGGTTGCAGGCATTGCAAGAAGTGCAACCACATAACCTAAAACAGAAAGCTTTGGTAAATCCTTCCCTGCAAGAAGTCTTACAATAAGAAGGCACATCAAAACAAGTATTGCGCTGCTTATTGCTCCTGTTTTCTCTACATTTCCTTTATAGTCGCTGTAATCAACATTTACATCAGCAATATTGTAGCCAAGCTCTTTTACCTTGTCGATATATGTTTTTGTTGCTTTAACAGTAAGTTCTGCCTGTTCTTCAAAAGTCTTTTTCTCGGCATCAATCATTGTGATTGTGATAAACTTTAAATTTCTGTCTATTGTTGAGTTAAGATACTGATGATATCTGAACATATATTTTGTAGCATCATCCTGCATATCATAGGTTTCATAAGCTCTTACAACATTATCTGAATTTTCTGCAAAGATTTTTCCGTAACCTATAGGTCTTTGATTTGAAAGCTGGTCTGTATTTTCTGTTACAACCAATGTCATATTATTATCTTTTATGAGCTTTGAAATTCCTTCAATATGCATCATGGCATCCTGCTCATTTTCAGGGTGTCTTCCATCATCTTTTATATTGAAATATTTTATGTTATATTTCTTAACCAGTCTGTCAATTTCTTCAAGATATGCATCTGTTTTGTAGTTTTTGATTTTGAATATCAATGCAATATCCAAGCCTTTTTCTTTGGCATACTCAAACTGACTTTCATCATATCCCATAACAACTTCCCATACATTAGGTGAACCGTCATAAAGACAATAAACATCATTTCCACCTGAAGTGATATGGCAATATTCATCTTCAGTATATTTATCAGGTATCCATTTTGCAAGAAGCTCTTTTGATTCTTCCCTTTTTGTTATAATAACATAACTGTCATTTGCAACCTTTGGGAATTTTCTCAATTCTTCTGCAATTATCATACTTTCTTCATCATATTTATGAAGAAGAACATTGTATTTGATGTTTGTTATAATGCCGTTAAGTGCAAGAGAGTTTAAATCCTCTTCCATAAGAGCAACAGTAGTTACCCCTGCATTTTTAAAATCATCAACAACCTTATCAGTTGTATCTTCTGAGAGAGAAATTCTGAAATCTTTAAGTAAAACAGCAGGAACAATATTTTTGTTTTCATTTTCATTGTTTACTCTGTTTAGGGCACTTGGAACCAGTGCACATAAAAGAACAACAATAAGTAGCCAAGGCAAAATTTTATTAAGCTTTTTCATATTCTTTTTTTTCCTTTCGTATAATCACCTTTACAATTCCTGTAAAGAATAAAACCAAAACATAAACCGCACCGCAACACATAAGCGGTATAAAGAACATAATTTTATGCACTAAAAGTGAAGGTGCAAACATCTTAAACACCGCAAAAACCAACAATGCACAAATTCCTGCTCCAAGTATCTTCATAACATTAAAAAGAACTTCTTTATTAAGATAATTTCCAACAACCTTTTTAATTGAAAATGCTACATAAACTGCATATAATCCAAGAAGCAGTGATGTGCTTGCAGTAATAATCACTATATTTTCTGCAACCGAATCCACAAATAATTTCAGAAGAACAACCAAAACTGTGCCAACTACAGTATATTTATATTTTGAACCAAGATAAAGAATTTTATTGAACTGTTCCTGTGCCACATATCCGAACACACCAAAACAATATATAGCAAAAACCAATGCAGTTGTTTTTGTGGCTTCTGCGGTAAATTCGCCTCTTTCATATATAAGTCTTATTACCTGTTCACTAAAGCATGTGGCTGTTAAAAGCATTGCAAAGAAAATTGCACACATAACAGTTATAATATATCTTAAATGTGAACGAACTGCAGCTATGTCACCTTTTTCGTAATCCTTTGAAATAGAAGGAAATACAACTGTTGACATAGCAACAACAAACACACCAGAAATCTGAATAAACAGGTTTGATGCATAGTTGATAGATGTAATCATTCCTGTTTCTCCGCTTACGAAGGTTTTATCAATAAGGAAGCAAAGCTGAAACATCATATTTGAAATAAAGATCCATAATATTTCAGCATTTTTTGTACTTTTAACAGTAATGGTTTCCTCGTTTTTCTTTGGAGTAAACATTCTGTAGCCGTTTTTATAAAACCATGGCAACTGTATTAAAACCTGCATTATCCATCCAAATGTTGTTATTACGCTGATAATACCGATATCTTTAACATTAAGGAAAAGTGCAACAAGCACAACTGCATTATACGGCAGACTTATTATTGATGATATGAAAAACACCTGTCTGTTCTGAAGTGCACCTGACAATAAATATGCAACAACTGCACCCCATAGTGAAGGCAGCATCAGATAAGTAATTTTAACTGCCAGATTAAAGCTTTCGCCTTTGATTTCAGGAAGCAAAAATCTTGTAAAAGGACCTGCAAACAAATATAAAAGGGCTATCACACCCAAAAGAACAAGGGAAACTGTTGTTATAAACTTACGGGTATATACTTCTTGTCCCGACTTACTGTTTATCCCCTCTTTATTGAGATTTTTTATAAGCATTGTCTGAAGTGCAACACCGATACCTGTAAATATAAGTGTTACAACTCCGAATATCTGAAAATATATGTCTGACTCTACAGATGCGCCGAATTTAGAAGCAAAAATTACATCTCTGAAAAGACCGATAAACTTTGCAAAAAAGATTCCGCCTGCAACTAAAAAATATGATAGTGCCATAATAACTCCCTTCACAAATTAAGACTGAAAGAAAATTGCACAGATTGTGCTGATTTACGACTGTCGTGTACTTTGTGTACACAAAGAAGTAAAACAGTGCAAGATGTGTGATTTTATTCAGGCTTTACCTCCATTATACATTATCTAATTAATTATACACTAAATAGAAATTTTAGTCAATTACAAAATGCCTTTTCACAGTATTTTCACCAATTACCATTGAAACTGCAAAGACTTTATGATAATATATTATTAACTATGACGGAGGTAGGATATGAAAAAAATATTTTCACTTTTATTTTGCTTTTTAATTGTTGCAACATCCACAGTTGCAGCACCTGTATATGAATATAAAAATCAGGAGGAAATATACAGCGGTATTACCCATACTACTTACAGACGCCTGTATAGTGACCGCAATGTTAAGTTTGATGTTATAAAAGCCGACTTAAACAAGGATTTTTTAAAGCTTGAGCTTTTAAAAAGTCCTAAAGGCATTGATGTGCTTGACACAGTTAAAAATCTTGCAGAAACAAAGAACACCGTGGTTGCAGCCAATGCAGATTTCTTCTCTGTTCACAAGGGCAATCAGGGTTTTAGCCTTGGACTTGAAATTACAGATAGTAAGATTCTTCAGTCCCCTGTTACACCTGATGAAATGGCAACAGGTTTTCTTGAAGATAATTCTCTTTTATTCTCATATATGACCTTTGACAAAAAGGTTGTAGCACCAAATGACGAATTCCTTGAAATAAGACATATAAACAAACACACATCATATTATGGTGACCTTCTTCTTTACACATCTGATTTTAATGGCGGTATGTCCCCTGCACCGGGCGGTGAAGTTGTTGAAATGGTGGTTGAAGATGATACTGTTAAGGAATTCAGACGAAATATGCCACCTGTTGAAATACCTGAAAACGGTTATGTTCTTACAGTTTCCGAAGGCTCAAGTATGTTTCTTGCCAACAATTTTGAAGTAGGTGATGAAGTGAAAATCGAAATTTCTGCAACACCTGATATTGAAAACACCGATACTGCTTTCGGTGGCGGTACAATGCTCATAAAAGATGGCGAGATTGCACCAATCACACATAATGTAAGCGGTTATAACCCAAGAACTGCAATAGGCACAGACAAATCAGGAAAAATAATTTATATTGTAACTGTAGATGGCAGACAGACCTTAAGCAAAGGTGCAACCCTTGAACAGCTTGCAGACTTAATGCTTGAAATAGGTTGCTATAATGCTCTTAATTTAGACGGTGGCGGTTCAACAAATCTTGTTGCAAAAACACCCTTTAATTCAGCTTTACATTCAATTAACTCACCAACAGAAAACAGAAAAGTAATAAATGCAATTGGAATTACATCCTCTGCATATCCGTCAAAACCTGCTTCCGTAAAATTAAATGTATCACAAAATACAGTTTTTATTGATGATTCAATCACCTTTGAAGCAAGAATTTTTGACAAATATCTTAACCCATTATGGAATGACGAAAAGGCAACCGTATCTGTTTCTTCAGGTAAGTTAAGCGAGCAGACATATTATCCCTCTAAAGGCGGTATTGCAACCTTGACTGCTCAATACAAAAACTTTAAGGACACCGAAACAATTACAGTTATAGAAAATGTATCTGCAATAAAGGTAAATGATACACTTAATTTAAATAAAAACGGTTCTGCACAGTTGAAAATTTCAGTTCAGGACCCTGATGGTAATGTCTGTCAGGTCAACAACTTTTCAAATTTCAAAATCACTTCTTTAAACCCTGAAATCGCATCATATTCAAATAAAACCATAACTGCCAAAAGTACAGGGGTAACTCATATTAAAGTTGAGAAGGATTCAGTTTATTCCTATATAAAAGTAGTTGTAGGCTCACCATCAATATTGCCATACAGCGATGATTTTGAAACAATAAATGCAACTTCAACATCATATCCTGATGAACACGCAGTTGCTTCATACGAATTAAGTGACGAATACAGCAAATCAGGAAAATATTCAGGTAAACTTTCATTCGATTTTACAACTGAAGAATACAACGATACAATGGCGGCATATATGGTCTTTGATTCCATTCAGATGAGTGACAACACCAAGAGTCTTTCATTTGATATGTATTCAGAAGAAGATTTTGATGAACTTCTTGTAAAAATACAGTTTACAGACGGAAAAGGTAATAAGGCATACAGACTTACTCCTCTTGAAGGTATTAAAAAAGGCTGGCAAAAAGTTGAAGCAGTTATTCCTGATGATGCCATCTTCCCTCTTTATCTTACAAGAATATATGTTGTTCAGGAACAGACCGAAAACAAGGTAAAAGGAAGCTTATATTTTGACAATCTGAACATAAATCTTTCGAAGACTGCAACAGTTAACATCAATAAAGATTTTAATAACATAGAAGATAAAAACTACGGAATTGAGGAAAACGGCATCACCTTCAAAGTAGCAGGTGTCACAGATAATCCAACTTCTATTTTTGATAAGGTTGCTTATCAGAATTTATTAAAATCAATAAGCTCTTCAGATATTTATGCTTTGCTTGGAAAGTTCAATTACAAGGAAGCTCATGGCGAGTATACACCTGTAGACACACACAGCTTTAGTCACTTTACAAAAAATAATGCAGACTTTATAACACTTTCATCAGAAAAAGGAAGTATCCGCTCTTCATCTTCAAGTCAATGGACTAAACTTGAAGATGCACTGAAAAAGTGCAAAGAAAATAACCTATTTATATTAATCAACGGTTATCTTGATACAGAATCTTTTGAAGGAGAAGTCTTTATTGACCTTTTAAAAGAAACAGAAAAAAATGTTTATGTTGTCACAAACTCAACGCAAAACTCACTGTTTAGGTACGAAAATGTGCATATTTTTGAAATATGTGACACAACTGACGGAGTTAACCTTGAAGATAAATTAGCAAGTGCAAACATTCTTGAATTTAACATTAACAATAATAAGGTAACTTACCAGTTCAAAAAACTTTGGAATTAACCCAAAAAGTTTCAGGGCGCGAAAAAGTAAATAATCCCGAGTGTTCAACAATCACTCGGGATTATTAACGGTAGAGCGACTTTTTCGTCGCTTTGAAGTTTTTGGGTAACAAAAAGCTCCCATTATTATGGGAGCTTTTGCTGTTGAATTATTTATCAAGATTAAATCTTTTTCTGAATTTATCAACTTTACCACCAGCATCTACTAACTTCTGCTTACCGGTGAAAAATGGATGACATTTTGAACAAATTTCAACATTGATGTCGCCTTTTGTTGAGCGAGTTTCGAATGTTTCGCCACAAGCACATTTAACTGTAGCAACTTCGTAATTTGGATGTATTCCTTCTCTCATTTTTTTCACCTCTTTCTAACATGCAAAAGTTATTATAACACATAATTTCAAATATTGCAATACCTTTTTATTAAATTTTTGATCTTTTTGTGTAATGTGTATGCAATAATTCGTGAGCCTTATGTGAACATGGTTTTTCAAGGAATTCTTCATAAAGCTTTTTGATAGCTGGGTTTTCGTGTGATTTTCTAAGAGCTGAGCCTCTGTCTTCAGCATAAAGAGCTTTTGCTCTTTCTGCTCTGATGTCAACAAGTGCTCTCTTCTTAGCTGAAACGATTGGCTGACCGCCACCGTTTACGCAACCACCCGGGCAAGCCATAACTTCGATAAAGTCATATTTAGCTTCGCCTGCTTTGATTTTTTCAAGAAGAGCTTTTGCATTTGCTGTTCCGTGAACAACTGCAATTTTAACTTCTTTACCCTGAATTGTAAGAGCAGCTTCTTTAATACCTTCAACACCACGGATTGCTTCGAGTTCGAGGTTTTCAAGTGGTTTACCTTCAAGAAGTTCATATACTGTTCTTACTGCAGCTTCCATAACACCGCCTGTTGCACCGAAGATAACAGCAGCACCTGTAGCACCACCGAATGGATCGTCAAATTCAGAATCAGGAAGTTCTGCAAAATTGATACCTGCCTGTTTAATCATTCTTGCAAGTTCTCTTGTTGTTAATGATGCATCAACATCAAGTGATCCGCTTGATGACATTTCAGGTCTCTGTGCTTCAAATTTCTTTGAAGTACATGGCATAATTGCTACTGAATAGATGTTTTCTTTAGCAATATTGTTCTTTTCAGCATAGTATGATTTAATAATCGCTGCAAACATTTCCATTGGAGATTTTGCAGATGATAAGTTTTCTGTGAATTCTGGGAAGTTGTGTTCGCAGAATTTAACCCAACCTGGGCTGCAAGATGTGATAAGAGGAAGTTTTTCCTGCTTTGTGAATCTTTCAATAAATTCTGTTCCTTCTTCCATAATTGTAAGATCTGCTGCAGTATTTGTATCAAATACTTTATCAAATCCTAATGTTCTTAATGCTGTAACCATTTTTCCTGTTACATTAGTTCCGATTTCCATTCCGAATTCTTCACCAAGTGCAACTCTAACAGCAGGTGCTGTTTGTACTACAACATATTTTTCTGGATCTCTTAATGCTGCCCATACTTCTTTTGTAGAATCTTTTTCTTTTAAAGCTCCTACTGGACATGCTTGAATACATTGTCCACAGAATGTACAGTTAACATCATTTAAACTTTTATTTGCATATGTAGAAACTTCAGAAGCAAATCCTCTGTTTGCAGAATCAATAGCACCAATTCCTTGAACTTTTTTACAAGTTGCTACACATCTTCTACATAAAATACATTTGTTAAAATCTCTAACGATTGCTGGTGATAAATCATCTATTTCATGAACATTTCTGTCACCTTTAAATCTTATATCATCAACATAGAATTGTTGAGCTAATCTCTGTAATTCACAATTTCCATTTCTTGTACATGTTAAACATTCTCTATCATGATTTGAAAGAATTAAATCTAACACAACTCTTCTTGCTTCAATTACAGATGGTGTACTTGTTTTTACAACCATTCCTTCTTCTACTTTTTGAATACATGCTGTAGCAAATCCACGTCTTCCTTCAACTTCTACAACACACATTCTACAATCTCCAACTTCATTTACATCTCTTAAAAAGCATAATGTTGGGATATCTATCTTTACTTTTCTATCTGCTTCTAATATGGTTGAACCTTCTTCAACTTCAACATTTTTACCATTTATAGTTAAATGTATCATTTATATTCTCCTTTCTATTTATACCATTTAAAATCTAATTTTTGATTGCATGGAATGGACATTTATTAATACATGTACCACATTTTATACATTTTTCTAAATCTATAACGTGTGGTTGTTTTATGTCTCCAACAATAGCATCTACTGGACAATTTCTCTTACATAATCCACATCCTTTACACATTTCTGCTTCAATATGTAATTGCATTAATGCTTTACATTCTCCTGCGCTACATTTCTTTTCATTAATATGTTCTTCATATTCATTTCTGAAATATTTTAATGTACTTAATACAGGGTTTGGTGCTGTTTGACCAAGTCCACAAACTGATGCTTTTTGAATATTTCTACATAATTCTTCTAGTTTTTCAATGTCTCCAGCTTCACCTTTTCCATCTGTTATTCTTTCTAACATTTCTAGCAATCTTTTTGTACCAATTCTACATGGTGTACATTTACCGCATGATTCATCAACAGTAAATCCTAAATAGAATTTTGCTAAGTT
>JAZROD010000056.1:0-85036 GCA_045648505.1 Clostridia bacterium | reverse complement strand
TGAAGAATATCTATCCCTTGTTGAAGATTGGTTATTATTTTACAATACAACAAGATTAAAAAACAGGAAAAGATAAATTTCTCTTCCTGTTTTTGGTGTAGGTTTTTTATTTTTTGTGAACTAAATGGGGTTCACTTCAATTTGCGGTGTTTTTCTTATGCTGTTTCTGTTTTACTTTTCTTTATTAAAACTTCAGGTTTTGCACCATCTGTTATAACTTCTTTTGTTATAATACAGGTTTCTGCATCATCAATTGACGGAAGCTCAAACATAACATCTCTTATGCTTCCTTCAATGATTGCTCTTAAACCTCTTGCTCCTGTTTTTCTTTCAAGTGCCTTATCTGCAATTGCTTCAATTGCTTCTTTGTTGAATTCAAGCTTGCATCCATCATACTCAAATAGCTTTTTATACTGCTTTACAAGTGCATTTTTAGGCTCTGTAAGAATTCTTACAAGTGCATCTTTATCAAGTGCATCAAGTGTTACAACAACAGGAAGTCTTCCGATAAATTCTGGTATCAAGCCATATTTAAGCAAATCTTCAGGAAGAACATTCTTATAAATAGTTGTTTTTTCTATGTTTTGCTTTGATTTAACATCAGCACCAAAACCAAGAGCTTTATTTCCAAGTCTTTTTTCGATAATTGCTTCAAGACCATCAAAAGCTCCGCCACAGATAAACAAAATATTTTCTGTGTTTATCTGTATGAATTCCTGATGAGGATGCTTTCTTCCGCCCTGTGGTGGAACTGATGCAACTGTTCCTTCAAGAATTTTAAGAAGTGCCTGCTGAACTCCCTCACCGCTTACATCACGGGTGATTGAAGGATTTTCAGATTTTTTTGAAATTTTATCAATTTCATCTATATAGATAATACCTTTTTCTGCTTTTTCAACATCATAATCAGCTGCCTGAATAAGCTTTAAAAGAATGTTCTCAACATCTTCACCAACATAACCGGCTTCTGTAAGACTTGTAGCGTCTGCAATTGCAAATGGTACATCAAGTATCTTTGCAAGAGTTGATGCTAAAAGTGTTTTACCTGAACCTGTTGAACCAAGCATAAGAATATTACTCTTCTGAATTTCCACATCGGATGAATCAATCTGTGAATTGATTCTTTTATAGTGGTTGTAAACTGCAACAGCCAATGACTTCTTAGCATCATCCTGACCGATAACATATTCAGATAATAAATCAAGAATCTGCACAGGCTTTGGAAGTTCTGTTAATTTAACATCATTTTCAGACGCATAACCATCTTCTTCATCAAATACAATATCTGCACAAATTTCAATACATTTATCACAAATATATACCCCTGCAGGTCCTGCAATAAGACGAGCAACCTGATCTTCTGTTTTACCACAGAAAGAACATTTAACCTGCTTTGTTGTATCTTTAGGCATATAATCCACCTTTCAATTACTTTCTTTCGATAACTTTGTCAATAAGACCGTACTGTGCCGCTTCTTCAGCTGTAAGGAAGTTATCTCTTTCTGTATCTTTTTCAATTGTTTCAAGAGGCTTGCCTGTTCTTTCAGCTAAAATTTCATTAAGCTTTGATCTTATTCTTATGATACGGTCTGCATGAATTTTAATATCAGTTGCCTGACCTTGTGTTCCACCAAGTGGCTGATGAATCATAATTTCACTGTTTGGAAGAGCATATCTCTTACCTTTTGCACCTGCCGCAAGAAGGAAAGCTCCCATACTTGCCGCCATACCAACACAAATTGTTGATACATCACATTTAATATACTGCATTGTGTCATAAATAGCCATACCTGCAGTGATTGAGCCACCGGGACTGTTAATATATAAGCTGATATCTTTATCAGGGTCTTCCCCCTCAAGGAATAAAAGCTGTGCTACAACCAAGCTTGCGGTTGCATCATTAACTTCGTCACTTAAAAATATAATTCTGTCGTTAAGAAGTCTTGAGAAAATATCGTAAGAACGCTCTCCTCTGCTTGTCTGTTCTACTACCATAGGTACTAAACTCATAAACATGCTCCTTTCTTGTTTAGAAATCAAACTCTGCCATATTCAATGGCAGAGTTTTAATTAAATTATTTTTCTTCTGCTTTTTTAGTTGTTTTTTTAGCAGGTGTTGTCTTTTTAGCAGGTGTTTTTTCGCCTTCTGCTTTAGCTGTTGTCTTTTTAGCTGTTGTTTT
Source organism: Clostridia bacterium (assembly GCA_045648505.1). Taxonomy (GTDB): domain Bacteria; phylum Bacillota; class Clostridia; order RGIG6154; family RGIG6154; genus RGIG8700. The sequence continues at coordinate 82,856 of JAZROD010000056.1, read as the reverse complement.
CTTTGCTGCAGGTTTCTTTTCTACATCGTCAGCAGCTTTCTTTGTTGTCTTCTTAGCAGGTGCTTTTTCGCCTTCTGCTTTTGTTGCAGCTTTTTTAGCTGCAGGTTTCTTAGCTTCGCCAAGTTTAGCATTTGCAAGGATGAATTCTACTGCTTTTTCAATTTTGCAGTCTTTTTTGATGTTTTCTTTATCTTCATCTCTTAACACTTCTTTAGCTTTTTCAACTTCCATACCGTAGTTCTTTGCTATTTCTTCGATTTTTGCATCGAGTTCAGCTTCAGTTACTTCGATTTTTTCAAGTTCTGCAACTTTTTCGAGAGCGAGTGTGCTCTTAACTGCATTTTCAGCCTGTGGTCTGAACTGTTTCTTGAAATCTTCCATTGTCATACCTGTGTATTTCTGGTACATTTCAAGGTTCATACCCTGCTGATAAAGTCTCATTTCAAAATCTCTTAAGAGGCTTTCTGTTCTTGATTCGATCATTCCTTCCGGAATATCTGCTTTCATTTCTGCAACGAGTTTTTCAACTGCTTCGTTTTCCATTTCAGCTTTTGCTTTTGCTTCGTTAGCAGCTTTTTTCTTTGCTTTAATATCAGCTTTTAATTCTTTGAGTGTTTCAAATTCGCTTGCATCTTTTGCAAATTCATCATCAAGTTCAGGAAGTTCTTTGTAAGAAATCTTGTTTACTTTTACTTTGAACATTGCATCTTTGCCTTTTAATTCAGCAGCGTGATATTCTTCAGGGAATTTAACATTAACTTCAACTTCATCGCCTGTGTTTGCGCCGATTAACTGGTCTTCAAAACCTGGGATAAAGCTACCTGAACCGATAACAAGGTCAAAACCTTCACCTTTACCGCCTTCAAATGCAACACCATCAACAAATCCTTCGAAATCGATGTTAGCTGTGTCACCGTCTTTAACTGCTCTGTCATCAACAGTAACCATTCTTGAGTTTCTTTCTCTCATTCTTTCGAGTTCTTCTTTAACGTCTTTTTCAGCAACATCATATTTCTTTTCTTCTACTTCAAGACCTTTGTAGTTTTTAATTTCTACTTCAGGTACAACATCTACCTTAACTTCAAGGATAAGGTCTTTGCCTGAACCAACTTCTTTAACATCAACATCAGGTCTGTCAACTGGTTCGATAGCAAGTTCTTTAACTGCTGCTTCGTATTCTTCAGGAAATACAAAGTTGATTGCATCATCATAGAAAATAGCTTCTGAATAGATTTTTTCAATGTACTTTCTTGGAGCTTTACCCTTTCTGAAACCAGGGATATTGAACTGTTTTACATTCTTTATGTATGACTTCTGCATACCTTCTTCAAATTTTTCTTTTGCTACAGTAAGTTCGAATTCTACTGTATAACCTTCTTTTTTAATAAATTTTGCACTCATAGTTTTTCCTCCGTATTATAAAAATATAAACTATACAATTTTAAATGGGCTGAATTTCAGATAATCACATGAAACCAGCTGATATCTTACACCATCAATTTCCTCGCAAACTGCAAATCTGTGAGCATAGGAATGAAGATGCCCATATATACAATATAGCGGATTAAATTCTTCAAATATTTCTTTAATCTCACTGTATAATTGTCTTTCTTTGTTAAATGGCGAATAATGAAGCATTAAAATTATTTTTTTGCCTGTTTGTTTTCCTGCACTAAGTGTCAGTTTAAGTCTTTCACATTCTCTGTTAACGATTTTTTCTGTATCGTTAAAGTCAAAGCCTTTTGTGGCACAAATAACATAATCCTCATATTCGTAGCAACTGTTATGAATAAAATTTACAGTTTTAAAACCCTTTTCATTCTTAAAGTTATTCAGCTTATTTAAGGTTTCCCACCAGTAATCGTGGTTTCCTTTTGAAATAACTTTAGTTCCGTTCAGCTGGTCAACATAACTTAAATCCTGTGAAAAATCACTTAAGTATGTTGCCCAGGAAACATCGCCGGGAATCAAAACCAAATCACTTTCCTGCACAATCTTGTTCCAGTTATATTTCATTCTCTCTTCATATTCATTCCAAATATCACCAAATTTATTCATTGGTTTTTCAGTTTCGAAAGAAAGATGAAGATCTGAAATGGCATAAATGGACATTTATCGCTGAATCAGAATCTCAAGAACTCTTTTACGACATTTAAAAGTTCATCTTTATTGCAAACAACATCATAGATAACTTCTTTTGTCTTAAGTTCTGCAAGTGATTTAGGAATCTGTTCATTTGCAACTCTTGAAAGTTCATCAAGGATTGCAAATTCATCAGCAGCTGCACCATAATTATCATCATTGTTAATTGCTGAAATTACTGCTCTGCTGAACTTGAACGGACTGGCAGTTGAAGCGATAACAGTTTTTGTATCATCAGAAGTTGCACTGATATATTTGTTATACACATTCTGAGCAACAGCTGTGTGTGTATCCATAACATATCCGTATTTATCATAAACTTCTTTGACTGTTGCTTTTGTTTCTGCATCAGTTGCAAAATCGCCCCAGAATACTTCGTCAATAATTTCTTTAATTGATTCTGAAACTTTGTAGTTACCTTCTGCTTTAAGCTTGTTCATATATTCTGAAACAAGTTCTGCATTTTCACCGCTTGCATGGTATAAAAATCTTTCAAGGTTACTTGAAATAAGAATATCCATTGAAGGTGAAATTGTGAGATTAAATTCTCTTGTTCTGTTGTATTCACCTGTTTTGATAAAGTCTGTTAAAACATTATTGCTGTTTGATGCACAGATAAGTTTGTTTACAGGAAGTCCCATCATTTCTGCATAATATGCAGCTAAAATGTTACCGAAGTTACCTGTAGGAACAACAAAGTTGATTTTTTCACCAAGTTCAATTTCGCCTGCTTTAAGCAAATCAGCATAAGCAGAAAAATAATATACAATCTGTGGAACAAGTCTTCCCCAGTTGATTGAGTTTGCAGAAGAAAGCATAAAATTCTTTTCATCTGCAGCTTTTTCGAATTCTTTATCTGTAAAAATAGCTTTAACACCGTTTTGTGCATCATCGAAGTTTCCGTTAACAGCTGTTACATTTACATTGTTTCCTGCCTGTGTTACCATCTGAAGCATCTGGATTTTACTTACGCCGTCATTTGGATAGAAAACATTGATTCTTGTTCCTTCAACATCTGCAAAACCTTCAAGAGCCGCTTTACCTGTATCGCCTGATGTGGCAACAAGGATTACGATTTCTTTATTAACACCATTTTTAACAAGTGATGTAACAAGGAAGTGCGGAAGAATCTGAAGGGCCACATCTTTAAATGCACAGGTAGGACCGTGCCAGAGTTCAAGAATGTAGTTTCCTTTGTCAAGCTTGTAAACAGGTGTAACTGAATCTGTTCCGAACTTTTCTTTTGTGTATGCACTATTTACACAATGCGCAATTTCTTCTTCTGTAAAGTCTGTAAGAAATTTAGATAATATTGTTTTTGCTCTTTCTCTGTAAGACATATCTGCATAGCTCTGAATTTCATTCAATTCAAGCTTAGGCATTGAATCAGGAACAAAGAGTCCGCCGTCTGATGCAAGACCTTTTATAATTGCCTGACCTGATGAAAACGATATGTCTTTATTTCTTGTACTATTGTATTTCATCGTCACAACTCCTAATACTTTGTATCTTATATACTATATTACAAAAGTCTGAAAAAATCAAGTCTTTTAAGGAAAAAATCGTATTTTATTCCATAGGAACTCTGAAATTTATTTTAAATTTTGCTCCGTAAAAATGAGCAAGTGCATAAACTTCATCTCCATCAATCACTGCTTTAAAGTTATGGGCGTTTGAAATTTCTGGATTTATTTTTTCAAAATTTCCGTAGCATTCATCAATTATACAGCAATTCTGCCACTTTCTGCACAAAAGAAGGTAATCCTCCCCTTTAAATGCACAATAGTCATAGGCTTTAAAATAATATTTCATCACTTCTTTTTCATAAGAGAAATTGTTGTATTTCTTTCTTTCTTCTGCATACTCTTCAAAATCTATAATCTTTGGAATATCATCACCATTTAATTTAAGTTCTTTAACATCCGCACAAATTTCATCATTAAATCCGTTTTTTCTGTAAAATTTGAACAGAGTTTTTTCTGCAGGTCTTAACATAACCACATCAACCTTATCAGAAAAATAGTTTATGATATATTCAAGAATCATACTTGCATAGCCTTTACCTCTGTGATTTACATCTGTAGCCACCGCATAAATATATCTGCCCTTTTTATCCCCGACTGTAAATGGTATTGCAGAAGCAGTACAAACAATTTTTCCGTCTTTCTCATACACAAAAGTATTTTCAAGCGGTGAAATCATACTGAGCATATCGTTGATATCGTCATCAATATTAAATGCTTCACAAAGAAGCTTTGTTAAAACATATATATCTTCTGATTTTGCAAATCTTATCATACTTACACCTCTTTGTATATTTTACCACGATTTCAGCAAATATCAAGCAAATATTTTGTGAAGAATATACCCAAAAATATAATATAAACAAACAGAAAGTGTTATCCCTGACCAAAGGTCTGAATTAATGAAAGTAAAAATATATATCAATAAAAGCGAACACATTAAAGGAATCAGGATGATTTTAGTTTTCCTCAACCTGAACTTTATTTTCTTTTTCAATGCAAATATACTTAAAATTATATTTACAATTTCACTTATGTATAAAACAATAATATACCCTGCTGCACCTGTTCTTGGAATTATCAGGCTTATAAGTAAAATGCAGAACAGCGTATCAAAGATATTTATTCTTACAACACTTACCTGCCCGTCAACACCTTTTAAAAGTGAATCTGTTAAAGTGTCGGCATACATTATTACAACCAAAGGTGCCATAAGAGTTATATATAAGCCCACATTATCATTTGAATATAAATTTCTTCCAAGCGACATTCCGAATATGGCAAACACGGTTGCTACGCAAAAGGAAAACTCGATTATTTTAGTATAAGAAGCCGAGATTATTTTTGAAATCTTACTTATTTCATTTTTTATGTAACATCTTGAAATTTCAGGAACAATGAGATTTGCAACAGAACTGCTTATGGCTGTGGGAAACAAAATCACAGGCACTGCCATACCACTTATTTCGCCATAAGATGAAAGTGCTTCTTTTGAGCTTACACCAGATTTTTCTGTGCTTTTTGGAATTATTATCTGTTTTACACTTGAAAGCAGAGATTTTATATAACTGCTTACAGCCACTGGTACAGAAATTCTGATTATTCTTTGTGTAATATCTGCACTTTTCTTTGTGTTTTTATATCCGTAAGCACCTTTGATATAAAGTATCATTGCAAACAACATAGAACAAAACTCACCTGTGATATTGCCGAATATAATATATGTGCAATAACCTTCTATGGTTTCAGGTTCAAACATTTCAAAAAGAAAAACTGTAAGAGATATTTTTATTATTTCCTCAAATACCTGAACAACAGAACCTTTAAAGACTTTTCTCACCGCAGTAAAATATCCGTTAAAGACAGATGAAATTGAAATGCAGGGAAAACAATAAGCAAGCAGCTTTGTAAACTTAACACTCAATCTGTTCTGGAAAATATGCTCCGAAATAAATTCAGAAAATATGTGCACAACCCCAAAGGAAAGCATAGAAAGACACAATGCAAAAACAGAGCTTTTAAATACCGCAACCTTTATCCCCTTATCATTTCCAAGAGATGCTTCCTCCGAAACAATTCTTGTTGTTGCCAAAGACAAACCGGAGGTTGCAACAGTTACAGCAAAATTATATATTGTCATAACAAGTGCAAACACTCCCATCCCTTCAGACAGGAGTTTTGAAGAAACATATACATTATATCTTACAAATACCGCTCTTAATATAATAGAGGTTGCAGACATAACCAGTGCATTACATAAAAACAATTTAGTATTTTTCATACTAAAGCTTATGTAAAATAAATAATTTTATGAAATTTTAAAAAATATTAAAATTTTTTCAAAAAAAGTGTTGACAACTTAACATTTCTTTGCTATAATCAATCTTGCGTTTTGGAGAGATGTCCGAGTGGTTTAAGGAGCTAGTCTTGAAAACTAGTGACACGAAAGTGCCCAGAGTTCGAATCTCTGTCTCTCCGCCATATATCGGTACAACAAAAAGTTGTACCGATAATATTTATTAGGAGAAGTACCCAAGTCGGCCGAAGGGGGCGGTTTGCTAAACCGTTAGGTCGGGAACTCCCGGCGCAAGGGTTCGAATCCCTTCTTCTCCGCCAAAAAAGCTATTCACTTTTGTGAGTAGCTTTTTTATTTTGGAGGGATTCGAACCCGGAGCGGGCAAAAAGCGTTCAAAAAAGTTGCCTGTGGCAAGTTTTTAGCTTTTTGGTGTGAAGACCGGTACCGAAGCCTTCGGCTTGGGTGGTCGAGCACGGTGACGCATAGCGGCACATCCCTTCTTCTCCGCCAAAAGACGACAAGTTGAAACTTGTCGTCTTTTACTTTTTAACTATTCACTCTTCACTATTCACTAAATATGCACAAAACCTTAACCTTACCTCAAAACCATCTCCGCAAGCACCTTCAACGCCGATATACAATCTATTTTTTCAACCTTTTCGCCGATTATTATATCTGTCTTTGCTAATACTGTATCTCCTTTTTTAACTACCAGTTCCCCGATTTTTGCATTGGCTTCAAGTGGAGCTTTGATATTCTCTTCAATTTTTTCTTCAACTGTTATTTCTTTTTCGTTTACCGACTTTTCGCAGATAAAATTTATATCATCCTTATAAACCGCAGGATAAAGCTTGTTTTTACTTTTCTCTATTTCAAGATATTTATGTATCTGCCCTTTCTCCCCTTTTTTCATTGCTTTATATGAATTGAAACCAAAATTGAGAAGGTTTGAAGCATCTGCGAATCTGTGCTTTGAACTATCAGCACCTATTACAACGGATATAAGATGCATTCCGCTTCTTTCTGCAGAAGCAGACACACAAAAGCCTGCAACTGATGTGGAACCTGTTTTTACCCCTGTTGTACCATCATAATGTCTTACTAGCTTATTTGTATTTGCAAGTGTGAATGTTCCGTTTCGCAAGCTGTCCATCCATATTGTTGTATACTCTGTGATTTTTTCGTGCTTTAACAATTCCTTAGTCATTATATAAACATCCCTTGCACTGCTGTAATGATTTTCTGCATCAAGACCATTACAGTTCACAAAGTTTGTATTATTCATATTAAGTTCTTTTGCCTTACTGTTCATCATTTCAATAAAATTCTGTAAATTCCCACCCACATATTCTGCAAGTGCTGTTGCAGCATCGTTTCCTGATGCAACTGCCACTGCTTTTAACAGTTCGTGAACGGTTATATTTTCTCCTGCTGATAAATAAACATGGGACCCCTCTTTTTTTGCCGCATTTTCTGATACTGTTACCACATCATTTAAGGTTATTCTTCCTTCATCAATGGCTTCCATTGTCAAGAGCATTGTCATAATTTTTGTCATTGACGCAATCGGCAGTTTTTCATCTGCATTATACTCAAACATTATAAAATCACTTCTGCTGTCCCCAAGTATGGCAGACTTTGAATTTATTGTACTTTCATCATAGGCAAGACAAACAACTGAAGATAAAACAATTACAGTTGCAACCAATATGCTCACTACTTTTTTAAACAAAAAAACTCACCTCATCACAACCTATGTGATAAGGTGATTATTTATGCTCTTGGATGAACCGTTTTATATATTTCTTTGATTCTGTTTCTGTTGATATCCTCATATATCTGTGTGGAAGAAAGAGCTGTATAACCCATAAGTTCCTGAAGAGTTTTTGCATCAAGTCCGTTATTTATCATATGAACTGCAAAAGAATGTCTTAATATTGCAGGACTTACATCCTTATTAAGACCTGCGGAAACAGTATATTGCTTTATGATTTTCCAGAAGCCCTGTCTTGACATTTTAGTTCCTGAAAGATTGGTAAAGAAATATTCATCCTGTTCCTTTTCTTTTGAAATCTCAAGATATTTGTTGATAGACTCTGCACAGAAAGAACCGTACGGAACCGTTCTTCTATCGTTTTCGGTGTTACAGGTTATAATTTCTGCTTTTGTATCAACATCCCGCATTTTAAGATTTATAAGTTGTGTTGCTTTAATGCCTGTTGCATACACAAGCTCAAGCATCGCTTTATCTCTTATACCTTTATATGTATTCAAATCAGGTTGTGATAAAAACATATCCACATCCTCCACAGACATTATACCCGGTAATTTTCTTTCAAATTTTGGTGGTTTAATATCCTGCACAGGATTTTTGGTAATCTCCCCTGTCTGATACATATACTGATAAAAATTTCTTAGTGTAACAACATTTCTTGTTATGGTCTGGGTTGCTTTTCCCTTTCTGCCCAGATAATTAACATAAGCCGTTATATTCATTTTCCTGAGCTTATCCCACTTAAAATTTTTAGCTATGAGATAATCGTCAAAAAGCAATAAATCTCTCTTATATGCCATAACTGTATTTTCTGTTCTTTTTCTGTCATTTTTAAGATATTCTATGTAGTTATCTATGTACTTTTTCATTATCTCACCTCACCTCATCTCATTTTATATAATTTTAAAGCTTTTGTAAATGGAATATATTACACCATTGCAAACAAAAGCAGTTCTCCTGCAAAGCAAATAATTCCGCCAAGATAGATATTTAAGATGTTAATCACACTTTTATCAAAATCAAAACATTCCATACAAAGACATATTGTTCCAAAGCTTTTAACCACGCACGGAAAAACTGTAAGAAAAAACTTGTACAACGGTAAAGAATATAAAACAAACATTAAAAATGTTCCCAGTCCTATACCTGAATAAACCAATAAAGTGGGAGCGGTTATATATTTCAACGCCCCCTTACACGCATATTTTACAATAAAAACTGCAAGTAAATTTTTTATCAGGGAATTAAGAAGAAACATACTTCCTTTTTGCGAAAAGGCAAAGTCTGTTTTATAAATATAAGCCGAAATACAGACTCCCGACAAAATAAACAACATACAAATAAGATACTTGTATGAAGATATGCTTATCCTTCGTTTAAAAGCGTTAATATTAAACACAGAATCACCTCATAATTAAATATGCAGGCTATCTGTGTTTAAGAACATTATTCTTCTGTTTTAGTTTCTTTTTCCTTTTTGTTGTCAGCAATAAAATTACTGATTTTATCCACCATAACTGGAATATAATCAATAAGCTTTGATACAGGTTCATCACCGTCAACAGGTAAAAGTCTTACATTCTTTTCATTTACTGCAAGAAAAGCGACAGGTGAAATAGTAACGCCCGCACCAACACCGCCTGCAAAAGGCTTTGTTTCATCAGGTGATGTTTTATTTTTTGAAACATACTCTCCGCCGCCTGCTGCAAGACCAAAGCTTACTTTAGATACAGGAATAATAACTGTACCGTCAGGACTTGTAATTGCATCACCGATAATTGTATCAACCTCAACCATCTGTTTAAGGTTTTCCATTGCACTATTCATAACTGAATTTATTGGATGATCTGACATATTCAACACCTCTTTATTTTATTTCATTTTCTTCTTCATCTTTTATAAAGTTTTCCAGTGACATCTGGAAAGCATCAAGTTCAGGCATTTCGTCTATATTTTTAAGACCGAAAATTCTTAAAAACTCGTTTGTTGTTCCGTAAAGGATTGGTCTTCCCGGAGCATCAAGCCTTCCCTTTTCTTCAACAATTTCTCTTGTTACAAGCTTATCAAGTGGGCCAAAGCTGTCCACACCTCTGATTTTGTCTATGGTTGACCTTGTAACAGGCTGATTATATGCAATTATGGCAAGGACTTCAAGTGCTGCGTTTGATAAATTCATAGGCTTTTTAGTTCCTGCAAATTTTGCAATATAATCGGCATATTCAGGATTGGTTGTAAGCTGATAAATGTCGTTATACTTTATTATCTTCAGTCCGTGTCCTTCATAATTATACTTGTCCATATAATTATCTGCTATTTTTTCTGCAGTTCCCATATCCATTTCAAACATATCTGCTATTCTTCCAAGCTCAACACCTTCGCCTGAAATGAAAAGGACTGCTTCTATAACATTTTCAAGTTTAGAGATTTCCATCTATTTCTCCTAATATTATTTGATCATTTGTGGTTTTTATACCAAGTTCTCTGTTTCTTAAAAGTTCTAAAACCGCAAGGAATATTGCAACAATTTCACTTCTTGACTGAGCATCGTCAAAAAGCTCTTCAAATTTCACTTTACCTTTTCTTTTGATTTTATTTTTAATACTGCTGATTTTACTCTTAACGGGAACAGGTTCTCTGCCTACAATACCGTTAAAAGCCTTTTTTGAAGGCGGAAGTCTTTTTTCCGCACGAAGCATAATATTTTCAAAAGCACTCATAAGCTTTGAAATATCAACTGTATTATTTACAGGTTTGTTTAATTCTTCCAATTGTTCAGGTTCTTTAAAATAAAGATAATCGCAAATGCTTTTTCTGTCATTGAAGAATGAAGAAATATCTTTATACTTTTTATATTCAGCAAGGTTCTGAATAAGTTCCTGTCTTGGGTCTTCTTCCTCCTCTTCTTCACTGTGAACAGGCAGAAGAAGTTTTGACTTTATATATAAAAGTCTTGAAGCCATAACAAGAAACTCACTTGAAAGCTCAATACTGTTTTCTTCCATTTGCTGAATATACTCCATATACTGGTCGGTTATAAGCGCAATCGGAATATCATAAACACTTACTTTATTCTTTTGTATAAGATGCAGAAGAAGGTCTAAAGGACCTTCAAATACATCAAGCTTAAATGATAATTCTTCCATTAAAATAAACCTACTATTTGAGAAATTATAAACATATAACCCTTTAAAATTCCGTTTACTGCAAAATCAAGAATAGCAGTAAAAAGTGTACCCAACATAGGAATTAAAAAGATAAAAAACATAATTATAACACCATATTTTTCAATAGAGTTATATTTATATCTTGCTCCCGGGCTCAAAAATACACTTAAAATCCTTGAACCGTCAAGAGGTGGAATAGGAATAAGATTAAACACAGCAAGTCCAAGATTAAGAAGTACCAATGTCTGCATTGCAAAAAGCAAATAATAATTTTCCGCAAACACAATCCAGATAACCGTTGCAATAAATGCTAAAATCAGATTAGATAACGGACCTGCAAGGCTTACAATTATTACTCCTGCTTTTTTGTTTTTATAATTGGCAGGATTTATAGGCACAGGCTTTGCCCAGCCAAAGTGAAATAATGCAAGACATATTGCACCTATAACATCAAGATGCTTTAATGGGTTTAATGTGAGTCGTCTGTATACCTTTGGAGTGTCATCCCCCATAAGATAAGATGCATAGCCGTGTGAAAATTCGTGAACAGTTATTGAAATGATTGTAACTACCGCAACAATCAGCATTTCTATAAGATTTTGTGTATTGATCATTTTTATCCCTTTCTTGATAAACAGTTTAACACAATCCAAAAATTTTGTCAATTGAACAAGGTTATCTGCGCAGACTCCTTCATACCGTCAAGACAGCCTTCCTGTCTTAAAACTTCAAGGGCAGTTTTATTGATTGCAGTTCTTGTTCTTAAATCATCAATTGAAGTAAACGAACCCTTTTCTCTCTCCTTTGCAATGGCAATAGCGGCACTTTCACCAAGGCCTGCCATAGCAGAAAGAGGTGGAAGTATTCCACCATCCTCCCCTTCGGAGAACATAGTTGCGTGAGATTTATAAAGGTCTACTTTACTGAAATTGAAGCCTCTTGAATACATTTCATTACATACTTCAAGAAGCATTAAAATAGCCTGGTCTTTCACAGAAAGTTTTTCTTCAGAGCTTCTGAAGTTTCTGATGAGTTCTCTTGTTTTATGAATACCTTTAGTCATAATAGTTGAATCAAAAACATCAGATTTTCTTGTAAAATATGCTATATAAAAAGCTTTTGGAATATGTACCTTAAACCACGCAATACGAAACGCCATTGTAACATACGCCGCCGCATGGGCTTTAGGGAACATATACTTTATTTTAAGACAGGAATCAATATACCATTCAGGTACATTATTCTCTCTCATTTTCGGAATTAAATCCTGATGTTGTGAGAATTTTCCCTTACGGGTAAATTCCATAATATCAAATGCATCTTTAGATTCCATTCCTTTATGCATAAGATATACCATAATATCGTCACGGGTACAAATTACTTCAGGAAGTGTTGCAGTTCCCGCACGAACAAGGTCCTGGGCGTTGTTAAGCCATACATCTGTACCGTGAGAAAGTCCTGAAAGTCGTATAAGTTCTGAAAAAGTTGTTGGCAGAGTATCAAGTAACATCTGCTTTGTAAAGGCTGTTCCGAATTCAGGGATACCATTGGTTGCAACAGGGTCTATAAATTCTTCATCATAATATTCAGGCAAATATTTCATTGCAGTGTTTGAATTGAAAATACTCATAACATCTTTATCATCAAGTGGTATTTTCTGAACATCAACACCTGTAATATCGCCAAGTATTTTAAGAGTTGTAGGGTCATCGTGACCGAGAATATCAAACTTAAGAAGTCTGCCCTTCATTTTACTGTAATCGAAATGGGTTGTTACAAAATCCGCACCATCTTTATCGGCAGGATTATGTATCGGACAGAAATCATAAATATCCATATCATCAGGCACAACTACCATACCGCCCGGATGCTGACCTGTTGTTTTCTTAACACCTGCACATCCAAGTGTAAGACGGTTTTTCTCCGCGTTTGAAACTACCATATTTCTTTCTGAAAGATAGTTCATAACATAACCATAAGCAGTTTTATCAGCAAGAGTTGAAATTGTACCCGCTTTAAACACGTGGTCAGACCCGAAAATTTCTTCGGTATATTTATGGGCACGGCTCTGATATTCACCCGAGAAATTAAGGTCGATATCAGGGTCTTTTTCACCGTGGAAACCAAGGAAGGTTTCAAATGGTATATCGTGTCCGTCTTTTATCATTTTTGTGCCACAATCAGGGCAATCTTTATCAGGAAGGTCGATTCCACAAGGGGCTTCACCATTTTCAAGAAATTCCACGTGCTTACAGTTTGGACAAACATAATGTGGACAAAGGGAATTTACCTCTGTAATTTTCATTAAAAATGCTATAAATGATGAACCTACAGAACCTCGTGAGCCTACAAGGTATCCATCCTCTAAAGACTTCCAAACAAGCTTCTGTGCAATAACATACATAACAGAGAAGCCGTTGTTGATAATGGAATTCAATTCTTTTTCCATTCTCTTCTGCACAAGTTCAGGAAGGTTCTCACCGTAAATTTCTTTTGCAGTTGCATAAGATATGTTTTTAACATCATCTTCTGCCCCATCAATTTTCGGTGGATAAGTTTCTTTCGGAATAGGATTCAAGTCTTCTTCAAGAGAATCTGCTATTTCATTGGGATATTTTATAACTGCATTATATCTTGTTTCTTCATCAAGATACATAAACTCATCCATCATTTCATCTGTAGTTCTGAAATAAAGAGGAGCCTGATTATCTGCATCTTTAAACTTCTGCCCTGCCATAATGATTGCTCTGAAAACAGAATCTTCTGCATCAAGAAAATGAGCATCACAAGTAGCCACATAAGGCAGATTAAGTTCCTTTGCAAGATTAACTATATTTATATTAAACTGCTGCAGCTGTTCAACTGTATCAACAGTTCCGTTCTCCATCATAAAACGGTTATTTCCGATTGGCTGAATTTCAAGATAATCGTAAAAGCTTGCAATTTTCTTCAATTCTTCTTCAGTTGCGCCTGCAAGCATATGTCTGTAAAGTTCACCTGCTTCACAAGCAGAGCCAACCACAAGGCCTTCTCTGTACTGCTGAAGAATTCTTCTTGGCACTCTTGGTTTTTTATAAAAATACTTCAGGTGTGAATCCGAAATAATCTTATAAAGATTTTTCATACCTGTCTGATTTTTAACAAGAATAATAGCGTGATAATAACCCATCTTTGTATGGTCATCACATTTAAAATGACTATTTATCTGGTCAAGTGAGGTTACATTATTAAGAGCTAAAATATCAACAAGCTTATTAAAGATTTTCTGATAAATACCAACATACTCATTTCCTCTGTGGAAGCCTTCAAGCACAATGCCTGCCTGTTTTGCAACCGCTGTAAGAGAAAACTTTTTGATTTCAGTAAAGGTTGCTTTGCTTAACTCCTGAAGATCAAGTACAGTATTTTCAAACTGCTTGTCCATTTTAGATGCGTGGTATTTAATAAAGCCTGTATTTAAATTGGAGTTAAATGTTATAACAGGTGCCCCGCCTGCAAACATAAGAAACTCTTTAATTACAGTTTCAACATCTTCTGCATTTCTTAAACTATCGGCAGTTATACCTGTAAGCTCTGTAACAGATGATGTGATTGCACTTTCAGGTACTTTTACAAACTTATCAAAGTATTCAACTGGCTGACCGTCAGAAATTTTTGTTGCAGAAAGCTGAAGTATATGATTTGTTACAGGGCTGTTGCCTGTTGCAACAACATCAAATATAACAAAATCATCTGCAAAAGTTGAATTATCTTCTTTTGAAACAATGTTTATTGCATCATCCACAAGATAGCACTCAATACCGTAAATAATCTTTACTCCGTATTTCTTTCCTGCATCCTGAGCATCAGGATACGCCTGAACAACACCGTGGTCTGTGATTGCAATAGCTTTATGACCCCACTGGGATGCTCTTTTAACAACATCATCAACTTCTATAAGAGCGTCCATTGCGCTCATTTTGGTGTGAAGGTGAAGCTCTACTCTCTTTTCAGGATAAGTATCCTCTTTTTTAGGCTCTTCTGCCACCATAATGGAATTTGCCATAATATTAACTTCGTTATCAAAGGTATCAAAAGATGCTGTTCCCTTAACTCTTACATAAGCACCTTTTTTAATTCTTGGAATAACTTTATCTTTAAGGTCTGCTTTTGAAATGATATCTTTTGAATATGCTCTGTTTGATGATATCATTTTACAGCTTATTGATGATGTTTTATCTGTTATATCAAATTTAAAAAGGATATTACCCTTCTTTGTTTCTCTTTCATCTGTGGCAATAATTTTGCCTTCTATTGTTACTTCCCCGTAATACTGGTCTATATTTTTAATTTTTTCTATTACTTCGTCTTTAAGATTTGCACCACAAATTACAGGACTTTCTTTTTTCTCGTTATGTACTTTATATTCAATTTCCAATTTATTTACCGGATATGCTTTTAAGACTGCAGTTTCAATTGCAGTCTTATCTTCATCCGAAAAATCGTATGGAATATTAAGTTTTATTTTTAATGTTCCTGTGGTTGTTGAAAGCTTCACATCTTCAACCTTTGTTACAAGCATAACAGGTGATACGGGAACATCGCTGAACAATTTAATAAAATCCATTCTTTATGCCTCAAATTTTTCTATTTCTTCCAAAATTACATTTATTACATCTTCAAACTGAATCTTCTTTTCGTATGTACCTTTTCTGAAGAAGATACACTCATTAAGACCGCCTGCAACACCAAAATCCGCATCTTTCGCTTCTCCCGGTCCGTTAACAACACAGCCCATAACTGCTATTTTAATAGTTTTTTCAACATCTTTAACCATTGGTTCAAGCTTATTTACAATTTCAACAAGGTTGTAGTTACATCTTCCGCAAGTTGGACAAGAAACAATCTGCACGCCTTTTTTATACTTTCCTGTTGCTTTCAGAATTTCTTTAGCCGCATATATTTCTCTCACAGGGTCCGCAGTTAAAGAAACCCTTATTGTGTCGCCAATATTGTCAAGAAGTAAGCTTCCAAGTCCTACAGAAGACTTTACAAGTCCGCCGTATTCTGTACCTGCCTCTGTAACGCCAATGTGAAGAGGATATTTTACCATTTCACTTATTTTCCTGTAAGCTGAAACTGTTTTTGTAACATCAGATGCTTTAAGTGAAAGAGCTATATTTTCAAAATCACATTCTTCAAGAACTTTAATTTCTCTAATTGCACTTTCAACCATTGCATCAGGTGTTACTTCATTATATTTTGCTAGAATATCTTTATCAATAGAGCCTGAATTTACCCCTATTCTTATTGGAATATTCTTTTCGTTTGCTTTTTTTGCAAGTGTTCTTACATTTGCTCTGTCACCGATATTACCCGGATTTATTCTTACTTTATCTATCCCTCTGTCTATACATTCAAGGGCAATTTTATAATCAAAATGAATGTCTGCTACCAAAGGAATATTGATTTTTTCTTTGATTTTATCAATGGCATAAGCAGAGTCCATATCAGGCACAGTAACTCTTACGATTTCGCAGCCTGCTTTTTCCAGCTGTTTTATCTGATTAACTGTTGCTTCAACATTATTTGTTTTAGTATTTGTCATAGACTGGATTGCAACAGGTGCACCACCGCCTATTTTAACATTTCCTATTAAAATACTCTTTTCAGATGCCATTTTTCATCACCTTTCTTATCCTAAAAAACCTAAATCGCTGAAAGTTACAATCAGCATAACAATCAAAAGCAGTGCAAGACCTATAAAATGTACCACCGCTTCTGCACTGATGGGAACTTTTTTTCTTGTAATAAGTTCATAAAGAACAAAAACAATTCTTCCACCATCAAGGGCAGGAAACGGAAGCAGATTGAAAAGTCCTAAATTGATTGTAATCAACGCTATTAAATTAAGAAGACTTTCAAATCCCATTTTTGCCGCATTTCCTATTTCTTTAACTATACCAACAGGACCTGACATCTGATTCAATGCAACTCTGCCTGTTACCATATCTTTTAAAGAAACAAGAACTGCTTTTGAAATATAAATACTGTAAAAGAAAGAATTTCTTATAACTTTTAAAAAACTGTTCTGTTCAATTTTGGGTCTGTAGCCTAAAATATATTTGCCGTTTTCATTTTTATGAGGTGTGATTGTTAAATTTACTTTTTCACCGTTTCTTAAAACTGTTAAAGCTATATCACTTCCGTCGGCATAACTCATTTCAAAGTAAATGTCATCAACAAGGTTGGTTCTTACTTTGTTTATTTTGATAATTTCATCATCAGCTTTAAGACCTTGTGTATATGCAGGTGCTTCTTCAAGAACTTCCCCAACACGATTTGTTACTATCTCTTTTGGCATACCAAGTAATATGCAAAGAACCAGAAAACCAAGAATAAGATTCATAATGGCACCTGAAGCAAGAACAAACATTCTTTGCCACGGTCCTTTATTTCCAAAGGCATCTTCATTTGCCGATTCAACATCTTCGTTCATATTACAATAACCGCCGATAGGCAAAATACGAAGGGCGTATTTTGTTCCGCCTTTTTCAAAAGAGAAAATTTTAGGTCCCATACCTATTGCAAATTCATAAACCCTGATTTTGCAAAGTTTTGCGGCAATAAGATGACCAAATTCGTGAACACCTATAAGCAATCCAAAAACTAAAACAGATGCAAGTATTGTTATTATCAATTCTGACCTCCATAAATGCTTAATACATTTTCTCTGGCTGATTTATCAGCTTCAAACACATCATCAAGTGTGTAATCTTTAATAACATTACACTTATTCATACTTTCTTCTATTATATCTCCGATATCTGTAAAAGAGATTTTTTTCTTTAGAAACAATTCAACTGCCATTTCGTTTGCACCGTTAAGATATGCAGGAAGTGTTCCGCCTACAGAAATGGAATGTTTTGCAAGCTTTAAGCACTTGAATGTATCTTCATCAGGAAGTGCAAAGGTTAAATTGTTATTCTTTATAAAATCAAAAGGTTTATAATCCTTAATTATTTCTCTTTCAGGGTAATTGATTGCAACACTGATAGGAACTCTCATATCAGGCTCACCAAGTTGTGCAATAACCGCACCATCTGAAAATTCAACCATTGAGTGAATAACACTTTGTCTGTGAACAAGAATGTCAATTTTATCAGTTGGTACATCAAAAAGCCATTTCGCCTCAATAAATTCAAGCCCTTTGTTCATAAGTGTAGCAGAATCTATGGTTATTTTCTGTCCCATACTCCAGTTTGGGTGTTTAAGTGCATCTTCAGGCTTTACATTTTTAAGGAAGTCAATATCTTTACCAAAAAAAGGACCGCCTGAACAGGTTAAAATAATTCTGTTTACATTTTTATTTTCACCTGACATAAGGCACTGGAAAATTGCACTGTGTTCACTGTCAACAGGAAGTATTTTAACATTGTTTTCCTGTGCTTTTTCACACACAAGCTGACCTGCAGTTACCATTGTTTCCTTATTGGCAAGAGCAATATCTTTTTTAGCGTTAATGGCTGCAAGGGTTGGCTTTAACCCTGCCACACCCACAATAGATGAAACAACAATATCAGATTCATTCATTGAGGCAACCTCTACTACACCTTCTTCTCCGCAGAGAATTTTAGTTGAGCAATCTGATACATTATTTTTAAGAGTTTTAAATAAAGCCTCGTCTGCAACTGCTGCTTTCAAAGGCTTATACTTTCTTATTTGTTGTTCCAGTAAGTTAATATTGCTGTTTGCAGTTAAACCGCAAACAGCAAATTTATCGTTTTGTCTGTCAACAACATCAAGTGATTGAGTGCCGACTGAGCCCGTAGCTCCAAGTATACATAATTTTTTCATAATACCACTTATCCGATATATAAAAAGTTAGATAAGAAGAAATAAAACACAGGTGCAACCAGAAGAATAGAATCAAGTCTATCCATAATTCCTCCGTGACCGGGTAATACATCTCCATAGTCTTTAATATCAAAATATCTTTTGATTGATGAAGCAAGTAAATCACCAATCTGTGAAATACCGCCACATACAACACCATAAATTATTGCCCATATATAGCTTACAGGAATGTTTATGCTATTATAGATAACCGCAACTAAAACAGAAACAATTATCGCACCTAAAAATGCACCAACTGAACCTTCAATTGTTTTTTTAGGACTTATATGAGGACAAAGCTTATGTTTTCCCCATGTAACACCGATAAAATAAGCAAATGTGTCACTGAATACTACTGTAGCTACAAACATTAAAAGCATAAATGAGCCATAATTTGCGAAATATTTTATATCCGCAAGATATGATATCAGTACATTTACATAAACAAATGTGAAAACTGTGTAAAATAACTTATTAACCGTAAATTTTGAAAATCTGAAAATATGCACAGTAAAAATTGCAAGCAAATAAACCGGCAAAATATATGGCTGATATTCTGAAAAATATGCGTGAGTTACCACATAAAGAAGAGTAAATAAAATATTTACAATGTATGCAGAAATATCTGATTCCCCCGCGTGAAGAAGCTCAAACATAATAACTGCCGATGCCGCTATGTATGCAATATTAAATACTGTAATATTTGAAAATATTAAAAATATTACCAAAATCCCGATTAAACAACCGGTTATTATTCTTGTTTTCACTTATTATACCGCCTTAATTACAGACCGCCGAAGCGTCTGTGTCTGTTTTGATAATCATAAATAGCCTTGTCAAGGTCATCTGTAGTAAATTCAGGCCAAAGTGCATCACAGAACCAAAGCTCGCTGTATGCAGATTGCCAGGTTAAGAAATTACTTAAGCGCAACTCCCCGCCCGGTCTTATTATTAAATCAGGGTCAGGAAAGCCTTTTGTATAAAGGTATTCACTGAACATTTCTTCATTTATATCAGAAAGTTCAAGCTCACCTTTTTTCACTTTTTCGGCTATTGATTTTGTTGCATTGATAATTTCGGCTCTGCCGCCATAACAAATGGCAAAGTTAATTGTGTGCTTAACCTCATCTTTTGTTTCTTTTGCAACATACTTTATAAGACTCTGAAGCCCTGCTTCAAGGTCGTTAATATCACCAATTACATTCATTCTTGAATGTTTACCGCCAAAATACTTTTTCCAGTCTGTTAAATAGGAATGAAGAAGCTTCATTATACCTTTAACTTCTTCTTTAGGTCTTTTCCAGTTTTCTGTTGAAAAAGCATAAACAGTAAGGTATTTTACCCCGAGAGTTGTGCAGTAATTTGAGATTTCAACAAGCTTTTCTGCTCCCGCTTTATGGCCTTCGCTTCTGCTTAAGCCCTGTCTTTTGGCAAATCTGCCGTTTCCATCCATAATTATGCCGATATGCTCAGGGATATTATTCATATCAAGCTCATACTTCAAGGATTTCATCCTCTTTCTTCTTTGTAAGCTTATCGATTTCAGCTACAGATTTATCTGTAATATCCTGAATATCTTTTTCAGCAGCTTTCATATCATCTTCTGTGATTTCTTTATTTTTAAGAGCTTTCTTGAAGTTTTCAATTGAATCTCTTCTGATGTTTCTGATTGAAACTTTTGTATCTTCAGAAATTTTCTTAATCTGTTTAACAATTTCTTTTCTTCTTTCTTCTGTAAGCGGTGGGAAGTTAAGTCTGATAACTTTACCATCGTTGTTTGGTGTTAAACCTAAATCAGAAGCAAGAATTGCTTTTTCAATTTCTTTGATAATTGAAGCATCCCATGGCTGAATTACTATTGTTCTTGCTTCAGGAACTGAAACTGTTCCAACCTGTGGTACAGGTGTAGCTGCGCCATAGTAATCTACTGTGATTTTGTCTAAAAGTGCAGGATTTGCTCTACCTGCTCTTATAGCTGCAAATTCATTAAGCATTGCATTAATGCTCTTATCCATTTTTTCCTGAATAGCTTTATACTGTTCTTTCATATTATATCTCCCTTTCTTATCAGTTATGAATTACTGTTCCAAGATTTTCGCCTTTAAGTGCTCTTACGATATTTTCAGGCTTGTCAAGTCCAAATACAAGAATTGGAATATCGTTATCCATACAAAGTGATGCTGCAGTTGAGTCCATAACGCCAAGTCTTTCGTTTAAAACTCTGATAAATTCAAGCTCGTCATATTTAACTGCATTTGGATTTACATTAGGATCACTGTCATAAACTGCGTCAACCTTCTTGGCAAGAAGAATAACATCTGCTCCGATTTCTGCCGCTCTTAATGCTGCAGCTGTATCTGTTGAGAAGAATGGGTTACCTGAACCGCAGGCAAAAATTACAACTCTGCTCTTTTCAAGGTGTCTTACTGCCTTGCCTCTTATGTATGGCTCTGCAATCTGTCTCATTTCAATAGCAGTCTGCACTCTTGTAGGAACGCCTTTGCTTTCTAAAGAATCTGCAAGTGCAAGAGAGTTGATAACAGTTGCAAGCATACCCATATGGTCTGCTCTTGTTCTGTCCATACCCTTGCCACTTCTTCCTCTCCAGAAATTACCTCCGCCTACAACGATTGCAACTTCTGCGCCAAGTTTAACGCATTCTTTAACCTGTTCGCAAATTGAATCAACTGTATTAAAATCGAAACCAAAACCGTTTTCTCCGGCTAAAGCTTCACCGCTGATTTTCAATATTACTCTTTTGTATTTAATACTCATATTTTTCCTCCAAAAGACTTGTCATAAGATTCTTCATATCATCAAATTTCGATATGGAATTTATCATATCTTTAATTCGTGCCGCTCCGTGCATTCCTTTAACATACCACGCCATATGCTTTCTCGCTTCCAGCATTCCGATATGCTCGCCTTTAACCTTAACCATAAGTTCCAAATGCTCAAGAGCAGTTTCTATAACCTCTTGCTTTGAAACTTGCTTATTTGAAAAGATAAAAGGATTTCCGAGAGAACCACGGGCAATCATAACACCATCGCAACCTGTATAGTCAATCATTTTCTGTATGTCTTCATATTTAAAAACATCACCGTTACCGATTACGGGTATTAAAAGCTTTTGCTTGAGATTTTTAATTGCATCCCAATCTGCCTTGCCTGAATAATACTGCGTTCTTGTTCTGCCGTGAAGAGTTACCGCATCTGCACCACACTGCTGACACATAAGACCAAAATCAAGATAGTTTTCACTTCCTACTTCCCAACCTTTTCTGAATTTAACTGTTAAAGGAAGAGATGTTGCACCCCTGACTGCCTTAATAATTTTTGAAGAAAGCTCTATGTCTTTCATTAATGCAGAACCGTCATTATTGTTTACGATTTTAGGAGCAGGACAACCCATATTGATATCAATCACAGATGCAATCTGCATCTTTTCGATTTTTTCTGCCGCTTGTGCCATAAGGTCAGGCTCTGAACCGAAAATCTGCACCGATAAAGGTGTTTCTCTTTCGTCGGTTTCAAGCAACTTGTAGGTTTTCTTGTCCTCATAGTGCAAGGCTCTTGAAGAAATCATCTCACTGCAAACCATTGCACACCCATATTTTTTGCAAACAATACGAAACGGCAGATCCGTAACCCCCGCCATAGGGCCGAGGATTACATTACCGTCTAACTTTAAACTGCCAATTTTCAGCATTATTTACCTACTGATTCAAGATATGTGTTAATTCTTTCAACAAGAGCGTCTGCATCTACACCGTGAACCATAGCAGCTTCACCGATTGATTCGCCACTTGCTGATGGGCAACCAAGACAGTGCATACCGATTGCAAGGAAAAATGCAGCTGTTCCTTCGTCCATTTTTAATACATCCATAATAATAGTATCTTTTGTTACTTTCATTGTTATAATCTCCTTTACTGTTTTTTAGTATTTTATCCTTTATAAGGAAAATTATTAAAGTCTTTCAACACCAAGTGTAAGATTTTTACCATTGATGCTCCATTCTTTTGTATAACCGCCCATGCCTGCATCTAAAGCATCTGCAAGTGTTTCTGCTTTGATTTCTTCAGCATTGTTTTTAACAATATCAGCAATTTCTGAAGCATCATCAAAGTAAATCTTAATGTGATTCTGAACTTCAAAATCCGCTTCCTTACGCATTGTCTGAATCTTGCTGATGATTTCTCTTACAAAACCTTCTTCGATAAGTGCATCTGTAAGATTTGTATCAAGAACAACAGTTGCATCTTTTTCATCCTGAGCAACCATTCCTTCTTTCTGAACTGTTTCAATGAGAAGGTCTGTTTCTTCAAGAACAACTTCAGCTCCGTCAATATCAAACTTGAATGTTCCGGTTTCTTTGATTTCTTTCATTGCAGCTGATGTATCGCAAGAAGCAAGGTATCCGCTGATTTTACCTAAAATCTTACCATACTTAGGACCAAGTGTTCTGAGCTGTGGTTTGAATTTGTAGCCAATGAAAGAAGAAATATCTTCTGCAAATTCGAGAGTTTTTACATTGAGTTCTTCAAGAACTATGCTTTCGTATCCTTCTTCAAGCTTTGTTGAAGCTTTATAATATACAGTTGAAAGTGGCTGTCTGTTTTTAACATTTGCAGCATTTCTTGCAGCTCTGCCGGCTACAACAACATTTAATACTGTATTCATATTTTCTTCAAGCTTTTTGTCGATATATTCTTCGCAAGCTACAGGATAATCGCAGAAGTGGATGCTTTCAGGTGCATTCTTATCATTTGTTCTTACTAAGTTCTGATAGATTTCTTCAGTCATAAATGGAACAAATGGTGCAGAAAGCTTTGAAAGTTCAAAAAGAACTGTGTAAAGAGTCATATAAGCATTAATCTTATCCTGTGGCATATCTTTCTGCCAGAATCTTTCACGGCATCTTCTTACATACCAGTTTGAAAGCTCATCTGTGAAGTTCTGAATGTTTCTTGAAGCTTCTGTAATTTTGTAGTTTTCAAGGTCACTGTCAACACTCTTAATAAGAGAATTGAGTTTTGATAAAATCCATTTATCCATAACAGGAAGCTTATCGTATTCAAGCTTATACTGTGTTGGGTCAAATTTATCAATATCTGCATAAAGAATGTAGAATGCATAAGTGTTCCAGAGTGTACCCATAAACTTACGCTGACATTCATTAACTGCATCTGCGTGGAATCTGTTTGGAATCCAAGGAGCACTTGTTGAGTAGAAATACCATCTAACGGCATCTGCACCCTGATTGTTAAGAACATCCCAAGGATCAACAACGTTTCCTTTATGCTTACTCATCTTCTGACCGTCTTTATCCTGAACGTGACCAAGAACGATAACATTTTTATATGGAGATTTATCAAAGATAAGTGTTGAAATCGCCATTAATGTGTAGAACCAACCTCTTGTCTGGTCAATAGCTTCACTGATAAAGTCTGCAGGGAAGTTTTCATCAAAAATGTCTTTATTTTCAAATGGATAGTGCCACTGTGCGAAAGGCATTGAACCTGAGTCAAACCAACAGTCAATAACTTCAGGAACTCTCTTCATTTCCCCACCGCAGTCAGGACATTTGATAAATACATTGTCAATGTATGGTCTGTGGAGTTCGATGTTATCAGGACAGTTGTCGCTCATACTCTTTAATTCTTCAATGCTTCCGATTGTGTGTCTCTTACCACATTCACATTCCCAGATAGGAAGTGGTGTACCCCAGTATCTTTCTCTTGAAAGACCCCAGTCGATTACATTTTCAAGGAAGTTACCGAATCTGCCGTCTTTAATGTTATCAGGCATCCAGTTAACTGTTGCATTGTTTTTAAGTAACTGTTCTCTCACCTTTGTCATACTGATGAACCATGATTCTCTCGCATAGTAGATAAGCGGAGTATCACATCTCCAGCAGAATGGATATGAGTGAGTAAACTTCTGTGCTCTGAATAAGAGTCCTCTTTCTTCAAGGTCAGCTATTACAACAGGGTCTGCATCTTTAACAAACAAGCCTTCAAGCTTGCCTGTTCCTTCAACGCATTTACCTTCTGTGTTAACAAGCTTAACAAATGGAAGGTCATTATCTCTACCAACTCTTGCGTCATCTTCACCAAATGAAGGTGCACAATGTACGATACCTGTACCGTCTGTTGTTGTAACATAGCTGTCAGCAACAATATAGTAGCACTCCTGCTTTGGCTGTGCAAAGTTAAAGAGTGGTTCGTATTTAATTCCTTTAAGGTCTGTACCGATGAATTCTTCAACGATTTCAGCTTCTTCACCAAAAACATTTGAAACAAGTTCTTTTGCAAGAATGTAGAACTTATCATCTGCTTTAACCTTAACATAAGTAACATCAGGATTTACAACAAGGGCAACGTTTGATGGAAGTGTCCAAGGTGTAGTTGTCCAAGCAAGGAAGTATTCGTTTTCTTTATCTGCAACTTTAAAGTTAACAAATACTGATGTTTCTTCAACATCTTTATAGCCCTGAGCAACTTCGTGGCTTGAAAGTGCAGTTCCGCATCTTGGGCAGTATGGAACAATTTTGTGACCTTTGTATAAAAGACCTTTGTCCCAGATCTGCTTAAGTGCCCACCAAACTGATTCGATGTAATCGTTATGGTATGTTACATAAGGATTTTCCATATCAGCCCAGAAGCCAACACGGTCACTCATTTCCTTCCATAAGCCTTCGTATTTCCAAACGCTCTTTTTACATTCTTCAACGAAAGGTTCAACACCGTATTTTTCAATCTGTGGTTTACCGTCAATACCTAAAAGTTTTTCAACTTCAAGCTCAACAGGAAGACCGTGAGTATCCCATCCGGCTTTTCTTAAAACCTTGTAACCTTTCATAGTTTTATATCTTGGAACGATATCCTTCATAACTCTTGTAAGGATATGTCCAATGTGCGGTTTACCGTTTGCAGTCGGTGGACCGTCAAAGAAAGTAAACACAGGACCATCTTGTCTTGTGCTTCTTTCAAACACTTTATTTTCATTCCAGAATTTGATAGTTTCAAGTTCTCTTTCTTTGAAATTCAAATCCGTAGAAACCTTCTTATACATTTCAAGTTCCTCCATTAAATCATATTTAATTTATTTTACACTTTTTTTGCCGATTTGTAAAGTACTTTCAAAGAAAAAAACGGCAAAATTTTGCCGCTTTTAATCTGAATTTGATTTGTTTTTCTTAAATGTGAATACTATCTGTATGATAAAAATTATTGAACTTTCAAATATTATTAACTGGTTAGGGAGAAATGGTTTAAAATAATACTCCCACTTTGGAGTTTTAAACACCCATGCAAAAATGCAGGAAGAAATAAAACTAATTATGTTTCCGTATATAACACAAGCTTTATTATCTGTTTTTTTACACAGATAACATAAAACCCAAAAGCATAAAATCATCACAAAATAAAAATACGGAGTTCCTGTTATTGCATCTTCGTTCATTGCAAGAAACACAAAAGGTATGCAATAACCCAAAGTCAATAATGTTCTTTGTAATATTTTCATTGGTATCCTCCGCATTATCTGTTATTGGCAATATAAATTGCAACCGGAACTACAATTGCAACTATTATGCAAATCCACAAGCCTGTAAACATCATAGATTATCCTCCGTTTTTTCTATACAATATCATATTTGATATTTTCTGTCAAATAAAAAGAGCATAAAGCAAACCTGATAAAATTTCTTTGAATGTTTTGATTTTTATTTCGTTTACTGATTTATTTGCAACATAGTTTACTGTATCAATTAAAGTGTTATTTATATAAATTTCTGCACATCCTTTTATTTCTCCTGCATAAACGGGAGCGTTTATATTTGATGAAACATTATACTTAACACTGATATTATCGCCTTCTTTTG
Organism: Clostridia bacterium; assembly: GCA_045648505.1. GTDB lineage: Bacteria > Bacillota > Clostridia > RGIG6154 > RGIG6154 > RGIG8700. The sequence continues at coordinate 56,194 of JAZROD010000056.1, read as the reverse complement.
TGGGCAAAACCACATCTCTTTCAGGTATGAGTGTTACCTTTGCTTCCTCGCCTCTGTTCACCTCTGCACATTTGTTTTCAAGTGTGATTTTTTCACCTTTGTAAAGAGAAAATCCCATATCAAGCATTTTTATATGGTCGTTCCAGTCATTGGGAGCATTAAGAGTTACACAAATAAGTTCAACTCCATTTCTTTTTGCAGATGAAACAAGACATCTTCCGTCCTTTTTTGTAAAGCCGGTTTTTATACCATTTGCACCTTCATAAAGTCTTAATAATTTGTTGTGGTTTTTCAGAGTTCTGCCCCACTGATGACCTTCCCAGGGAATGACCTTTTCCTTTGTTGATACTATTTCCCTGAACTTGTCATTTTTCATAGCATAAGCAGATATAAGAGCCATATCGTAAGCAGTTGTGTAATGTCCATCTTCATCAAGACCGTTTGGATTTTTAAGTATAGTACTTGTTGCACCTGCTTTTTTTACCGTATCATTCATAAGCTTTATAAATTCTTCATAACCTTTATGTTCTGCAATTGCAATTGCCGCATCATTCCCTGATGAAAGCATAAGTCCGTAAAGCATATTTTCAAGGGTCTGCTTTTCCCCTTCTTCAAGCCATATTGAAGAGCCTTCCACATCTGCCGCTTTCTTGCTTGTTGTTACTATATCATTTACATTCATATTTTCTATGGCAGTTATTGCAGTAATTATTTTGGTTGTACTTGCCATAGGTAATTTTTGACGCGAGTTTTTTTCAAACACAACTGTTTTTGTAACAGGTTCATAAAGTATTGCAGACTTTGCCGATATTTCAAGTGCATTAACTTTAATCCCAATATTCAACGCAATAAACATAATACATATAATTCTTTTAAACAAAAAATCACCGCCCATACATTTTATGGGCGGTTTTTCAGTTATATTCAGCTATTTGTTTATTAAGCTCTTCCATTTTCTGTGCCGAAGGTTCAGGGATATGAGCAAATGGGAAAACTATTCCCATATCATCATATTTAACCTGACAGATTTTCTTAAAGGGTAAAAGCTCTATTTTATCAACACATTCGTTCTTTAAAGCAATTTCTTTAAGCTTAATTATGTTTTCTTTATTGTCATTTATTCCCGTTATTATCACTTGTCGGATAGTTGTCGGAATTTTCAGACTATCAAGTTCTTTTAAAAATTCCAACGGTTTTGAAAGTGAACAACCAACATTTTCGGCATAAAGTTCATCTTCAGTATATTTGATATCCAAAAGCACTCTGTCGGTAACCGATAATAATCTGCGTACATCATCATTAAAAAAGCTTCCCGATGTATCAAGACAAGTGTTTATATTATGTTTTTTGCATAAGCTAAAATACTCATAACCAAACTTTGCCTGAAGAAGAGGTTCTCCACCTGAAAGGGTAACTCCCCCATCTGTGCCGAAATACTGTGTATATCTTAACACTTTTGAAACAAGTTCATCGGCTGTATATTCTTCACCTACATTAATTTCCCAGGTGTCGGGATTATGACAACACTTACATCTTAAATTACATCCCTGCAAAAATGCTACAAAGCGTACTCCGGGACCGTCAAGAGTTCCCATTGTCTGTATTGAATGTATTTTTCCTTTTATCATATTACCTCGTGGAAAGTACGGCTTATAACTTCTTTCTGTTGTTCTCTTGACAACTTGTTAAAGTTTACTGCATAGCCTGATACTCTTATTGTAAGATTTGGATATGCTTCAGGGTTTTCATAAGCCTTCATTAAAGTTTCTCTGTTAAGAACGTTAACATTTATATGATGTGCTTTTTTAGCAAAATATCCGTCGAGAATTGTAACAAGGTTTGAAATTCTTTCATCTTCTGTTCTGCCAAGGGCTTCAGGTGTGATTGAGAATGTATTTGAAATACCATCTCTGCAATCATCATAACTTAATTTTGCAACAGAATTAAGTGATGCCAAAGCACCGTTTTCTTCACGGTTGTGCATTGGATTTGCACCCGGTGCAAAAGCTTGTCCCGCTTCTCTGCCATCAGGTGTTGCACCTGTATTTTTACCATACATAACATTTGATGTAATTGTAAGAACAGAAAGTGTATGAACAGCTTTTCTGTATGTTTTTGTTTTACGAAGCTCTGTGATAACTTTATGAGTCATATCCTTTGCAATCAAATCAACTCTGTCATCATCGTTACCGAATTTAGGGAAGTTACCTTCAATATTAAATTCTGTTATAAAACCTTCTTCATTCACAATTGGTTTTACATCAGCATATTTGATAGCACTTAATGAGTCTGCCACAACAGAAAGTCCTGCTATACCAAAAGCCATAAGTCTTTCAACTTCTGTATCGTGGAGAGCCATCTGAATTTTTTCATAGGCATATTTATCGTGCATATAATGGATAATATTCATTGTATTTACATACAAATGGCTGAGCCAAGAGATATAAATATCAAATCTTTCCATTACTTCATCGAAATTTAATTTTTCTGCATTAAGAACAGGCATCTGCGGTCCGATATGCATTTTTGTGGTTGTATCATAACCACCGTTAATTGCAATAAGCAAAAGCTTTGCAAGATTGCATCTTGCACCAAAGAACTGCATCTGCTTACCGATTTTCATCGCAGATACACAGCATGCAATTGCATAATCATCTCCATAGATAGGTCTCATTACATCATCATTTTCATACTGAATTGAGTCTGTATCTTTAGAAACCTTTGCACAATATTTTTTGAAGTTGTCAGGAAGCTTTGTTGACCATAAAATTGTAAGGTTTGGTTCAGGTGAAGAACCAAGTGTGTACAATGTGTTGAGCATACGGAAACTGCTCTTTGTAACAAGAGTTCTTCCATCTTCACCCATTCCGCCTACAGCTTCTGTTATCCACATAGGGTCTCCGCCGAAAAGTTCGTTATATTCAGGAGTTCTTAAATGACGAGCCATACGGAGTTTCATAACGAAATCATCCATAAGCTCCTGTGCTCCCTCTTCTGTCAAAATGCCTTTTTCAATATCTCGTTCAATGTATATGTCAAAGAATGTACTTACTCTGCCAAGTGACATAGCTGCACCGTTTTGTTCCTTGATAGCACCAAGATATGCAAAATATGTCCACTGAATTGCCTCGCGTGCATTTGAAGCAGGCCCTGAAATATCAAAGCCATACATCTTAGCCATTTCTTTAAGGAATCCAAGAAATTCAATCTGCTTGTAAATTTCTTCGTCAAGACTTATGTTCTCTGCATCAAAATCTCTTGTAGCTAAACCTTTTTTGTCTTTAATTTTATCTACAATAAGTCTGTCCACACCATAAAGTGCAACACGGCGATAGTCACCGATAATTCTTCCTCTGCCATAAGCATCCGGAAGTCCTGTAATAACATGGCACTTACGGGCATCACGCATTTCGTCTGTGTATGCACGGAAAACACCGTCATTATGTGTTGTACGGAACTTAAATTCCTCTTCTATTTTATCACTTAATTTGTAACCATAAGCTGCACAAGCCTGTCTTGCCATACGAATACCGCCAAAAGGATTTACACCCCTTTTAAGTGGACGATTAGTCTGCAAGCCAACAATAATTTCGTTATCTTTATCAAGATATCCAGGTGAAAAGCTTGTAAGCGAAGATACAGTTGCTGTATCTATATCAAGAACACCGCCATACTGTCTTTCAAGAGCAAACAAAGACTGAAGCTTTTTCATAAGAGCCTCTGTTCTTGGTGTTGCTTCTGCAAGGAAAGAATCATCACCCATATATTCTTTATAATTCTGCTGAATAAAATCACGAACATTTATTTCTTCTTGCCATATACCTTCTTTAAATCCATTCCAGTTTTCGTGTTTCATACTTTTCTCCTCCTTATAAAGTATCGGCTGATTGCTAAAAAAGGCAATTCAGCTTTTAAAGTGAATTGCCCAGACGGTCGGCTTTATCATTTACATTCCCTTGCGGTTGCCCGCTAATCCGTCAGTAGTGTAAATGGTGTATTTTTATTATATAGCATATATTGTGGTTTGTCAAGAATATAATTCAACATAACACAATATACATTATTTTCAAATGCTTATCTCTTTCAGGAATGAAATCTGAAAAGGAATAGCAATCAGAAATGTTATTATATCGGCTGTCATTTGTGTAAATATAAGACCTTCAAGACCGAAAATAGCATTCATTATTACTATTACAGGCACAAGCACTATTCCCTGTCTTGCACCTGCAAGTATAGAAGCTCTTACAGCTTTACCTGTTGTTTGTAAAGTCATATTACTCATAACAATCCACGAGTTAAGCGGAAATGCCACACACATTGCTTTAAAAGTTGCACTTCCGAAGCTGATAACATCTGCATCCTTCGAAAACATACAGATTATTTGCTCTGAAAAAATAAATCCAATTGCAGAAGCCACAATCAAAAATATAAATGAACTTTTAACACAGAACCAGAACGCCTTTGAAACTCGCTCGTAAAGTTTTGCACCGTAGTTATATCCGCACACAGGCTGAAAGCCTTGTCCGAAACCTATCATTGCAGAATTAAAGAACATTATAACTCTTGAGCAAACAGTCATACCTGTAATTGCAAAGTCACCGTAAATTCCTGCCGTATGATGAAGATATATTGTTCCAAGAGATGCAATGCCCTGTCTGCACAAAGACGGAAATCCGCCATTTAATATAGCCCCAATATATTCTTTTTCAGGAATAAAATTTTTAATTGAAATTTTTATATTATCACTTCTGTATGCGCCAACAAGCAACAATACAAAGCTTACAAACTGACCTGTAATTGTGGCTATTGCCGCACCTCTTATTCCCATATTAAAGGCTGTTATTAAAAGCGGGTCTAAAACACAGTTTATAACTGCACCTGATGTTATTCCCACCATTGCAAAACCTGCATTACCCTGAAAACGGAGCTGATTGTTAATTACAATTGAAGCACTCATAAACGGTGCACCAAGAAGAATATATGTCATATATTCTTTTGCATAGGGATAGATTGTATCTGTTGCACCAAGCATATATGCCAGTGGTTCTTTAAAGATAAGCCCTGTAATCATTATTATAAGACCAACAATAAAAGCACCGAAAAAACCAAGTGATGCAACTATTTCAGAAGACCTTTTGTCCCCTGCACCCATACTTCTTGAAATAAAATTTCCGCTTCCATGTCCAAAAAAGAACCCAAAAGCCTGAATAATTGTCATTAAAGAAAATACAACACCAACTGCACCTGTTATGCTTGTATTATTCATTGTGCTGACAAAATATGTATCTGCCATATTATAAAAGGTTGTAACAAGCATACTTATTATTGTTGGAGTTGCAAGCTTTGTTATAAGTCTTTCTACCGGCTCGGTAGTCATTCTTTTAACTTTAGAGTCCATTTTTCACCTCTTGTTTATTTTATCAACTGAATATAAAAGTAAATTGCCAAGACCACAGCAACAAATAATCTGTCCTATTCCAACTGTCAGTACCATAAACCAGAATGCATCATCAAGATGATATGCATATTTAAGCACAAATGGTACAATTACCATATTTGAAATAACAGGCGGAAGAGCAACAAGGCACTTATACTTTCTTAAAAGATAGGAACCTATTGCACCTATAAGAGTTGCAATACTGCCGAATATTATATCAACAGCAATAGAACCTGCAAGAATATTTGCAATAAGACATCCTAAAAACAGTCCCGGAATTGCTGCAGATGTGAAATAAGGCAGAACAGTAAGTGCCTCCGAAATCCTTATCTGAATTACCCCGCTTGAAAGTCCAAACATTGCAGAAATCAATGTGAGCACCACATAAAGTGCCGCAATTATCCCTGCGCTTACTACATTTTTTGTTTTCATTTTTATTTCTCCTTTAGTTTTGATTTAAGCAGTTGAGTTACTCAACTGCTAAGTGAGGAAGGTCTCGAACTCACTGGAATTTATTATATATCTTACTTATAGCAAAGTCAAACTTTTTCTTCATTGACATTATATTTTTTTTATTATATAATTACAGACAAGTATATTACAATAGGAGTGTATATAATGAATTCACAGAAACTGAAAGCATTGTTTTTAAGCCAGAGTTACATTGATTCATGGCACAGCTACAAACAAAGCTTAAACAAAAAGAATTTCATAAGATGGGATTACATAATCTTAACCGCATCCAACGAAGCGCAGGCAAAAACTTATGAAGACAGAATTAAGGACCGTCTTAAAAATGGTTTTCTTCCCACATCTACACATTACGCCGTACTTCCTGACCCTGACGGCAAACGCGTCGGCTCAGGTGGTGCTACTTTTAATGTACTTAATTATATCAAGGAAGTTTCAGACGGAAAAAGTTTTAAAAACAAAAGAATTTTAGTTATCCATTCAGGCGGGGATTCCAAAAGAGTTCCCCAGTATTCTGCATGCGGTAAATTATTCTCCCCTGTTCCGAGACTTTTGCCTGACGGCAGACGCTCAACACTCTTTGATGAATTTATTATTGCAACAAGTGATATTCCATCAAGAATCAAAGATGGTATGCTTGTTCTCTCCGGCGATGTTTTACTGCTTTTCAACTCTCTGCAGATAGATTATCATTCAGACGGTGCTGCAGCTATTTCTATAAAGGAAAATGTTCAGACAGGTAAAAACCACGGTGTCTTTGCAACAGACAAGGATGGTTTTGTCAGCGACTTCCTTCATAAATGTTCTGTTGAAGAGCTTAAAAAGCACGGTGCTGTTAACGAACAGGAAAATGTTGACCTTGACACCGGCGCAATTTTAATGAGCAGTAAGATGACAGAGGATTTATATTCTCTTATTGATACAAAAGAAAAATTTGATAAGTTTGTAAATGAAAAATCAAGAATCAGCTTTTATGCAGATTTTCTTTACCCTCTTGCAAAGAACTCAACTTTAGAGCAATACTATAAAGAAACACCTGAAGGTGATTTTACCGAAGAATTAAAAGAATGCAGAACTTTAATCTGGGAAACTTTAAACAAGTATTCCCTTTATATGATAAGCCTTTCACCTGCCCAATTTATTCATTTCGGCACAACAAGAGAACTCTTAAAGCTTATGACCGAAGAAATTTCTTCCTATGAATTTTTAGATTGGAACAATCAGATTGCATCTACAAAGAATCCGAAAATAAAATGTGCAGCAAGTAACAGTTTTATTTCTGACGACGCAGAAATTGATGAAACTTCATACATTGAAGACAGTTATATTTTAGGAAACACAAAAATAGGTAAAAACTGTGTTATATCAAATATGATGCTTAAAGATGCCGTTGTTGAAGACTACACCGTTCTTCACGGTCTTAAACTAAACAACGGAAAATTTGTTGTAAGAAAATATAAGACAGACACAAATCCTAAAGTTGACGATTTCTGGAATGCAAAGTTGTTCCCTGTCTGCGATACTATTGAAGATTCCTATAACAACAAAGAAGGCGAGCTTACAAGCCTTGCCGAAAGCTATATTATGGCAGACACAAAGTTCATAATGGAATATGAAAAACAACTTCAGGAAGACATTGCTTCACAGAACTTTATTTCTGATTTAAAAGCAAAAGCACCTCACCATGTTGTTCTTTCAAACTTCCACAATAAATCATTAAGCAAAAAACAGATTAAATATTTACTTTCTTATGCAAAGAAAGCTGATTTTCATATAAAATCAAGAATATACTACTATCTCTCACTTTTAACTAAAGAACACGAAAAATATTACAACATGTGCTTTGAAACAATTCAGAAAAGCATTATGTCAGGCTCTGTATCAGGAATCAAATATAATCCTGCACTAAAGATTGCACACAATGAAATCATTGCAAATCTTCCTGTGAGAGTAAACTTCGGCGGTGGTTGGTCTGATACACCTCCTTACTGCAACGAAAATGGCGGAACTGTTATCAATGCCGCAATTTCGCTTAAAGGCAACAAGCCTATTTTTGCAAGACTCAAAAAGCTTGACAAACCTTGCATAGAACTTGCAAGTGTGGATGCAAACAACGCAAGATTTGAATTCACTTCAACAGAAGAACTGCAGAACTGTTCAAATCCTTATGACCCATTTGCACTTCACAAGGCTGCACTTATTGCCTGCGGTGTAATTCCAAAAACAGATAAAATCCCATTGGAAGAAATCTTAAACAAGCTTGGTGGCGGTTTTTCACTTGAAACAGAAGTTTTAAATGTTCCGAGAGGAAGCGGACTTGGTACAAGCAGTATTCTTGCCGCAACTTGCGTAAAAGGTATTTACAAATTTCTTGGCGTTAATGCTGACAACAGCGAATATTATGAAAAGGTTATGTGTGTTGAACAGTTAATGTCCACAGGCGGTGGTTGGCAGGACCAGATTGGCGGTTTTACAGACGGCGTTAAATTTATAACAACAACTCCGGGACTTACTCAAAACATAAATGTTGCACACATTGAAATCTCCGAAGATACAAAGAACGAACTTAACGAAAGATTTGCTCTTATTTACACAGGTCAAAGACGACTTGCAAGAAATCTTTTAAGACAGGTTGTTTCCAAATATCTTTCTTACGATGAAGTAACTGTTGAAGTTCTCGACAAAATCCAAAGACTTGCTTTCTTAATCAGATTTGAGCTTGAAAAAGGTCATATTGATGCTTTTGCAAAGCTTCTTACCGAACATTGGGAATTATCAAAGCTTCTTGACAGTGGTTGCACAAACACCTGTATTGAACAGATATTTATCTCTATTGAGGATATGATTGACGGTAAATTTATTGCAGGTGCAGGCGGTGGTGGTTTCTTACAGGTTATTCTTAAAAAAGGAGTAACAAAAGAAATGCTTTCCGAACGCTTAAAGTCTGTTTTCCAGGACAGCGGTGTGGATGTCTGGGAATCTGAATTCTTATTTTAAATATTAATAAAAAAACAGAAGAATCTCACAAATGTGAGATTCTTCTGTTTTTTTACTTATGTTGCATTTTTGTTATGTACTCCTTCGGAGTGCAATTGAATTCTTCTGCAAAAGCTCTGTAAAAAGTTCTTACTGAATTAAATCCGCTTTCCAATGCACAATATGTTAATGTGTTCTTCCCTTCATGCATAAGCATAAGAGCATTTTTAAGTCTGACCATTGTAATATAGTTACTGAGTCCGATACCAAAGCACCTTTTAAAGTATCTTGAAATATAGCTTTTATTATAACCAAAGGTTATGGATATTGATGCAAGACTCATATTTTTAGTAAAATTATTGTTTATATACATAAGAAGATTTGTTGAAAAATCGGCATCTATTGTTTCTTTTGTTTCTTCAAAACGAAGATTGTTCATAACCATTCCAAGAATTAAATATATATACCCCTTTTTCTCAATACTATTTACACCTCCTTTATTTAATTCTTTTACAAGACTTTTTATTTTTCTTACTACTTTCCCATCACAGATATAAGGACTTAAGCTTCTTTTGTGTTTCAACTCTGCAACAAATTCCTCACACATATATGTAGGAATAATAAGCACACTTGATTTGGAAGGTTTCACCGTTTTATAGGTGTGAGCATCAAAGCTAAGGGCAACTGACATCTGATTTTTCGTCAGCACCTTTTTATGATTATTGATAACGACTTCCATTTCTCCATCATCTACAAAATAAAGCTCTATAGGCGAATGAAATCCAAAATAACCCGTTCCGTTAACATATTCCTTATAGAATATATCCTGTTCTTTCTCTCTTTCAATATAAAATCTTGGTTGCATCTTTACACCTCGTCAATTTTTGACACTAAAAAGTTCACTTTTGGCAAGACTTTGTCAACATTTTACGCTATTATAATTAATTATAGAATATTTTTTAAAAAATTTCAAGGATGTAAATATGAATAAAGCAAAAAAGATTATAACAGATTACTTATATGCGGCAGTGGGTTCTTTTATACTTGCTTTTGCAATAAGTTATTTCCACGCTCCGTTCAATATTTCAACCGGCGGTGTAAGCGGTGTGGCAATCACATTGGAAACTCTTCTCAAAATCCCAAAACCAATATCAACCCTTATTATCAATCTTATTTTATTTGGTTTCGGATTTAAAACATTAAGAAAATCTGCAATTCTTAAAACTGTAGTTGGCATTTTTATGCTTTCAGGTTTTCTTGCTATAACCGACCCGATGACCATTTATCTGCACAGCATAGGCATAGATTTTGGTAATGATATTCTTATTTCAACTGTTTTTGGCGGAATTTTAGTTGGTCTTGGCGTTGGACTTACAGTTTTGGTTGATGCTTCAACAGGCGGTTCAGACTTTGCGGCAATTATGCTTCACAAAATCATACCTCATATTGGCGTGGCATCTTTTATTCTTGCAATTGATATGACTGTTATCACTGCTTCCGGACTTGCGATTGGTGACATTTCTCTTATGTTTTATTCTGCAATGTCCCTTTACATAAGCACAAAGGTTACAGACTTCATTTTAGTACGCGGTGACTTTGCAAAGGCGATTTACATTATTTCAAGCAAGCCTCAGGAGATTGCAGATATTATTATGAACAATATGAAACGAGGCGTAACAGGTATATACAGCAAAGGTTTCTACAATAAAACAGATAAGACAATGCTTATGTGCATTGTGAAAAGCAAAGAAATTCCCGTTGTACTGAACACGGTTAAAGAACTTGACCCAACTGCATTCACTATAATATCCGATGTTCGTGAAGTCCACGGAGAAGGTTTTAAAGAGGTGGCTGATGTTTAGTAAAATTGATTATGTATATGCAGTCTATAAAGAACAGAGCTTTACCAAGGCTGCAGAAAAGCTTTTTGTTTCACAGCCTTATTTAAGTGCTTCAATAAAAAGAATTGAAAAACAGGTTGGTGCACCTTTATTTGAAAGAAAGCATTCATCCGTCAGGCCTACAAAGGTTGGCTATGAATATATTCAGGCTGCAGAAAAAATTATGGACATTGAAAAGCATTTTACAGCTAAAGTTTCAGATATAAATATGCTGGACAGCGGAAATATAAACATCGGTTGTTCAATCTTCTTTTCCTACTATCTTATGCCTGATATTTTAAAAAAGTTCGCTGCACTTTATCCAAACATTGATATAACTTTAACCGATGCCAGTGCATCAAATCTTGACAGATTGCTCAACGATGAAGAAATAGACCTTATTATAGATACAAAGGATACTGAAAAGAAAAACTGCGAGTATATCCCCCTTGCAGAAGAAAAAATCCTTCTGGCGGTTCCCACATCCCTTAAATGCAACGATAAAATCAGTCAATACGCATTAACCCCTGAAGAGATATATTCAAACGCAACAGATTTTTCTTCTGTTAAATCTGTTTCTCTGGATAATTTCAAGGATGAAAACTTCATCCTGCTTAAAAACGGAAACAATATGCACACGAAGGCAGTGTCACTTTTTGAAGCAAACAACATTTCGCCCAAGGTATGTTTCAGCCTGGATTTACTGGCAACATCCTATGCTTTGACTGCCGCAGGAAACGGAATCAGCTTTGTAACTGACACAATTTTTAAAAATAAGCTTGTAAAAGATGATGTTTTGTTGTATGATGTAAAAGGTTCTGGAACAAGAACTGTTTATCTTATCAAAAAGAAAAACAGATATACCACAAACGCTATAAAAAAATTTATAGATACAATCAAATCAAATTAAATTAAATAAAGGAGAATTGTTATGGTATTTGGTGTTTTAAAAGACATTAAAGAAGGTGAATACAGAGTTATCTGTACTCCAAACGAAGTAAAAACAATTGTTGCTTCAGGTCACAAAGTTTTAGCTCAGCACGATTGCGGTAAAGCTGCAGGTTTCCCTGATGAAAAGTATGTTGAAGCAGGTGCTGAAATCGTAGACACAATGGAAGAAATTTATGCAAAATGCGATATGGTTGCAAAAGTTAAAGAATTCTTCCCTGTTGAATATCCTCTTATGAGAGAAAACCAGATTTTACTCGGTTGTATCCACCCTGCAGGTCATCCTGAAGAAGTTGATGCACTCTTAAAGAGCAAATGTATTTCTTTCACTGCTGAAGATGCTCACAGATGGGGCTCACCTAACTGCGAAGCTGCAGGTAAACAGGGCGCACTTTTTGGTCTTGAATCTATGCTCACAATCAACGGTGGAAAAGGTAAATTCGTTGGCGGATTTGCAGGTGCTCCAAGAATGAATGTACTTATCCTTGGTGGCGGCGTTGTTGGTCAGGGTGCTCTTGAAATTCTTTTCGGTCTTGGTGCAAACTGCACAGTTATGGATATCAATGTTGGTCTTCTTCGTACACTTCTTACAAGATACAACGGCCACATCAACACAATGCTCTGCAGTAAAGAAGCTATTGCAGATATCCTTCCTGGTATCGATATGGTTATCAATGCAGTTAAATGGCCTAAAGAAAGAAAAGATTTCTTAATCGACAAAGAAATGCTCAAAACTATGGAACCTGGTTCAGTTTTAGTTGATATTTCAAACGACGAACCTGGTGCTATCGAATCTAGCCACGAAACACATCACGATGACCCAAGATATGTTGTTAATGGTGTTGTTCACTACTGCGTATCAAACATTCCTGGTGCAGTCGCAAACTCAACATCTATTGCTTATGCATCTGAAATGCTCCCAATGATTTTAAGCATTCTTAACGATGGTATTGAAAAAACTTGTGAAAAAGACGGTTTCTACAGAAGAAGTCTTACAACATATAAAGGTTACTTAACACACGAAGAAACAAGTGCAATCCAGAACAAACCTTGGATTAAGCCTGAAGATATTTTAGGTATTGCAGACAAGCAGCTTGACTATGCTCCACCTGCAACTGTAACAAAATCAAACAATTTCTACAAAAAGTAATTTAAAGGACACTTCGGTGTCCTTTTTTATTGACTTAATCTTTAAACTATGTTAAACTGACGAAAAAGGAGGCAGATTATGAAAAGACTTACATTCGGAACACCCGAGCAACATATTCCATCCCGTTACTGCAAAGGTTTTAACTATCAGGAAACAGATATTAAATATGATACATCTAAAATTTCTTTTAAGGAAACTTCAAGAGGTTGTGTTATTGAACTTCCTTTGAAGTTTGGTGAAGAGGTTTTTGGTTTTGGTCTTCAACTTAAAGGCTTTAACCATAAAAACACAAAGAAAACTATCAGGGTTAATTCTGACCCTGTTTCAAACACAGGAGACTCACACGCACCTGTTCCTTTCTTTGTTACAACAGAAAACTACGGCATTTATTTTGATACTGCAAGATACGCAGAATTTCATTGCGGATACAGTCATATTAAAGAAAGACCTCCGGTTGCCAACAACACAATTATTGCAACTGCAGAAGATTTATACAACAAATCAGGTCTTAAAGAGGACACAATTATGTCTGTTGAAATTCCCGTTTCAAAAGGCATTGATATTTACATAATCGAAGGCGAAAACATTACAGATGTTGTGGCTCAGTACAATATGTTATCAGGCGGTGGATGCGATGTTCCTGAGTGGGGACTTGGCGTGTTATACAGAGCCTATGCAAAAAACACAGAAGAAGACATTAAAAAGACTGCAGATTATTTCATAGAAAAAGATATTCCTGTTGATATTATAGGTCTTGAGCCGGGCTGGCAGTCAAGCTCATATTCCTGCTCCTATGTTTTTGACCCTGAAAGATTCCCAAACTACAAAGAAACCGTTAAGTATGTTCTTGACAAAGGCTATCACATCAATTTATGGGAGCACGCTTTTGTTAACTCCTGTTCACCTATATATAAGCCTTTAAAACAGCTTTCAGGTGATTATGAGGTATGGAAAGGTCTTATTCCCGACTTTTCATTTGAAGAAGCTAAAGACATTTTTGCAAATCATCACAAAAAGGAACTTATTGACCTTGGCATAGATGGTTTTAAACTTGACGAATGTGACAACTCCGATTTTGTTCATTCCTGGAGTTTCCCAAACTGCACACAGTTCCCGTCAGGAATGGACGGCGAGCTTTACCACAGTTTGTTCGGTACTCTTTATATGCAGACAATTTTAAAGGCACTTGGAGATAAGCCTACCCTTTCAGAGGTAAGATGTGCAGGGGCTTTAGCATCAAGCTATCCTTTCGTTTTATACAGTGACCTATATGACCATAAGGATTTTATAAGGGGAACTGTAAATTCGGGTTTCTCAGGTCTTTTATGGACACCTGAGGTTAGAAATGCCAAAAACAAAAAAGACCTTATACGAAGACTGCAGACTACAGTTTTCTCTGTTCAGTGCTTGATTAACGCCTGGTACTGCGAAAAATACCCTTGGGTTGACCACGATTGCGAAGATGAAATAAGAGAACTTCTTAAAATAAGAAAAACTCTTGTTCCTATGCTTAAAAAAGCATTTGAAAAATACAAGGAAACAGGCATCCCACCTGTTCGTGCTCTTGTTATGGACTACACAGACGATAAAGAAACCTATAAGATAGACGACCAGTACATTTTCTGTGACAATTTAATTGTTGCACCCCTTACTGAAAAATCTGATGAAAGAAAAGTTTATCTTCCTGAAGGAAGATTCAGAGACCACTGGACAAAAGAACCTGTTTCCTCAGGTTGGTTTACTGTAAATACTGAAAATATACCTGTTTATGAAAAATACTGATATGCTTGAAACTACACTTTGCTACATAGAAAAAGATAATAAATACTTAATGCTTCATCGCATCAAAAAAGAAAATGATATAAACAAGGATAAATGGATTGGCATAGGAGGAAAGCTTGAGTGTGGCGAAACTCCCCTTGCCTGTGTTATAAGAGAAACCCTTGAAGAAACAGGACTTATTCTTATAAATCCTTGTTTAAGAGGAATCGTTAATTTTCACTCAAGCATTTACCCATCTGAAAAGATGTATCTTTTCACTTGCACAGACTTTAATGGCACAATCAAAGAATGTGATGAAGGTATACTTGAGTGGGTTGACAAAGATAAAATAACAACCCTTCCCTTATGGGAAGGTGACAAAATCTTTTTAAAGGCTTTAAACAATGGCGAAAAGGATTTTGAAATAACTCTGAATTATGATAAAGACAAACTGGTTTCACACAAAAAAGAGTGGTTAAAATAACCACTCTTTTTATATCATATTCAATTTTTTAATAAGTTCTATTTTATTGTCAAGTGCTTTGTTTTCTGCAGGTTTAAATTCAACAAAGTCTTCCATAAGTTTTTTTCTTTTAAATGCTTTACTGATTATGTCTTTAGTATGAAGCACATAAGCTTTTGGAAGATAATGAATTCCTTTCTCCATAAAAGGATATTTTCTCTTCATATTATTTGTTGAATAAGATAACGCCTTTAAGATATTTTTTCTTCTCCAGTTTGTCAGATATTTTGTTTTATCTCCTTTTTTGAAAGTTGAATATCTTAAATCAGTATAAATTTCAAACAATGCACCTGCTTTTTTGATGTTTTTACCGAAGATTCCGCTTTCTTCAATATCCGTAAGCACAAGATCTGCATTATTACTGTCAGTATGATACAGTGGTGTTATATTGAAATAATTTTCACCTATTTTAACAAAGGCATCTAAAAACTCTTTGTATTTTAATTTTTCAAGAGTTAAAAACACTCTTTCAAAATCAATTTTTTCTTTATGTTTTTGCCCGTAAAGAAGCACATCAGTTATGTGACGGACAGATGTACCATTTGAAAGAAAGTGCTTTGTGGCGTGCATAAAATTGTATATGAAGCCGTCTGTATATGAAAGTGTTTTTATTCCATCTATAACCATATATGGTTCTTTCAGCATATCATCACTGCCAAACCATATATCTTTCATTATATCATAATAAAGCTTTACATGAAGCTCTATAAGACCAAGCCTTTCGTGGATACACTCACTGTGATTTGCATCATCAGAACGCATTTCACATTTAAATCCTTCTTTTTCAAGAATCCTTTTTGCTTTAATTTCATCTTCTTCATTTATAAGAAGGTCAACATCGCCTGAAAGTCTTGTTTCAGGGTAATAATAAAGGGATGATAAGGTTTTACCTTTAATGTGACATACATCTATTCCTTCAGCTTCAAGCTTGCTTATAATTTTCTCAATAGCATCCGTTCTGCTTTGGTGCTTTAAAATAGACATAAGATACAGGGAATTAAGATTAACAACTGTTTCATCATTGGTGTATTGTTTTAACACACTGTAAACAATATGAAAAACTCCTTGTTTCTTTGCAAGAGACAAAATCTGTTCATAGTCATATTCTTTATCTTCAATATTTTTATACCCGGTTGAACCCCACGCATAAAAAGCAAGCATATCTTTGAAATTCTCTGTCACATTCTCACCACCTAACGGTGAAATTATACACCATTTGCCCTTTATTGTCAATTATTTGCAAGCTTATAGTAAACCCAGTATACTTTACTGTCCTTCTTCTTCAGTTCATCAAGTTCTCTTATAAATTCCATTTCATTGTCTGTACTTTCAAAAGTTATTTTGTACCTGGCTTTTAATATGTTGTTGATATCGTAGCCACATTCTGCTTTTTCATTAAGCATAAATTTAAATTCTGACCACTGCTTTTCATCATTTACCATTGGTGCGGGACATATTTTGCCTGTTACATCATAATGCCTTATAACGCTTTCTGCAGATATATTGTATTTAGCCATAAGCTCTTTTACAAGATTTACTGCATTTTTAACTGTTTCAGGTTTAATGTAATATCTTCCGTCTTTATACTGTCTTGAGCAAAGTTCAATTCCTATACTGTTTGAATTTCTGCACTCTTTATGCTTATATACATTAGCACCGCAGTGATATGCTGTATCCCCTTCTTTTACAGACTGCCATATTTCATTCTCATCAACAAAGTAGTGGGCAGATGCCTTTATACTTTCCCTTGCATAATAATCAACATTGTTTTTCGCCGTATCTCCGTCATTTGCGGTGTAATGGATAACTATGTATTTTATACTTTGCGTTCTGCCTATGCAGAAGTTACTGCTATGTGCTTGTTTAAAATTTATTCTCATTTCTCTATCACCTCTCCGGTGGCACCTCTAGGTGATAACATCAGATCTGTTAAATTTTCTTTTACTTTTTTGCCATCCTGATAATATGTGCAATCAATCACCACACCTTCTGTATCTGTATAAAGTGTAGTGTTTGGATAAATTGACTTAACACCCTCAACTGTTCCGTCTGCCGATACATCATATACAGTAGATTCTATATATGGCTCATACTCTGTATCACCATCAAATGAAATTTGTATGTTTTCTATTTTCATTTTGCAAGAGTTAAGAGTAAAGATAGGTATATAATATCCGTCTGTTGTTTTAATTGTGTGGGTTGCTTTCACTCTATAAGTTATTCCTACATCTGCGCTTGTTGGTGATTTATTAAGAAAAACAGCAGCATTATTACTGTCAGTATTCTGTTTATTTAAGTAACAACCCAATTTTTCACCAGCTTTATAATTAGTTATATCAAGCCAAGTTACATCTGCAGAAACAGTAACCTTATCACCTTTCCTTAAATAAACACTTGATGTGCTCCCATTCTTATATGGTTGAAACCAACCATTATACCAAGACGAGTCGCCTCCTCCACTTGCATAAACTTTACCTTGTACTATTGCACCATTCTCTGTTTTTTCAATTAGTGTAGCTTCACCCAAGTGTGGATAAGCATTGCTCATATTAGCTATATCAAGCTTATATAAATTCTTTCCACCCTTATATAACTTAACTGTGCTCAAATCTTCCACACCGCTAACACTTACCGCCATATTATGCTCAATAGGTGATATATCTGTTATGCATATTGCTTCTCCGCTTACGCTTTCCTGTGGTGAAACATCAAGACCGCCTTTGTTATAAATCTTCTGCTCATTTTCTGCTATGGTTGTAAGCTTATCTGCAATACTCATTCACTCACCTCCAAAAGAGAATTCTGAATAGCAATAATACTGTCAACTGCAGTTTCAATATCTCCTATCTGCTTTGAATAATCACTTCCAGTATTGATAAATTCGTTTTCATATGCTTTAAGCCAGTTTTCGTTTTTTGCATATCTTTCCGCCTCACTGCCTGCAAAACCATATATTATTGTTGCATCTTCTTTTTTTAAGGATGTTGCTGTAAAATTACCATCGTCTATTTCCGTTACAGTAGCTGGAATAACTATTTTTTTAAGGCTGTCGCAGTATTCAAATACACCTCTTTCGATGTTAGCTAACGTGCTCGGTATATTAATTTTCTCCAGTAGCACATTTCCTGCAAAAGCATAAAGTTTTAGTGCTTCAAGCCCTTCATTAAGCACATATTCTTTCACTCTTACAACAACGCTATCATCAACAATATTGTCCTGATCATCAAATTCCACATAATTTGAAAAACTTAATCGTCCTATCACTCTGAGACTTTCCGGCATAATGACTTTATTTGCAATGAAAGGTGTTTCTCCACCAACACCTTCCGGCAATCTTATTTCTGTTATTCCTTCGGGAAACGCAATAGCCTCATAGGCTGAATAGTCATTTTTCAGAAGCTTTGTAACTACTCCGTCTGTAACTGACATATCCTCACCCTCTTTGAGTGTGTATATGTTACTTGTTCCTTTATCCTGCAAATTCATGATTTTTGCATCTGTTTCTGCTTTGTTTTGTGCTATCTGCATTGCAAGAGAGTTTATCGGGTTTGCATTGTTTTCAGATATTTTTGTTTCATCTGCTCCTGCCTTAACCGTGAAATTGATTTCTCTCGCAGTTGTTACACTTTCATTTTCAACTATTGCCAGATAAAGCTTTAAAGGACCTTCCACATTATACATATCACTTGACATAACATAAGTTGCAGTGCCTTCATCTGTAAGCTCTCCAAAATCAAACACAGATGAGCCGTCTGATTTTAGGGCAGTGATTTTGAAAACACCATTACTGCACTTACTATCCCACATTATTTTGTATGCATTCTGATCTGTGGTAATTAAAGGTGTTGTCACTTTTCGGCTGTAGTTTTCGCCCACATAAATATTCCTCGTCATTTCTTCTCCTTTCAAATTTGAACTTTACAACACCTATATATTACAATGACTTATAAATGACAAGCAAGGACATAAAAAATAAGAGCCGAAGCTCTTATTTTATCTTAATGTGATATTTAATTTGAATTCAAGGTCTTTTAAGATTTTTGTAACCGCCTTATCGATTACTTTCTGTGAAAGTTCTTCATCTTCAGGTGTTAAAATAACATTAAATGCCATACTCTTCTTACCTTCGCCGATTTGTTTTCCTCTGAAGATATCGAAAAGTTTGATTTTTGTTACATACTTACATGATTTTCTGATTGATTCTTCAATTTCACCGCAAGTAACTTCTTCATCACAAACAAATGCAAAGTCTCTTTCAATTTCAGGGAATTTTGAAATCGGAGCATATTTCATTGTTGATTTAAAGTTCTTTTTAAGAAGCTCATAGTTGATTTCTGCAACGAAAGCATCTTTACCAAGTGAAATATCTTCGCAAACTTCATAAGAAAGCTTACCCATATAACCAATTACTTCTCCACCGCAGAGGATTTCTGCAGTAATACCAGGATGAAGGAATGTTTTCTCTGCTTTTCTGTATGAAAATTCAAGGTTAAAGTCTTCTGCAAGACCTTCTACAATACCTTTTAATTTGAAGAAGTCTTCGCTTTCACCATAAGTTCCTACTACGATTGTTTTATTTTCATCAGGAAGCTCTGTAAGTGGGAACTGCTTTGCAATATATACATTTGCAAGTTCAAAGAATCTTCCTTCCTGATTGCCGTTTTTGAAGTTCTTAACCATAATATTAATTATGTTAGGAACAAGTGTTGTGCACATAATTGAATAGTTTTCACTTATAGGATTATCTATTCTTATGGCTTTTCTTAATTCATCATCTTCATTAAGCTTTAACATATCAAGTTCTTTGCTAGAATAGAAGCTGAATGTTACTGTTTCATAAGCGCCCTGATTTTTAAGAGCATTTTTAGCTTTGAGCTCCATTTTCTGTGCTTCTGTAAATCCGCCGTTTGTAACAGTTGCAAATTTAAGCATCTGAGGAACGATATGGTCATAACCGTAAAGTCTTATTACTTCTTCTGCCAAATCTTCATAGCTTGCAACATCTTCTCTGTAAAGTGGAGCAACCGCTTTGATATTTTCGCCGTTTACTTCAACTTCAAATTCAAGGCTCTTTAAAATTTCTGCAATTTTATCACTTGGAACTTCAATACCAAGTACCTTATTGATTTTTGCAAAAGTTGTGTTAACCACTGTAGGAGTAATTTCTTTTGCAGCAACTTCCTGTTTTGTGGCAGAAACTGTACCACAGTTTAATTCTTCAATAAGGTGAAGTGCTCTCTTCATAGCACACTGTGTTGTGTATTCGTCAACACCTTTACAGAATTTTGCAGATGAATCTGATGACTGTCCAAGGCTTCTTGATGTTTTTCTAACACTGTCTCTTGCAAATTTAGCAGCTTCAAAAACAACATCTTTTGTTGTTTCTTTGATTTCGCTGTTAAGACCGCCCATAATACCTGCAAGTGCAACAGGCTTTTTAGCATCACAGATAACAAGGTTATTTTCATTAAGTTCAAACTCTTTTTCGTCAAGAGTTGTGATTTTTTCGCCTTTTTTTGCGCGTCTTACATCAATTGTTTTTCCCTCAAGGTCTGCAAGGTCAAATGCGTGCATTGGCTGACCAAGTTCCATAAGAATAAAGTTTGTAATGTCAACTATATTGTTAATCGAATTAATACCAACAAGAGCTAAACGCTTTCTCATCCATTTTGGAGCTTTTTCAATTTTAACATCTTTAACAAAATGACCGATATATCTTGGGCAAAGGTCCTGATCTTTAACCATAATTTTGATTTCATCATCATTTGCTTCTGCCTTTTCAGTATAGCTCATATCAGGCATTTTAACAGGCTTTTTAAGAATAGCCGCAATTTCTCTTGCAAGACCTAAAATTGACTGACAGTCAGGTCTGTTTGCAGTAATACCGATATCAAAAATATAATCGTCAAGTCCTACAACTTTGCAGATATCTTCACCGATTTTTGCATCTTCTTCAAGAATTAAAATACCGTAAACATCTGCACCTTCGTACCAATCATCATTGATGCCAAGTTCTTCACCTGAACAAAGCATACCGTTTGATTCAACGCCTCTTAATTTACCTTTTTTGATTTTAATGCCGTTAGCAAGAGTTGAACCATCAAGTGCAACAGGAACTTTTGCCCCAACAAAAACATTGTCCGCACCTGTTACAATCTGAATTTCTCTGCCATATTCTTCTCCGCAGTCAAGCTGACAAATCTGAAGATGGTCTGAATCCTGATGCTTTTCAATTTTTGTAATCTGTCCAACTACACATCTTGAAATTTCTTCACCAAGGTAAATAAGCTCTTCAACTTCAAATCCGCTTGAGAAAAGCTTTTCTTCAAGCTCTTTAACTGAAATATCTATATCAACATAATCCTTTAACCAACTAAGTGGTGCTTTCATTTAAATTCCCTCCTTACTTCTGCTGCTGTTTGAACTGTTTTAAGGTTCTTACGTCATTATCAAATAAAATGTGAATGTTATTGATGCCGTATTTAAGCATTGCAATTCTGTCTATACCAATACCAAAGGCAAGACCTGAATATTCTTCAGGGTCAATACCGCAGTTTTCAAGTACAACTCTGTTTACAATACCACCGCCTAAAACTTCAATCCAACCTGTGCCTTTGCAAAGTTTACAACCGCTTCCACCACATTCACAGCAAGTAACATCAACTTCAACGCTTGGTTCTGTAAATGGGAAGAATGAAGGACGGAGTCTTGTTTTTGTATCGCTTGAGAAAATCTTTTTAGCAAGAAGGTCAAGCATACCATAAAGGTCGCAAACAGAAATATTTTTATCAACAACAAGTCCTTCCATCTGGTGGAACATTGGTGAATGTGTTGCGTCGTAGTCTGAACGGAAAACTCTGCCCGGGCTTAAAACCTTGATAGGAGGCTTTTTGTTTTCCATAACTCTTATCTGTCCCGGTGATGTCTGTGTTCTTAAAAGGATTTTTTCGTTAATGTAGAATGTATCCTGTTCTGCTCTTGCAGGATGGTCTTCAGGAACATTAAGAGCAGTAAAGTTATAATAATCTGTTTCAATTTCAGGGCCTTCAAACACTTCAAATCCCATACCCTGAAAAATTGAAATGATTTCACTTTTAACAAGTGTTACAGGGTGAAGTGCACCTGTTTCATTTTTAGATGCAGGGAGTGTTACATCAACTGTCTCTGAAGCATTTTTAGCTGCAAGTTCTGCATTTTTCAATTTTTCTTCAACCTGATCAAAAAGAGCTTCTGCCTTATTTTTAAACTCGTTGATTACTTTACCAATTAAAGGTCTTTCTTCAGGAGCATAGTTTTTAAGCTCTGTCATTAAGGCAGGAATTGAACCGCCTTTTTTACTTAAATATTTTTCTCTTACAGCCTTGTATTCTTCTCTTGTTATATCTTTAGAGAGAATTTCTTCAAGTTCTTGTGTAAGAAGTTTGATTTTTTCTTCCATTTTATTTACCTCCAATAAAAAAATAAGAGCAAACAAGTCCAAAGGGACGAGTTTGCTCGCGGTACCACCCTAATTCAGGCAAATCTGCCTGCACTTTTTGATGTTTATTGCACATCTGCATCCTGTTTAACGCCAATTGCTTTTCACAGGCAGCTCCCATGCTGAAATTCACATACGGTCTTTATAAAAGCACTTACAGCCGGTGATGCTTTCTCTCTTGATAAAGTTTTCCGCATACTACTTACACATTTTCATAGCCTTCTATTAAACTTTGTAAATTATAACATTTTAACATACATTTGTCAAGCAAATTCAACAGTTATAGTCAAAAGGAACTTTATTTGTAAGTTTAAATCCTTTTGAGTTAAACTGAAATTCTTCATTTGGATTTATATCAAATGTATATTTCTCATTTTTAATAACAATTTCTGCTGAAACTGAAGTAGGTGCTATTGCATAAACAGATAAAATATTACCATCCATATCTGTTTTAACTCTTATTCCGTTTTTAAATGAGAATTTCTCTTCCCCGTTTACATAAGCTTTCGCAAATTCCCCATCACTTTCAAGAGTAAGCTTTTTGCCTCTTATATTCTGAGTGTATGAAAATTTCTCTTTTTTTGCAAAGCTGAAATATATTTCATTATAAGAAACATTAACACCTGATATAATGCTCACATAATCAAGGAATGCAAACACCATAGGTCCATAACCGTTTGGCGGATTTTTACAGGTTTCGCCTGTGAATGGATTGAACTGTTGTGGGAAAATTTTATTTTTCTTAATAAGTTCAATAAGTTTTTCACCGATTAACACAGTTTCTGCATGGTGATTATAGTTAAGCATAGCCTCTATGCTTCTCTGATATGTAAGTCCTTCAACTGGTCCTGACCAGCTGTTATCATCAATATCTGATTCTTCACCAAGAATTTCATAAACTTCTTTTGCACAGTTTGAATACTCTTTGTTTGCGTGGAAATACTTATCGTTTACCGCAATTGAAGGAAGTGGGAACGGTGTCCAGAACTCTTCAGGATTTAAAAGATGCTTTTTAATAAATTCATCCGCCATTTCCTGTGTATAAATTCCGCCGTACATACACTTGATAATTTCAGAGCCAAGCATAATTTCCATTTTTTCGTTGTTGCAATCTCTGTCAAAAGAGTATTTCTTTTCATCATCCCAGAGATATTCTTTAAATCTGTCCTGAACCTGTTTTGCTTTTCTTTCCCATTCAAAGCATTCGTCGTTTTCAAGAATTTCGGATATTTTTGCAAGAGTTTTTCTCATTGCATAAGAATATGACATATATTCTGCTGACTCGTGCGGAAACCAGCCTTTTTTAGTATTCTTTGGTGCAGTTGAGCTTCCCCACGGTCCAAAGTCACACATTGGCATTCCTGCAAGAATATGCTTTGTGCAGTTGTCCTCCCCTGTGTCCCATACACACCAGCTTTCAAGACATCCGTCGTTATCGCTGTCTCTTTCTTTCCAGAGATATTCATCAAAAGCTTTAAGAGAAGCATACAATTCTTTAAGATAGTCTTTATTCTCACCGATATGATAGTACATTTTAAGAGCAGGATATGGTAAAAAACATCCCTGCATCCAATCATATATACATCTCATTCCGTCCCACCAATTTCCGGAATTTACTATCATACCAGGATATCTTCCGTCACGGCGCTGATATTTCATAAAAATGAGAATGTTGTTAAGGGCTACCTGAAGGTCTCTTTTAGCATACATTTCTCCACCAAGAGGCTGAGTTTCAAGCCATACGCCGTTATACTTCGAGCCTTCAATTATAACCTTGAAATCATTAAAATACTTTATATTCTCTTTCAGCAATTTTTCTGCTTCATCATATATGAACTTAAGTTCCTTGTCCTCTGTTTCAAATTCAACAGAGTTTGAAGTCAATTCATAGCTATCTGCATTTAAGTAATCTTTCATATTATCCTGCCTTTTTTATTTTATTATATAATTTCTGCAAATTATAAACAATACTCAAATGTCGCTTTTTAAATAAAAAGCGACATTTTTGTTGCTATTTAATTTTTATAAAATGCGTTATACGCCTTATATCCCATATAAACATCATATTTTGATGCAATTTCAAATGGTGCGTGCATTGAAAGAAGCGGTACTCCACAGTCTATAACATCAATATTTAAAACTGCAAAATACTGTGCTACAGTTCCACCGCCGCCTTCGTCAACCTTACCAAGTTCTGCGGTCTGCCATGCAACATCATTATCATCAAAAATATCTGTGATTTTTCTCACAAGCTCTGCAGTTGCTTCGTTTGTTCCGCTTTTACCTCTTGCACCTGAATATTTCATAAGTGCAATACCTTTGTTAAAGAAAGCACTGTTTTTCTTTTCATTAACATGGTCATAGTTAGGGTCAACTGCCGCAGTTACATCTGCAGAAAGGCAAATTGTGTTCAATCTTGCATCTGCAACTAAAACATCGGCATACTTATCAGTTGTTTTATAGCAAAGCTTTGCTAAAATATCTTCAAAGAATTTTGATTTCATACCTGTTGAGTCGCAGCTACCGATTTCTTCTTTATCAACAAGATAGCAGATTGATGTGTATTCAGGCATCTCTGTGTCAAGAATTGCTTTTAATGCAGTATATGCACAAACTCTGTCATCCTGACCGTAAGAGCCTACCATACTTCTGTCAATTCCCACATCTTTAGCCTTAAATGCAGGAACAACCTCAATATCTGCGGTTATGAAATCTTTTTCTGTGATACCGTATTTTTCATTTAAAAGCTTCATAATGTTATTTTTAACAGAAAGCTTTTCGTCTTCCATAAGACCTTCGCTTCCGATTAAAACATTAAGCTTTTCACCTTCAATAATTTTTCCGCCTTTATTTTCCATCTGTGATGCGGCAAGATGCGGAAGAAGGTCTGTAACGCAGAAAACAGGGTCGTTTTCTTCTTCACCGATTACAATATCAATTTTTTCTCCACCTTTTAAAATAACCGCGCCGTGAATTGCAAGAGGCATAGCAACCCACTGATATTTTTTAATACCACCATAGTAGTGAGTTTTGAAGAATGCAAGTTCTTCTGATTCATAAAGTGGATTTTGTTTTAAGTCAAGACGAGGTGAATCAATGTGTGCCGCAACAACTCTTGTGCCTTCCCACACATTTTTCTTACCCATAATGCCCATCATAATGGCTCTTCCTCTGTTTATAACATAAAACTTATCGCCACTTTTTAAATTATCAAAGCTGTCAAGAGCTTTAAAACCATTATCTTCTGCAACTTTCTGACAGAACTGTGCACATTCTCTCTCTGTTTTGCAAAGTGATAAAAAGTTCTTATATCCTTCATTGAAATTGTGAATATCTTTTTTCAGTTCTTCGGTCATATTTTCATAACCGTTTTTTCTTTTATATAAAATATCTTCCATTTTGCCCTTCCTTTCATATCAATGCCTTTGCAAGAATAAGGTTGTCACCTTTATGCTTTTCAAGCTCAGGTTTGATTAAATGCTCCATTTTGAATTTCCTGCAAACTGATACAAATTCTGTTATTTTGTCTTCAGAAAGAGAAATAACTTCTGCAGAAACTATAGATTTATCAGTTAAATTATTCATCATAATTTCAGTCTTTTTATTTCCCTTTTTATAAAGCATATCAAGAATAAGAATATTTGCATCAACATCAATTATATTATTCTTAACACCATTTGTTATTTCACTGCTGAATACTTTTATATCCTGATTATAAAATTCCTTTTTAAGATATTTTTTCAGCTTCTTGATTTTTTTATTCAGAACTTCCACTGTTTCTTTCTGCTTTAAAACACCTGCAAGATTTTTAACACTTTCAAGCATTTTAACATAGCAAAGATTTTTATCAAGTAAAATTGTTCCATCTTCTTCAATTGCACCAAATTTATTTTCTTTCTGTGTAAAATAATTAAGGCAACATAAAACTCTGTTGTAAAATTCTTTTGCGGTTTCTGTTTCTTCTGAATATATAGTATACTTTTCAAGCATATTAACAAAAAGCATTGAATCTTTATCGTAAATCTTTTTAAAATGCGGATAGTTTGCAACAAATCTTCCGTCACTTAACTGATGATAACCAATATCATAAATAATATTTTTAAGATGTGTAGTTTCACCATATTCTCTGTAAAGATTTTCTGTATAAAGATACTGTTCTTTCAATGAAAGCTGTTTCTGATTTTTGCAGATTTTTTCTTTAACATTCAGCTTTAAAATTTCATAAAGTTCTTTATTTTCTATTTCTTTTACAAAGGATGTTGTTCTCTGAATTGCAGAAACCTTGTTTAAAACATCTTTTCTCACATAGTTTCTGAAAACAAGAAGAACATATCTGAAAGTATTGTCATAAAATCTTGTTTCCAGAATGTTTTCATCATCTTTAAGAATAAAACGGGCAACAGAATTTATAACAGGGCGTTCATTTTCAAGCTTCTTTGCAAAACAAACATCAACTATATCACCCTTATAGCCTGTTATGTCAAGTTTAAGAAAACCTGATACAACTTTTTCAAAATCAACAAGTATATAGCTGAATGAACCTTTGTCAAGTGGTTTGATTTCACAACTTGTACCAATCACGAACACATGGCTCATTTTTACATCCTTCATTTCAGCTGCGATTCTCTGATGAACAGCTAAAGTATCCGAAGCTTCGTTGCCTACTCCTGCCGCAAGAATAAGCTTGCCTTCATATTCTTCTTCTGTGAAAGAAAGCTTATCTGCTTCTGTTCTTAATGACAACTCATCTGATTTAACTGTGGCATTTTTCCACTTTTCATCATTGAAATCACAATTAAGCCAATTTTCTTCATACTTTGAATTATCAAAAACTTCAACAGGATTTTTGAAATATGCAAGTTTAGGTGCTTTTTCATCATAAGCTTCAACAACTGAAATCTTAAAGCTTTCATCACTTGAAACTGTAATTTTTTCATCTCCTGTGTCTATTTCTCCGTCTATGTATACAAAAGGCTCTTCATCTGTATAGCTGTAAAGCATAACACATATTGCATTGATGCCGTCTCTTGTGAAAGTTGTTATGTCAGCCTCCTGAATTTTTCTTAAATCAGTATCATTTACGCCAAGTGACCTTAAAACAGGTTGTGTGTTAACATAAAGCACATACAGACAGTTTGAATAAATCCTTATGCTTGATGATACAACATTCTTTGCAATTTCAAGTTTTTTTCGTACCGCTATACATTTGTATTTAAGGGATTCATTCAACGGGTCAAACAAAGGCATTGTTATTACTTTATTTTTCATTTTTGTCTCCTTAAATTATTGTAACATTATTTTTCTGTGCCTCTTTAACAAACTCGTCAGGAAGCTTACCGTCACTTATTAAAATATCAATATCCGCAAGCCTTGCATAAGTATATGGCATATTGATACCAACTTTTGAACTGTCCATTAAAACGATAACCTTTTCGGCTCTTTCAACAATTGCTTTTTTAAGCTGACAATCATTAACATTTCCGCAGGAAAAACCATTGCTTAATGAAAATCCGGGTACTGTTATAAAGGCAATATCAATATTGATATTTTTCATAAAATCAACTGCGCCTGCACCTGCAACTGCAAGATTATCTCTGTTCATTTCGCCACCTGTTAAATGCACAACAGAAGATGTTGAATACATAACCTCCATTGCAACATTAGGTGCCGATGTGAACACATAATATCTTTCATCCGGCATTATTTTTGCAAGACACATCATTGTTGACCCTGCATCAAGGAAGATTGACCTTCCCGGCATTATATACTGAACCGCCTTTTTTGCGATTATATTTTTCTCTTCTATGTGAACAAGCTTTTGCTTTAAGAACTTTTCTTCGTTGATGTTATCGGTTATAAAAGATACCGCTTTTGCACCGCCTCTTGTTCTTATTATCTTGTGTTCTTCTTCAAGATAATTAAGGTCGCGTCTTAAAGTCATTGCAGAAATTTCTGGATAAAGATTTGAAAGCTCTGCAATAGTTGCTTCTCCTTTAGATTCTATATATGAGCATATATGCTCTCTTCTTTCTTTGTTATTCATACTACTTCTCCGTTTTGTTCAAAATTAACATTCTAATGTTAACATCAAACACACCCATTTGTCAAGGGGTTATGTTATATAAAATACTGTAAATTTGTTTGTAAAGATGCACCTTTTTGATATAATTTTTTGTTTCTTCATAAGGTATCTTATCAAAATCGACCTTCTTTTCATCAATAACTTTTCCGTCTATCCATTCTTTGACTTTATTGATGCCTGCATTATATGAAATAATGGCAATATCTTCAGAAGCAGTTGCTTTTTTCAGATAGCTTAAATACCATATTCCCAGTCTGATATTTGTTTCAGGCTTTTTAATGTCGTCTGTCATTAAAGAAAGTCCCATTCTTTCACCGCACCATAGTGCAGTTTCTTCAGTAAGCTGCATAAGACCCTTTGCACCTGCCTGAGATTGTGCATTTTCATCAAATCCGCTTTCTGCTTTGATTATTGCAAGCACAAGGCTTTTATCCACACCATATTCCTGACAATATGAATCTATATACTCTCCGTATTTTACCGGAAATAATCTCTTCACTATAAGTACTGATAATAAAATTATCAATATTACCAATATAAGACTTTTAAAATATTTCTTCACCGTAAATCCCTTTCAATTGATTTTTTATGTCCTCTTTACCATCGTTTATGATAATAAAGTCTGCTTTTTCTTTAAAATATTCATCACTTTTCTGTGCTTTTATTCTGCTTGATGCATACTCTCTGCTTATACCCTCTCTTGCCATAATCCTTTCGATTCTGATTTCTTCAGGGCAAAGCACAAAAATTGTACTGTCACAAAGCTTATACAGGTCTGTATCAAAAAGACCAATAGCATCAATTACAGTTTTTTCTTCTATCTGTTTTTCTATTTCTTTTACAATATGTTTATGGGTTATCAGGTTTAAAAGCTTCAGTTTTTCGGGCGAATTAAACACAAGAGCGCCAAGCTTCTTTCTGTCAAGCTCACCGTCTTCTTTAAGATATTCATCCGAAAAGGCTTCTATAACCTCTTTAAGACAATCTGTTCCCTTGCCCATAACCTTATGTGCAACTTTGTCTGCATCAATTATTTTAAAACCTGCTTTTTTAAATTCTTCAGAAACCGTAGTCTTTCCGCCACCGCTTCCGCCTGTTATTCCTATTACCATACTTACTCCCTGTATAAAAACATTATTACAATGTTTTGTTATTTATCAGCATCCTGTTGCAATTATATGCTATTAAGAAATTCCTCTAATATTTCAACTGCATCTTCTATGCATCCGTCACATGAGCGAAGCTGTTCTCTTTTAATTTGGCTACACATAGTTGTGCCTATTTTACAACGGAATTTTTCCATAAGCTCGCCTGCTATGTCATAGCTTTCTCTCTTGTTTGTTTCAGGCAATCTGTCAATTCCGTAGCTTTTAATTCCACCAACCACAAAAACCATGGCACTTACGGCACCGCAAACACCTTGTGTTCCGCCCATTCCACCGCCGAAAGCCTCTGTAAGTCTGAAAATTTCATCTTCACTATATCCTAATTTATCTGCAAATACACACGCCACTGCCTGTGCACAGTTACAACCTTTTTTATGATACTCTACCGCTTTTTCACATCTAGTCATTTTAAGCTCCTCCTTCTGTAATTTCAATATTTGTTATATATGGAATCCCGTGAGATTCTGTATCTAACACCCCTGAAACAGTAACCTTTTGTCCTACATATTTTTTGAGTATGTCTGTGTCTTTCTCTTTAGTAAAAAACACATTGCTTGACCATTTTGATTCTTCATCATAAATATCTGTATAAACATACTCAATATTCTTGTCACCGGTTACAGAGCAATATTTTTGTCCTATATCACTTGGCTCTTCCGAATATTCCACCATTCCGGTTATGGTTATCTTGTCCCCTTTTTTCAATACCTTTTCGCTATTGTCAGTACCACAGGAAACCAAAAATGCTATAATCAGTACACATATTGCTATTAATCCGATTTTTTTCATTTTCAGCACTCCTTTTCAACATTCTTTAATTTCTCACATTCAAGTATTAAATCTCGTTGCTTTGCACCGCAATTATTTCGTTTCAAACCAGCTTTTGCCGCATTTCATATCGGCTTTTAATGGTACTGAAAGGGAAACTGCTTTTTCCATTTCTTCTTTTAAGATTTTTGCAACCATATCTTTTTCTTCAGGAACGGTGTCTATGATAAGTTCGTCGTGCACCTGAAGAATTAATTTTGATTTTAAGTTTTCTTTTTCAAGTCTTTCAAATACTTTCACCATAGCGATTTTGATGATATCTGCCGCATAGCCCTGAATAGGTGCATTCATTGCCACTCTTTCGCCGAAAGACCTTAAATTGTAATTTGAAGATTTGATTTCAGGAATATATCTTCTTCTGTTTGCAAGAGTTTTAACGAAGCCTGTTTCTTTTGCAAAGGCAATGGTTTCGTCAAGATATGCTTTGATTTTCGGATATGTTTCAAAGTAGCTTTCTATATAGTTTTTAGCTTCTTTAACTGAAACCTTTATGTCTTTTGCAAGACTGAATTCACCTATGCCGTAAACAATACCGAAGTTAACGGCTTTTGCTCTTGTTCTCATAACAGAGGTTACTTCTTCAACAGGAACTTTAAACACCTGTGAAGCTGTAATTGTGTGAATATCCTGCTCATTTTTAAATGCATTTATCATTGTTTCATCGCCTGAAACATGAGCAAGAACACGAAGCTCAATCTGTGAATAGTCTGCATCAGTTAAAATATTATCGCCTGATGCTATGAACATTTTTCTTATTTCTCTGCCAAGCTCAAGACGGACAGGGATATTCTGAAGATTTGGCTCTGTTGAGCTTATTCTTCCGGTTGCGGTTACTGTCTGATTAAAGCTTGAATGAATTTTTCCGTCTGAAGGATTAACGGTTGTCTGCAAGCCTTCTGCATAAGTTGAATTTAACTTTGCATAGGTTCTGTACTCAATAATAAGACTTGCAATATCATATTTATACGAAAGCTTTTCCAAAACTTCCGCATTTGTTGAATATCCTGTTTTTGTTTTCTTTTCTGCAGGAATACCAAGCTTTTCAAAAAGGATTTCTCCAAGTTGTTTTGGTGAATTTATATTAAACTCTTCGCCTGCTAAATCATATATCATTTTTTCAAGCACCGAAAGTTTTGCTGAAAGCATTTTTGAAAATTCAACAAGGCTGTCCTTATCCACCTTAAAGCCTTCATTTTCCATTGATGCAAGAACTCTTACAAGAGGAAGCTCTATATCAGACAAAAGCTCTTCTTGTTCATTTTCTTTAATCTGTTTTAAAAGTGCTTCCTTTAACAAAGCTAAAGCACCTGCACAGTTATTGCATTCACCAATATTACAGTACCCTGCAATAAGGTCTGAAAGAACATAATCGCTTCTTGAAGGGTCAAGAAGATATGCAGAAATTTTTGTATCAAAGATTTCTCCTTTATAGTCGATATCATAAGTTCTCTTAAGGAAAACCATATCGCTCTTTATATCGTGAGAAAGCTTCTTGATATTTTCATTTTCAAACACTTCCTTGAAAACAGGAAGATAAGCCATAAACTCAAGAGGATTTAAAAAGTCTTTAACATAGACTTTGCCATTCATTTCATAAGAAAGTCTTTTGATTTCAGATTCATCTTTATCTAAAATATAATTAAAGGTGTTTTCAGGGCATATTTCAGACGGTGAACTGATGCTTATAATTTCATATTCCGCCTTTGAGCTTTCTGCTACCTCAATATCAAGCTTTGAAATAATACTCTTAAGTTCAAGATGATTTAAAATGTTAAAAAGCTCTTCTGTTTTCGGCTCTTTAACTGCCATATCTTCAAGCTTTTCATCAAGAGGCACTTCTCTGTTGATTTCAGAAAGCTGATAGCTTAAATATGCCATATCTTTGCCTTCCTCTATTTTTTTAAGAGTTGCACCTTTAAGGTCTGCTAAATTTTCATACAAATTATCAAGGCTTCTGTATTTTTCAATTAAAGCCATAGCGGTTTTTTCGCCGATTCCTGCAACACCCGGAATATTATCGCTTGAGTCACCCATAAGAGCTTTTATTGCAATAAATTCTCTTGGTGTAACGCCATATTTTTCTTCAACGGCTTTAGCATCAAAATCAGTTATTTCGGTGTTTCCCATTCTTGTAACAACAAGCTTTATGGTTGTATTTTCAGATGCAAGCTGTAAATCATCCTTATCACCTGTTACAATAACACATTTAATATTTTCATCATCGCATTTTTTAGAAACCGTACCAATAATATCATCTGCTTCAAAGCCTGATTTTTCAAGACGCATAACATTCATTGCATCCAAAACATCTTTAAGTGGCTGCATCTGTGATGCAAGTTCATCGGGCATACCTTTTCTCTGTGCCTTATAGCCTTCATACATTTTATGTCTGAAGGTTTTGTCCTTAAGGTCAAAAGCTACTGCCACAAAATCAGGTTTTTCTTCATTGAAGAACTTTAAAAATATATTTAAAAAGCCATATATACCGTTGGTATATTCGCCTTTTGAATTTGTTAAAAGTCTTATTCCGTAATAAGCTCTGTTTATAATACTGTTACCATCAAAAATCAATAATTTTTTCAAAAATAACACACCTTTCTTATTATATTAGTTTACCACAAAACAAGCTATTTGTAAACAAAAAAGCTCTCTGAAAATCAGAAAGCTTTTTTATTTTTTAGTTGTTTGCAACAGGTCTTAACTTCATAAAGTTATCCCAGAGCAATATTTTATATTCTTCGTATTCAACATCTTTAACAGGAATTTCTATATCCACTGTTGAATCCGGCTTGATTTTTATATCATCTGAGCCTGTATGCACAACTACGCCGTCCTTATTTTTCATAACAATCAAGGCTTTCGCAGAACGGGCAGGTGTTTCAGCATCAAATGACATTTTGCACTTAAATGTATCATTTGTCAATACTCCTTCACTTATAACAAATGAACCACTGCTGCATTCGTCTTTTGCTTCAATTGTTCTCATATCCATAAGCACACCGCAAACACTACAATATTTTGCTTCATAGCCGTCAATGTCATCGTATGCACTTACAACTTCTGTCCACTTATCGTTACTGCATATATGTTGCTGAACAGTTTCAATTTTGAAGCTATAAACATTATTATTTCTTGCAAAAGCAGATACATCATCTACTTTTTCAACATATAAAGTTCCTTTGCCGATATCTTCCGATGAAACCATAAGATATGACGGACCTGTAAAGGTAATTCCACCTTCTGTTACCCCTGCATTTTCTGCAGTTGAGCTTATTTCAAATTTCGCTCCGTATTCCCCTTCTACCCAGGCATTGAAGCGGGTGTCACCGGTAACATCTGTAACTTCAAAGATTAAGTTTTCTTCAACTTGTGCTTTCAGAATATCCGCAACCTGCATAACACCTTCCTTATCACGGATATCTCCGTGTATCTGTGTATAAGAAGGCTTGCTCATTTTTTCAATGGCATTTGACAGTATATTGTAATAATAGTTGCTTATGTTTGTTATTCCGATATGGTTTTCTCCGGGAACAACTGTTACTTTATAAGGAATACTTGTTGTTGAGCCTTCAAGAGTTAAAACAACTGCACTGTCAAGCCAGAAGCTTACAGGTACGGCACCAACAACTCTTTTTATGTTTTCGTACACATCGTAATCTGCACACTGGTCAGTTGTTGTTGCTTCTTCATAGAGCAGTTCAATTTCATCTGCCAGTTTCTGAATTCTATCCGATGTCCATACTGTGTAATAATTTGCATCTTTTGAAAGCTTTGTAAGTTCTTCAAAAGTATTTTCCTGTTTAAGTCTGTTTATAAAATACATAGCTCTGCTGCTTACGCCATCTTTTATAAACACTTCACAATCTGAAAGTACATTTTTCAAGTTTACTGCACTTTCTTTCTTTTCGTCACTAATATGTGTTAAAGATCTTTCGGTATTACCTAAAGCGTTATAGACAATATCATAATTGTCATTAAGCAAATCAAGGGTTGATTTGTATGCATTGAATATTGCGGCAATATCCGTTTCATCTTTAAGACGGGATGCAAGATTTTCAATCTTCTTTTTGATTGTCTCGGACTCAAAAAGAATATTTGATTTAATTTCAGATACGATTTTTTCTCCTGGCTTCAATTCATCAACTTTAACATAGCCTAAAGCATTTTCTTCAAAATACTTTTCGTAGCCTTTTTCATCAACATACAAGAATTTACTCTGCACGATTTTATCTGTACTGTTTGTTAAATTATAAATTGTTCTGTCTGAAACATTCTGAATCTCAATTTTAACTGTGTAATCTTCACCGTAAGCAGCTGTTGACGGAACAACAATATTCATTTCAAGAGCATCGCCTGCATACACCTTAACAGGCTCATCTGTTGAATATTCATAACAGAACTGTTCATCAAACGGCATAAGATTACCTGTAAGCTTCGCAGAAATGTTATACTCTCCTTTTTCATCCCCTCTTACATACCAGTGCACAGATTTACTTTCGTTGCTTTTAAGTGTTCCCATTCTGTGAACATCGCTCTGCGCTTCTCTGTCCATCGTTGCAAGAGACATACCTTCAGGCAGTATTATTTCTGCAGTAAGATTTTCAATAGTATCTGTATTTGATGTATTCAAAGCCACAAGCTCAACATCAAACATTTCTTTAAGCCATTTAGCCTGACCGTAAATTACAAGATAATATCTTTCATTAACAGGGTGAATTGTTGCAGTAATATCTTTTTCGTCGTCATGGACAACAATCTTTCCGCCTCGTTCTATATAATCTCCCTCTTTGTTGAAATAAACAGTTTGTTCTTCGCCAAAACCAAGGTTTATACTGTATTTATAAACATGGCTGTTAAGAGGATCTGTTGTATCAATTCCCGCAGCTTTTATTTCTTCCATGTCCATTATCTTCGCTTCAAGCTTGCACTCTACTGCAGGTTTTTGTGTAAGACCAAGCACAGGAACATTTGTTATAACGCCGTCTGCCTTTATTGAAATATTTCTCATTATGTAATCTTCACAATAAACAACCAGATTGTTTGTACCTTTTAAAAGCATCTGGCTTGCAGTACCGTCATCATTTGTATAGAATACTGTTTCACTGCCATTTTCATCATAAGCAGTCACAGAAACATTTGAAAGAGGTTTCATTGTAACGGCGTCAACAATTTTAAGATTTACGATAGAACAGTGGTTTAAATCTCCTTCGAAGATTTCCTGCTCGTTGCATCTTACGCATTCTCTGAATACTACGCCTGTTTCGTTATTGTACTCGTCATATTCGTTTTCCCACACACCAAAACTGTGTCCAAGAGGTTTTATTTCTCTTTCTTCTGTCTTATCACACAAATAACACCATCTTTCCTGATAGCCTTCAGTTAAACATTCAGGATATATGTAGGTGTACCAGTCAGAGAATTCGTGCCACTGTGGTTTAACGCCAACAAGTGCAAAACCGTTTCCGCCTTGCAAAGAATTGCATTTAATAACAAATCTTACATTTTTACCCGGTATAACTGCAACACCTGAAGACAGTTCTCTGCCTTCATATCTCTGCACATAATCGTCTGAATAAATATACAATCTGTCTCCGTCACCGAAAACTGTATCTGAAGAAAATTCGAGGATTAAACTGTCTGCACTTCCTTCATAGTCAAATGTGTATTCAAGAACACTTTCTTGGTCATAAGGGTGTTCAGACTGAACAAGTATTTCTCTTTCGTCAAACACCGCCAAAGCAGTACAGTCAGAATTGATTTCTGTAAGGTCTATATTCCATCCTTTAAACACATATCCGTATTCTTCTGTGGAAGCCTTAACAGGAAGATAAGCGCTATCATATTCTGCTTCATTGCCTTTAATTACATAAGCTGTGTAAATTACTTCACTTTCTTCAGCTTCTTTAAACTCAACGGTATAATATTCATATTCGTGATAGATGGCATAAACATCCATATCGGAAGTTATGTTTTCAAGACTCTTATCCCAACCTTTAAAGGTGTAAATATATTTTTCATCTCTTTCTCTGGTCGGGTCTTCAAAGTAATAGTATGTATCCTCTATACTATCGCCGTTTTCAACTTCAATTACTTCCAGAACTTCACCGTCATAATTTTTAAATGTTACATTATGATACTCTATTGGTTCAATATCTGTAATTGAAAAACCGTAATATCCGCCACTGTTGGCAGGAAGTGTAATTGTGAAGCTATTGCCTCTTATATCTATTGACCTTCCTGAAAGATCATAATAACTGTAATAATCCGTTTCCTGCTCTCCGTCTTTATCGGTATATGTTATCTGCATACTGCCAGAAAAATAAACAGTATCTTCAAAATAAATTCTCAATCCTTCCGCATTTTTTGAATATGTGTAAGGATAAATTGTTTCTGTATACGGATGATCTGTTTCTATTGTGAACTTTTTACCTTCTATAGATTTAGCCGCAATACCAAATGCAGTTTCTGAACCTACAGAATTAATCTCTATACTGAATTTATCACCCGGAATATTTATGGTTTTGCCTGCAAGATCATCTGATTTGTATGGTCCCATTCTTTGACCGTCACCGTAGTAAATATAAGCAGAGTCACGATATGCAAGATAGCACTCATCAGAGAAAGCTACTTTAAGATAGTCAATTTCCTCTTCTCCGCTATATTCATAACTGTAAACATTATTTTCACTGTTTTTATAAGGATACTGTGTCCAGAACTCATACTCCGGTTTATTAAGCTCGCTTAATTTTGCTAAAGTTACATCAATCTTATGATTTTCTCCATCAATACTATGTTTGTCTGCTATTGATACATCAATTGCAAGCTCTTCATCTGTATTTATATATACTTTTTCTCTGTAAAGCTCATTGTTATAAGTATATACAAGCTGGTAATAAAACACCGCTTCTTTACCATTGTATTCTTCAGGGAATACAACGTTTACTGTAGTAGTTGGCTTTGAACTGCTTAAGGACAATGATTTACTGAATTTTTCTTTATTAACTTCTGCATACAAATATAACCCCTCTGAATTTGTTATATCACTTGGTAAGCTAAAATTAAATTCGTAAACAAAGCCTGTCAAAAGATAAAACTCTATGTCGGTAATATCACTTGTTATTGCAAATTCATCTGCATTGTTCTCATATACAGTAGAACCGTTCTTTGTATAATAAACATAGCCAATATACAAATTAGGACAAACACCCGATGCATTTGAAACATATGCATAAAGACCATATGCTCCGTTAAAATCATCAGGAAGCACCATAAAGAAATCCGCTTCTTTTTTTCCGCCCTCAAATACAGCCTTTGCACTATAGTTTGAATATCCATAGTACACATAAGCATTAAAATTCCCGTTTTCAGACATCTGTGCATCTTCAGGCAATATAAGTTTTCCGCTTAAAACATTACCTGTTTCAACTTCAACAAAAATATCCGATATATCTTCCGAACTAAAGTTTATCGGCTTTTTATTTCCGTTCGCATCTGCATAATAGAAATATTCATTTTTTATTACATTGTTTTTGTCATTTTCATTAACCTGAATACTTATGTACCCTTCTCCA
Organism: Clostridia bacterium; assembly: GCA_045648505.1. GTDB lineage: Bacteria > Bacillota > Clostridia > RGIG6154 > RGIG6154 > RGIG8700. The sequence continues at coordinate 17,924 of JAZROD010000056.1, read as the reverse complement.
TATATACTATGAGGAATTTCTGCTACAAAATTAAGATTTTCATCTAAACTTGCATCACGGTAAGTAGTCATATAGCCTGATGTAAAACCAATTCTTACAGTATCAGAAACCTCACCATAAGCTTTATAATCAGAAGCGTATATTTTGCCTTTTATATATCTTTTTTCCCTTAATACAATCTGTGCATTTTTTATTTCTTCTGTTGTAAAATATTCCTCTACAGAATTTGAACCTGTTAATCCGTCCGAGGTTAAATAAAACCATCCGTTTTCAAGATTGGAGGTTTCATCTGTTCCTACATAAACTTCAACACGATATTTACTAGTATTTTTCGAACCATTAAGTTTAAAATCAAAGGCTTCAGTATTGTCAGGGTTATACTCTTTGTAACCTATACGATTTGAATTTTCATCATAAAGATATACCGTAACATTAGTATAATCACTAAGTTTTGCTCCTTCAGGGAATGATATTGTTCCCATAATGGTCTCATTAACAGGTGCAGTTATCTCTATTACATCATTATCTTCCACCACTTTTTTCTCTGCATCTTCAGCCGAGCTTAATCCATCTTCTGTATAATAGAAAATTTCACCTGTCGGCAAGTTTGTATCATAGGATGTGTAACTGTAACCAAACTGAACTTTCAGATTGTATTTTTCAACACCATAAATTCCTGAAACTGAGAAATCAACATCATTAATTTCATCAAGATACTCAACAAATTCCATTCCTTCTCTTCCGTCGATTGATACCGCTGTTATAATAACAGGAATTCGGCTTTCTGTGTACGCTTCTTCAGGAAATTTTATTGTTCCTTTGATTGTTGGAACTTCAGGAATAACCAGTTCTAAATTCTGCACTGAAGAATTGTTTATGATTTTCGCTTCTGCTTCATTTAATGACCAGCCATTTTCTGTGTACCAAAGTGTCTCATTGCATACAAAATTTGTTGAACTTCCCCACGGTCTGTTCAAATATATTGATAATTTATATTCTCCTTCTTCGGGCAAGGAAGCTTCAAAGGAAGCATTTTCTTCTTTTGATACTGACAAACGCTGATCATAAACCTCTTCAGAATTCTTATAAACATACAAATAGCAGATAATGTTTGTGGGTTCATTATACTCATCATAAACATAACCTGTATCTGAAAAGCTTATTACTCCTTTAATTGGCGGAACCTTATAAATACTCTCATCTGCAGAGATATTGACAACAAATGATGTATCATTTGTTATTTTATGTTTTACTGCTTCACTCTTTTTAGTTGTTATACTTCCATCCGGATTAACATAAACTGTAACATTTGAATAGTCGTTTAATGTGTAATAAACATAGGCTTCTTCACCAAGCAACTCATCGGTTATTACCATATTTTTACTTAGTTCATTTCCACCATAAAGATAGAAAGAAAACTGCTTTTTAAAGAAATCTGTTTCAACTGTACAATTACCTCTTGCATAGTTTCCATCCTGAGGATTTTTAACAGTTATTGCTGTTTTTCTGCCGCACACAGCATAAAACTCAATATTCTCTTGACCTTCATTTGTAAATTTTGCTACATCAGAAAGCTTTATACTGCTTGTTTTATCTTCTGCATAATAAATTATTTCATCATAAATGTTTGAATTTCCCATATTTGATGAACCTGTTGCCCATAGCACATATTCGTCAAACTCTTCTTCAGGCAATGCAAACATAAATTCTTTTTCTCTTTCACCTTCTGCAAATTCAAGTAATAAGTTGTAATTACGGTATAAACTTCCATCATAATTTAAAGTTCCAACACCCACATCAAATGCTTGACCGTTATTTACTTCTGCATTTTCAGGGAGAATAAATTTTCCTGAAATTACTTTTCCTGTTTTTACATTGAATTCAATTCTTTCAGCGGAATCAGAAAAATCAATATCAAACTCATCCGAGCCTGAACCATCTCCGTAATAATAGTAGCCCGGTATAATATTTGAGCCTTCACCAATATGAACATAAGCACTGCATTTACCATAAATATTTACAGGTATTAATACTTCAAAATTTCCATTTTCATCAACTTTTATATTTTTACTATACCTGTTTTCATCTGTATATATCTGAATCTCTGCATTAAAATTATCGCAAATTTCAATTTTTTCATCTGCAACAATCTGACCTTTGAATTTTTTTAATTTTTTAAACTCAAAATCAACACTTGTGCTGTTTGCAATATCTATTTCCTCAGCTTTGTCGTATGTATATACAGTACCTGCTGAATTATAATAGTATGTGCACTCTGATATGTTACTTTCTTCATCATAGCAGGAAATTCTTGCATATACTTTATATTTACCTTCCTCTGTTACAGGTATAAAATATTCATATTCACCTATTTCATCTTCGTAAATATATATATTTTCAGTCTGATATGTTGAGGTATTTTCCGCCGTTATGGTACAGTTAAAACTGCTTTTTCCCAGATCACAGCCCTCTTCAAAGCTGATTTTACCCTTAATTCCGCTTGCAAAATCAGTTTTCAATCCTAATGTGAAGCTTAAACTGTTTGCCGCGCTTAAGGTATGAAGCTTGGCTTTACTTTGATCTTTTTCAACACTTGAATCAGGATTTATAAAAAGTCTGTCCGAATATAAATAATCATCACTATAAACAAGATCATAGTATATATATACTTCTTCATTCATATATTCAGGTGGAAGTACAACAGACGCGTATTCCGCATTTGAATAAAAGTAACATTCTCCACTATGAATTACAGACATATTCTTATCTGCGATACTAAATATTGCTCTTTTAGAATAACCTGTTGCCTGTGATGGAAACATTCCTTTAACAGAAAATCCAACACCTGCTTTAAGAGAGATATCTATACCCGAAACATCACCGTTTACAGTTACAACTTCCGCTTCCTTATAATTGAGAGTTGAGCCTTTATTACCTGCATAATAAACATAGTCTTCAATAACATTTGATTTCATAGCACCCTGGTTGTTATTGTAACATCTTGCTTTTAAAACTACTACAATATCTCCTGCATCCTCAGGCACGGTCAGTGAATAATCAAAAGTTGTTGATTTGTCGTTAAAACTTTTATAAAATTCACCTTCACCGATTTCCTCCATATTAAGAAAGGTTCCATCATATTTATATGCTGTAATAAAACCGCTTACCGCCGCATTTTCAACAACAACATCATCAAACAACACTTTTCCTGATATTGTGTATCCCTTTTTTGCCACAAAATCAATACCGGCTATATTTCCACCTGTAAACTGCACCATTTTATCATAATCATAGCCACCATCAACAACAGGTGCACTGAAATTGTACAGATTTATTGATACGGCATAATTTCCTATAAGATCCAAAGGAATTTCAAAACTATATGTACCATCAGCATTTACAGATGTAAAACTATAGTATTCGTATCCCCACGAATCATAACTTTCACTTACATAAAGTTCTATTTCTTCTCTGCCGTTGAACACATAACCATCAGGGAGATTTATTTTTCCGCTTAAAAAAACACCCGAAGAAGAACCTCCTCCACCACTTGTTCCTCCTGAAGCAGAGCCTCCTACTGCAGCCGAAGCTGTTAAACAAGATAAAATCATCAAAACTGCTAGTATAAAGCTTATTATTTTTTTGCTCATATTATAACACGTCCTTTTTTAAATAAAGCTATATAAATTATATATTACATCCTTCTATTTGTCAACGAAACAAGAAGTTTCTTTACACATTTCAGGATTTGTACAAATTAAACAAGTTTTTTGTTTAATTCACCTAACTTTTAGTATTGCTTTTTGTGTCCTCTTCCCTTATAATAACATTGATTTAAAAGAAAGGCGGCGATTTTATGTCTCCATACAAATGGCTTTACGGCTACATAAAAAAGCACATGACTGCGTTATCCTTCACTTTAATACTTACCCTTATTTTTGTTGGTATGACCTTTGTTCAGCCACTTACTCTGGGTAATCTTGTTGAGGCGGTAACATCTGGGGCAAGTCTTTCAAACTTATGGATTTACGCCCTTATTTTAATCGGAGCTATTGTTGTTAAAATGCTTATATGGTATTTAAGACAACATATTTATGAAAACATATCTCAGGATGTTATCTTAAATATAAGAACAAATATATTCAAAAAACTCCAGTCTAACGAGGTTGAATATTTTGAGCATAACAGAACCGGCGATATTATGGCGGCTCTTTCTCTTGATACAGAATACATAAGAGTGTTTATTGCATCAACAATCCCTGTGGCTTTAACACAGATTACACTTATAATTATAGGTCTTACCATTTTACTTTCGGTAAGCCCAATTCTTGCACTCTGTCTTTTGATTGTAACACCTTTTATTGGTATTTTCTCTGTTAAATATGTTTCCAGCGTGACTCCTTTGTACACACAGATGCGTAACGCCTCTGCAGAGCTTAACACCGTTGCGGAAGAAAACATAAGCGGTAACAGAGTTGTAAAGGCTTATGCAAGAGAAGACCTGGAAAACAAAAAATTTGAGAAGGCCAACAAAAATTACTACACAGCCGTAAGAACTTTTGCAAAGGTATGGGCAGAACTTTATCCCAATATGCAGTTCTTTATTGAATGTGAGAATGTTGTTTTCGTTCTTGCAAGTGGTATTCTTCTCATTACGGGCAAAATGACTTTCGGTGAATTTACAACTGTTAATGGTATTTTATGGTGCATAACCTCCCCTTTATCTACTCTTGGTTCTCTTTTAAGTCAGATAAAACAGTTTGTAACCGGCTCATCAAAGCTTTTAAGCATTGAACAATACTCACCAAAAATCAGCAACACTCATAAAATTCTCAAAAAAGGTACAGGCATCAACGGTAAAATTGAGTTTAAAAATGTTCAGTTCAATCACGGTAAAAGCCGCGCAATACGAGGTATTTCATTCACTGCAGAGCCTGGTATGACAATCGGAATTACAGGTCCTACGGGTTCAGGTAAAACATCAATCGTAAACCTTATTGCAAGATTTCACGAGGCAACCGAAGGAACAGTTTATATTGACGATATAAACATCAAAAACATTGACCTTGAAACATTGAGAAAAAGCATTTCTTATGCAATGCAGGACATTTTCTTATTTTCAGATACAATTAAAAACAATATTTCATACGGCGTGCCTGATGCTACTGATGCAGACATTGAAAGAGTATCAAAAATTGCCAATGCACACGATTTTATTACTGCAATGCCTGATGGCTACAATACCATTGTGGGCGAAAGAGGTGTGGGACTTTCAGGCGGACAAAGACAGAGAATTTCCCTTGCAAGAGCACTCCTTAAGAATCCGTCAATTCTTATTCTTGATGACACAACCTCTGCAATTGATATGGAAACAGAGCATATAATACAGAATATGCTTAAAAAATCTTTCTCAAACAAAACCACATTTATTATAGCTCACAGAATTTCCTCAATCAAAAATGCCGACCTTATTTTGGTTATGAAAGACGGACGCATTATAGAATGGGGCACTCACGACGAGCTTATTGCACAGAATGGTTACTACAAAACAGCCTGCGATGACCAGTATGGCGACTTTAACAATATGAACACGCCGGGAGGTGAAAACAATGGCTAAAAGAAACACAGCAACAGTTGACGAGGAATTAAAGGGCGGTATTAACTTTAAAACCATCAGAAGACTCGGTGCATATCTAAAACCATATTCAAAAGGAATTGCATTTGTAACTTTTCTTATGCTTGTAAGCTCTGTTGCATCACTTATGACTCCATATCTTACAAGTCTTGCCATTGACAAATATGTTCCCGAAAAGAATATACCTGCAATAATCATAATTTCATTTGTTATGCTCCTTTGTTTTCTTTTAATAAAAGTTAATTCAAAAAGAAGGGCATACATAATAAACAGAATAGGACAAAGATTTATTCTTAAATTAAGAGCAGACCTTTTTGACCATCTTCAAAAGCTTCCTTTCTCCTATTTTGATTCCCGTCCCCACGGAAAAATTTTAGTGAGAGTGGTTGGTTATGTAAACTCAATTGCAGCGCTTTTCTCTGACGGTATTGTTGATATTATAACTAACATTTTTACTATAGTAGTTACAATAGTATTTATGCTTTCTCTTGATGTTAAATTTACTCTTATCTGCCTTTCAGGTATTCCTGTTTTTCTTTTGGTTATCCTTGTTTTAAGAGCTGCCCACAGAAAATCCTGGCAGGTACTTTCTGCAAAGCAGAGCAACCTTAACGCCTTCATTCACGAAAGTATATCAGGCGTTAAAGTAACACAGATGTTCAACAGAGAAAACGAGGATTTAAAACGCTTTACAGGCATCTGCCGTGACAACAAAAAGTATTGGATGAAAGCAAAACATATTGAAATGGGTATTCCTTTTTCTGCTGATATTATAACTGTGCTTGTTACCGTTGCACTTTACTGCTTTGGTGCAGTAGGTATGGCAAACGGAAGCATAAAGCTTGGTCTTTTAATTGCATTTGCATCATACATAAGCAGATTCTGGACACCTATCTCAAGCCTTGCAAACTATTATAATCAGATTGTAACCTGCAGTGCATATATTGAAAGAATATTTGAAGTTTTAGACGAACCTTTGGTAATTGAAGATATGGAAAACGCATACACCCTGCCTGAAATTTCCGGCGATGTTAAATTTAAAGATGTTGTTTTCCGCTACGAAGAAGGTACAAGAAATATTTTAGACAAGGTATCATTTCAGGTTAAACCCGGTGAAAGTGTTGCCTTTGTTGGTCCAACAGGTGCAGGGAAATCAACAGTTGTTAATCTTATTTCAAGATTTTACAATATTAACGAGGGCAAAATCACAATAGACGGAAACGACATAAGTAAAGCAACTCTTGCTTCTTTAAGAACACAGATGGGTATTATGCTTCAGGACAGCTTCTTATTCTCAGGCACGGTTATGGAGAATATAAAATACAGTAGGCTTGATGCCACAGATGAAGAGGTTTATGAAGTTGCAAAGGCAGTTTGTGCCCACGATATTATTATGGCACTTCCTGACGGCTACAACACAATGCTTACTGAAAGAGGCGGCTCACTGTCTGCAGGACAGAAGCAGCTTATATGCTTTGCAAGAACACTTCTTGGCAATCCTAAAATCCTTATTCTTGACGAAGCAACTTCAAACATAGACACCGAAACAGAGCTTGCACTTCAGCAGGGCTTGAATAAGCTTTTAGAGGGCAGAACATCATTTATTATTGCCCACCGTCTTTCAACTATCACCGCCTGCTCAAAAATAATGTATATTGCAGACGGTAACATTCAGGAAAGCGGAACTCACGAAGAACTGCTTAACAAGAAAGGCAGATACTACGAGCTTTACAACTCACAATTCAAATTCCTAGGAGAAATTTAATGGATATTATAAAAATACTTTCAGAAGAGTTCAGCGTTAAAGAACATTATGTAAAAAACATAATAGATTTAATCGACAGCGACAACACAATCCCCTTTATTGCCCGTTACAGAAAAGAGGCAACAGGCTCTTGCGATGACCAGATTCTTCGTAAGCTTTCAGAAAGACTTACTTATTTAAGAAACTTTGAAAAAAGAAAAGAAGAAATCGCAAATTCCATCACAGAAAGCGGTAATATGACCGATGAAATATCAAAAAGCATTGAAAATGCATCTACTTTGGCAGAGCTTGAAGATATTTACCGTCCTTTCCGCCCTAAAAAGCAGACAAGAGCAACTGTTGCCAAAGCAAAGGGACTTGAACCACTTGCCAAACTTATTTTAAAACAGGACGCAAAATTCGAGCCATATACAGAAGCAGAAAAATACATCAGCGAAGAAAAAGGTGTTTTATCTGTGGAAGATGCCATAAACGGTGCAAAAGATATTATTGCAGAAACAGTTTCAGACGATGCATATATCCGTGGCAGAGTGAGAAACTCTCTTGCCACAAGAGGACTTATAACCACTAAAAACACTAAAGACGAAGATTCTGTATATTCAATGTATTATGAATATTCAGAGCCTGTAGCAAGAATACCTTCTCACAGAATTCTTGCCATTAACAGAGGCGAAGCAGAAAAATTCTTAAAGGTTTCTGTTTCAGGTGATGATGAATTTATTTTAGGTTATATAAACAATAAATTTGTTAAGGGAAACAGTTCTTGTTCAACACTTGTAAAAGAAGCGGTTGAAGATTCATACAAAAGACTTATTTTCCCTTCTGTTGAAACTGAAATAAGAAATATGCTCACAGAAAAAGCATCAGACAGTGCAATTGAGGTTTTTGGCAACAATTTAGAGCCACTTATTATGCAACCTCCTGTAAAAAACAGAGTTTGTATGGGCTTTGACCCTGCATACAGAACAGGATGCAAAATTGCAGTTTGTGATGAAACGGGAAAGGTTTTAGACACAACAGTTGTTTATCCTACCCCACCGCAGAACAAAAAAGAGGAAGCTAAAAAAACTTTAACAGATTTAATCAAAAAACATAAAATCACTTTGATTGCAATCGGTAACGGTACTGCATCAAAAGAATCTGAAATTTTTGTGGCAGATTTGATTAAAGAAATCGGCGGAATTGAATATATGATGGTTAACGAAGCAGGTGCTTCTGTTTACTCTGCATCAAAGCTTGGTGCAGAAGAATTCCCTGATTTTGATGTTTCACTTCGTTCAGCAGTATCTATCGCAAGAAGACTTCAGGACCCTTTAGCAGAGCTTGTTAAGATTGACCCGAAATCTATCGGTGTAGGTCAGTATCAGCACGATTTACCTCAAAAACAGTTAAGCGAAACACTTTCAAATGTCGTTGAAGATTGTGTTAACAAGGTAGGTGTGGACTTAAATACTGCATCTCCTTCCCTTTTATCTTATGTATCAGGACTTTCATCTACAGTTGCAAAAAACATTGTTTTATACAGAGAAGAAAAAGGTAAATTCACATCAAGAGATGAACTTAAAAGTGTTCCTCGTCTTGGCCCTAAAGCCTTTGAACAGTGTGCAGGATTTTTAAGAATTACAGACGGTAAAAACATTTTAGATAACACCTCTGTTCATCCTGAATCATACAAAAGCGCAGAAAAGCTTTTAAAGATTTTCTCATACAACGACAGCGATGTTAAAGAAAACCGCCTTTCCGACCTTGAAGAAAAGGTATCAAGTAAAGGTATAAGTGAAATTGCAGAAAACCTTGGTATTGGCATTCCTACTTTAAAAGATATTATAACAGAGCTTGTAAAACCAGGCAGAGATATAAGAGACGACCTTCCAAAGCCACTTCTTCGAAGCGATATTATGAGCATTGAAGATTTAACAGAAGGTATGGAGCTTACAGGCACCGTAAGAAATGTTATAGACTTTGGTGCATTTATAGATATCGGCGTTCATCAGGACGGACTTGTTCACATTTCACAAATCTGTGAAAGAAGAATAAAACACCCATCCGAAGTTTTAAAGGTTGGAGATATTGTTAAAGTAAAGGTTATAGAAACCGACACAAAGAAAAACAGAATATCACTTACAATGAAATTTTAAAAAACTGACGAAGATTCATTCTTCGTCAGTTTTTATTTTAACTATAAGATTTTCTGCCAATGACTTTTTCTTACCTCGGTGTTTTATATAAAAACCTCCGCTGATTGAAAACACAAGTGCTCCTATAAAGTTAACAAAAAGGTCTGCCATTGTATCTATTAAACCGATGTCTATATATCCTTTTACCGCTCTTCCGTTTATAATTGTTTCTGCTATTTCTCCCGAATATACCGCTTTGTTTGAGTTGGTTGCATCAAAAAGCACCGTCGAAAAACTATTTATAATTGTATCCTTCTGCATATCAAGATTTAAAAGCATATCAGCAGAAAATTCAAAAAATTCCCACAAAACACCAACTGTCATTGAAAAACAGAATGCAACAATTGAAACATAAAGGGGCGACAGATGAAACTTAATTCTGCTATCCCTGTTTATTATATCAATCATTGAAAAACCCACCGCTGCAAACAAAAATCCGCTTACAGTGTGAAGCATTGTGTCCCAATGAGGGAACTGCATATAATAACATTCAAGCTCCCCTAAAATTTGTGCACAGAAAATAAAAACGAAAATAATTCCTTCCATAAGGGTTGGAATCTCTATTTTGAATTTTCTTTCAACAAATCTTGGTATGGAAAAAGTTATCAGTGTCAAAACGCAGATAAATGCATTCTCATAATTACCTCTGATTATAAAATTAACTAATGCTCCCAAAATGTATAGATACAAAAAGCCAACAAGAACAATGAGTCTGTATTGCCCTTTTGTTAAATTCATTTTCATCTTTTCACCCCTGAATATTTTTTACCATTATAACATGCACAATACCAGCTTCAAGATATTCATCTGAAATTGTTTCAAAGCCAAGCTTTTTATAAAAGCCTTCTGCCTGTTTCTGTGCATGTGCATATATTTTACTGCAATTAAAATGTTTTTTAATCATATCCATACTCTTAACCATAAGTTCTTTCCCAAGACCCTTTTTATGTTCAAGAGTAAGCACTCTTCCAACTGCCACTCCCTCATCGGTGCAATATGCTCTCAGATAAGCAATAACTCTGCCTGAATCAAATATAAAACAATGAAGGCTTTTTTTATCTGTATCATCCATATCCTGACAAATGATATTTTGCTCAAGCAAAAAAACTTCTTCTCTTGATTTTAATATTTCATAAAGCTCATTAACTGTAAGCTCATTAAATTCTTTAGTAATAAATTCCATATTAACTCCCCTGCTTAATTTACTATTTGTTATTATACACCAAACGAAGTAATTATTACAAGTGAAATTTGTATGAAATAAATTAAACCACAAGGAAATTTACTTCCCTGTGGCTTAAAAGCTTATTTATTCAGTTTTTCCATATCATTTTTACGGATTTCAACTCTTCTTACTTTACCGCTGATTGTTTTTGGAAGTTCATCAACAAATTCAACAATTCTTGGGTATTTATAAGGAGCTGTATGTGTTTTAACATATTCCTGAATTTCTTTTTTAAGTTCGTCTGTACCTTCGTTTCCTTTTACGAGAACGATTGTAGCTTTTACAATCTGACCTCTGACTTCATCAGGAACAGGTGTGATAGCACATTCAAGAACATAAGGAAGCTCCATAATAACGCTTTCAATTTCAAAAGGTCCGATACGGTAGCCTGATGATTTGATAACATCATCAATACGGCCAACATACCAAAGGTATCCATCTTCATCCATTGTTGCCTGGTCGCCTGTGTGGTAGAATCCGTCATACCATACTGCTTTTGTCTTCTCATCGTCAAGATAATAGCCTGTAAAGAGTCCGCAAGGAACTTCATCTTTAACACGAATACAGATTTCACCTGCATCACCTGTTTTACATTCTTTTCCGTCAGGATCAAGAACAACAACATCGTATAATGGGCTTGGTCTTCCCATAGAACCGATTTTTGGTGTAGAACCAACAAAATTCGCTATAGAAAGTGTTGTTTCTGTCTGACCAAAGCCTTCCATAATTGTAAGTCCTGTTGCCTTTTTAAACTGATTGAATACTTCAGGATTCAACGCTTCACCTGCTGTTGTTGCATACTCAATAGAAGAAAGGTCATATTTTGATAAATCTTCTTTAATGAAGAATCTATACATTGTAGGTGGTGCACAGAATGTTGTGATATTGTATTTTGCAAACATAGGCAAAATATCTTCTGAATGGAATCTGTCAAAATCGTATGTGAATATACCTGCTTCACAAAGCCACTGACCATAAAGCTTACCCCAAAGGGCTTTACCCCAGCCTGTGTCTGAAATTGTGAAGTGAAGTCCGTCACGATTTACATTATGCCAATGTTTAGCTGTTGGATAATGACCAAGTGCATATTTATATGAATGTGTTGCAATTCTTGGATATCCTGTTGTACCTGATGTGAAAATCATAAGCATAGGGTCATTTCCGCAAGGTGTATTTTCACTGCGGTAGTAGTGTGTGCTGAAGCGTTCCATTTCAACATTAAAATCGTTCCAGCCTTCTTTTTTATCCCCAACTAAAACTTTAATCATTTCAGGATAGTTTTCTGCAGCTTTTTCTGCTTCAACAGAAACATCACCATCTGCAGTACATACAATAGCTTTAACTTTTGCCGCTTTATATCTGTAATCAAAATCATGTTCTACAAGCTGATTTGTCGCAGGAATTGCGATAGCACCAATTTTATGAAGTGCAAGCATACAGAACCAGAACTGATAATGTCTTTTCAGAACAAGCATTACTGTATCACCTTTTTTGATACCAAGTGATTCAAAGTAGTTTGCCGTTTTGTTAGAATATTTTTTCATATCGCTGAATGTGAATTTTCTGTCTGACTTATCATTTGCAACCCACATCATAGCAAGCTTTTCAGGGTTCTTTTCAGCTATTGCATCAACACAGTCAAATGCAAAGTTGAATGTATCTTCATTTTTGAATGAAATTCCGTTAAATACGCCATTTTCATCATAAGTTGATTCAATAAATTTATCTGCTACAGTTTCTGTACTTGCTTTCTGTTTTGCAACTTTTGCAGCAATAATCGGTGCTTCAGGATATTCCTCGCTAACTTTTCCGTCCTGAGGATTCAATACAACCGCGTGGAATTCACAACCGCCTTCAGATACTGCAACCATACCGTGCGGAATAATACTGTTATAGAAAATAGAGTCACCTTCATTAAGAATATCTATATGATTACCAACCTGAACTTTTAAAGAACCTTTAACAATAACATCAAATTCCTGACCGTTATGTGTGTTCAATTTAATAGGCTGATTCTGTTCTTCTTCAAGATATGGGAACTTAACAAGGAAAGGTTCAGCAAGCTTGTCCTTGAATTTTGGAGCAAGGTTGTTATATTCAACACCATGCTTCTTTAAAATTTTAAGACCTTCGCCTTTTCTTGTGATAGCAAAAGATGTAAGAGTACCGCTTGTTCCTTCAAGAATGTCAACTACTTCAACACCGCAAGCTTTTGCACACTTATAAATAAAAGTAAAGCTGAAGTCTGTTTCGCCCATTTCCAATATTTTATAATCTTCAAAAGACACACCGCAAAGCTTTGCAAGCTCTTCCTGTGTGTATCCCTTTGCTTCTCGCAGGTCTTTTATTCTTCCTGCAACTTCTTTCAAACTGTAATCCATTTTTTGTCTCCTTTCAGATATGAGAACATAATTACTATTTGAATAAAACAAAAAACTCGCCTCAAAGACTGCTTTGAGACGAGTTGTAACAACCCGCGGTACCACTCAAATTACGGAACATATACATTCCGTCACTTTCCGAGCTCAAACAAGCCCTTTGCCTTTACGCAGCATTACGGAAGGAGTCTACTAAGCAAATTACCTTTCGGTCCTTCAACTCAGAGGTGATAGGTCATTGGAAAGCTCCGCCATTGCCTCGCACCAACCGGCAACTCTCTCAAGGTTTATCAATCCGACCGTCCTCGTCACAGTCGTTATTTGTGATATTCAAATTTGAAAATATTATACTCCGCTTACGCAGATTTGTCAATACTTTTTACCAAAAAAGTTCACAACACCTAACCTGACATTTTTCTTTATTTTCCTGATACATATTCAGAAACGCCCTCAGGAACATAAATTATATTTCATAACTTTTATTCTCTTTTCAGTTCCAGTCATAGAAAGTGCTCTTCTGCCGCAATTTTCGTGTCCGCCAACATCAGAAAGCCACGGAACATTTAAAACAATCGAATAAATTTGAATAAAATTCAGGCTCTTTTCCGTTTGGAACACAATGTGCATTTACATAAACCGCCATATATCCTTCAAAGGGAGTTGGATTTGTTGTATTAACACTGTATCCCTAGAAATACATAGCTAATTTCAGGCTGCCTTCCTCAGCGTTCTTTGGATATGCCACAGATACTTATGCATAATCGCTCCAAGGCGCTTTAATACTCATATCATACATCTCAAAATTTTCGTTCTCTGTTTTTTCACTGAATAAAACCACAGGCTCGGTTGCTTCAACCTCTGCTTTAAGCTTATTGGTCTTTCTCTGCAACTCAAGCTGTCTGGAATTATTCATCCCTGAACTCCCTCAACAAAATTATTCAACCACAACACCTTTTTGCAACATTATATTTGCATAAATTGCAGTTTCTCCGGTAGCGATAATAGCATAAGCCTTTTTTGCTCTTTCATAAAATTCAAAGCGTTCAACCTCGCCAAAAGCTTTATCTCCCCTGTCGTCTGCCTTAGAAACAATCTCTTTATAAACATCCCAGATAGGTGTTTTTGCATTATCTCCAGGCATTACCTGCATAAGAGATACAGGTTTTTCAACATAAGTATCAAGTGGAAATACTTTTAAAATCGCCTCAAGCATTTCAGGCACACCGTGACCATCAGCACGTATAACTATTGCATCCTTTCCCATTGTTTCTGCAGGGAAATTTCCATCTGCAATAACAATTGTATCACTGTGTCCCATTTCACACAACACCTTTAAAAGCTCTGGACTTAAAATACTTGGAATTCCTTTTAACATAATCATTTTCTCCTTTTATAAATTTTCTTTAATTTTTTCGATAATTTCATTATATTCAGAATCAGAAAGGGTAATCCTCTTTGGATTCATTTCAAAAGTTCCACCCCATTCAAATTCGTTTTCATATTTGGGAACAAGATGAAAGTGCAGATGACAAACTGTATCTCCGTATGCACCATAATTAATCTTATTTGGTGAAAATGCTTTATGAAGTGCATTTGATACCTTTGCTATATCTTCAATAAATTCTGCTCTTTCTTCTGCAGTAAGGTCAACAATTTCACTCACATGCTTTTTATGAGCAACAATAACTCTTCCTTTATGACTTTGTTCCTTGAATAAATAAACCTTACTCTGGTTAAGTTCACATATCTTAATACCAAACGCATCCAAAAGTTCATTTTCCATACAATAAGCACAATTGTTCATATTATTCTCCTTTAAAATTTATTTTCTTATACTAACACTTTATATTCACATAACCCGCGAGAATATTGGATTTACCCATTCGCGATAGTATATATAAATGGCAAACTATTTTATTAAATTTAGAAAATGGAGCTATGTCCATATTTCAAATATCTGCCTCTTCAAATTAGAATTTTATCTAATCAATTTCAAAGCATAATCATAATCTTTCCTATGGACATAAATTTTATATTCATAAGAATAATCTTGATTTATGCCAAAGCTCCCAAACCTTCCTCTCATATTTCCAACTGCAGATGCGCTTTGAAGATTGGTTACTTTTATTATATAATCAATACCATTAGCAGATAAAATATCACGGACATTTGATTGACGACTCATATCCATAGTAATAAGCAATTCTTTTCGATTAAAAATCGTTATCATCTATTTACCTCCACAAATTCTTATTCATTTCTCCATTTCAATTAAAAAGCAAAGTTCGTGTCAAGTCCGGAGAACAGTGAATAATAAGAACCATCACGAAATATAACGAAATCAAAGATTTCTATATTTCGGAGAACCTTGTTATGCTAAAGCATAATAGGACCTACTACTTTTCCTTATTTTTCACTGATTTTCCTTAACCACTTTTCCTTAGAACCCGCGAGAATACTGGATTTTCTCGCTCCGACTATCTATGTAAATATCATAAATCGGCAAACTATTTTATTGAATTAGAGATGTGTTATTACTTTAAAATATTGGAAAGAGACACTTTTGTTTTATTATCAATAGAATTATCATAATTCAACATATATACACAATAAGCATTAAACAAAGGATCATTTTCAATAAGAACTTTTAATTCCGGAACACCATATTCTTTCATATCTTCGGGTGAAAATTGCCCTTTATTCAAAGATTTAACCAACACTTTAGCCGCATCATATGACGCTCCGGTAAAATATGCACCAACCGCACTACCATACATCATAATATCGCCATTGATATCGTTCGTTACTGCAACTTGTGTAAATGTTGGAGGGTTTGATGATAATATATTATTGAGATATTGTGCTGCGGTATTTTCAACTAACAGCAATGTTTCTGTACCGCCATTACCAAACTCTTTTTCAAACTCGTTAACGGCATTTTGTGCTAGGTATGGATTCTTTGCAAGCATTTCTACAAAACCTGTAAAAAGAATTGGATATGTTATCAATTCGTGCTTTTCAGCATATATGATTGCATCAATGATTCTGTCTGGATTTGGATTTCTTGAGTAATTTGCTACAAACTCTGTTAATTCTTCAGCAGACTTAAATTCATTTTTCTTATATTCATAGTCAGTAAAATTAACAGTAAAGACATTCTTTGTAGTTTTGTTTCCAATAACATCTTTTGATTCAATAATAAATGTGTACACTCCCAATGGGTCTGTATCATCAATCATATACTCCAAGGCATTAACCGACTTGATTATCTGTTTGGGCATAGTTTTCCCATCTATCGCAACAATATCGTTAGCTATGATACTCTCTTTTCCGTCAGGTTTCTTGTATTTTATGGAAAATGTTACTTTTGCATAACCTTTGTCATCAATAGTAAAGTTAGCATAAAGAGGACTTACTAAAATAACCTGACCTCTATAGGCTGTATCGACAGTTTTTATGTACGGAACAAATTCTGTTCCAACAGTTTTATTCCATATATCATCATATCCATATGTAATAGTTGCACCAACATTACATATAAATTCTGTCTGCTTATTTAAATCAATCGCGGTAACTGGCGGAATTTCAACTGCACTTGTAATAATTACTGTTTGAGTATCGCCGTCCCAGTCAACCTTTGCTTTTAGACTTTCTGCAACCGCACGGGCAGGCACAAGAGTTCTGCTATCTACCAATTGTGGTGGAACATCTAATGTAATATTTTCATCATTTACTTTGATTACCATATTATCAATTTGCATTATTACGGTAATATCTTCTTTAGTTGCAGTTACAGTTTGGGTATCTCCATTCCAGTCTACAACTGCCCCCATTGCTTCAAATATTTTACGCATTGGAACCATTGTTCTGCTATTAATTAGTTGAGGAGGAACATCAAAAGCCAGTTCCTGTCCATCAAGCAAAACTTTAATTCCACTGTCAGCATTAACAGGTATAGCAAACATGCCCATTACCATAATTAAAGTTAAAAACAAACTTACTACTCTCTTACATTTCATTTTTCATTCCTCCATTTGAAATATTATTTTTATGTGTTTTCACTATTTCTCGACATAATTCTTACTCGTGTCAAGTCAGGAGAACAGTGAATAATAGGACCTACTAACTTTTCCCCATTTTTAAAACTGTTTTTCTTGAACAAAATCCATTAAAACCCGCATGAGTATTAGATTTTTCTGCCCGATATGTAAATATTTATTATCGGCAAACTATTCTTTTAAATTGTATAGACCTGACACGAATAAAGGCATTACCCTGTTCTAAATTCTCAAATATTTTTATGAATTGTTTTCCACCCCTTGTGGTTTGAACCTCTAAGCAAGCTTGAAGCCTTTGGACTCCATTCATATCCACAAATCCGGCATTTTGCAAGAACTTCATTGTGCCTACCTTTATATTGACCAATAACCTCAATGTCAGGATTGGCTTTTTTTACTTGTTGTTCAAATTCACTTTGATTTTTAACAAATTTTGCATGTGCTAATTTTGTTCCGCATTTTCTACATCCATCACCAGCTAACATACTTGCAGGAACTCCATCCCATTCAAAACCACACACAGCACATTTCACATGGATTCTTTTATTTGCATTTTTATACTCTCCAATAACTTGGATGTTAGGGTGTATTAAATCCATTTCCCTCAAAAAATCTTTGTGTGTTTTAGCTTTTGAATTTTTATATGCCTCTTCTTCGATTTTCTCCCAATCTAAATCGTTATCATC
>JAZROD010000055.1:0-9535 GCA_045648505.1 Clostridia bacterium | reverse complement strand
AGTAACAGCGACTTATAGTCGCAGAGCAAACTACCGGCTTAGCCGGTAGTTATGATTTATTTTGTAACAGATGTTGGATTTTTTAGTGCGTTTTTAACACTTGTTTTAATAATATCAAGTTTTTCTTCAATTCCTGTTATTGCAGGAACGTATGTAACAGTGTCGATTGATTTGCCTGTAATCTTTTCAAACCATGTAAGACCTGCGATGTAGTTACCTGTGTTATCAAGGTGTAAACCGTCTGAAGATAAGAGGCTTTCATCGCTATATGCTTCTCTTACATTCTGCACTGCTGTACCTGCAGGAATTGCATATTCAATAGTGCCTGATGTAATAAATGGCTGAACCTTTGAATTGAAGGTATCAATGATTGCGTTATACATTGTCATCTGGTCTTCGTTATACAATGTTTTATACTGAGAATCTCTTGTATAATTGCTTGTAAATGTCCAGGTTGTGTGCCATAAAAGTTTAGCCTTTGAATTTGTTTTGTTGTCATTTACCGCTTTGATAAGATCTTCTAAATAAGGTTCAAAGGTGTCAGGCTGACCTGAAGCGGTGCTACCCTGCTGAAGTGTGATATAATCCCATCTTTCGTCTTTTATGATGCTCTTAAGATCATAGCTTGGACTTTCAACCCATGAACCTGTTGTTTTCTTTCTGTACACATAACCTGTCTTGTTGCCGTTATACTGTGACACATGTGTCTGTAAAGTACATCCGCCGATATATGCAACGCCGAGAACAACTTCGTCATAACCTGCACTTTTTGCTATGTCATAGAAATAGGCGAGGGCATTGTTGCTGAAGCTGTTACCGATTGCAAGAACTTTTAATACATTTTTGTCTGACTTTGTTGCAACTGCTCCTTCCGCAAGAGGGAGGAGTGTTGCAAAATCTTTCCAGATAAAGCCTTTGATAGTTTTTGTGTTTTCAGGTAAGTTGTTAATTTCAATTTCATAGCTATGTTTTTCTGCTATTGTACTTACTTCATCAAAGATTTGTTTATTAATTAAGTTATTTGCTTCGTTGTAATAAGCGAGAATTACTTTGTATGGTTTACCTGAAAGTTCTGATGGGTTATTAATTGTAACTTTAGCATATGGAAGCGCATCTTTGTTGTAAACGATTTCAATTTTGCCGGTTAACTGTGTATTTTCTTTGATGGTGTTGAAAAGTGCATAGAAATTAGCAACGATTGTCTGATCAAAGTGTGATTCTTCAATACCTTCAATTGAAAGTGCATCTTTATAAAGCTTTTCAGCAGCTTTAGCGTCTGTAATTGTAGAATCTGCTGTGATTGATTTCATTGCATCTGTTGCCTGTTTGATGCTCTGTGCAAAAATGTCTGCAGCATTTCCAACAATAGCTTTTGCTAAATTGTAGCTTGCTTTTGATGAAGGAGAAAGGTCTGTTGTTGTAAGGTTGTTTTCTGCAAGAATTGCATCAACTGTGTTAACTGCAGCTAAAGCATCTGCATAAGAAGATGTTGCGCTGATTGCTGAAAGAGCACCTTTAATTGTCTGGTCTGCATAAATTGAAAGAACATATACAGGGTATACATAGGCACCTGTAGCTGCAACAGTGCCATCGGATTTCTCATATGTAGTTGGAGCAATTAATTTAATTGCAGTTAATGTTTTGCTTGGATCAGCAGTTACTTCGTATGGTCTAAATGAGTGCCAGAGCTTTATACCTGATGTTGTGCCGTCGGCAATTTCGTGGAAGTAAAGTGAACCTGTTGTGTAATTATTGTTTGTTGTTGCTTGAGATGAAATTTTAGCAGTTGATGCAACTTCGCCATCACTGTATACAAGCTTAATATCAAGAATTCTGTTATATGTTATATCGGTGTGGAATATACCTGCAAGAAAATTGAACTTTTCATACTGACCGTCTGCAACATCTATTGTAACTTCTTTAAGTGATCCGTATGCAGCAACTAATTCTTCTTTTTGCTTGTCTGTTAATGTTGTTGAGTTTGTGATACTTGATGTTGAGCAAGCGGTGTTAAGTTTGATAACTTTTTCTGTTGGTTTTACAATATATGGAGTGTTACTTATTGTCCAGATTGTATTTCCTTTAGCATCTGTTGTAAAGTTCGGAACAGATGTTGATGTAACTGTACCGGTTGCACCATTTACTGTATAAGGGAAGACAGCAAGAGGACCGCTGAACATTTCACCTGTAGTTGTTACATAGTTATAGTCAGTATCAAAATTACCGGTTGGATTTGCGATTTTTGATGTAAAGTCAAGTCCGGGGAGATAATTTCTAAGTGTCGATCTGTTTAAGTACTCATCACTTCCATACTGCATATAAAGCTTTGAGTTACCGATGAACTTAATGTTAATTCTTGATTTTAAATTATCTGTAGCAGATGAGAATTCTGATTCTTTTTCTGCAATAAGAGTAAGCGCTGTATCGTAAACGAGTTTCTGCGCTGATGTTAATTCAGCAGATGTTTTTGCAAGATGCGCATCAATTTCTTTAACTTTTGCTTTCAAAGCATTTAATGAATTAAGATCTGTAATACCTGCTGTGTTTAATGCAGAAAGCTCTGTTATTAACTCGTCAAGGGTTACTTCCTTTTCAATACCCCATGCTGAAATGATCATACCGCTACGTGCAATGTTGTAGTTGTGTACATAATCTTCACAGAACTTGATAGCAGTAACTGTTTTTGATGAATCTACAGGAATTTCCTTTGGAACGAAGTTGTATTTATTTTCAGCAACTGTAGCAGCGTTAGTGAATGCTTGTAAAGTAACATTACCATATGTGTAGTTTTCACCGCCTGTGTTTTCACCGCCACCGATGGTTATTGTTGTTGTAACAGGTGTTTCTTCACCCTGGTAGTAAACTGATATATCATAGCTCTTACGATATTTGTTTACAGTACCAACAAGAAAACCAAGAGATTGGTACTTTTTGTCAGGAACATCTATTGTTGTGCCATCTCTTAATGACTGATATTTTGCTTTGTCTGCAGCAGTTACATTAGCACCATAAGTTCCGCCAATACCTGCAATTTTGATAACGTTTTCATTCACTCTTAAGAGATAAGGAATACCGTTTACTGTCCAGTAGTAATTGTCGCCTGTTTTAGTTAAATCAGGGATAGTAGTGCCTGAAATGCTTGATGGCTTTTCATCTACTGTGTAAGCAAACATAGCGCCACCGTTGTTTGGGAATTTAACAGCTGCCTGGTCTGCTGCAAAATCACCACTTGGATATTGAACAGTACCTGCAAAATCCACACCAGGAAGGTAATCCTTATATGTTGTACGGTTAACATAAGCATCATCTGTTGATTTTACGAAAAATCTTGCATTACCGTTTAAGTCAAACCATACTTTGCCATCTGCATAGATAGAATTATCTGTTGTATCGTCAGGTGTCTGTGCATCTTTGTATGCTTTTATTTTAGCTTTTGCAGTATCATAAATTGCCTGCTGATTTTCTGTAAGTGTAATATCTGTATTTTCGGTAAGATATGCATCAATTTCAGCAACTTTTGCTTCAACTGCAGAAAGTGCGCTATCTGATGTAATACCTGCATTGTTAAGAGCTTCAAGCTCTGTAACTAAAGTATCAAGTGCTGATGGTTGTGGTTCTTCTACGCCATCTACAGGAACACCCCAAGCAGAGATAATATGTCCTGCACGTGTTGTGTTGGTATCTGCTGCATCGATTTCAAATTTAACCTGTGTGATTACTTTTGAAGAGTCAATATCAACATCCCATGGAACAAAGCCGAATCTTGCGTCTCTCTCATTGTTTGTATTAAGGAAGTTGGCAAGGTAAACCTGTCCATCTTTATAAGTTGCACTGTAATCATTCGGGTTGTAAGTAGCATTTATTTCTTCAACCTGAACATCTGTTGTTCCATCTGCGTAGTAAAGCGTAACTTTATAATATTTTCTATATGCAGTAACACAAGCTGCAAGGAAACCAAGTGATTCGTATTTTTTATCAGGAACATCAATAGTAGTTGATGTAAGTGATGCGTATCTGTCTTTTATTTCCTGGTCTGTTATAGCAGTTGTTTTTGGTGCAGTTTCAAAAAGCTTAATAACATTGTTGGCAGGTCTTATAAGGTAAGGTGTACCTTTGATTGTCCAGTAATAGTTCCCGTCGTCTTCTAAGGTGAAATCAGGAATTGTAGTATATCCTGTGTTTGATGGGTTTTCGTTAACTGTATATGCAAGCATACTTCCGCCAAATCCAGGGAGTGTAATAGCTGCCTGGTCTGTTGTAAAAATTCCGGTTGGTGATGCAACATATCCTGCAAAGTCAACACCAGGTAAGAAGTCTGTATAGTTTGCTCTGTTTAAATAAGCTTCTTCGTCTGTTTTTACGAAGAATTTTGAGTTACCGCCTAATGCGAACCAGATTTTACCCTTGGCAGTAATGTGTTCTTCAGGAACTACTACAGGTGGATTTTTGTAATTGTTGATTTTTGTTTTTGCAGTATCGTAAACAAGCTGTTGTACTGATGAAAGCTTTTCAGTTGTGTTTTCTGCAAGATAAGTGTCGATTCCTGCAACAATTGTTTCAAATTCTTCAAGAACTTCATCGTCTGTGATAGTTGTTTTGTTTAATTCCTTAAGTTCTTCAATGTAGACTTCAAGTTGAGATTTTACATATTCATATGTATCGCTCATTGAAGGTCTTAAAACTGCAAAACAGTTATTGGCAAAAATCTTATCAAAGAAGCTGTCTGCACTTGATAAATAGCTTCCTGATGAAAGATTTAAAATCTTTTGGTTGTCATACATATAAAGTGTTGTTGCTGAACTTGATTCTGTAAGAATAATATCGCCAGTTACAAACTGGTTGTGCTCAAGTTTCTGAATAATTTTATCCGCGTGAAGCTCGGTTACAACTCTTCTTCCGCCGAACATACGGGGAACAAGCATTTGGGCATAATGAGAGTTTGAGTCAAGATGGTATGCACCAATATAGTCGCTTGCTGTTACCCCTGTGATAACTGTGTATTCATCAATAGCAGGGAAGAGGAGATTTTTTATATCTGCAACATCATCATGAGCAAGTACTGCATCAATATTTAATACATCCTTGTATATTTTGTTTGCATATGCAATACCTTTGTCTGTTGATGATGCAAGAGATGAGTTGTTTTGAATCGCCTCAGATACAGCTGTTTGCTGTGCAGATGTAAGAGTTTCTCTTACAGGGATTTCATAGGTTTTGTGAATTACACCGCCGATAGTTGCGTCATTACTTGTAATCCATATGCCGTCTTGAGCATTCTCATTAACTTTAACTGTGTATGAAATCTCTTTTGTTTCATAAGCAGGAACTGTTATTGAAGATGAAAGCTCGCCGTTGTTGTTTGTAAGGCCGCCTGAAACGTAGGTTGTATTTTCAGGAACTGTATCTTTGATTTCAAGAGTTTTTTCTACATCGTTGCTATTGAAAACCCTGAAGGTGTATGTAATTTCATCACCGGGATTTACAGTTGAAAATCTATTCTTTGAAGAAAGTTTTTCTCCAACAATACCTTTCATTGTTGTTATTCTGTTTATAGTGTTCTGTGGAATTGTACCATTAAAGCTTTTTAAAGGACGCACAAGATTGATAGAGTTAAGCTTTGAGAATACATATCTTTTGTTGGCAGGGTCAAAAAGCTCTTCAACACGCATTTGCTTTATAGAAGCTTCAGTAACATCACCTGTTGAAAAATTGTAGTTGTAACCGCCACTGTGAATAATATTACCGTTTCCGATATAGAGCATTGCATGTCCGCCACCTTTTGACTTGACATATCGGATATTTATAATATCACCAGGCTGAATGTTGTTGTAAAAATCTTCTTCGATTTCTGCCTTTTGTTTTTCAGTTTCGCCACCGATTGAAGCAGAAGTGTCCTGAGGATATCTCCATACTGTATAAGCACTCCAAATTTGAGAGCCGGTTGTATAACTCACATCTGTGAAGCCTAATGCTGTTTTATAAACCTCCGAAGTAAAAGCTGCACAGTTTGTAAAGCCGATATTGTCAAATGAGCTTTCTTCGGGAGTTCTTAAACCTGAATTCCATCTGTATGAATTCTTTGTAAAAGGAGTAGTATCGTCATACTGTATGCGATATCCTCTTAAAAGGTAGGTTTCTGCAGTGCCGATAACAGCTTTTTGAGCATCTGTAAGATTTAATTCACCCTCTGTTGTACGATGTATGGCTGAAAGCTCATTTGAAGGTCTTAAAACAACATATCTGTCAGCGCTAAGTGCAGAGGATAAAACTGTATCAGCATCCTCTCTTATAAGGCTTGGTTTAACAAGCTTTATAAAATGCTTGCCGTTATAGATATATATACTACCTTCGCCTGAAACTTCCATAAGAAGTAAATCACCTGTGATTAAATCTGCAGATGAAGGGTTTTGTGATGGTGCACCGTTAAAATAAGAGCTTAAGTTTTCCGGAATGTGGCTGTAGAATGTAGGAACAATGGTGTTCATTACATTTATAACAACCGTTGAAGTGCCTTCAGTTGCAGTATCGTTTGTAAAATCATCTTCACTGTAACCATTTACGAAAACCTGGTCGAGAACTTCAGCGACAGTATTTTTCATGTTAAAATTGTAGCTGAAAGCGTGAGTGTAAATGTCTTTTGCAAGTGCGATTCCTTCAACTGTCGGCGTCTGCAAGCTGTTTATGGCAATTTGCAGTTTTTGCTGATCAAGACTGTTAAAGTCAGTTGATGAAGCTGTGTTATCTGCGTATACAGGAAAAACAAACGCAGAAAAAATTATGCACATTGTAAGAATAATGCATAAAGTCTTTTTGATTGAACTTTTCATATAAATCTCCCTTTGTTATGTATTTAATTATAATTATATAATAAATTGTATTATAAATCTTGCCAAAAGTGAATAAAAAAGTGACAGAATTTTACCTATAGTATTCCCAAAAAAACAAACAGAATTTTGCTTGCATATCAGAGGATTTTGTGGTATGCTTTAATAAAAGATGGAGGGCATAAATAATGATATTGACCAAAGAAGAAAAAATAGGTTTGCTTAAAGAAAAAATTGCAGGCTTTAAAGATGAAGATTTCGGTGAACTTTTAAAATCTACAGTTTCTGCAGAAGAAAAGCCTGAACATATACCACCAAAAGGTGTGCATCCAAGACTTTATTTTACAAAAAACAGAATTGAGGAAATAAAGAACAACTTAACCCACCAAGAAAACAAATATGCTTACGAAAAATATATTGAGCTTTCAGAATGTGAATGTGACGGTATTGTTACTGATATTACAGACACAAATTCAATGAGTCACATGAGAATTATAGACTCAAATATTTTAACCTGCCTGAACGCAAAAGCCTTCAGCTACATAATCACAGGAAACGAGCTTCACGGCTATGAAGCAGTTGCAGGTGTTCTTTCATATCTTAAAACCTTTGATTTATCACAGATGCCTGCAGGTATGGCACATTATACAACTATGCGTATTATGGAGAAGGTTGCCTGTGTTTATGACTGGTGTTATGACCTTTTAAGTGCTAAAGACAAGTATCATATTGCTTGCGGTGTAACTTCAAAATGCTTTAAATATCTTGAATATCCTGATTTCCCTCCAACAGGCGGAAGCTTAATGATAGGCCATATGAGCGGAACGATTTTTCTTGTTGCCTGGGCAGCAGTTGGTATTGCTCTTTATGACGAATATCCTGAATATTACGATATTACTCAGCGTGTAGTTCAGAAAGACCTTGTTCCAACGCAGAATTTCTTTATGAGTTCAGGTGAAAATCCACAGGGAAGTGCATACGGACCTGCAAGGGAAAATTCACTTTTGTTTGGCGATGCTATATTCTCTGCAATGTATGATAATAAAAAGCATTTGTTTGACAGAGATACTTTTGAACAGACCTGTCTTACTTTCCTTCATATGATAAGACCGGACGGAGAAATGATGAGAATTGGTGACGAGTACAACGAAGGCACAAGATATGCATCTCTTTGTCTTACAGCCTATTGGGGTGCATACCTTTACGAGAATCCTGTTCTTAAAGGTTTTGCAAAGAAATCCTTAAATAACTTTTCTACATTCTTCACAATGGCTTTTACACCGGTGCACCACCTTATTTTTAATAAAACACATATTCCGTGCGCACCACTTTCAGATTTACCTCTTGTTCAGTACATAGGCTCACCGATGGGCTCGATGTATGCAAGAACTTCTTGGACAGACAGAGATGCTGT
This sequence comes from Clostridia bacterium, assembly GCA_045648505.1. Classification (GTDB taxonomy): domain Bacteria; phylum Bacillota; class Clostridia; order RGIG6154; family RGIG6154; genus RGIG8700. The sequence continues at coordinate 1,297 of JAZROD010000055.1, read as the reverse complement.
TATGACATATATGAAAATAGGAGAAGCATATTCTGCAAACCACGAGCACAAGGATGCGGGTAATTTCCAGATTTTCCATAAAGGAATTCTTGCATCAAAATCAGGTCATTACGGACTTTATCATTATCCAATTGACCTTGCGTATAACAAACAGACCGTTTCGTGCAACAGTATTTTAGTTTATAATCCCAATATGACCCACACTCCAAAATGGCCATATTGTGGCGGACAGAGAACAGACGACCATGTTTCTGAAGAAGTTCTTGATATGTATGCATGGCAGGAAAATGACAGCTTTAAGTGGGGAAAGGTTTTATACCACGATTACAAGCTCGAAAATGAAGAACTTAAGTATACCTGTCTTTGCGGTGATATAACCGGGGCGTATGATAAAGAAACGGTTGATGAAGTAAAAAGATATATGTTCTCTCTCCATACAGGCAGAGACGACAATCCTCTCATATTCTTTGTGTTTGACAGAATTACATCTAAAGACGCAAGCTATAAAAAAACATTCCTTCTTCACACCCAGGCAAAGCCTATGCTTACAACCATCGGGGAAGAGGAAAGACCTTGCGGTATGATTACCAATTTAAGCAGCAGACTTTACATTCAGTCTATGGGTACAAAGGTTAAGTATTCAACAATCGGCGGTGCTGGACAACAGTTCCAGGCAAATCGTATAAACTACGAAAGAACAAAAATCGACGGTGATGATTTTATATTTAACTTCAATGTTGAAGAAGGTTGGGGAAGAATTGAAATCACACCTGAAAAACCATCAAAAACAGACCGTATGTTAACGGTTATGTATATTGCACCTGATGTTGACTATTCTCCAAGACTTGTTTTCGGTGACAGTAATGTTCTACCGTTCCACAAAGCGGTTGAAATCAAGGGCGAAGGTTATCTTGGTGCTGCAATCCTTAAAAATGCAGTTATCTTCCCTGAAAACGGAAACGGATTTGAAGATGAGCTTTCATTTACAGTTCCTGAAGATGTTAAACATTGTTATGTTATTGGTCTTAAAGGCGGAAAATGGAATATTAATGAAAAAACAGTTGATGTTAAAGAAGAAAGCGGTATCGCAGATTTTGAAGTTTCATCAACAGAAATTACACTTAAATATATCGGATAAAAAAGGGCGAGCCTGGGCTGAAGTGAACCCCATTTAGTTCACAAAAAATAAAAACTGGCGCGAGAAAAACAGGGAGAGGAAGTTACCTCTTCCTGTTTTTTAATCTTGTTGAATTGTAGAAAATTAACCAATCTTCAACGAGTAGTAGATATTCTTCAA
>JAZROD010000054.1:0-24012 GCA_045648505.1 Clostridia bacterium | reverse complement strand
CAAAGGTAATTAAAATAAATCTTTATAGGAGGTATTTGTTATGAAGACATATATGGCTAAAGCTTCTGACATTCAGAGAAAATGGTATATCATTGATGCTGAAGGTAAACCACTTGGTAGAGTTGCTGCTCAGGCTGCTGCTATTTTAAGAGGTAAACACCTTCCTACTTTCACACCACACGCTGACTGCGGTGATCATGTTATTATCATCAACTGTGAAAAAGCTGCTTTAACAGGCAAAAAATTCGAAAACAAAACATACTACCGTCACACAGGTTGGATTGGTGGTCTTAAGGAAACAAAGTATTCAGATATGATTACTAAGTTCCCAACAAGAGCTATGACTCTTGCTATCAAAGGTATGCTCCCACACAACACACTTGGAGCAAACGCTTTAACAAGATTAAGAGTTTATGCTGGTCCACAGCATGAAAATCAGGCTCAGAAACCTGAACTTTGGACAAAGGAAATCAGATAAGGAGGTAACTAAAAATGGCAAAAAAAGAAGCACTTTACGGAACAGGTAGAAGAAAAAGTTCTGTTGCCAGAGTAAGACTGTTACCTGGTAAAGGAAATATCGTAATCAACGGTAAATCAATCGACGAATATTTTGGTCTTGAAACACTTAAAGTTACAGTTAGACAGCCATTAGTTGCTACAGAAACACTTGGTAAGTTTGATGTATATGCAAATGTTACAGGTGGTGGCTTCACAGGTCAGGCTGGTGCTATCAGACACGGTGTATCAAGAGCACTTTTAGAAGCAGACGAAGAATTCAGAGCTATCCTTAAGAAAGAAGGTTTCTTAACAAGAGACCCAAGAATGAAGGAAAGAAAGAAATACGGCTTAAAAGCTGCTCGTCGTGCTCCACAGTTCTCAAAGAGATAAAAACAAAACAATTTCAACACTCAACTTTGTTGGGTGTTGTTTTTTATTAAAAAACAGTGGGAAACTTGTAAATTCCCCACTGTTTTGAAAATGTTAATAAAAAGCTACATTGTTTTTTTGTTTTTTGTTATTTTATTGTTTGGTTATACTTGGCAGGTGCTATTCCTGAATACTTTTTAAAAGCACGACTGAAATTATATGGATTTGAATAATTTAATTTTTCAGAAATATATTTAACGCTTTTACCCTTCTTCAAGAGCATCGTCGCATAGTCCATCTTTTTAGAATTTAAATAATGACCGGGAGATATACCATAGCACTTCCTGAATGTTTTACAAATATGTCCATAGTCATATCCAAAATATGAAGAAAGCTCTTCAACAGAGTATATGTTAAGAAAATTTGAATCAATGTAATTAACAATTGAAGGCAAAATTTCTGATGTAGATAAAATATCAACTTCAGATACAGAAAAATCCACTCGTGCAAGTTTTACCAATATTTGCACAATAAGACTATCAATCATTTCCTTTGAAAAAGGAACATTTTCCGAAGAAATTTCAGATATAACAGCAGAAATATTATCAGCTATTTCTTGCATATTGCATTTTCTTGTATGCTCAAAGTTATTCTTTACCTTTTCGAACAATTCATAGCACATTCCATTCTTTATATTTACTGCAAGAGTCTTAAAGCGACAACCTTTTGTGCTTGAAAGTTCGTGGATATCATCTTTGTAAGAAAGATAAATCTCATTTTTCCCAACCTTTTCTTTTTCTCCGTCTGTAGAACAGAACAACCAGTTTGAAAAGGAAGATGTAATTTCCAAATCGCAATGTTGTTTATGTGCAGGTATGTCAAAATGGCTGCCGAAAAATGAATCTGCAACCTGAATAATAACAAAATTTTGTGTTTCTGCAATCGATAATAATTGTCCCGTATCAAAATCTTTTATTTCATTTTTTAAAATAATAGAATTTTCATTTCGATATATATTTTTCATATTTCTATTATACTATTACTGTATTTTTTGTCAAGACAAAAAATGATATTATATTCACCAGTTCGTGATATGTAACAATGCTAATTATTATGGTATATTTTTATAGAAAGGATGTGAATTATGGAAAAGATTTATAAGAAGTTTAAATCAGAGTTACTTGACTCATGTGTTCCATTTTGGTTAGACAATGCAATTGATACTGAGTATGGAGGAATTCTGAATTGCCTCGACAGGTATGGAAAAGTGTATTCTGAAGACAAAAGTGTTTGGATGCAAGGTCGATGTGGTTATATGTTTTCTTATATTTACAACAACATAGACAAAAACACAAAATATTTAGAGTTTGCAAAAAGCTGTATTGATTTTGCAACAAATCACTGCATAGACCACGACGGAAGAATGTTCTTTACCATTACAAGAGATGGAAAACCTTTAAGAAAACGTAGATATTGGTTCAGTGAAACTTTTTATATTATAGCAAACGCAGAGTACTATATGGCAACAAAAGATACTAAATATCTCAATGCTGCAAAAAAATATTTTTCATTTGTCTTAGATATGTATGAAAATCCACAAAACGATCCATATAAAATCACGCCAAAAAGCTTTGATGAAACCAGAAAAACAAAAAGTCTGGCAAATCCTATGATTCTTCTGAATGTGGCATCAATTATGCGTGATGCAGATAACGAAAAAAGTTTTGATTATAATAGCATCATAGATAATCTGATAAATGATATCAAGTCATTTTACAAAAGTGATTTTAATGCACTATTCGAAAACATTGATGCAAAAGATAATAGCGTTATTTTAAACAGTGCTCCTTGCCGTGTAATAAATCCGGGACACGATATTGAATGTTCTTGGTTTTTACTTGAAGAAGCAATTAAAAGAAATGATAATGAATTAATTAAATTTGCTGAAACAGTTTTCAACAATGCCTTTGAACTTGGTTGGGATAATGAATACGGCGGTATATTCTACTTCAAAGACATTTTAGGACTTCCTGTTGAAGCATATGAACACGATATGAAATTATGGTGGCCTCATAATGAGGCAATTATTGCCTCTCTTATGTTCTATCTCTATACTAAAAATTCAAAGTACAAAGAGATTTTTGACAAGGTATGTGATTATGCCTTTGAACATTTTTCAGATAAAGAATACGGAGAATGGTTTGGATATTTGCGAAGAGATGGAAAATGCACCGAACCACCGTGTAAAGGTCATACATATAAAGGACCTTTCCATGTTATGAGAATGCTTGCTAAATGTATGAAGTGTATAGAAAAAATGGAGGAAAATAAATGAAAAAAGGTAAAATTGTTATGCTCACACTTGATGAGCGCCCATGTAATTTTGACTATCCTGCTATGATGCCAAAAACAGATTATGAGCTTGTTCTTCCACCTAAAAGCATAATGGGTGACTGGAAAAGACCGGGAAATGTAGAAATGATTTCTGAATGGCTTTTAAAGAATGCAGAATGTGCAGATGCTCTTGTATTATCATTAGATACATTAGTGTATGGCGGTATTGTTCCGTCAAGACTTCATATGGAAAAAGAAGAGGACCTTATAAAGAGAGTTGATATAATAAAGAAATTAAGAGAAATCAACCCTGAAATGAAACTATTTGTTTTCGGTCTTATTATGAGATGCCCAAGCTATTCTTCAGATGCAGAAGAACCTGACTACTACGAAGAATGTGGCGCAGAAATTCATCTTTACGGCAAATATACTCATATGGAAAAATTGGGTATAATGACTGATGAGGATGTTAAGGATTTCGAAAGAGTTAAAAAAGTAGTTAAAGAAGAATATCTTGATGATTATCTTACAAGACGAAAAACAAATCGTGCTGTTTTAATGCATGCTTTATCTTATGCAGCAGATGACACAATTGACTATTTCATAGTTCCACAGGATGATGCTTCGGTATATGGTTTTACCGCTATGGACCAGGTTGAAGTAAGAGAGTTCCTTAAAACAAATGTACTTCACAAGAAAACTGCTATGTATCCTTCTGCGGATGACATTGGACTTACATTGCTTGCAAGAGCGGTTGCACAGTTATCAGGTGTTCGCCCTAAGGTGTATGTTCACTATTCATCAATAAAAGGTGGACTTGCTATTCCACAGGTAGAGGATAGAATCGTTGGTGAAACATTAAAGTATCATATTCTTTCTGTTGATGGCATACAGGTTTATTCTCTGCCTGAAGCCGATATTTTACTTGCAGTAAATGTAGGCTCAGATATGATGGAAACTTATGACCTTCCAAGCGTTATAGCTTACGATATTGAAAGAAACCTTGCCGAATTTGTAAATTATATTCAGTATGCATTAAGCCTTAATAAAATTGTAGCAATTGCAGATATTGCAAGACTGAATACTGCCGATAAAGAACTTACAGCAATACTTCACAAAGAAAAAATGATGTTTGATATCCACGCTTACGCAGGTTGGAACACATCATCAAACACAACAGGAACAACACTTTGTCAGGCAATACTTTATATGCTTGGAAAAGATAAAAAGCAGAATGACAACTTCCTTGTCCACAGATATTTTGAAGATATTGGCTATATGGGTTATGCAAGAAAATATGTAACCGAAAACCTTCTCCCTGATATGGGATATGATTTTTATGGCATAGATGCAAAAGATGGCAAAGTAGCAGAATTGGTTAAGGATGCAATCTGTTCTTATATGGAAGAGAATTACCCTGAGGTTTTCTGCCGTGCAAAAGAAGTAAATATAAGTATGCCGTGGATAAGAATGTTCGAAGCAGACGTTAAAGTTAAAACATATTAATCAATTTATTGTTTTTCTTGGCAAATCAAAAAGGTACACATATGTGTACCTTTTTTCATAAATTATATTGATTGGCAGATGCTTATATTATATTTTACTGCCTTTTTGTGTTCTGGAGTATTTTAACATTCCCTCATTCTCCGAAATATTCTTTTCTGAGTTCCTTTGCTCTACCGAAATAGTCTTCGTAGGTTTCAATTTCAAATTCTTTAATAATATCGTCAATAGTTTTATCTTCCATATTACATTGAATAACACGGCATCCTGTACCTGTTGGACCGTAAAAATCAAAGCCATCTCCATATTTAGCTTTTGCTCTTGAAAGCTTATCTGAACGCCAGTCTTCATTTCCGTCTGAATGAATAACTTTATAATCAAGGTTAACTTTACATGCCCAATATCTTGTTACATCGTTAGATGTGGCAAGAAGTGCACCAAACGGATCAATAAATCTTCCGTTCATATGAGGAACAATTGAGCTTGCCAGATAGGCTCTGCAACGAAGTGCCCACATTTCTCTCCAGGTGTTTCCTGTAAAGAATGAGCTGAAAACGATTAAATCAGGATGAAGCTCTGCATATCTGTCCAAAAGTCTTTCATCGTGAAGGTCAAAGCAAATTGCAGTTGCAACACTACCGATATCAAGTTGAATTAATTTTTCAGGAAGCTCTCCAAAACCGATTTTTGAAACTGTGTGTTCACCAGGCACAAGGAGATTTTTATCATAAATTCCTGCTACCTCACCGTTTCTGTCATAATATACAACAGAATTTCTGTATGGATATTCACTTCCGTCATCTAAATATCTGCCACAGGCATAAGCAACATTAACTTTATGCTCTTTTGCAAAATCTGATATCATTTTCTGTAATTCATCGCCGTAAATTCTGTAAAATTCCTGCTTCTGTGCAGAAGTCCACTCTCCTACTCTGTTACAACATTCAGGAGTGATAATAAGGTCAGGATTTTCACAAAGGCAGTTATTAAGTTGTGTCATAATTCTTTCTTTAATTTTGTCTTTATAACAACTAACATCTTTAACTTCAAGGTTATTAGCTACAGTTTCAAAACAAAGTCCAACAATTTTTGCATATCTTGCCATTTTTATTTTCCTCTTTCTTTTTTTTATTATTATATCATAACTCTTTTAATCTGTAAACAAATTAAAGAATATCTTCCATTCCGAATTTTTGCGGTTTTAATCCGCATTTTTCATAAAAACGAAGTGCACTTGCATTAAGTGACCACACATTTAATGTTACATTATAACAACCATTTTCTTTTGCAAAAGCTTTTACATACTCATAAAGCTTTGTTCCTATATGTGTTCCCCTTGATTTTTCATCAACACAAAGGTCATCTATGTAAAGAGTTTTAATATCTGTCAAAATATTATTGTTTATATGCTGCTGAAAAATACAGAAACAGTAACCTTCAACTTTGCCGTTTTCTTCATAAAGAAAAATCGGTTTTAAATCATCATCAATAATATTCATAAGCTCTTCATCGGTATATTTCTTCGCACCGATTTTAAAAATATCAGGTCTGCCGTTGTGGTGAACCTGAAGAACCTGCATCAGTAATTTATTTATACTTTCTATGTCACTTTTTTGTGCTCGTCTTATCATAAAATCCTCCACTTTATTTATTATACAAAAGAACAAGCTCACAAAGAGCTTGTTCTTTTGTAACCGGTTATAATGTGAGACCGCCATAATAAGAATCTATATATTTAAAGCCTCAAAGCCTGATTTACGCTTTCTGAACATGTGAAGCCTGTGGGCCTTTAGCTCCTTCGCTAACTTCAAAAGTTACTTCGCAACCTTCTTCTAATGTTTTGTAACCGTCCATTTCGATTGCTGAGAAGTGTACAAATACATCTGTACCATCTTCACTTTCAATGAATCCATAGCCTTTTTCAGCATTGAACCATTTTACTTTACCGTTTGCCATTTTTCTGCCATCCTTTCGCTGAGCTACGATGCTCAATCTTTATCTCGTGTTTAATACACTAAATTTATGTTAACATAAAACTATCTTTATGTCAAGTTAATCTTTTACTGCTACAAAGAATATTCTCTCGCTTTTTTTCGACTTTTTGCCTGTTTTAAAGTCATATCCCACATCAACAAGTCTCAAGCCCGCCTGCTTTAAAAGAGTCTTGATTTCACTTTCTTTATAGATGCGTTCTGTGTGCACTTCATCAAATCTTTCAAAGCTTCCGTCTTCGTTTTCAGTAAAAAATGTAAGATAAAAATCTACTTTGTTTCCTACGAGTTCATTCTCCCAAGAATAAAATAAATCATCTTCATTTCTGACAAAGCAGTTGTTACCAATAATATTTTTGAGTTTATACTCACTATTTATATCAAATATAAACAAACCGCCGTGATTCAAGTAGTTTTTAACCAGTTTAAACATTTTAAGCAGTTTTCTTTTATCTGTTATATAATTTATACTGTCAAGACAGCAGATTATACTGTCAACAGTTCCATATAACTCAAACTCTGTCATATCCTGATTTATAAATAATGTTTCAGGACATTTTTCTCTTGCCACTTCAAGCATATCAGAAGAATAATCAAGACCAATAACATCATAACCTTTTTCAGAAAGAATTTTCGTCAGACTTCCTGTTCCGCAAGCAAGTTCTAAAATCAACTTTGCGTCAAGATTGTTCTTTTCAAACTGTTCTTCGATGAATTCAAGAAAAAGATTATAATCTATATCATCCGTCAATCTGTCATACAAGTAGGCAAAATTTTCGTACATCATTATTATTCCTCAATTCTGTCGAGAATTAAATGGTAACCACCGTTACCGTAATTAAGGCATCTGCTTACACGGCTGACTGTTGTTGAGCTTGCTCTTGTTTCGTCAACAATGTCTGTATAAGGACATCCTTCTCTTAACATTTTTGCTACCTCAAGTCTTTGTGCCATAGCCTGAATTTCAGTTATTGTGCAAAGGTCTTCAAGAATGGCTTCACATTCTTCTTCGTCTTTTATAGAAACAATAGCCTTATAGAGTCTTTTGATGCTTTCATCCGAAATCTTTTTATTTTTGATATTCATAGCTTACTCCTTTATATCTTTTTCAACTTGGCAAAAACTGCCATCATATTTTTTGTACCAACACCGGCATCATCAAATGCAACTGAAAGTTTGATATCGTTACCCATTGGTTGTGCTGATATAATCAATCCTTCACCGAATTTAAAGTGTTTAACTCTGTCTCCCACTTTTAAATCAGGACAATTTGATGTTGTTTGAGCAAGTTTACTGAATATTGAAGCCTGATTTGCAGAATATCCTGCACTTGTACCACCTACGCTGATGTTTCTGCGTTCAGCACCTTCTGCTTCAATCAATTCAACAGGAATTTCACTTAAAAATCTTGAAGTATTGTTATGCATTGTCTGACCGAAAATTGTTCTTGACATAGCGTTTGTAAGGAAAAGTTTTCTTTTCGCTCTGGTTATACCAACATAACAAAGGCGTCTTTCTTCTTCTATTTCTTCAGAATCAAACATTGCTCTTTGTGAAGGGAAAACGCTTTCCTCCATACCTGTAAGAAATACTACAGGGAACTCAAGACCTTTGGCTCCGTGAAGAGTCATCATAACAACTGCATCCTGTTCCTCGTCATAAGAATCTATATTAGAAACAAGTGCTACACCTTCTAAAAATTCTGCCAAAGAACCGTTTTCTACTTCTTTTTCAAATTCCATAGCAACAGATAAAAGTTCCTGTATGTTTTCAATTCTTGTTTTTGCTTCAACGGTATTTTCAAGCTCTAATGCTTTTAAGTAGCCGCTTTCTGTAATAACTCTGTTTATAATTTCTGTTACAGGTAATTTGTCAATTTCTGCTCTTATCTTATTTATAAGTGATGTAAACTCAATTATTTTCTCTGCACTTCTGCGGAGTTCCTCAAATTCAATCACACATCCGAGCACCTCAAACATAATCATTGAGTTTGCCTGTGCCAGATTATTTACTTTATCAAGTGTTGTTTTACCTATTGACCTTTTGGGTTCGTTTATAATTCTGGCAAGGCTCACATCATCTGCAGGATTTAAAATGAGTCTTAAATACGCAATTATATCTTTAATTTCTTTTCTTTCATAGAATTTAATACCTGAAAGAAGTCTGTACGGTATGGCGTTATTCATAAAAACTTCTTCGAATACACGGGATTGTGCATTCATTCTGAATAAAATTGTGAAATCTTTATATGAATATCCGTTCATAACAAGACTTTTTATCTTGTTTACAACATAATACGCTTCATCTCGCTCATTCATTGCCTGATACGAAACTATCTTGTCGCCATCTTTAACTTCCGTCCAGAGTGCTTTACTTTTTCTGCCTCTGTTGTTTTTAATAACAGTATTTGCGGCATCAAGTATCTGTTGTGTTGAACGATAATTCTGTTCGAGCTTGATAATCTTTGTATCTTTAAATTGTTTTTCAAAATCAAGTATATTTGAAATATCCGCACCTCTGAATCTATAAATAGACTGGTCGTCATCACCTACAACACAGATGTTTGAATATTTTTTTGCAAGGTTATAAATAAGTCTGAACTGGCTGTGAGATGTATCCTGATACTCATCAACCATTATATATTTAAATCTGTTCTGATAATACTCAAGAACATCAGGATTTTCTTCGAAAAGTTCAACAGTTTTATAAATAAGGTCATCAAAATCAAAAGCGTTGAATTTCATAAGCTTTTTCTGATAAAGCTCATAAACGCTCGCAATTTTAGACATTCTGAAATCTCCGGCATAGTCTTGTTTAAGCTGAGCAGGTGTAATAAGTTTATCTTTAGCTCCGCTTATTACATTTATAATTGACTTAGGCGGAAAATCTTTATCATTTATTCCAAGTTCTTTTATACAATCTTTAATCAGCGTTGTCTGGTCTGCCGTATCATAAATGGCAAAACCGCTTTTATAACCAATTCTTTCACAATCTCTGCGAAGAATTCTTACACAGGTAGAATGGAAGGTTCCTGCCCAGATTTCTTCACCGCCCTGACCTATTTTGTTATTTATACGGGTCTTGATTTCATTTGCGGCTTTGTTTGTAAAAGTAATGGTTAAAATATTCCAAGGATTGATTCCCTGAGAAATCATATTCGCAATTCTTTCAATGAGAACTGTTGTTTTACCTGAACCTGCACCTGCAAGGATTAAAACAGGTCCGTTTATTGTGTTTACAGCCTGAAGCTGTTTATCATTTAAATTACTCAAAATTTCACCCTTATATTTCGTGCGGATATTAACATCCGCTCCTACTTTCATTATGTAATATGCTAAAGTTAAATTTTACTAAAAGCCGTGCGGCGTTTACCGCACGGCTGTTTATTTTTTAATTTTGTAAATTACTTGCCGTACTTTCCGTACATTGGACCAAGTGCTTCACAAGCTCTGTAATCCTGTCCTTCTTTATCTTCACCAAAAGCGTTGAAGTATGAAGGTCTGAAGATTTTTTCATCATCAACGTTATGCATACAAACAGGAATTCTGAGCATAGATGCCATTGTGATAAGGTCAGCACCGATGTGACCGTATGAAATAGCACCGTGGTTAGCACCCCAGTTGTTCATAACTTCATAAGCTGATTTGAAAGCACCTTTGCCTGTGCATCTTGGAGCAAACCATGTGCAAGGCCATGTATAGTCTGTTCTCTTCCAGAGTTTGTCAGAAACTTCGTCAGGAATATTTACTGTCCAACCTTCAGCAATCTGAAGAACAGGACCAAGTCCTTTAACAAGGTTAAGTCTGATCATTGTAGCAGGCATTTCAGCTCTTGTTAAGAATCTTGAAGAATATCCGCCACCTCTGAAGTAACCGTTATCAGCAGCATTCCATGTTGTAGCTTCTGCCATAGCTTTCATATCTGCTTCAGTAACATTGTACCATTCTTTGATGATACCGTTACCGTTTTCGTCTTTTGATTCACCGCAAGCGTCAACACAAGCAGCACCTGAGTTAATAAGGTGAATGAAACCGTCAGCTTCTTTAGCTTTGCCTTCGATATCATAGCCTGTTACTCTCTTGATAGCATCTCCGCTCCAGTAAGTACGAACGTCGGCAAAAATCTGTGCTCTGTTTGTTAAAAGTTTCATAAAGAGCATACCAAGACCGTTTAATACATCGTTTTCTGTAGCAAGGATATAAGGTTCTCTTGCACCGTTCCAGTCGAATGAAGAGTTGAGCATAGCTTCAGGGAAGTCACAGTTTGGATAGAAGTCTGTCCACTGTCTCTGACCCTGGAAACCTGCAGCGATTGCATTGTGACCAACTTTTTCTTCTTCACAACCTTCAGGAAGATTGTCGTTACCTGCCATAAGGTCTTTGATGATACACATCATCTTAACAACAAATTCCCAGTCTTTTTCTTTCTGTTCAGGAGATTTCTGTAAGAATTCAGGGTTCTTATCAAAACCTTCTTTACAGTTTTCTTTTGTCCATTTGAGGGCCTTCTGGAATTCTTCTTCATCATATACGCCCTCTGTCATTCTTCTGATGATTTCAACTTCATCAACTGATTCAACTCTCATACCAAGATAGCTTTCGATGAAAGCTGGGTCAATGATTGAACCACCGATACCCATACAGATAGAACCAATCTGGAGGTATGATTTACCTCTCATTGTAGCAACTGCAACTGCAGCTCTTGCAAATCTTAAGATTTTTTCTTCAACATCTGCAGGAATTGTTGTATCGTCTAAATCCTGAACTTCGTGGCCATAGATACCAAAAGCAGGAAGACCTTTCTGTGAATGTGTAGCAAGAACAGATGCTAAATATACAGCACCAGGTCTTTCTGTACCGTTAAAGCCCCAAACACCTTTGATTGTCATAGGGTCCATATCCATTGTTTCAGCGCCGTAGCACCAGCAAGGTGTAACTGTTAATGTGATATCAACACCTGCTTTTTTGAATTTATCAGCACATGCAGCTGCTTCAGCAACTCTGCCGATTGTAGTATCAGCAATAATAACCTTTACAGGTTCACCATTTGAATACTTTAAGTTTTCTGAAATTAATTTTGCTGCAGACTTTGCCATATTCATTGTCTGCACTTCAAGGCTTTCTCTAACTTTAAGAGCGCCTCTTCTACCATCAATTGTAGGTCTGATACCGATTACCGGAAAATCACCTACATATCTGTTTTTCTTTTCTGCCATATTAATCCCTCCATATTTCTTTTTTGATAATTATATTTTACAACGAAGCCATATTTTTGTCAAGAAGCTGATTTAAGCTTTCTGAAAAATTTATGTCATCTTGTTTTGTTCTTTTTCGGGCATTTTTATGCTTACCACCGCTTCTTCTCACCTTTGCAGAGAGATGTCTTTCAAACAAAAGTCTGTCTATATTTTCCTGTGAATAAACAACGCCATTCTGATTAAGTGCCAGAGAACCTTTTGCCAAAGCCATAGCTGCAACGCCATAATCCTGGGTTACAACCAGATCTCCCTTTTCAACAAGGTTTACAAGCTTTATATCTGCACTGTCTGCCGATTTGTCTACTGTAATGGTTTTACTGTAGCCGTCATTTATAATGTGAGATGTATCGCACACCATAATAACTTCAAGTTTTCTTACTTTCGCTTCCCTTACTGCTATTTCTTTAACAGGGCAAGCATCAGCATCTATAAGTATTTTCATATTATTTCTCTATTACTGTCATTATTTTCTTTTTAATTCTTTGCAAAGCATTATCAATGCTTTTGGAAGGCTTATCCAGAACTATTGCTATTTCCTGATAGTTTTTTCCCTGAAGATAAAGAGTTAAAACAGTATTTTCGAATTTACTCAAACTGTCTTTGATTTTCTCTTCAGTTTCTTCAAGCTTTTCTTTATTGATAATAATCTCTTCAGGGTCAAGCTCTAATCTGTTATTAAGAATTTCAAGAAGAGTTTTTTCTGTTTCATCTTCATAAACAGGTTTATTAAAAGATACATAATTATTAAGAGGTGTGTGTTTAAGTCTTGTTGCAGTTTTAACCGCAGTAATAATCTGTCTTGTTACACAAAGCTCTGCAAAGGTTCTGAATGAATTATTTTTAGTAATATCAAAATCCCTGATTGCTTTAAAAAGACCAAGCATCCCCTCTTGTATTATATCATCTCTGTCTGCACCAATCAGAAAGTATGACCTTGTTTTTGCTCTGACAAAATTTTTGTATCTGGCAATCAACACCTCCATTGCCATATCTTCACCGTCATTTGCAAGAACTACAAGCTCATTGTCAGTCATATTTTCATATTTATTCATTGGTTTACCCCGTATTTTTCTTTCAAAAGAGTTCTCTTTGCAGCAAAGAATTTAAGTGCAATTATTACAAGTAAAACAAGTGATACATCAAACATAAAGTTAAATGAAAGCATATTGAAATTAAGCTGTGTAAAGCCGTAAAGCATAAGTGGAAGAGGCATTGTAAGAATTGAAGAAATACCCATTGCAACACCCATATCTGAAAGTGCCTTTTCACCGCCTGATTTCGCATAATTCTTTTTATATATAAGTGAAAGTACCACAAGAAGAGCAAGAATTACCATAAGTGTAACATAGCTTGCAGGTACAATCATTTTTTTAATAAAACTGTATCCTGAAAACCATATTGTCTGTCCGAAAGCTTTACCTGTAGATGGAAGATAGTTGCTTAAATATCCTGTTCTTATTGTTGTTGAATTTCTTGCAACAATTTCCATTTTTTCCATAAGTTTTTGAGGGTTCTTCACATAGTATGCAAATACATCGCCAAAATCAACATCAATTTCAGGGAAAGTCTGAAGTGTAGTGTATGTTGATGTTCCAACTCTTTCCATAAGTTGTTTGTCTACATCAAAATTTGCAAGTATTTCTTCAGCATTTACTTCAGGTGTTGCCACATTGTTATCTCCATAAGGATTTTCAACAGTCACACCAAAGAAAAAGCTGTCATAGGCATTAAAATCCTTTGGAACTACATTCAATGCGCCTGAAATAACAATTACCCCTGCAAGAATAATGTTTAAAATTCTCTTGCCTGATGAAATCAAACCGCA
This sequence comes from Clostridia bacterium, assembly GCA_045648505.1. Classification (GTDB taxonomy): domain Bacteria; phylum Bacillota; class Clostridia; order RGIG6154; family RGIG6154; genus RGIG8700. Next base: position 10,235 of record JAZROD010000054.1, on the reverse strand, counting down.
AAGTCCTAAAACGATTGCAGTTATTGCACCAATTGATGATACTCCCCCAAGAAGAATACCAAAAAGCACAAAAAGTACACTGCTCCAGATTTTTCCGGTTTCTCTGCTGTATATATATGTTGCAATTGTTGCAAATAAATACACAATAAAACTTGCTTCTTTATACGGTGTATTGAAAAGCATTGTATATCCACTGTCGCAAAGAACTAAAACAAACAGAAGTACACAAACAAGGTCGGACCATTTGTTTTTACCACCAATAACCACAAAACCCATAAGCACAACCGCACCTATAAAAATAAGTGCATAGATAAGTGCAGGGAAATACACATAAATTATGTTATCTTTTCCCACAAATTTAAATATTTCATAGGCTAAAGAATATGTTTTAAAAGAAATCTTTGTATTATCCACACCGAAAGCATCGCTGAAATATCCGCTTCCTGACGCCTGACTTGCATCATAAAGTCCTGTTTCCTGAAGTTGTGAAGAAAGGCTTCCGTTATCTGCAATACCAAGTCTGAAAACAAAAAGTGTCAAAACAAGTATTGCCGACATAAGTACCGCAAGTAATAATATAAGCTTTTTCTTTGTTAATAATTTATCCATAATATCATCCTTCGCTTGCTTTTAATCTTTCAGCCTGATCCGCGGTCGAAAGTGCATCAATTACCTCATCAAGGTCTCCGTCAAGCACCATATCAAGTTTATGAAGTGTAAGACCTATTCTGTGGTCTGTAACTCGTCCCTGTGGGAAATTATATGTTCTTATTCTTTCGCTTCTGTCACCTGTACCAACCTGATTTTTTCTCTGACTTGCGATTTCGTCGTGTTGCTGTGCCTGCATTAAGTCAAAAAGTCTTGAGCGGAGAATTTTCATAGCCTTGTCTTTATTTTTGTGCTGTGACTTTTCATCCTGACAGGAAACTACAAGACCTGTTGGAATATGAGTTACACGAACGGCAGAGTCGGTTGTGTTAACGCACTGACCACCCGGTCCGCCTGCTCTGAAAACATCTATTCTTAAGTCATTCTGATTTATTTCAACTTCAACTTCTTCAACTTCAGGAAGAACGGCAACAGTTACAGTTGATGTATGTATTCTTCCGCCTGATTCGGTTGATGGAATTCTCTGTACTCTGTGCACACCGCTTTCAAACTTAAGTCTTGAGTATGCTCCTTTGCCTTCAAGAGAGAATGAAACTTCCTTTACACCGCCGATATCGGTAATATTTGAAGATAGTATTTCAGTTTTCCAGTTATTTCTTTCTGCATATCTTGAGTACATTCTCATAAGGTCTGCACCAAAGAGTGCCGCCTCATCTCCACCTGCACCGCCTCTTATTTCAATGATAACATTCTTGTCATCATCAGGATTTTTAGGTAAAAGAAGGATTTTAAGTTCATCTAAAATCACAGGCATTTTCTCTGTTGATGTTTTTATCTCTTCTTCAAGCATAGCTTTGAACTCTTCATCATCAGTATCTGCAAGCATAAGCTGAGCTTCTTCCTTTGATTCTTCATACTTTTTATATTCAAGATATTTATCAATTATAGGAGAAAGTTCTGCATTTTCTTTATAAAGCTTTGTCATTTTCTCCTGGTCAGAGATAATTTCGGTATCTGTCATCATATTTGACACTTCCAGGTATCTCTGATAAATTCCTTCTAATTTGTTAAGCATAAATTCCTCACTTATTAGTAATCATTTTAAGATAAGCATTAATAAATCCGTCTAAATCGCCGTCCATTACTGCGCCGATGTTACCCATTTCAAAGCTTGTTCTTAAATCTTTAACCATTGTATATGGCTGGAATACATAAGAACGAATCTGGTTACCCCATCCGTTATCTTTCTGCACACCTTTGATTTCTGAAATTTTTTCCTGCTGTTGTTCCTGTGCAAATTCAATAAGTTTTGCCATAAGCATTTTCATAGCATATTCTTTATTCTGATGCTGTGAACGCTGTGTCTGGCAAGATGTAACAACGCCTGTAGGAATATGTGTAAGTCTTACTGCAGAATCAGTTTTGTTAACGTGCTGACCACCTGCACCACTGGCTCTGTATGTGTCCATTTTAATATCTGCAGGGTTAATATCAATTTCAACTGTGTCATCAAGTTCAGGCATAACTTCAACAGATGCAAAAGATGTCATTCTTTTACCCTGTGAGTTGAAAGGTGAAATACGAACAAGTCTGTGAATACCTTTTTCTGCTTTTAAATAGCCATAAGCATTATGTCCGTTAATTTCAATTGTGCAGCTTTTAAGTCCTGCTTCATCACCATCAAGGAAATCAAGAGTTGTAACTGTAAAGCCTCTTCTTTCTGCCCATCTTGTATACATACGGTAAAGCATTTCACACCAGTCCTGCGCTTCTGTTCCGCCTGCACCTGCGTGAAGAGTTAAGATAGCATTATTTTTGTCATACTCTCCTGAAAGAAGTGTTTCAAGGGTCATTTTTTCAACATCTTCTTTAAGTTCTTCATAACCCTGTTTAACTTCGTCAAGGACAGATAAATCTTCTTCTTCGTCCCCCATCTGTGCAAGCACAACCAGATCTTCCCACTTTGTAAAAAGACCATTATATGCTTCAACCTTATTTTTTAACTGTTTTGTTTTCTGAAGAACCTTCTGCGAATTTTCAAGGTCATCCCAGAAACCATCTTTTGCAGTTTCATCTTCAAGCTTTTTAATTTCTTCTTCTACCTGAACTATGTTAAGTGACTCTTTTAATTCTGTTATGCTCTCTTCAATAGCATTGAGAGCCAATCTGATTTCATCAAATTCTATCATTTGTTCACAACCTTTGCTGAATATTTTTATTATTTACCACAACATTTTTTGTATTTAAGTCCGCTTCCGCAAGGACAAGGATCATTTCTTCCCACTTTGTTTGAAACCGCCTGCTTAACTACTTTCTTTTCAGGTTCTTCACCGGGAGCTGCATCCAGTTTTGCATCTGTGGGTTTGAAAACTTCTTTTCTTTCTGCACTTCTTACTCTTGCAGTTAATACATATCTTCCCACCTGTGTCTTTATGTTTGAAATCATTGCATCAAACATATCAGAGCCAACATTTTTGTACTCAATCACAGGGTCGTGCTGTGCATAGGATCTGAGCCAAATACTGTGCTTTAACTGATCCATTTCGTCAATGTGTTCCATCCACAAAGTGTCTACAACACGAAGCATAATAACTCTTTCAAGTTCGCGCATATTTTCTGCGCCTATTTCCATTTCTTTCGCTTTGTATAAAGCAAGAGCTTTATCTGTTAATGTTTCAATAACATCAATTTTTTCAAGATTTTCAAGGTCTTCTCTTGTGTATGAAACTTCACCTTCCTGAAGGAAGATTTTTTCACATTCTTCGATAAGTCCTTTAAGATTCCAGTCATCAGGATACTCACCTGATGCAGTATACTGTGTGACAAGGTCAAGCACCATTGATTCAATCATAGATGTAATATTTTTCTGAATATCCATTCCATCTATAACCTGTCTTCTCTGCTCATAAATAAGTTCTCTCTGCTTATTCATAACATCGTCATACTGAAGAACATTTTTTCTTGAAGTAAAGTTTCTGTCCTCAATCTTTTTCTGTGCATTTTCTATTGCACCTGAAAGCATTTTCGTTTCTAAAGGCTGGTCTTCAGGAAGACCCATTCTCTCTGCAAAGCCCATATATCGTTCAGAGCCGAAAAGACGCATTATATCATCTTCCATAGCTATATAGAATCTTGATGTACCAACATCACCCTGACGACCTGCACGACCTCTTAACTGATTGTCAATTCGTCTGCTTTCGTGTCTTTCTGTACCAATGATATAAAGACCACCGAGAGAAACAACTTCATCGTGTTGTGGCTGAACTTCTGCTTTATATTTATCATAAAGCTCCTGATACATCTTTCTTGCATTTAAGATTTCTTCATCTTCTGTATTACCATAGCTTGTTGCTTCTGCTATCATTTCATCTTCATAGCCAAGCTTTTTCATTTCTTTCTTGGCCATAAATTCAGGATTACCACCAAGCATAATATCAGTACCACGGCCTGCCATATTTGTGGCAATTGTTACTGCACCTTTTTTACCTGCCTGAGCAATAATTTCGGCTTCTTTTTCGTGTTGTTTAGCATTAAGCACATTATGTGGCACACCATTCTTCTTAAGCATCGCAGAAATAAGTTCTGACTTTTCAATTGTTATTGTACCAACTAAAACAGGTTGCTTTCTTTCATAACATTCCTTAATTTGCTTTACAACCGCTTCAAGCTTTCCTTTTTCAGTTCTGTATATTGAATCTTCCATATCTTCTCTTGCGAGAGGTCTGTTTGTAGGAATTTCAATAACATCAAGACTGTAGATATCCTGGAATTCTTTTTCTTCTGTCAACGCTGTACCAGTCATACCTGAAAGCTTTTTATACATTCTGAAGTAATTCTGGAAAGTGATTGTGGCAAGAGTTTTGCTTTCTCTCTGTACCTTTACACCTTCCTTGGCTTCAATTGCCTGATGAAGTCCCTCAGAGTATCTTCTTCCGGGCATAATTCTTCCCGTAAATTCGTCTACGATTAAGATTTCACCATCGTTTGACACAATGTAATCTCTATCTCTCATCATAACACCATAAGCTCTTATAGCCTGATTTATATGATGGGATATTTCCATATTTTCAGGGTCAGAAAGATTTTCAATACCAAAAGCTTTTTCTGCTTTTTTAACACCTTCTGTTGTCAATGTAACTGTCTTTGCTTTTTCATCAACAACATAATCAGCACCGCTGTCTGCTTCAAAGGTTTTTGTATCTTCTTCCTTAACCACCTTTTTAACAAGCTTTCTTGCAAAAAGGTCTGCCATTTCATAAAGCTTTGTTGATTCAGCACCCATACCTGAAATTATAAGCGGAGTTCTTGCTTCATCAATCAAAATAGAGTCAACTTCGTCTACAACGGCAAAATTATGACCTCTCTGAACCATCTGTTCTTTGTAGATAACCATATTATCTCTTAAATAGTCAAAACCAAGTTCGTTATTTGTGCCGTAGGTAATATCGCAAAGATATGCTTCTTTTCTTTCACCATCTGTAAGTCCGTGAACAATAAGACCTGTTGTAAGTCCTAAAAAGCCATAAACCTTGCCCATCCATTCACTGTCACGCTTTGCTAAATAATCGTTTACAGTTACAATATGAACACCGTCACCTGAAATAGCATTAAGATATGCAGGAAGTGTTGCTACAAGTGTTTTACCTTCACCTGTTTTCATTTCGGCAATTCTTCCCTGATGAAGAACAATACCGCCAATAATCTGCACAGGGAAATGACGCATTGAAAGTACTCTGCTTGACGCTTCTCTTACTGTTGCAAAAGCTTCAGGAAGCATACTGTCAAGACTTTCACCGTTTTTATATCTATCTTTGAATTCATTGGTTTTTGCCTTCAGTTGTTCATCAGTAAGAGCTTTATATTCGTCCTCATACTGCAAAACTTTATTTAAAATAGGGGTAATTCTTTTAAGTTCTCTAGTGCTATATGTTCCAAACAAAGTAGAAATTATTCCCATTATTGTCACCTCTTTAAACAATTCTATACCTAATCTACACTATTGTACCACACTTTGAAAATAATTACAACACATTTATATAAAAATATCTGCAAGGGAACCCCTTACAGATACATATAGTAAGCTTTTATTAGAATTATGTTTATAACTACGGCAAAAGGAACAAAAATACGAAATTTCATTTTTGATGTTTTATGATTAAAAAATATCATTCCAAACATTCCACCTGCTCCACCCATAAAAAAAGTTACAAGAAGCAAAAACTTTTCACTTATACGCCTTTTTCTGTTCTTTGCAAGCAATTTATCTGTTGCATATATGAGTGCTACAAAAATATTCCAAATTAAAATATAATTCATTATTCAACATCCTTTGTATTAAAGAAAAACAACCCCGAATGAGAAGTGTCCTCACGGACACTTCCTTTATTATAAAGTAAAATATACCAACCTATATAGTTGGCATATTTTAGTGATATTCTCGTATTTACTCGAGAGATATTTTTGTTTCACAAAAGCGATATTACTCTGTAGCTATATGATATTGATTAACTCCCAAAGGGAATATCTCTGTGCGTAGCACAATATCTTTGCGCAGTAATATCTCTGATTTCGCAAGAAATCAATATCGTTGCCGAGTGTCTTTTTATTAACACTCGGCCAAGGGTTGATTTCTTTAGAATTCAGCTGTTCCAACTGTTCTTGGGAACGGAAGAACATCTCTGATATTTGACATACCTGTAAGGTACATAATTGCTCTTTCAAAGCCAAGGCCGTAACCTGCGTGTTTTGTTCCGCCGTATCTTCTTAAATCAAGATACCACCAGTAATCCTCTTCTTTAAGACCGAGTTCTTTCATTCTTTCTGTTAAAACATCAAGTCTTTCTTCTCTCTGGCTACCACCGATGATTTCACCAATTCCGGGAACAAGACAGTCCATAGCTGCAACTGTTTTTCCGTCATCGTTAAGACGCATATAGAATGCTTTGATTTCCTTTGGATAATCTGTAACGAAAACAGGCTTTTTGAACACTACTTCTGTTAAATATCTTTCATGTTCTGTCTGAAGGTCACTACCCCATTCAACAGGATAATCAAAGTTTTCGTTATTCTTTTTAAGAATTTCGATTGCTTCTGTGTATGTTACTCTGCCGAAATCAGAGTTTGCAACATTTTTAAGTCTTTCAATAAGACCTTTATCAACAAAGTTGTTGAAGAATTCCATTTCTTCAGGAGCGTGTTCAAAAACATAGTTGATAACATATTTAAGCATATCTTCTGCAAGCGCCATATCGTCATTTAAATCAGCAAACGCAATTTCAGGTTCAATCATCCAGAATTCAGCAGCATGTCTTGTTGTGTTTGAATTTTCTGCTCTGAATGTAGGACCAAAAGTATATATATTTCTGAATGCCATTGCATAAGTTTCTGCATTAAGCTGACCGCTTACTGTAAGATTTGCACTTTTTCCGAAAAAGTCCTGCTTGTAATCAACTTCACCGTCTTCCATAGGTACATTAGACATATCCATAGTTGTAACTTTGAACATTTCACCTGCACCTTCACAGTCACTTGCTGTGATAATTGGTGTGTGAGTGTAAACAAATCCTCTTTCATTAAAGAACTGATGAATAGCAAATGCTGCTAAACTTCTTACTCTGAAAACTGCAGAGAATGTATTTGTTCTTGGTCTTAAGTGAGAAATAGTTCTTAAGAATTCAAATGAATGTCTCTTTTTCTGCAATGGATAATCAGGAGTTGATACGCCTTCAATTTCAATCTTTTCTGCCTTAACTTCAAAAGGCTGTTTTGCTTCAGGAGTTAAAACAACTGTTCCTGTTATATTAAGAGCCGCACCTACATTCATAGACGCGATTTCTTTGTAGTTTTCGAGAATCTGTTCTTCAAAAACGATCTGAATATTTTTAAAGAATGTACCGTCGTTGATTTCGATAAAACCAAAAGCATTTGATGCTCTTATGGTTCTTATCCAACCTGAAATTTCTACCTTCTTATTATCAAAAGAAGCAGGATCTTTATATATTTCTTTTACAAGTGTTTTCAAGATTTATCTTCCCTTCATATTTCAATCTTTAGTATTATATCACATTATTATGTAATATTCAAGACTAAATTAACAAATCCTAGAAAATGTAATCGCTTAAAAACAAGAGTGCAAGAAGGATTATTGTTGAAGTATCTTTTTCTTCTTCATTAAGAAGCATAATTAAAATACCTATTATGATTATATCATCAAGCTTAAAATCAAAACTTTTGTTACTTGCTGTTTCTGCATTCTGAACTGTGATTTCACCCTTTGCTTCCTGATTATCAGGAAGCACTTTTTCAAAATTTTCATACTGTCTTACATATCTTCTTTCCATACTATCCCCTGCCCAACTTATTTAATGCTTTACTGATTTTCGCAATCTTAGATATTTTGTCTATACTTGCAACTCTTCTCTGACTCAGAAAAGGGGTTAAATCATTAAGAAGTCTTACAGCCGGGTCGTTATTATCATTATATGCATCATATAAACCTTTCATCTTATTGAGAAGCTGTGCACTTTGTTTGTTTTCGGACAACATTTTAATTAAAAAAGACATATCAGGGGCACTGTTATCTTCTCCAAGAACATCAGAGCCTGAAAACATATTTTTCACAGAATCAACTGCATCTTTATTTTTCATAAGTTCACTTAAAAGTTCCATAGGATTATCCATTATTACCTCCAAACAACTTATTTGCCGCATTCTTTAAATTCTCATTTATTGTATCAGGACTGTTGTTTTTAAGCACATTTTTCACATCGTTAATATCTACCGCAGATAAATCTATACTGCCAAGTATTTTTCTTATTTTTTCTTTATCTGCATTTTTCAGCTTCGCCTGTAATTCAAGGCCTTGCTTTGTGCCCATAATTTTGTTCAATTCATTTAAAACATCTCTGTCAAATTCCATAATTTCCTCCTTAATAATTGATGCCACACTAAAAAGTATGGCATCTCTTTTAAAATTATGTTAGTCTGCGAATAAGATTAAGAATACAAGGATAAAGAAAAGAATACTTGTATCTATACCTCCGCATTTTTCTCTTTTACCGCATCCGCAATTATTAAATTTTAACATTTAATCACCCTGCCTTTCATCAATATACTATGCAGACAGTTTTAAGTTGTTACTGTATTGACTTTTTGTTAAAATAATTGTAAAATTGTGTTGGTGATTAAATGAAACGAATCTTAATATTTTCAGATACTCACGGGAATATAAAAAAAGCAACTGAAATTATAAAAAATATCCCCTGCGACCTGATTGTTCATCTTGGCGATTTAGTCCGTGATGTTATGGAAATTAAAAAAATGTTTCCTGACATACCTGTTGAATATGTTTGCGGAAACAATGACTATTTTGGTAAAGACTATATAAAAGTTGTAGAGTTTGAAGGAATCAATATCCTTTGCACTCATGGACATTTGTACCCACTTGATAAATTAGTCGAAAAAGCAAAAAGTCTCAACTGCACATTTGCCCTTTTCGGACATACACATAAAAGTATGAATCAACTGTCCGAAAATGTAAGACTATTTAACCCCGGAAGCATTTCAAGACCAAGGGATGATACGCCAAGCTACGGAGTTCTTGAAATAGAAAATAATATACCAAAAATTGCAATTATAAAGGAGAAATTATGAACTGCCCTGTATGTAACAAAGAAATAAAAGAAACAGATTTATTCTGCAAAACCTGCGGAACTGCCTTTTCTGCAAAGCACCTTGCATTTTCCACAGTTAAAGAAAATCCAATTACAAAACCACTTTCCTTCTGGAAATTCTTCTGGTTGATTTTTGTAGGTTTAATTCCTGTCTTAAATATAATTACATATCTTATTTTAGCATTTAAACCAATGTCAAACCTTAATATTAAAGCATATTCAAGAGCAGGTCTTGTTTATTCAGTTATTTACACTGTCCTTTGCGCCTGCGGATTATGGTTGATGCTTTATTAATAGAAACAAAAAACACACCTGATGGTGTGTTTTTTATTTGGCAGGGGCAGAAGGGATCGAACCCTCGGCACGCGGTTTTGGAGACCGCTGCTCTACCAGCTGAGCTATACCCCTGTATTTTCGCAACATTGGTATTATACAACATGTTATATAAATTGTCAATAGTTACTGTAAAAAAATATTTTTAAAAAATTTTTAATTTTTTTTAAAAAAAGACTTGATTTTTTTCTAAGTTTATGTTATTATATCAAAGTCGCATAGCGGAATAGTGTAAAGGTAGCACAAGTGACTCTGACTCACTTTGTATGGGTTCGAATCCTATTTCCGCTGCCAGGTAAAGAACACACCATCAGGGGTGTTCTTTTTTTGCATAATAATAAAAATTCCCGAAACATATGAGAAGTGTCCGCAAGGACACTTTCTTTGTTATAAAAGTAAAATATAGCAACCGAAACGGTTGCTATATTTTAGCGATATTCTCACATTCGTTCGAATGATATTTTTGTTACACAAAAGCGATATTGCTTCGCAACGATATGATATTAATTAACTCCCGAAGGGAATATCGCTGTGCAAAGCACAATATCGCTACGCAGTAATATCGCTAATTTCGTTAGAAATTAATATCGTTGCCGAGTGTCCTTAAGGACACTCGGCATA
>JAZROD010000053.1:0-67867 GCA_045648505.1 Clostridia bacterium | reverse complement strand
ATTCACGGGTTACCTGTGCCATACGGTTATCAATTACATCTTCTGTTTCGGTACCGCGACCGATGATACGATTGCGAAGTTCTTCCAGCGAAGGCGGCAAAATGAAAATATACACACCTTCAGGATGATTTTCTTTGATATGCATCGCACCTTGTACTTCAATTTCAAGGATTACATTTTTCCCCTGATTGATTTGTTCTTCCACAAAAGACTTAGGTGTACCGTAGTAATTGTCACAATAAGCTGCCCATTCCATCAGCTCGTCATTTTTTATCATAGACTCAAACTTTTCTTTGTCATAAAAGAAATAGTTTACACCGTCCTGTTCACCTGTTCTGGGTTTTCTGGTAGTCGCAGAAACCGAAAGCACAGTCTTATCATCCAGTAATTCTTTTACCACTGTGCCCTTGCCAACACCCGAAGGACCGGAAATAACAAGCAATAAGCCTTTTTCGTTTTTTATCATAGCAATCACTCCTTATCCTCTAAACGTGCGGCAATGGTTTCAGGCATTAACGCGGATAAAATGATATAACCGTTTTCCATAACCAACAGAGATTTTGTTTTTCTGCCAAATGTTGCATCCACGATTCTGCCCCGTTCCCGATTATCCTGAATCAATCGTTTAATGGGTGCCGACTCGGGACTTATGATGCTAATCAGTTTATCTGCGGCAATTAAATTACCGTAACCAATATTCAACATACGCATAATCAATCACCTTATTCCAGATTCTGTATTTGCTCACGGATTTTTTCGATAATGTTTTTCACTTCAATCACAATCTCCGCAATTTTCAGTTCGTTTGCTTTTGAACCGATTGTATTGGTTTCACGGTTCATTTCCTGAATGATAAAATCAAGCTTTTTACCGATTGAACCTTCTTCACAAAGAACAGTTTTAATTGTTTCTATATGACTGTTAAGTCTTACAATTTCCTCATCAACGCCGATTTTGTCAACATATAAAGCAACTTCTGCCAGAATTCTGTTTTCGTCAACTTCAACATTTTCAACTGCTTCTTTAACCTTAAGATAAAGCTTTTCTTTGTAGCTTTCAATGTTAAGTGGAACAATTTTTTCTATTTCATTTACATTTGCAAGAATTTTGTCTGTCTTGCTTAAAATATCGCCTTTAAGTCTTTCCCCTTCAACCAAACGCATAGCGTTGTAATTTTCAAGACATCCTGAGATTACAGGCTCAAATTCTGCCCAGATTTCTTCGTCACTTAACTGTTCAAATTCCACTTTAACAATATCACTGTTATTTAAAAATCTTGAAGCAGATAAATCATAAGAAAGTCCTGTTTCTTCACAAGCAGTTTTAAATGCAGAAATATATGCATTAACAAGTTCTGTATCAACTGTTATTTTCTTTCCTGTTTCCTTTTTTGAAACAACCGAAATGAAAACATCAATCTTGCCTCTCGTGGTATATTTTCCAACCAAAGCCTTTATTTTTTCTTCGGCAAACATCATAAATCTGGGACATTTAACATTAACATCAAGATATCTGTTATTTACCGACTTAATTTCAACAACAATCTGTTTTTCTTCAGTTACGGACTCACATTTTCCGTACCCTGTCATACTTTTTGCCAACTTTGTCACCTCAACATACTTATAGATTTTTATATTATAGCACAATCTCTGAAAAAAAGCAAATTTTTTCAACAAAAAACACGGCAGAAATCTCTGCCGTATTTTACTACTCAATTATCATTGTTCCGAAATCGTCAGGCTGATGGAAATCAGGCTTTTCTCTTTTGATTTCCTGCCACATTCCATAGTGTGGAGCTTTTGTTTCGTCACCGCATTTATACACATTTGCTTTTATTTCCATTCCCTTTTTGAATTCATAATCAGGAATAAACTTTTTGATAAAATCAAATGTTACAGTATATTCAACAGTCCAACACTCATCAAAAACCTGTGTTTCAATATTAAGTGCTTCTGCATCTTCAACGGTTAAAGGAATTTTGTCATATCTGTCTTTTCTGAAATTTGCGTTCAAAACTCCGTTTGCATTCATTTCAAAATTAAAATATCTGTCACAGATCTTTGGTGCAAAATTAACAAACCACTCAACACAGCTATCAAGATGAACTCCCTGAAAATGCTCGGTCATAACTGCTTTAGGGTTCTTTTCAGGCACCTTGAATTTTGCATGAAATCCCACATCGCTGTAGCAAACTGAAAATTCTGCTTCAGGATAATATTCCCACTGATTTTTATAATAATTTCCAACTTTAAGTACAGGCACTTCACCTGCATTTTTTTCTATTATTTTGTACATATCTTTCTCCTTTTTTTATTGATGTATACTATCGAGAATTCGCAGAAATTCAGATTTAGGCTCACATCAAGATAGGCTCAAAAAGAATTCATAATACTTATTGATTTCATTTTATAAAGAACTCGAAGTGAATTTCTTTTTCTGATAATCTGTATTTTTCCAGAAGCTGCGGTCCGCATGAATTTGAGCCAATGCCTGAATTTTTATAGTCTATGCGGATATTTGTGCAGTCATCTTTTATAAGTTCGTCCTGGTGTGTTGCATCCATCAACATTTTTGTTGTGTAATGAGAAACATTTATATCCATTGTTTCTGCTTCAAACATAAGACCATTTTTGATTTTAAGATATTTTGTGTCTGTATGGTTGCCATGTTCCTGAGGCATAATGTAGTTTACATATTCTTTATCTGCATCACTGTGATAAATATCAACCATAGAAGCATGTTTCATATCAATATAGCTTTCATAAGGCCCCATACCATAGTATTCAAACTCTGATTTTTCATAAGGCACTTTTATTTCAAAACCAAGACGCGGTAACCATGTGCATTTTTCTTTGACATTACCGTCAAGCTGAACTTTTATTGTACCATCTGATGAGACGCTGTACTTAACTGTATATCTGAAATATGGTGTTCTTGAAACTCCCGCAAGACTTCCCTTTACAGTAACTTCAGCTTCACATAAGGTACACTCATACACCTTGTCAAACTGTTTCTGAAGATTTTCTCCATACCAACCATCATACCAATACTGCTTTACTTTTCTTTCATTATCCGTTGGGGCGCGCATTGATGTTATTCTTATTGGTGCTTTTAACTGTTCTTCCCCATTTTTAACTAAGCTTACAAATGTGCCCATATATTTTGACAATGTGTATTTAAAACCCTCTCCTTCAAACACAATAAAGTCATTATCTTCTTTTGTATTTGCAGGCGAAAGTTCTTTAGCTTTTTTAACAGCCATACCTGGTATTTCAAGCTGTTTTTGTGCAACACAGTAATTATCTTTGTCAAAAAGATAACAATGAACATATGCACCAAGCCTGCATTCCTTCGGCAAATTGATTTTAATTTCTGCAGTGTTTTTTGGCAAAACATCTAAAACAGAAGTTTTCTCTTCTGTAATTTCACCATCAACCTTTACCTGATATTTAAATTCATATTCCGAAAGATTTGTAAAATCATATCTGTTTAAAACAATCAGTTTATCACCTGAAAGACTGCAATCCATATACTGATATACTGTTTTTATTTCAAGAGAGCCTGCCTTAAGTTCTCTGTTGTGAAACACCATACCGTCTGCACAGAAATTACCATCGTGAACAAGCTCACCTTCAAAATCTCCGCCATACTTAGGCACACCATCCACAATCACGGTATGGTCTGCCCATTCCCAGATACAACCACCAATGAGCTTTTTGTGTCTATATATAAGTTCCCAGTAATCATAAACATCCCCGGGTCCGTTACCCATTGCATGAGAATACTCACAAAGAAAATACGGTTGTCTGAAATCAGGATTTTCTGCCTTTTGCTTTATGCCGTCAGTACCTTCATACATTCTTGAAAAAATGTCTGTTCTTTTTGCATATTCTGCTATTTTTTCGCCGTAGTACTCTGTTTGTTCAGACATTCTTGAAGCATCTTCTGAATGAATTAGTCTTTTTTTGTCATTTGCTCTTATATATTCCATCATAGCAAGATGATTGTTACCGTGTCCGCTTTCGTTGCCCGTTGACCATGAAAAAATACTGCAATGGTTTTTATCTCTCTGATACGCTCTTTCCATTCTTTCAACATAAGCTTCCTTCCAATCAGGATTTTCACAGAGCCATATAGGATTGTCAACGCAGTCATACGCCCACTTTTCACTCTCTATTGTGCATATCCCATGAGTTTCAAGGTCTGTTTCAAGCATAACATAAAATCCAAGTTCATCGCACATTTCAAGAAATTTCGGTGTAGGAGGATAATGAGATGTTCTTATGGTGTTGATGTTAAGCTTTTTCATAAGCATCAAATCATTCATAATTTCTTCATCAGTCATACACCAGCCATTATATGGATGGGTATCGTGATGATTTACGCCTTTGAGTTTTACCTCAACACCATTAACCAGGAATTCATAATCCTTGCCTGTTTCATAGGTTACAAATCCAACTTTCTGAGAAATAACTTCACCTTTATATTCAAATACAAGCTCATAAAGATATGGTTTTTCAGCATTCCATTTTATTGGATTTTCAACTGTAAAGCTTGCAGAATTTTCTGCAAATTCTTTTTTAATAACATTCTTTTCTTTATCGTAAAGAGTTATATCTGCTTTACCGTCAAATACAATGCTTATAACATTATCATCTGTTGTAATGCTGATATCTTTTATATGCCCTAAAGGTCTTGACAGAAGATATACATCCCTGAATATTCCGTTAAATCTGAAAAAGTCCTGATCCTCTAAATATGAGCCGCTGCACCACTTGCGCACCTTTGCAACAACTGTATTTTCCCCATTTTCAACACAATCAGTTATATCAAATTCTGCCTGTAGATGGCTACCCTGAGAATAGCCCACATACTTGTCATTTATATAAAGTTCAAGACAACTTGAGACGCCTTCAAACACAATATATGTTTTTCTTGTCGCATCATCAACATTAAATGTTCTTCTGTAAACACCCATAGGATTTTTGTTAGGAACATACGGAGGGTCGTATGGAAACGGATATGCAACATTTGCATAGTTGGGATTTTCATAACCCTTAAGCTGCCAACAGGAAGGAACATCTATCTTTCCCCATTCTTTATCCACATAGCTTTCTTCAAAATCTGCATCATAAAACTTAAAATCCCACACACCATTAAGCATCTCATATCCACCCTCAGGAATATAATACGCCCTTTGTGGTTCTCTGTTTTCGCTGATATATTTTAAATCTTCATATTTTCTCATATATTTTTCCCTTTCTTTTACCCTTTGTATTTTTCAAACAAACTTTTCACAGTATTAAATGCAAGCTTCTTTCTGCTTATTATATCACGAAGGGTTGAAAAAGACAATATTATATATTTTTACTTTTAATGTTGAAATAAGCAAGATATTTGTGTATAATCATAACAAATACTTTATAAATCGGAGATAATAAATGAAAAAAACAATTCTTTCACTTATAGTTGTTTTTGCTTTATGTATTTCACCTGTGCATATTTCAGCAACAACACCAAATACAAGCACTGCAGAGTCTTCAGGGGAAACCATCTTTATAGAAAACCCCTCTATGACTTCACCATCTGTAAACAGTTCAGATTCCGCATTGCTCATTGATATGAATTCAGGCAGATTGCTTTACGGAAAAAACATAAACAAAAGAATTTATCCTGCAAGTACAACTAAAATAATGACAGGCATACTTGCAATAGAAATGGGTAATTTTGATGATGTTGTTACAGTAAGTAGTGAAGCAATTGCACCTATCACAATCTACGATTCACAAATAGGACTGCTTGTGGGAGAAAAACTCACCCTTGAACAACTTGTAAATGCTATGCTTATTCCTTCTGCAAATGACGCTGCAAACGCTATAGCAGTACATCTTGCAGGCTCTATAGATGGTTTCATTGAAATTATGAACCAAAAAGCAAAAGAGCTTGGTATGAACAACACTCATTATGAAAGCGTTTGTGGTATGCATAATGACAACCACTATACCACAGCCAACGACCTTGCTTTACTCTCTCAATATGCAATGAAAAACGAAACCTTCCGCAATATTGTAAAAACTGCCACATATAAAATCGGCCCTACAAACAAGTATGATGCCGAACGAAATTTATCTAGCACAAATCTGTTTTTAAGTTCAGCATATCACAAATACCCTTTATGTACCGGTATAAAAACAGGTCACACATCAAAAGCAGGATATTGCCTTGTATCATCAGCACAATATGAAAATATGAATCTTCTTTCTGTTGTTATGGGATGTCAGAATGAAGATTTAGAATCAAAAGCGTATTCGTACATAGATTCAAAAGCTCTTTACGACTTTGGTTTTAAAAATTATATGAACAAAGTAGTTGCCGCTCCCGGTGATATAGTTCACACTTCAGAGGTGTACGAAGCGAAAGGTAAAAAATCGGCAGAGCTTACTGTAGATAATACAATCAACGCTCTTGTTCCTGTAAAAAACGGTTCACAGGAAATCACGGCAGAGTTTAATCTCCCCGAACAGATATCCGCACCAATAGCCAAAGGAACTGTACTTGGAACTGTTACATATTCATACGAAGGAACAATAATTGCCACATCAAATCTTGTTATGGTAAATGATGTGGAAAGAAATGAACTTCTGCATATATTCCATAAAATAACAAAAGTTCTTTTCAGTCCATATTTCTTCATTCCTGTCTTAATAATACTTCTTCTCATATACAATCATCGCAGAAAGCAAAAACTTCGCAGAAAACGCATCAGAAGACAACAGATGCTGGAAGCCGAAAGAAAAGACAGAGCCGAATTTCTCAGCTCGATTTCTAAAGAGCGATAAAAATGACAACCCTCGGGTTGTCATTTTTCATCAAAGTTTTTGCGCTATATCCATAATAAGTTGTTCTGTTTTTTCCCAACCAAGACAAGGGTCCGTGATTGATTTACCAAACACTCCGTCCCCTATGCTTTGTGCACCGTCCTCAAGATAGCTTTCTATCATAATGCCTTTTACAAGCTTTTTAATATCTTTGTTCTGATTTCTGCTGTGGACAACATCTTTGGCAATACGAATCTGCTCAAGATACTGTTTTCCTGAATTGTTGTGGTTAGTGTCAACAATTACAGAAGGATTTACCAGATTTGATTCTTCGTATATTTCTTTAACTGCAAGAAGGTCCTCGTAGTGATAATTTGAAACACTTTTGCCTGCATAATTAACATATCCTCTTAAAATTGCGTGTGCATAAGGGTTACCATCACTTGTTACTTCCCATCCTCTGTAAAGGAATGTGTGGCTTGACTGTGCCGCCACTATGGAATTCATCATAACACTCATATCTCCACTTGTGGGATTCTTCATACCAACAGGTGCACCAATACCGCTTGCCACAAGTCTGTGTTGTTGATTTTCAACCGAACGGGCACCTACTGCAACATAAGAAAGCAAATCTGAAAGATAACGGTAGTTTTCAGGATAGAGCATTTCGTCTGCGCACGAAAAATCATAATCACGCAAAGCTGTAAGATGCAAATCTCTGATTGCTACAATGCCTCTATACATATCAGGCTGTGCTTCAGGGTCAGGTTGATGAAGCATTCCTTTATATCCCTGACCTGTTGTTCTTGGTTTGTTTGTATAAATTCTTGGTATAATTATAATTTTATCCGAAACCTTATCTTCAATTCTTCTGAGTCTGGAAATATATTCAAGCACAGGCTCATTATGGTCAGCAGAACACGGACCAATGATGAGGATAAATTTATCTGATACTCCGTCGAATACTTCTTTAATTTTCTCATCTCTTTCCGCTTTCACCTGTATCATTCGGTCTGTAAGCGGATATGCTTCCTTAACCTCTTTGGGAATCGGAAGCTTTCTGTGAAAGTGCATTTGCATATTTATCACCTGACCTTTCTTTAATATGTTTTATACAAAGGTGGTGATTTTATATAGACTTTATAATCTCTTTTGCCTCTTCATCGTCTACCCAGCCGGCAGTAAGA
This sequence comes from Clostridia bacterium, assembly GCA_045648505.1. Taxonomy (GTDB): domain Bacteria; phylum Bacillota; class Clostridia; order RGIG6154; family RGIG6154; genus RGIG8700. Next base: position 59,862 of record JAZROD010000053.1, on the reverse strand, counting down.
TTAAAGAATACGCTTGAATTGCCGTTTAAATATTTTATCTGATTATTTTCTTTTACATATTTATAACCAAGATGCTCGCAGGTGCAAGGAAGTACCATTCCCATTGCATCTTCACATTCTGTTCTTGATATCCATCTGATTGCGTATGGCATAGCTTCAACATCGTGCTTCACATAGCAAGCTCCAACACCTTCTTTGTACTGAAGTGTCTGTCCCACTTTGCCCTGATACATCATTGTTGAGCATATTTCAGGCTCATATATCTGATCTTCAAGTCCCACAACATCCGCACAATGAATGTCCTTCTCAAGATTGTCCATAAAAGTTTTCAGTTTTTCTTTTGCTGAAGGCTCCATTTGTTCAGGAATACCTTTATGAACAGTTTTAAGCTCTGCATTATAATAGAGTTTTGCGCCGTCAATAGGTGCAAAATTTATATGGCAAAGATAAGCATATTCCATCGGATTTTTTCTCATATTCTTTAATTCAGAGCTTACATTCACAAGGGCTTCACCCGCACGCAAAGTGCAAGCAGGCATAAACATAAATCTCTTAACAAAACCAATGTTAAAGTCAAGGCATCCGCCCACTGTCATATATGCACCTTTTTCGTCTTCATCTGTGATTATATATGCTTCTTTATATTTTATATTAGGAATTTCTCCGTGCTGCAGATGACTTTCATCAGGAGCACCAACTGATGATATTCCACAATGATATAAAAATCCGCCATAAGTCTGCAAATACAAAACATTTGGTATTGGTTCTTCAAAAGTAGTTTTCATTGTAAGATCACGGCCGTCGAAATTCATACGCCATATCTGTTGTCCCATAAACGGAAGAATAATAAAATATCCGCGTTCATTTTCAACTTTAAGAGCCGCAACTCCTGTTGAATAACGAAAAGCTGTCGCTTTAAGATTCTTGTTCTCTACAAGAACAAACTCTCTGTCTGTAAACATTTCTTCTTTTAAATATACTTTCATTTTTTCACATTCCCTTTCTTCAATGTTTTTCAATCCATTCTTTATACCAATAAGCAGAGTCTTTTGGTATTCTTTCATAATCTACATAAACAATACCAAATCTGTCGCTGCAGCCATTTGCTATCTTCGTTCCATTCGTCCTCTATCTGATAATATGCAGCTGCAACGCCCCATACAAACTCATTTTTAAAACTAATATTTTCCCCGCTTAACTCTTTTTAGTTTACTACATTAAAATTCCTTTGTCAATGTTATTATAGTCCTGGGACCAAGTAGAATTTTACGCTACCTTAAACCCGTTGAAAAACTTTTGCAAGTGCTTTTAAGAACCCGAGAATCCAACTGATATAACACCAATTAAACAATTAAGTAATCAACACCCTTTGCAAATCATATACTTAAATGAATATATGATAGCAAGGGGTGTTGTTGTGAACACAGAAATTGAGCTAAGGGCGATGAATATTGCTCAGTACATTATAGATAAAAAAGCAACTGTCAGAAGCGCCGCAAAACAATTCGGCATTTCCAAATCTACTGTACATAAGGATGTTACTGACAGACTTTATTATATAAACAGAAGTCTTTATGAAGAGGTTAAGCCTATTTTGGCGGAAAATAAAGCATGCCGACACTTGCGTGGGGGCATGGCTACTAAAGAAAAGTATCTGAAAGCTAAAGAACTTCAGAAAACTATGTGAATAATGAAATTTCCGATTTTTTCGGATATTTTGTTTTTTTCGGCAAGGGCGTCGATGCTTTTTATTGCAGATATGCCTTTGCCGTCTCTTTTTATTATGGCTTCTTTTAATGTCCATATTTCTGTGAGCTTTTCGCCATTTTTGTTTATATAGTTATACTCTGCATCATTTGTTATTCTTTTTGCAAGTTTATCGCTATAGGGCATAACTTTTTCTATGTCTATTCCTATCGGTTTGTCAGAAACTGCGCAAACCACAAGATTTTCTGTATGACTTATACTGAAATAAGCTCCATTTGTACAGGGTTTTCCCTTATCCCCTATTTCAATTACAACATCTTCTGAAAGCATTTGTTTTACGAGCATTTCTCCTGCAACTGTTCTTTTTCTTGACGCTTCATCCTTCAGACTTAAAACCTTTTCTTTTCTCGATGCGCTCATCATAGAAAAATATTTATTATACATTTCATCCGTAAGATTTTCTATATTAAAAATTTTATACAAATCAATCACCTTTATTAAAATATCACAAATGATTTTTTCCGTCAACATTCGAGTTGCAATTTATATGTGTTTATGCTAAAATACTCTAAAAAGGAGGCGGTAAAATGATATTTTTGAAAATACTCGGCATTATTTTTGCCGTTATTTTACTTGCACTCTTTTTTGTACTTATGTGTCCTGTGACCGTAAACATTAAAACAGATGAAAATAAAAAAGTGAAATTCAATGTTAAGTTTTTATTTTTAAACATCAACAACCAGAAAGAAAAAACAAAACAATCAAATGAAGGCTCTTCAAAAAAAGAAAATATATTCAGCACATATCTAAAAAAATACGGTTTCACCGATACTGTTTCAAAAATCTTCGATCTTCTTGGTGAAGCGTTAAATGAACTTTCTTTCATACTTAAAAGAGCAAAATTCAGAAAAGTTTATCTTACAATTATAACCGCCACAGACGATGCAAGTAAAACTGCTCTTTCTTATGGCAGAATATGTTCTGTTGTTTATCCTGTTACCGCTTATATGGATAACGAACTGAAGGTTTCAAAAAATGCTTTTGATATAAACATTGGTTGTGATTTTAACACAGATAAGCCTGATTATTCATTTGAAATCGAAGTTTCTCTCAAGAGTTTTGACGGAGCCCGTTCTGCAATAAAGCTATTTAGAAAATATAAAAATTTATTTTAACATATAATTATGCATCAAAGGACCTCTTCCCTTGCCTATGTCAAGCTTTGCAGAAATTGCGCCTGTAAGATATTTTTTAGCGTTTTTAACTGCATCTTTAAGGCTTTGTCCTTCTGCTAAATTACAAGCTATCGCAGATGAAAGAGTGCAACCCGTTCCATGAGTGTTCGGGTTGTTTATTTTTTTGCCAAAAAGCCAAGTTGCTTCACCGTTTTCATATAATAAATCAGTCCCATCAAGATGTCCGCCTTTTAAGAGCACAGAGGTTTTAATTTTTTCTGCTATAATCTTTGCACCTTTAACCATACTTTCTCTGTCATTAATTTTAATACCGCTTATTACTTCTGCTTCTGAAAGATTTGGTGTTACAACTCTTGCAAGAGGCATCAGCTTTTTGATTACTGTTTCTACTGCATCTTCCGAAATTAATCTGTGTCCGCTTGTTGATACCATTACGGGATCTACAACTATATTTTTCGCATCATATTCCTTAAACTTGTCTGCAATTTTTTCAATTATTTCAACCGATGAAACCATTCCCGTTTTCACACTATCAGGGAATATATCGCAAAACACCGCATCAAGTTGTTGTCCCACAAGAAATGGCGTTATGTTTTCAACATCTGTAACACCCTTTGTATTTTGTGCAGTTACTGCAGTAATAACACTCATAGCATACAGCTTATGCATTGTTATGGTTTTTATATCTGCCTGAATTCCTGCACCTCCGCTACAGTCCGAACCTGCAACAGTCAAAACCTTCTTCATAAGCTTTTCCACCTTTCTATAAGCATCCTTGCGTTTTTCTCTGCATCTCCTTTAAAAAGAGCACCGCATACTGCAACACCGTCTGCCTTGCATCCTTTAAGCTTTTCCATATTATCAAGCTTTATTCCACCTATTGCAACAACAGGTATTTTTACTGAATCGCAGATTTCCTTAAGACCTGAAACAGACAAGGATGTTACATTATTTTTTGTGTCTGTTGCAAACATTGCTCCAGAGCCAAGATAGTCTGCACCATCTTGTTCTGCTTTTATTGCTTCTTCTTTATTGTGCGCCGAGATACCTATTATTTTATTTTCAAGCACCTTTCTTGCATCTTTAATATTCATATCTCCCTGACCTAAATGCACACCGTCTGCATCAACAAGCTTTGCTATTTCAACATTGTCATTTATTATAAAAAGTGCTTTATTTTCACATATTTTCTTTACCCTTTGTGCAGTTTTAGAAAATTCGTTTTCATCAGCATCTTTCATTCGAAGCTGAATTATTTTCACTCCACCCTTTATTGCATTTTCTATGCTTTCAAGTGTTGGGGTATTATCTGTTACGCCATAAACACAAAACAATTCTTTACTTAACTTCATAGATTGTATGCTCCTTTAATTTTTCATCTGTGATTTTGTTTAGTTCGTTGAAAAGCCGAACTTTAAAATCTCCTATATTTTCACAATCGGCAAGTTTTGCTGAAACTGCCATAACAGATACCGCTTTTACTGTTTGATAGAATGAATTTTCTTTTGCAAGGTATGATGCAATTATTCCTGATAGCATACATCCTGCGCCCGTTATAAATTTAAGTTTTTCTGTGGAATTATTAATATATATCGTTCTTTTACCATCGGTTATAATATCCGTTTTTCCCGTTACAACCGCAATGGTCTTAAGACTTTTTGCAAATTTTTCAACTGCTTTTATATCTGCCTCTTCTTTTGAATCAACACCGCCAAACATTGTTTTATTTATTATACTGTTGAACTCCGAACCATTGCCCTTAATAACGCTGAATTTTATTTTTTTAATTAGCTTTAAAATCGCTTTTCTTCTGTGGTTATTCCCCGCCCCTACCATATCAAGAACTACGGGTATTCCCTTTTTATTTGCAGTTTTCCCAGAAATAACCATTGCAGAAAGCTTTTGAATATTTAGTGTTCCTGTATTTAAATTTAGTGCGTCTGAATTCTTGGTTACTTCTTTAACTTCTTTTACACAATCCGTCATTGTGGGGGAAGCCCCCACCGCAAGTTCTGCGTTTGCCACATCGCCTGCGGTTACATAGTTTGTTATGTTATGTATTACTTTCATATTTTACCTGTCTTTCTTAAAGCATAAAGTATTACTGCAGAAATTATAACACCCCCAAGTGAGCTTACAGAGAAAGGTATTACCATTGCAAAAAGTGCAGTTTCTTTTCCCATAATAAAGGTTGCAATGGGATATGTTAAAATTGCGCCAATTATTCCCGTTCCAACTAATTCACCTATAAGTGCAAACGGAAGTTTTTTGCCGTATTTGTATAAAAGTCCTGCAAGAAGAGCACCGCACATACTTCCCGGGAATGCAAAAAGAGTTCCTATGCCAAGTAAATTCCTTATAAGTGCAGCAACAAATGCCATTAAAAGACTCCACCATGGTCCAAGTAATACTCCTGAAACCACATTAACAAGGTGCTGAACAGGACTGCATTTTGATGCACCCACAGGAATTGAAATAAGTGAACCTGCCACTGCAAGAGCAGTTAACACTCCTGCTAAAACTATTTTTCTTGTTTTTTCGTTTTTCATAATATGACCTCTTTTCTTAAATTTTTCGGTCAGAGGTCAATTCCTCACTCTCACCCCGAAACACGGGTTCCCATCGCACATATATTATTTCAAGAAATCCTAACACCCGAGGCGCTCCCCTCCTGTATTTTTAACAGATTCCCATTTGGCAAGTAGTTAATGTATATAAAAACGGATACACCTGATGGTATATCCGTAAAATAATCTTGTTTATTCCTACGGCGGCATTATCCGCATCAGGTTATACGGGTCGAAGTTGATTACTTCCTCTCAGCCTGCCGATACAAGCTCCCCAAAAACTTATATTCAGTTTTTCTGCATTATAGCACCACAGATTTTATTTGTCAATATATTTTAAAAGACCCTTACATCCTCTTAATACATCCTCATAGGTTTCATCAAAATTGCCTGTGTACCAGGGGTCTGCAATATCCCCTTTTTCACCTGCAAAGTTTAAAAGTTTTGAAACCTTTCCGTCCTTATCATCAACAATTCTTGCAATATTTCTTGTATTAAAAGAATCCATTGCAATAATATAATCAAATTCTTCATAATCTTTCTTTGTCATTTGTCTTGCAACTTTTCCTGCAACAGAAATTCCATACTGGGCAAGCTTTTGCTTTGTTCCTCTGTGAACAGGATTTCCGATTTCTTCGGTAGATGTTGCGGCAGACTCTATATAAAATTCTTCTTGTCTGCCTGCCTTTTTCACAAGGTCTTTCATCACAAACTCTGCCATAGGACTTCTGCATATATTCCCGTGACAGACAAATAATATTTTTATCATATAAATCACCATTTACATTGTACTATGCTAAATTATACTTGTCAATATAAGGTAAAATGTGGTATACTCTCAAAGAAGGATGTGACATTATGAAATTCTGTAACGAAGAAAATATTAAAAAAATTGATAAATATCTTGAAGATAACAAAGAAAACATTGTAAACGAACTTATGGAGCTTGTTAAAATTCCATCAGTTCAGGGAGAAGCAGTTGAAGGTATGCCATTTGGTAAAGAATGCCATCAATTGCTTGACGCTGCAACAAAGCTTTATGAGGACAACGGTTTTAAAGCAGTTGCAAAGCACGAAAAAGGATATGGCTACGCAACCTATGGCGATGGCAAAAAAACTATAGGTATTTTTGCTCACGGTGATGTTGTTCCCGTTGATGACAGTTGGATATATACAAAACCTTTTGAACCCATTGTATCAGGCAGATATATTATCGGCAGAGGTTGTAACGACAATAAATCAGGTATAGTTTCTGCTCTTTATGCGGCAAAAGCAATAAGAGATTTAGGTTTTAATTTAAACTGTAAATTACAGATGATCACAGGCATAAACGAAGAAACAGGAATGATTGACATTGAAAATTTTGCAAAAGATGAGCCTACCCCTGAACTTACCCTTGTTCCTGATGCAAACTACCCATTAGTTAAAGGTGAAAAAGGAATTTTCCACTTTAATCTTACCGCTAAAAAGCCTTTTGAACAAATCAAAAAATTTAAAGGCGGATGTGCATATAATGTGGTTCTTGACAAGGTTGAAGTTGAAATTGATTACAGCGAAGAACTTTTAAAAGAACTTACAGACTTAAACCTCAATCCTGTTGTTGATAATAGCATTATTTCTTTAACATTCAAGGGAATGTCAAGCCACGCGGCACATCCTGAACATTCAGACAACGCAGGCTTGAAAGCAGTAAATGCATTAAAAGGCATAAAAGCTATTTGCGAGAATGACAGAGCAATTTTAGAAGAAATGTCAAAAGCACTTGAAGGCTATGAGGGTAAATACTTCGGCATTGACAGTGAAGACGAATATTTTGGCAAGCTTACCTGTGCAAACGGTATTGCTGATTTAAAAGACGGCAAGGCATTTATTACCTTTGATACAAGATACGGTTTAGTTTACACAAACGAAGAAATCAAAGAAAGAGTTATGAGACTTTCAGATAAATGGGATATAAATGTTGCTAACGACTCTGTTGGCTACAACCACAACGGAAGTCCTTATGCAGATGCAATGCTTGATGTTTATAAAAACATTTCAGGTGATGAAACTGCAAAGCCTGCCTATATTTCAGGGGGAACATACTCAAGACATTTAAAAAATGCTTTCTCAATCGGCAACTATGCACCATATAAGGCAGTTAAGCCTGATTTTCCTGAAGGTCACGGCTCTTACCATCAGCCTGACGAAACAATAGATATTGAGGCACTTATAGAATCAATAAAAATCATTATTCTCTTTATTCTTGAATCAGACTATTTAACAAAGGAGTAAATTTATGGATATTTTAATTGTTGTTGATATGCAAAACGATTTCATTGATGGTGCTCTTGGAACAAAAGAAGCGGTTGGAATTGTTAAAAACTGCCAAGACAAAATCAAAAATTTCAACGGAGAAGTTTTCTTTACAAGAGATACTCACTTTGAAAATTATATGAGCACACAGGAAGGAAAAAATCTTCCTGTTCCCCATTGTATCAAGGGTACATACGGTTTTGAAATCTGCGATGCTTTAAAACCTTTTGTGAAAAACGAACCCATAGACAAAATAACTTTTGGTTCTAAAGAACTTCCTGAAATCATTGAAAAGGTTAAGGATGTTTCTTCAATAACTTTAATAGGCTTATGCACAGACATCTGTGTTATTTCAAATGCAATGATTTTAAAAGCACATTTCCCTGAAATTAAAATCTCGGTAGACTCTAAATGTTGTGCAGGAGTTACTCCTGAAAGTCACCAGAATGCTTTAAATGCTATGAAAATGTGCCAGATAGAAGTAATTTAAAAGGAGCGATTTTATCGCTCCTTAAATAATTTTTCTTCAATTTCTGTATTTCCTGAACTGTTTAAAAATTTTACATTTCCTTTCTGATTTCTTTCGGAAAGGAGATTTTTTTCTTTTAATTGTCTTAAAAGTTCCTTTGCAGTTCCCTCGCCACCGTCAAAAAGCTTAACATTTTCTCCAACGACTTTCCTGATTACCTCTTTTACAAAGGGATAATGGGTACAACCAAGCACAACACCGTCAAGCTTTACATCTTTAAAAGGTTCAAAATATTTTCTGATGCAGTTTTCTATCTCAACACCATCTAAAATACCTTTTTCAACAAAGCCAACTATTTCAGGACATTCAATGGTATAAATTACTGCATTGTCATCAAATTTTTCCATAAGATTTGCAAATTTTTCAAGCTTAAGAGTAAGGGGTGTTGCCATTACTGCAATTTTAGGATTTTCGCTCATAAGCGCTGCAGGTTTTAATGCAGGTTCTATTCCAATTACCGGAATATCAAACATTTCTCTTACTTTCTTTGCCCCTGCAGAGGTTGCAGTATTACATGCAATAACTATTGCTTTAACACCATTTTCAACTAAAAATTTTGCATTATTAACTGTAAGTTCCTTTATTTCTTCAAGACTTTTTGTTCCATAGGGAGCATTTTCAGAGTCGCCGAAATATATGAAATTCTCATTTGGCATAAGACGAACAAGCTCATTTAAAACACTTATTCCGCCTACACCTGAGTCGAAAACACCTATTGGTGAATTTTTCATCTGCTCCCCTCCTTTTTGTTTATTATACTATTTATATGCTCATTTTTCAAGACTTATTTTTCTTTGCTTTTTGAAAACATAGCGCCCAGATAACCAAAAAATATTGCGGCACAGATACCACCTGCAGATGCGGTAAGTCCACCTGTGAAAATTCCCACAATTCCGTCTTTTGCAATTGCTTCTTTAACACCTTTTGCAAGTAAGTTCCCAAAACCTGTAAGCGGTACTGTTGCACCTGCACCTGCAAAGTCTATAAGTTTTTCGTAAATTCCAAAAGAGCCTAATATAACACCAATTACAACATACATAACAAGAATTCTCGCAGGGGTTAACATAGTTTTGTCAATCAGAATCTGTCCGATGCCACACAACGCACCGCCAATAACAAAAGCCCATAAATAAATCATTTTTCCACCCTTTCTATCGCTACTGCATGAGCAATCCCCGGAATACTGTTGCCCTGAAATGCACTCGTTGTACTCATTAAAGCACCGGTTGCCACCAAAAGCACCTTGTCCACTTCACCCTTTTTCAGTAAATCATAAATATATCCCGAAAAAACCGATGCACAGCATCCGCATCCCGAACCACCTGCATGTGTATCCTGTTCTTCCTTATAAATAAGCATACCGCAGTCATAATATCTGTTTTTTATATCTATCCCTTTTTTAATTATCTGCTCTTTGGCAATACTATAACCTATTTTTCCCAAGTCCCCCGTCACAACCATATCAAAATAATCGCCTTTTAAATTCCTGTCATTAAAATGAGTTGTTATGGTATCAACTGCGGCAGGGGCCATGGCGGCACCCATATTGGCGGCGTCTGTAATTCCAAGGTCTACTACTTTGCCCGGGGTTACTGCTGTTATACGGATATCACCTTCTTCATCAGAAACCAGTGCCGCGCCTGCACCTGTTACGGTCCATTGTGCTGCAGGGGCTCTCTGGCCACCATATTCAAGTGGGAATCTGAACTGTCTTTCGCTTGTGCAGAAGTGACTTGAACTGGTGCACATAACATTTTTTCCATATCCGCCGTCTACACATATTGATGAAAGAATAAGACCTTCACAAAAAGTTGAACAAGCACCATAAATGCCGAAAAAAGGTATATTTAATTTTGTTATGCCAAAGCTCGTTCCCATACATTGATTCAAAAGGTCTCCGCCAAACAAAAAGTCAATATCGTCTGTACTTTTGTTTGTTTTTTTCAAAAGCATATTGGCGGCACTTTTCTGCATTTCGCTTTCCGCTTCTTCCCAGGACTTTTTACCATATCTTCCATCTAAAATAACCGCATCATAAAAATTGGAAAGATTACCGTCATTCTCTTTTTTACCAACAATACAGGCTGTTCCTAAAAGAGTTGGTTTGTTATTTAAAATAATTGTCTGCATCAAATCACCCCATTATATAAAATATTACTCCCGATATAACCGAAGCAATTACGCCGTAAGTTATAACAGGACCTGCAATTTTAAATATATTTGCCGCAAGTCCCAGAACATAACCTTCATCTTTAAATTCGATAGCAGGCGAAACAACCGCATTGGCAAAGCCTGTTATGGGTACTAAAGTTCCTGCTCCTGCAAATTTTGCAATTCTGTCATATATTCCAAGTGATGTGAAAAGGGCACTTAAAAATATAAGACTTATACTTGATAAAGTTCCTGCCTGCTCTTTTACAAAACCAAGACCAAGGTATCCGTCATTTAACAACTGCCCTATAATACATATAAGTCCGCCTGTGCAGAATGCTTTGACAAAATTCATTAAAAGCGGAGAATTCTTTGTCTTTTTCTGCACATACTTTTTATATTCACTTTTACTCATATTCATAAAAAACACCTCTTCTGTTATTTTGCAGAATAAATGTTTTTTTATTCTTAAAAAATTTGACCTTTCAGAGTTTTTATAGTATAATAATATGAATATATTTATTTTGGAGGTGGCGATTTGAAGCCGAACAATTCAAAAAACAATAAGCTTTTTAACAGAAATGCCGTTTTAAGTATGCTTGCGCTCAATGCACCTATATCAAGAATTGAGCTTGCAAACAGAAGCGGTCTTTCCAAAATGTCACTTACCAATATAATAAATGAATTTTCAGAGCTTGGATATATTAAAGAAGCAGGGGTTGATCTTTCAAGTACAGGAAAAAAGAAGCCCATACTTTTAGAGCTTAATGATAACTGCGTTTGTGCAGTTGGTATAAATATCACAAGAAGCCATCTTGAAGGTTGTGTGTGCGATATAAAGGGAAATGTTATCACAAGTCATAACATAGACTTTAACAATCAGCTTACAGGTGAACTGCTCATAGAATATATCATAACAACGGTAAAAACACTTATTGAAGCATCAAATGTGCAGATAACAGGTATCGGGATTTCCTGTATCGGTCCACTTGATTTAAAAAAAGGCAGACTATTGAATCCCACAAATTTCTACAACATTTCAAATCTTGATATTGTTGTTCCTGTTAAAACAAGATTCAACCTTCCCGTGTATTTAAGAAGAAACAATGACTGTGCCATACTTGCGGAAAAATTCTACGGAATTGCAAGAGGTATCAACAATGTTGTTTTTCTTGGTGTTTCGGGCGGTGTTGGTGCTTCTGCAATTATAAATGACAAGCTTATTGTTGGTGCAAACGGACTTTCCTGCGAAATTGGACATACAACCATTAATATAAACGGTGAACAATGCAAATGCGGAAACAGAGGTTGTCTTGAGCTTTATGCCAATACCGACAGGGTTATAAGTTCTGTTAAGGAATGTTTTGCTCCTGATGAAAAGGTAACCTTTAAAAAGGTTGTACTTTCTGCAGAAAACGGCAATTCACAATGCAAAGAAGCTCTTGATAAATTTGCAGGATACGTTTCTGTTGCAATAACCAATCTTGTTAAAGTTTACGACCCTATGCTTGTTGTTCTTGGTAACACCATTACATCAGGCGGAATTGACCTTTTAAGAACAATTAAAAAAGAAGTTTCACAAAACTGCGATTTTTCCAATATTGAATATTCAGGATTCAAAGAAAATGCGCCTCTTATTGGTGCTGTTACCGCAGTTTTCGACCATAATTTTTTCAGAAATGCAAAATAACGGAGGATTTTTAATAAATGTTATGTACTAAATGCCAAAAAAGACGAGCTGTTATAATGATAAAAAAAATAGAGGGTACAAAGCAGATTGATGAAGGCTATTGTATTTCCTGTGCTCAATCACTGGGGCTTGCTCCTATTGACGATATGATGAAAAAGCTGGGTGTTACCCCTGAAATGCTTGAAGATATGGAAGATCAGCTTGAAAGTATGATAGAAAACGGCGATATGGACGAAGAAGAATTTGAAAATATGAATCCTTTTTCAATGTTCCCTTTCCCACAGCGTGATGAAGATTTAACTGATGATGCGGTTAAGTCGGACAAGAAAAAAGATTCACACAAAAAGCAAAAGAAATCTCAGCTTGATACTTACGGCACAAATTTAAATAATAAAGCCAAAAACGGCAAAGTAGACAGAATTATCGGCAGAGATAAAGAACTTTTAAGAGTTATACAGATACTGAACAGACGCGCTAAAAACAACCCTGCTTTAATTGGTGAGCCGGGTGTTGGTAAAACTGCAATTGCAGAAGCTTTAGCACTTAAAATAGTTGAAGGTAAAGTACCTTCAAAGCTTCTTGATAAGGAAATCTATCTTATGGACTTTACCGCACTTGTTGCAGGAACACAGTTCAGAGGTCAGTTTGAACAGCGTGTTAAAGCCATAATAGATGAAGCAAAAGAAAGAGGAAATGTTGTTCTTGTTATAGACGAAGTTCACACCATTGTCAGCGCAGGCGGAACAGAAGGAAGTCTTACTGCCGCAAACATTTTAAAACCTGCACTTGCAAGAGGCGACATTCAGATCATCGGTGCAACTACCCTTTCAGAATACAGAAAGCACATTGAAAAAGATTCTGCACTCGAAAGAAGATTTCAGCCTGTTATGGTTGAAGAACCTTCTGTGGAAGAAACAATTGACATTATAAAAGGAATTAAGGATTACTACGAAGAACACCACCATATTTCTCTTACAGATGAAGTTATCAAACAGGCGGTTGTTCTTTCAAAAAGATTTATTTACGGAAGATTCCTTCCTGATAAAGCTATTGATGTTATAGACGAAGCTGGTTCTGCCGCAAATCTTGACAACGAAGTTTTAACAGAGCTTACAATTCTTAAAAAGAAGCTTAAAAGCATTGAAGCAGAGTTAAGCACCCTTGACGAAAAAGCTGAAGACTTTTTTGAAAAAAATGCAACACTTAAATCAAAAGAAATTTCATATAAAAATCAGATTGAAGCTTTAGAGCCACAGTGTGAAAGCACAGTTTTAACAACTGAAGATATTGCAAAAGTTATTGAAATGTGGGCAAATGTACCTGTGAAAAAGCTTACAATGAAGGATTCAGATAAGCTTTCTGCCCTTAACGAAAGTCTTAAAAAGAAGATAATAGGTCAGGACAAAGCGGCAGACAGTGTTTCTAAAGCCATTATAAGAAAAAGAGCAGGTATTGAAAAAAGACTCCGTCCTGCATCCTTCATCTTTGTTGGTCCTACAGGCGTAGGAAAAACAGAGTTTGCAAAAGTTCTTACCGAAGAGCTTTTTGGTTCTGTTGACGATTTAATTCGTCTTGATATGACCGAATTTCAGGAGCAACATTCAATTTCAAAGCTTATTGGTTCTCCTCCGGGATATGTTGGCTATGATGAAGCAGGTCAGCTTACTGAAAAAATAAGAAGAAAGCCATACAGTGTTGTTCTCTTTGATGAAATTGAAAAAGCTCATCCTAATGTTTATAATATTTTATTACAGATTCTTGACGAAGGCAGACTTACAGACTCTCAGGGCAGAGTTGTAAGCTTTGAAAACACCGTTATTATTTTAACTTCAAATGCAGGTATCGGCTTTGGTACTGATACTTTAGGCTTCAACAAATCTTCAATTGATATGGAAGCTGTTGCAAATGATAAGTTAAAGAAAATATTCAAGCCTGAAATCTTAAACAGAATTGATGAAATTATAACATTCAACAAGCTTTCTGTGGAAGACTTCAAGAAAATTGCAAAACTCAACATTTCCGAAATGGAAGAAGCTCTCCTTGAAAAAGGTATTTCACTTTATGTTGATGAAAAAGCAATTACTTTCCTTGCAGAAAAAGGCTACAGTGAAAAATACGGTGCTCGAGAATTAAGAAGAACAATTCAAAAGCATATCGGTGACATTGTTGCAGAAAAAATCGTTTATATGGCAATTCCGTTCGGTTCTTCTGTTTCCGTAACTGAAGAAAACGGCGAAATCAAAATAAGCTAAAGGAGTTTTTCTTATAAATTTCTTGTTTTATACGCTCATATTTCTTATTGCAGCGTTATGCTTATATAACCCATTATATATTTTAGTTTTAATAGCAGTTTCTTCAATACTTTTGATTATTTTCAGAAAGGAACTGCTATTTGCGGTACTTACAGGCTTTTTAATTGCATTACTTCTTATTATCACCGAAGCAGACACTGTACACGGACCTTTGGCTAAAGACATTGGTGTTCCTTTTGACAGTGAGCTTCTGGTCATAGAAACTGATTACAGCGGTAAGAACAAGGTTGCAGTATGTAAAATTCTTAACAAAGACAACAAAAAGGTTCAGGCATATTTTTATGGTGAAGAGTTACCCGTTGTTAATGATGTTGTTACTGTTAAAGGACTAACACTTAAATCGCCTGCCGATTCAGGTGAAAAATATGAATACTACAACAGGCAACTGAAAAGCAAGGGAATCTTCTACACCGCATTTATAGGCGAGAAAAATTACACCATTACTGCTCACAATCAGGGCTCATTCCCTGCAAAGCAATCAAGAAGTCTTAATATTTTCCTTAACAACAAAATAGCAAATACCTTTAAAAATCCACGCACCTGTGCTTTTATTCAGGGTCTTATGCTTGGTAACAAAGAAAATATTACTGAAGAAGATTATGAAGCATTGCAGATTTCAGGTTGTATACATATTGCCTCTGTCTCAGGCTTTCATGTTATGCTCCTTTTGAGCATTCTTGCAGTTTTCCTGAAAAAGCTACCCAATATATTAAGAGATATTATATATATTCTGTTTTTATTTTTACTTATCCTTGTTACAGGTTGTTCGCCATCGGTAATAAGAGCATCCGTGATGGTTATTATTGCAATTGTGTCTGTTTATTTCAAAAGAGATAAAGACACTCTGAACGCACTTTGTCTTGTAGCAATAATGCTGATAATCTCAAACAGATATATAATTTACAATGCAAGCTTTGTGCTTTCATTTACTGCAACATTTGGAATAATTATGTGCAGTGGATATATAAAAACTCTTTTATCTCCGCTTCCTGCTCTGATAAGAGACCCTGCCTGTGCCACAATTTCAGCACAAATAGGCGTATTCCCTGCAATGATGATGTATTTTGGTACACTTTCCACATACTCCATTGTTACAAATGTTGTAATCTCACTTACTGTGCCACTATTATTTATTCTGGCACCCATAACAATGATTTTAAATATAACGCCACTTAAATTTATATGCGACACAATATGCAATTTTATTTATGAAACTGCATATACCGTTGCCTATGCACCATTCAACACAATAACTTTTGATGTAAATATATTTTCACTGATTTTATTTACATGCACATCTTTGTTTATATGTTTTCTTTTTAAACATTTACAGATAAGAGCCTTTCAAAAAACTTTAAAGGAGTAAAAAACATTGGAAAATATCAAGCAGGATTTAAAAAACGGTCAGCTTAAACAAATTTACTTTTTCCTTGGTGAAGAAGTATTCCTTTCTGACTACTATATTAACACAATCAAAGCAAAAACTGTTCAGGCAGAAGAATTCAATTTTTTCAGGATAGACAGTGAACGCCTTGAGTTCTTTCAGGACGCGGTTTTCTCTTCCCCTATGATGTCTGAAAAAAAGCTTGTTGTTTTCAAAGGTATTGATTTTTCAAAAGAAATCAAGGACAGTGATGTTGCATATATAGAAGAAATTATAAGTGACATTCCCTTTTATACCCACATTATTTTCTCCTGCAGGGAAATCTCAAAAAAAACTGCAAAAATTTACAAACTGCTGACAGAAAAATGCAAGGTATGTGAATTCAAAAAACAGGGTGCAACAGAAATTTTAAGATGGATTGCAAATGTTGTTAAGTCCTGCGGTATGGAAATAACAAAAGATGCCGCCGAACTTATGATGCAGTATGCAGGCTATGATATGAACACACTAAAAAACGAAATAGACAAATGCTGTTCATTCAGTTTAAAAGAAGGAATTATTACAGAAGAAACCATTAAAGAAATAGTTACAAGGAATATAGAAAGTAAAACCTTTGACCTTTTAGATGCGGTTATGGATATGCAAAAGGAAAAAGCACTTACTATTTTTGCACAGCTTCAGAAGGACGAGGAAGAGCCTGTTATGATAAATGGTGCTCTTTCAAAAACCATTATGGGAGTTCTTGAGTACAAAGTATTAAAAAATTCAGGACAGTCACCATCTGCTATTTCAAGTAAAATGGGACTTAAACCTTTCACACAGAAGAAATATGCAAGATACAGCGAAAAAATGTCAGAAAAATTCCTGCAGAAAATGATTGCCCGTTGCTCTGAATATGACATCTCATTAAAAACAGGTGCAATAAACGGATATACAGGGCTTAATATACTCATCTGCGAAATGATGGAACGCTAATCGGGATGTAAAAAATGTCCAGAGCGCAAAAAGAAAGTTATTAGACATACAGAAAAAGCAATTTATTTTATACTCTTTTTTATGTCGCAGAAACTCTCTCCTTGAGAGTTTCTCTTATTTTAATTCTTTTTACTATGAACCAACCTCACCTCTCGGCGTATCACATACGCCTTCGGGTAGCCCTTACAGGTTCGCTTGGCTCATTCTGAAACATTTTTTCCAATCCCTCCAACAATGTAAAAAGATGCAAAGCTTATAAATGCTTTGCATCTTCTTTTATTTGTTCTTTAAGCTCCTCTACAGAAGCAAATTTTCTTTCTGCACGAATAAATCTCTCAAAAGACAATGAAACATATCTTCCATACAGTTCTTCGTCTATGCCCCTGATATGAGCTTCTACTGAAAGTCTGTTGTTTTTAACTGTTGGCTTCATTCCTACATTTACAATTGCATCATATCCGCCTTTTTTGTCAACAACCGCCTTTGCTATATATACGCCGAATTTAGGCAACACCATATCATCCGAAGGGTATATGTTTGCAGTTGGAAAACCAAGTACACTTCCTATTTTGTTTCCCTTTTCAACAACGCCCTCTATAATAAAATTATATCCAAGCATTGCATTTGCCTTTTCAATCTCTCCGTTTTCAATATATTTTCTCACAAGAGAGCTTGAAACGATTTCGCCTTCGTGGGTAACATCATCAATAATTATGCACTCAATCCCATATTTACTGCAAAGGTCTAAAAGCAACTGGCTTGTTCCTTTCCCACCTTTTCCAAAGGTGTAATTTTTGCCCACAACAACCACCTTTGCATTAAGGCTTTGCTTTAATATTTTTTCTGCAAACATTTCGCAGGTTGTGGTGAAAAATTCTTCATCAACCTTTTGCAATATCAAAAGCTGAATATCCATATTGCAAATAAGGGCTTCTTTCACCTGAAGGGGAGTTATTCTTTTTGATGATTTACTGCTTTTATCAAACATATATACCGCAGATACAAGATTTTTATTTTTTGCAATTTCAACTGTTTTATCAAGAAGCTTTTTATGTGCTTTATGCACACCGTCAAAATCTCCCAGAGCAACAACAGTTTCTTCTGCTATGCTATCTTGTGGTAATTGATATTTTTTCACTTACACTGTCTCCATTTTCTTTGCAACAATTTCTTCAGGAGAAACAATAACCTTTTCTGCTTCACCTTTGTTGTAAAGTTCTTCAAATTCTTCAAGAGTTATACTGTTTTCTATTGAAAATCCACCGCATTTGGTGCGAACAAGGCTTTTCATAAAGCCACCGCAACCAAGTGCCTCGCCTATGTCGTTACAAAGGGTTCTTATGTATGTTCCCTTTGTGCAACCAATAACCATTTCAACCTCGTTTTCTTCAAGGTTTATATTTAAAATGTTTATATAGTTGATTGTTACAACTCTTGATTTTCTTTCAACCTCTATTCCCTTTCTTGCAAGTTCATAGAGTTTTTTCCCATCTATTTTTATAGCCGAGTACATAGGCGGAATCTGTGAAATCTCACCGATAAAACCTTCAACCGCTTTTTTTATCATATCTTCGGTAACATTAACTTCTCTTTGTGAGGTTATTTCCCCTTCACTGTCCTGAGTTGTTGTTGAAATACCAAGCTTTAAAACCGCTTTGTATTCTTTATCCGAGTCCATAATAAGCTGTGAAAGTTTTGTTGCTTCCCTGCCTATACAAACAGGAAGAACCCCTGTTGCCAAGGGGTCAAGAGTTCCTGTATGTCCGACTTTTTTAATTTTTGTTATTCTTCTTATTACCGCAACGGCAAAATGAGAAGATTTTCCTATTGGTTTGTTTATACAAACTACACCGGTCACTTTATATAAGCTCCTTTGCTGCATTAACTATTTTTTCTGTTACTTCTTCAAGAGTTCCTTCAATGGTGCACCCTGCGGCTCTTACATGGCCGCCACCACCGAATTTTGAAGCAAGAACAGTTGCATCAACATAATCATTTGTTCTTATGCTGATTTTAAATACGCCGTCTTTGTATTCCTTAATGAGAAGACCAACTTCTACTCCGTCAATACTTCTTGGGAAGCCTGAAAGTCCTTCCACATCTTCATAACTGCATCCGAGCTCATCCATTATTTCTTTGGAAATTCCTACCGTGCAGATTTTACCCTCTTCAAAAAGTCTGAAATTGCTCATTCCAAAGCCTTTGATTTTGATTTCGTTAACCATAAGTGTATCAAAAAGCTTTTTATTCATATAAACACTGTCTGCTCCAAGACCTATAAGCTTTGATGCAATAAGATGAGTTTTTTCGCTTGTATTTGAATACTGGAAAGAGCCCGTATCTGATGCAATCGCACCATAAAGAAGCGAAGCAGTTTCTTTTGTAATAAGGAAATTACCCTCATTGATTATATCAAACAAAACTTCACCTGTGGCAGATGCCTGTGAAACCACATAGTTTTCTTTGGCAAATCCGCCGTTTGATTTGTGATGGTCAATAGAAATTGTGTTTTCCATTTTTTCAAAAACTGTTGCATATTCTCCAAGTCTTGTTATATCACCACAATCAAGTGCAACAAACAAATCAAAGTTTTTGTCTTCATAAGCAGTTAAATACTCTGCATCATAAATCTTTGGCATAAACTTAAGTCTTTCGGGAATTTTTGTATCAATAAAAACTGTTGTTTTCTTACCAAATTCCTCTAAAACCTTTTTAAGTGCGAAGGTTGAGCCAACTGCATCTCCGTCACAGTTTATGTGAGTGAAAATTGCAATATTTTCTGCGGCTTTGATTAAATCAATTATTTTCTTCATCTTCGTCACCGCTTATGTTAAGTTCGTTTATGATTTTATTGATGTGTGTTCCGTATGCAATAGAATCATCAAGCACAAATGTAAGTGCAGGAATATATCTTATTTTCATACGACTGCCAAGCTCACGGCGGAGAAAACCGCTTGAACTGTTTAAACCTTCAACTGCAAGTTTTCTTTTTTCGTCATCTGCTAAAACAGATGTGAATATTTTTGCAAATTTCAAATCCTTGGTAACATTTACCGCAGTTAATGAAATAATGCAACCTTCAAGTCTTGGGTCTTTGAGAGAGGAAATCAAAAAAGATAACTCTCTTTTCATTTCCTCATCTATTTTCTGTTGTCTGAACTTTGCCATAAATTAGTCTGTAATCTCTTCCATAATAAAGGATTCAACTACATCTCCTTCTTTAATATCGTTATAGTTTTCGATGCCAACACCGCATTCATAACCTGAAGCAACTTCTTTAACATCGTCTTTAAATCTCTTGAGTGATGAAAGAACACCTTCGTGAATAACAATACCGTCACGAACAATTCTTACACTTGAGTTTCTTGAAATCTTACCGTCAGTAACATAAGCACCACCGATAGTACCAACGCCTGAAACCTTGAATGTGTTTCTGATTTCTGCGTGGCCTTGAACAACTTCTTTGAATTTAGGATCAAGCATACCTTTCATAGCTGCCTGAATTTCTTCAATAGCATCATAGATAACTCTATAGAGTCTTAATTCAACTTCTGCTCTTTCTGCAGATACTGCTGCATTTGCATCAGGACGAACATTGAAGCCTACGATAATAGCATTTGAAGCTGATGCAAGCATAACGTCGCTTTCGTTAACCGCACCAACACCGCCGTGAATTACACGAACTCTTACTTCTTCGTTTGTAAGTTTTTCAAGTGACTGTTTAACCGCTTCAACAGAACCCTGAACATCGGCTTTTACGATAATGTTAAGGTCTTTGAGCTTACCTTCTTCAATCTGTGCAAAGAGTGAATCAAGAGATGCTTTCTGGTTAGATAAAATAGCTTCTTCTTTTCTCTTTGCAATTCTTTCGTCAAGAACGTCTCTTGCTTTCTTTTCATCTTCTACTACATAGAAAAGGTCACCGCCTGAAGGAACTTCAGAAAGACCAAGTATTTCAACAGGAACAGAAGGACCTGCTTCTGTAATTCTTCTTCCCTTTTCATCAATCATAGCACGAACTTTACCCATAGCTGTACCTGCTACGATAACATCACCAATCTTAAGTGTACCGTGCTGAACCAAAACTGTTGCAACAGGACCTCTGCCCTTATCAAGTTTAGATTCAATAACTGTACCTCTTGCCATTCTGTCTGGGTTTGCTTTAAGTTCTTTCATATCTGCAGTAAGAAGAACCATTTCAAGGAGTTCTTCAATACCCATACCCATTTTAGCTGAAACATTAACACAGATTGTGTCACCACCCCATTCTTCAGGGATGATTTCGTGTTCTGTAAGTTCCTGTTTAACTTTATCAGGATTTGCAGTATCTTTATCGCATTTGTTAATGGCAACAATAATGCTAACACCTGCAGCTTTTGCGTGGTTGATAGACTCAATAGTCTGTGGCATAATACCGTCGTCTGCCGCAACAACAAGGATTGCAATATCAGTAACCTGAGCACCTCTTGCTCTCATAGCTGTGAAAGCTTCGTGACCAGGTGTATCAAGGAATGTAACCTTTCTGTCCTTAACATCAACCTGATAAGCACCGATATGCTGTGTGATACCACCTGCTTCGCCTGCAGTTACCTGAGTGCTTCTGATAGCATCAAGAAGACTTGTTTTACCGTGGTCAACATGACCCATAACAACAACTACAGGAGGTCTTTCCTGTAAATCTTCTTCTCTGTCTTCAATATCAAGTGTTAATGAATCTTCTGCAGTAATAATAACTTCTTTTTTAACTTCTGCACCGAATTCTTCTGCGATTAAAAATGCAGTATCAAAGTCAATTACATCAGAAACAGATGCCATCTGACCAAGACCCATAAGCTTTTTGATAACATCAACTGCAGTTTTCTTAAGTCTTGATGCAAGTTCGCCAACTGAAATTGTATCAGGAATTTCAACTTCAAGCTTAACCGGTTTGATTTCCATTTTCTTAACAGGCTGAAGCTTTTTCTTGTTTTCCTGTTTACCAAATCTGTTCTGACCCTTTTTGATTTTCTGCTTGCTCTGCATATTATCTCTCATTTTATCAGAAACAAGGTCTTCAAGTCTTTCGCGTCTTTCGATTTT
This sequence comes from Clostridia bacterium, assembly GCA_045648505.1. GTDB lineage: Bacteria > Bacillota > Clostridia > RGIG6154 > RGIG6154 > RGIG8700. Next base: position 37,977 of record JAZROD010000053.1, on the reverse strand, counting down.
GCTTACATCAATAGCTTCTGTTCTTGTGTTAACAACAACATTAACTCTTTCTTTCTTTTCTTCTTTTGGTTTGTTTTCTTTTTTCTTGTTAGGAAGGAAAGGCTGTGGGTTTGAAGGTTTCTTTTCTTTTTTAGGTTCTTCTTTCTTAACCTCTTCCTTCTTTTCTTCCTGTTTTGGTGTTTCTTTTACAGGTTCTTCCTTCTTAACTTCTTTCTTTGGTTCTTCTTTTTTAGGCTCTTCTTTTTCAACATATCCATAGCCGTTATTTTTGTTAGGGATGTTGAATTCTCCGCCCTTATCAAAATCCTTTGAAAGTTTTTCTATAATCATATTAAGATGCTTTTCTTCAAGTGTTGATTTTGTTGATTTAATTTCAACACCAAAGCCTGCCATAATAGCAACAACTTCTTTACCCTGAATGCCAAGCTCTTTAGCTATATCACTGACTTTTACATTTGACATACCAATTCCTCACTTTCTTTTACAATAGCCGATGCAAAATTCTCATCTGTTACAACCGCAACCGAACGAATATCCTTACCGGTAAAACTGCCAAGCTTTTCTTTAGACTCAACGCACACAACCGGAATGCCAACGCCTTTGAACATATCAACTGTTGACTGTGCAGTTTCTTTTGTTATAATTATAAGCTTTGCTTTTTTGCTCTTAACCGCTTTTTCACAAAGTTCTATTCCCGTTATAACCTTTCCTGCTCTGGTTGCAAGGCCCAAAAGCCTTAATGCTTTATCCTTTTCCATTTAAAATCTCCCTTGCTTCATCAAACAAGCTTTCGTCTATAAAAAATTTAATGGCTCTGCTTACCTTTTTATTTTCTGTAGCTTTTTTAAAACATTCTTCAGAACATATATAAAGGCCTCTGCCTCCGCTTTTGTAATTTTTATCTAACATAACACTGTCGTTAATTTTTGCAATTCTTAAAAGTTTATTCTTATTAAACATATTTCTGCAGACAGCGCACATTCTTTCATTAACTTTATCGTTCATTCAATCTCTCCGATTAAAAATCAAAAGTGATATTATCTTCAGGCTTAATATCAATTTTCCAGCCTGTAAGTTTAGCTGCAAGTCTTGCATTCTGACCTTCTTTACCGATAGCAAGTGAAAGCTGGAAAGCAGGAACTGTAACCTTGCACATTTTTTCCCCTTCAACGATTTCCATAGAAACTACTTTAGCAGGGCTTAATGCTGCTGAAATAAATTCTCTTGGGTCTTCGCTCCAGTTAACAATGTCAATCTTTTCGCCGCCGAGAGCATCAACAACTGCCTGAACTCTCTTACCGCCCTGACCTACACATGAGCCAACAGGATCAACATTTTCATTATCTGAATAAACTGCAATTTTTGTTCTTGAGCCTGCTTCTCTTGAAACGGCTTTAACAACAACTGTACCATCCTGAATTTCAGGAACTTCGTTTTCAAAAAGTTTTGCAACAATACCTGCATTGCTTCTTGATACAATATATTCAGCACCGTAGTTTGTTTTGTTAACTTTTGTAACATAAAGTTTAAGTCTGTCACCCGGTTTGAATTCTTCACCTTCAACCTGTTCAGATGGTGGAATGATAGCTTCATTTCCGCCACCGATGTCAACAACTACGTTTTTCTTGTCAACACGTCTTACAACACCAGTTAAAACTGTGTTTTCTTTTTTGCTTCCTTCTTTGAATTTCTTTTCGCTTTCAGCGTCTCTTAATTTCTGAACAACAACCTGCTTTGCAGTCTGTGCTGCAATTCTTGAGAAAGGTCTCTGGTCGATTTCTTCAACGATTACATCGCCGATTTCGTATTCAGGATTGATTTCCCTTGCTTCGTCAAGGTCATATTCACCTTCAAGGCCCATACCGTTTTCAACAACAGGTCTGTGTCTGTAAACTCTGATGTTTGCATTTTCTCTGTCCATGCTAACAACAATGTCTGCGCCCTTCATTCCTGCAGAGCTTTTCTTGTATGCAATAGCAAGAGCTGTTTCAATGGCTTCAAACATATATTCTCTGCTGATGCCTTTTTCCTTTTCAAGCATTGTTAATGCTGCTAATAATTCATGATTATCCACTTTGTTTATTCCTCCTTAAAATTCTGCCACAAGTCTTACTGTAGCAACATTTTCATTTTCAATTTTAATTTCTTCACCTGCATCAAGAACAAGATGTTCTTCTGTTCTTTCCACTAAAATTCCTTCAAGCTTTTTACTGCCGTTAACTGCTTTATAAAAACTTGCAAGAACTTTAACTCCTTTGAATCTGTCAAAATCTCTCTGCTTTTTAAGCTGTCTTTCAATTCCGGGAGAAGAAACCTCCAGATAACTGTAATCAACACCTTGTTCATCAAGAATGTCCTGAAGCGGTCTGTGCACATTTTCGCAATCTTCTATATTAACTCCGCCGTCCTCTCTGTCAATAAAAACACGAAGCATATAGTCGCTGCCTTCTTTTTTGAACTCAACATCATAAATGAAAAGTCCAAACTGTTCTGCAACAGGGGTTGCCAATTCTTCAACCAGCATTTCAATTCTGCTTGCCATAATTGCACTCATTAACTCCTTTCACCAAACAAGGCTGAAGGAAAATTGCACAGATTGTGCTGATTTACGACTGTCGTGTACTTTGTGTACATAAAGGAGTAAAACAGTGCAAGATGTGTAATTTTATTCAGACTTATCCATTTCACGCAAAAGAGTGAACCCGATTGGTTCACTCTTTTGTCCTAATATTTACATTGAAATTATTCTAACATACATAACAAAAAAAATCAAGAGTTTTTTTGATTTTTCTTGATAAATCATATAAAATATGTTAAAATATTTCTATTCTTTTATAAGGAGGTACTATTATGAGTATAAATATAGGTATATTCGGATACGGAAATCTTGGAAAAGGTATCGAAAGTGCCATTAAACTTAACGACGATATGAACCTTGTTGCAGTTTTCACAAGAAGAAATCCAGAGGATTTAACCATTAAAACAGAAACTGCAAAGGTTTGCTCTGCTGATGATATTTTAAATTACAAAGATGAAATTGATGTTTTAATTCTTTGCGGTGGAAGTGCAACAGACTTACCTGTTCAGACTCCTGAACTTGCTAAATATTTTAATGTAGTTGACAGCTTTGATACTCACGCAAAAATACCTCAGCATTTTGAAAATGTTAATAAATCTGCTTGTGATGCAGGTAAAATTGCAGTTATTTCTGCAGGTTGGGACCCGGGTATGTTCTCAATTAACAGACTTTATTCAGAAGCAGTTCTTCCAAAGGGAGAAACATACACATTCTGGGGCAAAGGTGTTAGTCAGGGACATAGTGACGCCATAAGAAGAATTGAGGGCGTTTTAGATGCAAGACAGTATACTATTCCAATCGACAAAGCTTTAGATGCCGTAAGGTCAGGAAGTAATCCTGCCCTTTCAACAAGAGAAAAACATCTTCGTGAATGCTTTGTTGTTGCTTGCGACGGTGCAGATAAAGACAAAATTGAAAACGAAATCAAAACAATGCCAAACTACTTTGCAGATTATGATACTATCGTTCATTTCATTTCAAAAGAAGAGCTTGAGAGAGACCACAGCGGTATTCCTCACGGTGGCTTTGTTATAAGAAGCGGTAAAACAAGTGATGGCTTAAACCATGTTATTGAATATAGCTTAAAGCTTGATTCAAACCCTGAATTCACCGCATCTGTTGTTACTGCCTGTGCAAGAGCAGCATATAAAATGAACAAAGAGGGCTTTAAAGGATGCAAAACTGTTTTTGACATTCCTCCATCATATTTAAGCCCAAAATCAGATGAAGAATTAAGAAAAGAACTTTTATGAATGCAAAATGCAAAATTCAGAATGCAGAATTCTTCAAACAAAAAGAGTTTCCTTACAATAAAGGAAGCTCTTTTATATTACAGTTCTTCAAAATACACATTTCCTACAAACTCACACTCTATCTTGTACAACGATTTTTCCATATCTGCTATTTTTTTATGTATATCGTTCTTCTTGCAGATATCTGCCAAAAACTCAAAATCTTTCTCTATGATTTCTTTTTTGTTATAAGCAACAAAAAACCTTTTAATTTTATCAGCCTGTATTTCAGGATATCCTGCACCTGTCATAACAATCATATCCCCTTTTTCAAAAGGCACACTTATTCCATTAATTATATATTTTCCTTCACCTTCTGCGATATATTCAAGCAACCGCATCTTTCTTGTATCATTATAAAATTTTTTGTCATATCTTTCCCCAACAACGACTTTATATCCCTTCAAAATATTCAATTTTGTTTTTCTCTTACTTCTCATACAATCACCCAAAATTAAAAAATGCGCCCACCGGAGCAGACGCATAAAAAACGCAAACTCCGATAGTCGCCAAACCAGTTTATGCATTATAAGATATAAGTGCACCCACAAATGAAATTTGCATTTTTATCAAATTCTATTATGGGTACATAAACAAGATATATTCGCTTAACGCAAAAATATCTCATAAATACATAAACTATTAAACTGATTTGGCAACTTTATTTTATCACAATAAAATGAATTTGTAAATAAATTTATTATCGATATGTACATTCTCAAAACTAAAACGATATTCTCGCTATGCTCGAGAGATATTAATGCCACTTACATCAGAGATATTGCTTTGCAGAGATATTGTGCTTCGCACAGTGAAAAAGCAAGCTTACATCTTCTGTAACTAAGTATTGACAAATTCATAAACAGAATATATAATATAAATAGAAAAAGGCAAGACCTCAAACGGTTATGCCAAAGTTAAGTTATTTTAAAATAACCGCAACCTTAGCCGAGGGCGGTTATTTTTTTATGGAAATTACTAAAAGTAAGAGAACAATCATAAATAATATGTATTCATTATCCATAACAATCACCCCCTTTTGTAAGAGATGATAGCACAACCGCCGGTGTAAACACCGCAAATGAAATCCTGCCTGTCAGCTATACTGACTTTTGTATTATACTGTCTTTCTAAAATTTTGTCAACACTTGTGAATTGTTTGTCGATATGCCTTCGGCTCGATATGTTTTTTACTCGATATATTGCTTCGCAATTCGATATGTCCCTTTGGGACAAGTGTAACTCCTAACTCCTAACAATATAAACGATATTCTCGCTATGCTCGAGAGATATTAAATGTTTCACATTCAAAGATATTGCTGTGCAGAGATATTGTGCTTTGCACAGTGAAAAAAAGTAGTTGACAATTTGAAAATTATGTGATAGAATACCTTCTGCTATTGAAGTGGACCCGGGCGGTCCGTCACATTACCGCTTGTGTCTCAAATGGGGAAACTTAATATTGCATATACACTGAAAAAGTTACTCGGAGGTGAATTAAATGCCAAATATTAAATCAGCAAAGAAAAGAGTTTTAGTTATCGCAAAGAAAACTCTTCAGAATAAAATGGTTATGACAAATCTCAGAACTTGCTTAAAGAAATTTGATGCTGCTGTTGAAGCAGGCAACAAAGAAGAAGCAATGGCTGCTTACAAAGCTGCAGTTAAGAGAGTTGACCAGACTTGCGCTAAAGGTATCATCAAAAAGAATGCCGCTGCAAGAAAAAAATCACAGCTTACAAAAAAATTCAATGCTATGTAATTTAGCATCATAAAAAAAACAACCGCAATAGCGGTTGTTTTTTTATACTTATTAAAACCTTAAAACAAATTCTTCATCAGGCACCAAGCTATATCTGTTACCATTTAAGATAAGTGTTCCGCCTTTTTTATCTGTTTTTACCGTAAGTTTATCCTTCGAAAGAAAAACTTCAACTTTTCCGTCTTTTATGGGAACTGTGCCTTTTATAAATTCAAACTTACCAAGATATGGCTTAACAGTAAAGCTTTCATATCCTGCTTCTGTTTCAGATACTCCGAGAAAATATTTGCCAAGCAGATAAATAGGAGATGCACCCCACGCGTGACAAAGTGATTTCTGGTATTTATCGCCATACATAGCATAATGCTCTACGCCTGAAAGTTTTGGATCATATTCTTCATAAACAGTAGTTGCACCTAAATCAAGCATACCCTTCCAGTATGAACAAAGCATATCATAAATATATTCGAAGTTTTCAATCTGCCCCATAGCATCCAACTCATACCCTTCAAAATACGGAGTTGTAATTTTTGTAATATTATCATTTTTAAGAACATTTTCAGCAATTGAGTTTATTTGCTCTTTGTTTGCAATACCATACATAACTGCAAAAATATTTGCGTGTCTTGTTACATTAATATTTTCACTTTCGTAATTATCAATAAACGCGCCATATTCATGGTTCCAGAAAAATTCATTTATCTGTGTTTTCAGTTTTTCCGCCTGATTTTTATAATCTGTATTTTCCTCTTTTACAATTTGTGATAATTTATGCATACAGTTAAGTGCTTCATAGTAAAGCATCTGTTCTGCACATACTACGCCACTTTTATCTATTTCAGACCAGTCAACAAAAATCCAGTCTTCCCCTTTTGCAATAATGAATCCATATTCATTTGTTCTGTCTTTGCAAAATTCCATTAAAGATATTGCTTTTGGATAGATAAATTTTACAAACTCCACATCTTCGTATGTCATATAATATTCCCACAAGGCAATAACCCAGTACAAGCTGTAATCTGTGATAGTATTTATGTGTTGGTCAAACGGTTCTTTCCCACGCAGACCTATAAGACTTCTTCTTACAATTTCTTTATCAAAATAGAGATATTTGCTGAACTTGAATATCTGGTATGCATCTCCACCCCAAAGCCAGCGATCTCTTTTTGCACCCTCAATAAAAACTTCTCTCGCGCATAGCTTTAATGTATAGGCACACATATTCCATATATCATTTATGGTTTTATCACTGCATTCAAAGCTTCCTGATTCATCTAACGGCAAATATTCAAACTCTGCATAAACCTCTGCATTCAAGTCACCCTCAATGTAAATATAGCGAAATGCTCTTTGTCTTAATTTATAGCTTTCACTTCCTGATATATGCTCTCTTATAACAGACCACTTTGTATCTAAAGCTTCTTCTGCTGATTCTCCGTAAGATACGCATATTTTTGCATCTTTATTTACATTTTCTACATATAAAAATCCGAATATTTCTTTCCCAAAATCAAAGAGCACACCCTTTTCAGTATTCGTGCGATTTACATATTCAACCTTTTCATAAGAAAAATCAAATTTTTCTACATCAGCTGACGGCAAGTCATAGGCATTCTCAAAACCAACAGGAATCTTTTTACCCTCTGCATTCTTTGTATACCAGCTTCCCTCTGTTGAAAGTATGTCGCTTTCTATATATGCTGAAGGTAAACCTGACAAATTAAAAACGCAGATTTTAAAAGTATGATGTCCCTTGGTAATTTTTATTTCTTCTCCAGAGGGATATCTTATATCATCAAGCATTATACAACCTTTGCCATTTAAGTAAAGCTTCATAGCCCCGTCATTTTCTATTTCCTTTTCACAAAAGAAGTTCACATTTCGTTCAACATCATAAAGCTTCCAGAAAGGCGGAACATCTGCCTCATACTGTTGTCTTCGGCAATTCACAAGATTTGAATGAAAAAGCTCATAGTCCCCATAATTCCATATCCAATAGCTTTTCATCAAGCAACTCACTCCTTTTTTATATCGAGAAAATTGTATCATATTGTATATGATACTGTCAATAAAAAAGAGTTGCTTAAAATTAAAGCAACTCTTGAATTTACATATTCTTTTCGTATATAAGCATAAGCCCTTTAAGGAGCATATCTTCGTCAATTATAATTTCATTTTTGCAAAGTGGTACAACAATTTTAGAAAGTCCGCCTGTTGCAACAACTGTGCATTTTTCGCCCACTTCTTCATTAAATCTTTCAATAAGACCGTCAAGTGCTCCTGCATTACCATACATAAGACCACTCTGGATACAGTCAACAGTATTTGTTCCGATAACCTTTTTAGGCTCATCAAGAGAAATACTCTGAAGCTTTGATGTTCTGTTTACAAGGGCATCGTGAGAAATTCCCACACCCGGAAGGATTGCACCACCGATATATTCTTTATTCTTATTGATTACCGAAACCGTTGTTGCAGTTCCCATATCAATTATAATAAGCGGTGTTTTGTATTCACTGACTCCTGCAACTGCAGACACAAGAAGGTCTGAACCAAGCTGTGCAGGATTGTCTATTTTAATGCTGATGCCCGTCTTTATGCCGGGTTCAACAACCAGAACTTTAATTTTTGCAAACTTTTCTATTGCCTGTTTAACATTCTTTGTTATTGTAGGAACAACCGATGAAATGATTGCACCTTCAAGCTTTGTATAATCAACTCTGTACATCTCAAAAGCAGTCTTGATTGTGGATGCAACTTCAAGTCTTGTTGCATTTGGATTTGTTGTCATTCTTTCTCTGAAAACAACCTTTTCTCCCTCAATACAACCAATAACTATATGTGTGTTTCCGATATCAATTGCAAGTACCATAATTATCTCCCATTAACAACCTTAATAATCTGAACAATTGCAGGTGCAAAAACAATATTGAATAAAAGTTCAAATATAAAGTTTGCTCCAACAAGTACGAAAATCATATAATGAGCAACATCTGCGCCTCCTGCCCACATAGTTATTGTGTCCATAAAGAACAAAAGACATCCGATTAAAAACACACCTGTATTCACAACCGGACATACAACTGCTGAAACAATCGCAGATACATAATCATTTTTTGTGAGTTTTTTAATTCCCTTAAAGGCAAAACCCGCCAAAAGTCCGCAAAGAGTACCTTTTGCAAGAACAGTTATAATTGTTCCCACTACATTTACTGCAAGAAAAGCTCCTGCATCACCGCTTAAAAGTACAACTCCGCCAAAAACAAAACCAAGCCATGTTCCCACTTTAACTCCGCAGGTTGCTGCACCAATTACAATCGGAATCAGCACCAATGAGATTGAAAATGGTCCAAGCTTTACAAAGCTACCCATATACTGTAACAGTATCGTAAGTGCTGTAAGTACAGACGCCATCACAAGTGTTCTTGTTTCCATTCTTTTTTCCATATTAAATTCCTCCTTGTTATTGTCCCCTTTCGGGGTACAGTACAATTTTCAATTTATTTTAACATATTCTTTCTAAAAATGCAAGTAATCCCAAAACTGTAAAGTTCTTGGGATTACTACCTTAATTGTGCATTGTGAATTGTGCACTGTGCATTGTTTAAAGTTTATTTCTTATAATCTTACCACTAGTTGTTTTTGGGAGGCTGTCCTTAAACACAACAATTCTTGGGTATTTATAAGGTGCAGTATGTTCTTTAACATACATCTGAATTTCTTTTTTAAGCTCTTCGCTTGGAACTGTGTCTTTAGTTAAAACGATACTTGCTTTAACAACCTGACCTCTTATTTCGTCCGGCTCTGCAGAAACACCACATTCCAAAACATATGGAAGCTCCATAATAACGCTTTCGATTTCGAAAGGTCCGATTCTGTAGCCTGATGATTTGATAACGTCATCAATTCTGCCTACATAGAAGTAGAAACCATCTTCATCTTTATAGGCAACATCGCCTGTGTGATAAAGACCATCGTGCCATACTTCTTTTGTTTTTTCTTCGTCTTTATAGTAACCTTTGAAAAGACCACAAGGAACTCTTTCAGAAGTTCTGATTACGATTTCACCGTTTTCACCAACATCAACACTGTTTCCTTCAGGGTCAACAATATCAACATCATAAAGAGGTACCGGTTTACCCATAGCACCGATTTTGTACTCTCTTCCGTGGAGATTACCGATAAGACAGGTTGTTTCTGTCTGACCAAAACCTTCCATAATATCAATACCAAGAAGGCTCTGGATTTGTTTGTAAACTTCAGGGTTCAACGCTTCACCTGCAGTATTTGCATGCTGAACTGAACTCATATCGTATTTTGAAATATCTTCTTTGATTAACATTCTGTACATTGTAGGAGGTGCACAGAAAGTTGTAATCTGATATTTTGCGAAGAGTGGCAAGATATCTGCCGCATCAAATTTGTCAAAGTCATAAACAAAGAGACCTGCTTCACAAAGCCACTGACCATAAATTTTACCCCAGGCAGCTTTTGCCCAACCTGTATCTGAAATTGTAAGGTGAAGACCATCAGGGTCTACACAATGCCAGTAGTTAGCAGTATGGAAATGTCCAAGTGGATATTTATAGCTGTGAAGAGCCATTTTAGGATTGCCGGTTGTACCTGATGTGAAGTACATAAGCATATCATCTTCACCGCACGGTGAATCTGCTTTTCTTTCGTAAACATCAGGGAACACTTTATATTCTTCGTCAAAGTTTCTCCAGCCTTCTCTGTTTCCGCCAACTATGATTTTTTCTTTTAACCATTTTGCATTTTTAGCACCAAGCTCTGCCTGATTTGCAATATCACCATCTGCACTGCAAAGGATTGCATCAACCTCTGCCGCATTGTATCTGTATTCATAGTCGTGTTCCTGAAGAAGATTTGATGCAGGAATTGCAACAGCACCGATTTTGTGAAGTGCAAGAATTGCAATCCAGAACTGATAATGTCTCTTAAGAACGAGCATTACTTTGCTTCCCTTTTTAATACCGATTGATTCAAAATAGTTTGCACATCTTGCAGACTCTTTTTTGAAATCATTGAAAGTGAATTTTCTTTCTGTATGGTCTTTGCTTAAATGAACCATTGCAACCTTTTCAGGCTTTCTGTCTGCAATTCCGTCAATTATATCAAATGCAAAGTTGAACTTATCTTCATTTTTAAAGCTTATTGATTCAAGTGAGCCGTTTTCATCTTCAACAGTTTCAATGAAATCGTGATAAATTCTCTTGTATTCCTGATGTGGTTTAAACTTGGTCTTTTTGATTTTCTTTTCTTCAGAGTGAATGATTTTTTCCTGTCCCTGAAGAACAATAGCATAAAATTCGCAGTCCTGACCGCCAACTGCTATCATACCGTGAGGTGTTGAACTGTCAAAATAAACGCTGTCGCCTTCATTAAGCACAACACTGTGTGAGCCAATCTGAATTTTAAGGCTTCCCTTTAATACAATATCAAGCTCCTGACCGTCGTGAGTTGTGAGCTCAATATCTTTTCTTTCTGCCGCTTCATCATAAATACTGTGAACATAAAGAGGCTCTGAAACTCTGTTTTTAAAGTTTGCCGCAAGACTGTGGTAAACCATACCGTGAGCCTGGTCAATTTTCTGACCTTCCCCTCTTCTTGTAACAGTGTATGAACGAAGGTTAGCACTTTCACCTTCGATAATATCTGTAACACCAACTTTAAAAGCAAGCGCACATCTGTAAATAAATGCGAAGCTTAAGTCGTGCTGTCCTGCTTCGCAGGCAACATATTCTTCTCTTGAAACACCAGTTAATTTTGCCATTGTTTCAACAGAAATTCCGTCAATCTGACGAAGTTCTTTAATTCTGGCCGCAACCTCACTCATTTTAAAGTCAAGACCGGTCATTCTTTCTTCCATTATGATTTTCTCCTTTCGATTTCTTTGAGAAAACAAAAAGTCGCCCCAAAGACTTGATTCTTTGAGACGAGCATAATTTCATACCCGCGGTACCACTCAAATTGCACAAAACTGTGCCACTTCAGACTCCACCAAGCCCTATGCACTGACGCAGCATTCTCGGGAAGGTTCTACTTGCTAATGCTTTCTTCCTTCCGACTCGGGAGCTACAGCAACCTGCTTATCTTTAATGGCTTACACCAACCGCCATCTCTCTTGAAAGCATCTGCAGGAGCACTCTCCTTCAAAGTCTTTACTATTAAACTTTAATAATAATACCACATTATTTTAAAATTGTCAACATTATTTATTGAGATACTTGGCAACCATTGATTTTTCAAAATCAAGAAGAAATTTAGCCTCAGCATCTATTGCTTGTTCAGATGTATCAGCTACAAGATTTCTCCACACGCATATATCTTTACCAACCTGTCCGCCTGTAACAACAAATGGTTCAGAAACAATTCTGCCTTTGTAATCTATATCTGCCAGTGCCTTAAATATTTCGTCCCAATCAAGATGCCCTCTTCCGGGTGCAGTTCTGTTATTTTCTCCCGTATGGAAGCCAACAAGCATATCTCCTGCACATCTGATTGCATCGCCAATATTGTTTTCTTCTATATTCATATGGTATGTATCAAGCAACACCCCAAGCTTCTTGCTGTTAATCTGCTTAACATATTCAACAGCTTGCTGAGCAGTATTTAAAACAACACCTTCAAAGCGGTTTACTGCTTCTACTGCATATGTAATATCATATTCCTCCGCAGTTTTAATTATTTCTCTCATTGATTTAATACTGTTTTCAAGAAGTTCCTCGCGTGTAAATTCGTCATCAGGGATACCCCACCCTGCATAACTTACTCCTGAAATGATTTTTCCGTCCATATAGTGAACCCTGTCCATTATTTCTTTAAGATACTTAATTCCATCCTCCCTTTTTTGTTCGTCAGAGGATGAAATATCGTATTTTTTATCAAGACCAAGACTGTATGTAAGTTCAATTCCGTTAAATTCTGCTGTAGCCTTTATTTCGTCCATTCTTTTCGTGCTCATTTCAAGAAGCGGTTGTGCCTGGAATTCAAGAATATCAAACCCTATATCAGATGCTTTTTTAATGTACTTAACATGGTCTGCCATCCAGTCATTTTCCCAGAAGTTCATAAATATACCAAATTTATTCATGATATACCTCCTTAATATTCATTAACAAGTAAATGTATTGGCTTTTCATCTTCTTCAACAGGGCAAAATCTTTCCGATTTCACTAAAAATACATTATCACAGTTATCATCATTTACTTTAGACACTTCTCCCACTATCAAAAGTCCTGCGTCTTTTTCAGCATAAAATCTGTGATATACAAAAGGCTCTAAGGTTATACTGTTTCCAGGTGTTACTCTCACCTGCTTGCCTGCTTTAAACTGATGCTTAACCGCATCCATATAAACCGTAACAGGAGTTTCTTTATCAAGACCTCCGTCTGCACCCTTATTATAAAGTTCAACTATTAAAACTCCGCCACCTCTGTTTATAATATCTTCTGTTTTTTCTATATGATAATGAAGCGGAATCTGTTGCTGTGTTTTATCATCTAAAATTATGTATTTTTCTGCATAGGGTACTTTGTTTTCTTTATCGTTTTTATCTCCATTTCTTACTGTAAATAAAACTGCTCCGCACTTTTCAAAGTCATCACTCCCAAAATCTGTAACATCCCAGCCAAGCATTCTTTCTCTTATTCTCTCTGTTTTTTCTTTGTTTTCTTTCCAGTCGTCAATGCTCCAATAGCCGAACATTGGTAGTGATATTTTATATTCAGCAAGTCTTTTCTTTGCTTTTAAAATCGCATTGTTAATTTCTGATCGTTTCATTTTTAGCCCTCCAATATGGCAGTTGTATGAATGTGAATAATATCAAATTCAAATTCAATATAATCCCCTTTATTTTTAAATTCTATTTCTTTGTTCTCAGGCATTCTTGTTATTTTTGAAATATCGGTTTTGTGAACCTTAACCTTCAAAGGTCCTATTTTAGGAACTTCGTTATAGCCTCTTACATTCAAAAGGCCACCTTGCCCTGCTGTATTTACTATATTTATAAGTATTTTTCCATCTTTCTGTGTAAGGGCAAGTTCAGCAAAAGAGCTTCCCTCAATTTCAACCAATGGAACAAATCCTGTTGCCTTTATAACACCTTTTAAAAAGTCTTTAATTGCTGTACTTACATTGCTTTTATAGCTTTCAGCAAAATCAATACACATAAATGTTATATTGTCTTTTTTCACGGCACAAGGCACAAAATCTTCTGAAAAATAGTTATTCTTATAAGCTTTTCCAACAACTTCAAAACCGCCTTCAATTTCCGCATAATCACAAAGCACCGCTGCCAAAGCTTCTTTGCCCTCAAGGAAAAGTAATTTTTCCTGATGGTTTTTAACTTTTGCAAAATATTCTGCAGACTTAAGGTCCACTATAAGCTTTCCGCCTTTTTCAACATATTCTTCAAGCAGCTTTTTATCTTCATTAAGATGGGGTGCATAAGGAAGAACTACCACAGGGAAATCGTTTATATTTTCCATTTCTGTCTGATATATAAATTCTGTTGAATACCCACAGTCTAAAAGAGCATTGTTCCATGAAAATGTTGCAAGTAAACCTTCTGTATTTCCTTCATATAATTTTTCTTTAAGACCTGTTCTTTCAAAAGGACAGATAATTCCTATCTGGTGAACAGCCTTTGCCTTATGACAGTATTCTCTTTCTCTGCAAAAGTTTGCCACCCTTCCCCACATAGGAATTGCCCATGGCTGAACTATTCCGCCACCACCATACATAATGTTGAAGAACTGGAAGCCACCGCCAAGTGCAATAACCATTGCCGCCTCCTGACAGTACTGTTCATATTCCTTTGTGTTTCTGTTATGCGTTTCAAAGCTTGGTGGAACTGCATTTTGTCCCCACGCCATTAAATCCCACGGCATATCTCTTGCCATAAGACCTCTTGCATTATGTCTTGCACTTTCAACAGAATTAAAGGGCAGATAATCTCCTGAAAGAAAATCAACCTTAACCGTTGCTTTTTCGGGCATATATGCACAGTAAATCCAGTTGCTTGTTATTTCAAAATCAGGTTTTATCTTTTTAATTTCTTCAACATAATGTGCAACATATTTTTCAAAACCACGCCTTAAGAACTCTTTATATTCTTCGTAACCTTCTTCATTGGATTTTGGGGTTTCTTTACCGGTCTCTTTTTTATAAGCATCGGTGGCATATTTACTGTAATCAACATAAGTTGCCCAGTTTTCTCCGTCTATCCACGCACCATTAAGCTCATAGTCAAGAGCAAGTTCTTTAAGCTGTGGTATTAAATACTCATCTGCATAAGGGCTGAATACGGACAGAAAATTTTTGCTTGTCTCTCCATTTTCATCAACCACAGCCCATTCAGGATGCTCCTGTGCCGCCACCATATCAAAAAGTCCCGAATGATGTCCGTAAAGAGCAATATCTCTTTCTTTTGTAAGGTCTCTCCACATTTTAAGTACATCATTTTTTATTTCAGTTGCCTGTTTTCCCGTTTTTGTGGGATATGATGAATAACCAAAATGACCCTTTGTATCACATTGAGCATAATCAGGCTTTGTTTTATCTAAAAGCTCTGCCACAACCTCAGGTCTGAAATCCTCCCCTACAATTTGACCTTCTACCGCATGGAAATCAAAATGAATTCCAAAGAATGAATCCTTCCTTTTTTTCATTTTCCTTTCCCTCCTTGTTTTCATTTTACCCATTAGCATCAATTAAGTCTTTATATAATTTTCCTATATATTTGCATTATCTTTTTGTTTGTGTTAAAATATAGGTGAGGTGATTTCAATGACCATAACTGAGGCTGTTCTCTGTGATACCAATACACATCACAGCCCTGAGCATTATTTTGTACGCAAAGACCTTGAAGATTGTTTTTTACTTATGTTTTTCAAAACGCCTTATGTATATAAAAAGGACGGTAAAATATTAACAGGTGAAAAATACAGTTATCTTATCAATCCTCCTTTTTCTGCTGCTGAACACGGCAGTTTGAATGAAGGTTTTATAAACGACTGGATTTTCTTTCGTGGCAATGATGCAGAAAACATTATAAAAGAATTCAATCTGCCTCTTAACGAGCCTTTTCACATAGACGATTTCAGCATAATCTATCCTTATATCAACAAAATTTCAACAGAGTTAATTTTGAAGCACACATCTTATCTAAGCAAAGTTTCGTGTCTTATATGTGATATGCTCATAAACCTTGGCAGACAATACGAATTTGTCAGCCAAAGTAATCATCCTGCCTTTTCTGATATAAACAATGCACGAAATTTTATGCTTAACAACATAGAAAAGAAAATCACCATAAAAGGGTCTTGCAGACCTTTCAAATTATTCAGAAAGTCGATTTTGTATTCTCTACAACAGATTTTTTGGCAGTTCGCCTATTGAAGATTTATTAAATGCACGAATAGAAAAAGCTGTATCCTTACTTGGATACAGCAAAATTTCTGTTACTGAAACTGCAAAGTTATGTGGTTTTTCTTCTGTTCATTATTTTTCGAGAAAATTTAAAGAACGCACGGGGGTAAACCCTACTCACTATCTGAAATGAGCATCTTTTCTAATTTATTTATATCATCACTGGTTGCAAGGTTTTCAGAAAATGCACTTGCACTTCCTGAAGCAATGGCTTTTTTAAATGCTTTTTCAAAATCCTTTGTTTCAATATATCCTGCAATAAAACCTGCAACGGATGAATCCCCTGCACCAGTGGAATTTACAAGCTTTCCTTTTGGAGCTTCTATATAAAAGCTTTTTGCTTTATTTACAAAAACTCCACCTTTTTCTGCCATTGAAACAAAAACATTTTCTGCACCCATTTCAACAAGCTTTTTTGCATATTTTTCTGCATCTTCAAAGCTATCAATTTCAACACCAAACATTTCACCGAGCTCAATATGATTTGGTTTTACCAAAAAAGGCTTGAATTTAAGTGTGTCAAGAAGCAATTTTTTCTCTGCATCAACCACAAGTTTAGCATTAACTTTTTCTGCTATTTTGCAGTATATGTTTTCATCTATGCCCTTTGGAACACTTCCTGCAATAACTAAAATGTCGCTTTCGGTGATATTTAAAAGCTTATTCATAAGTTCCTGGATATTTTCTTCTGTAATTTCAGGACCTTTTGCATTGATTTCTGTCTCATCA
The DNA here is from genome assembly GCA_045648505.1 of Clostridia bacterium. GTDB lineage: Bacteria > Bacillota > Clostridia > RGIG6154 > RGIG6154 > RGIG8700. Next base: position 21,164 of record JAZROD010000053.1, on the reverse strand, counting down.
TCTGCTTTTATTTTTACATTTATTCTTGAGTTGCCCTTTTCAAGCTTTACAAAATCTGTTTTTATTTTCTGCTCACTTAAAATTTTTTCAATTTCTCTGCCTGTAAAACCTGCAACAAAGCCAAGTGCTGTATTTTCAACACCAAGCTCACTTAAAACTATTGAAACATTTATTCCTTTTCCCCCTGCCGCAAGATACTCATCACTGCTTCTGTTAACCTGTCCCAAAGCAAGTTTTTCTGTTTTTACAACATAATCAAGTGCAGGGTTAAATGTTATCGTATAAACCATAAATTCTCCTTATACAACAAAACCGGTAAATTGAAGTGAATTAAATGGGAGGGATTCACTTCAGCAAGTGGCTTTTCTTTCTTATTATTATTTGTATTCCAACTACAAGTGCAACAAGTACAAGACCTATTGTATCAGTAACTGCACCGGGATATATAAGTAACAATCCGCCCACTGCGCAGACAATTCTCTGATACCAGTTCATATTATGCAACATATATCCTTCCAAAGAAGCAGATACCGCAAAAATTCCAACAAATGAAGTTATGCAGATAATCACTACTTCCAACACAGTTGTGTTTATAAATAACATTGCAGGATTAAGTGCGAATACATACGGTACTATAAATGCACCGATTGCAAGTTTTGTTGCCGTAAGTGCCGTTTTCATAGGGTTTGCCTGAGCAATTGCAGCTCCTGCATACGCCGCAAGAGCAACGGGAGGTGTTAAATCTGCAACAATACCAAAATAGAACACAAAGAAATGTGCCGCAATATCAGGAACGCCCATTCTCACCAAAATAGGTGCACAAGTGGCAGCCATTATACAGTAATTTGCCGTTGTAGGAACGCCCATACCAAGAACAATACAACAAAGCATTGTCAAAAACAACGCAATAATTACCTGGTCTCCTGCAAGTGCAAGAATGCCGTTAATCATAGTATTTGCAAGACCTGTCATAGTTATTGTCCCTGCAATTATTCCTGCCACACCGCAGGCAGCTGCAACAGTTATCATACCCTGTCCACCTGCTGCAAGTGCTTCCCATATCTTCTTTGGTGTAATTCTGTTCTCTTTATTAAATAAACTTACAACAATTGCCACTATGATTGCTATTGCTGCCGCATACTGAATTGACCTTTTGCTTGTGCTTACAAGATACACCAGAATAATCAAAGGCAACAACAGATATGACTTTTTAAGTAAAGGCAGAAATCTCGGAAGTTCTTCTTTAGTAAGACCTCTTAAACCCTCTTTTTTAGCTTCAAGATGTACTGCTATAAATATTCCTGCAAAATAAAGAACTGCAGGAAGTATTGCTCTTACTACTATGTTACTGTATGGTACGCCTACATAATCTGCCATAAGGAAAGCTGCCGCTCCCATAATAGGTGGCATTATCTGTCCGCCGGTAGATGCAGATGCTTCTGCAGCTGCCGCAAATTCGGGCTTATACCCTGTTCTTTTCATAAGAGGAATTGTAACTGAGCCTGAACCTACCGTGTTTGCAACAGAAGAGCCTGAAACCATACCCTCCATTGCACTTGCTACAACCGCAACCTTTGCAGGGCCTCCTGAAAATCCGCCAACTACTGCGTTTGATATTTTAATAAAGAAATCCGCAATACCCGTTCTTTCAAGAAACGCACCGAAAATTATAAACACTACTATAAACTTTGAGCATACATTTACAGGTGTTGAAAGTATACCTTCTTTTCCATAGAAAAGATAGTGAACAATATAGTTAAGCTTACCCCACAGAGTAGGATTTGAAAGTCCCCACACAAGTGCGTATACTATAAAGCATCCTGCAACAACAATAATAGGAATACCTACACTTCTTCTGCAAACCTCTGCTACAGATAATATTCCGAGTATGCCTATTACAATCTGATACCAGTCAAATTTACTTCCCTGCTGAATAATCTCTACTGCATTTGCAGTGTAATATAAGAAAGCTCCTGTTCCGCAAATCATAAGCACTATATCATACCAGGGCATATGATTAACCTTTTGTGCTCCCTTTCTTGCAGGGAAAACAAGATAGCCGATAAGCACAATAAACGCCATAAATGAGGTAAGTCTTATTTCTTCAAGCCAGCTTGCGAACAATGTTACATAAATACAGAACAAAGAAAATACTGCAAGTATGCAATTAACAATAATTTTGGGCTTTCCTTCCCAGATTCTGGTGTTTGACTCTCTGTCAAATTTCTTCATTACTGACTCAAGGTCCATATTTTCAACAGAATCTTTTTTCTTTTTACTGAAAAATCCCATAACTCCTCCTGACCATAAAAAAGCTGCGGCTATAATAAGTCGCAGCAGTGTTTATTTATTCTACAACTACTTCTACGCCTTTTTCAGCGAAATATTTCGCTGCACCTGCGTGGAACGGTGCTGTCATACCGCTTGTTGCATTTTCAATGCTGAGTTCTGCACCTTTTGCATTTTCAGCAGTAATTGCATCTATATTATCGAAAATAGCTGCTGTTAATTTATAAACATCATCTTCTGTCGCATCTGCACTTACTATCAATGTTGCTTTAACAGTTACAGTTTTTACTGTTTCTGTCTGACCTTCATAAGTTCCTGCTGGGATTTCATATACAGTATAGAAAGGACAGTCTGCCATAAGCTTATCTGCAACCGCGCCGTCGATTGGTACTAAATATGCATCGTTTGTTGTGCAAAGCTCTGTGATTGCAGGTGTAGGAGCACCGGCTACGATAAATGCTGCATCAATTTTGCCGTCTTTTAACGCATCTGCACTATCTGCAAATGACTGATACTGAGCTTTAATATCTGTTTCTTTAAGACCCGCTGCTGTCAGGACATCAATAGCATTAAAGTAAACGCCTGAACCAGGGGCACCGATTGACACCGATTTACCTTTAAGGTCGGAAACAGATTTGATTTCAGGGTCCATTGTAATAAGCTGTACTGCTTCAGCATAAAGACCTGCAATAACTCTGAATGACTCTGTTTTGCCTTCTTCTTCAAAAGAACGAGTTCCTTCCCATGCGTAAGCCATAACATCAGACTGAACTGTTCCGAGCTGATAGTTGCCTGCGTCAATTCCCTGAATATTAGCCTTTGAACCATCTGTTGATACAACTGTTACATTGATTCCTGCATTGTTTTTAATGTACTGACCGAGCACACCGCCGTAACCATAGTATGTACCTGCGGTTCCGCCTGTACCCATTGTCATTTTGGTTCCTGCATTTCCACCGCAGGATACCAGTGCAAATACTAAAGAAAGTACAAGGACCATTGAAATAATCTTTCTCATAATTACCCTCCAATTCAAATTATAACAAAAAAATTATACCACATAAATAAAAATTATGCAACCCCTAAAAAATAAAAACACCTGGTGGTGTTTTTATCTGTTCAAAAGCTTCTCTTCTTCCTCTTTTTCAAGTTCTCTGTATGCAACCTTACCAACTAAAGTTTTTGGCAGGCTTGAACGGAACTCATATTCTTTAGGAAGTGCATATTTTGCAATGTTTTTCTCACAATGTGCTTTTATTGATTCTCTTATCTCATCTGTTAATGTGAAGCCTTCTTTTAAAACGATAAATGCTTTTACCTTCTGCATTCTCAACTCGTCCTTTACGCCGATAACAGTACTGAACATTACTGCTTCGTGAGCATCAATAACATTTTCAATCTGTGAAGGATAAACATTGTAACCACTTGTTATAATCATTCTTTTAAGTCTTTGCACAAAATATACAAAACCATCCTCATCCATATAACCAAGGTCACCTGTGTGAAGATATGTTATTCCATCCTCGTGAACTCTTAAGGTCTGGCTTGTTTCTTTAGGATTGTTTATGTATTCCTTCATAAGAGTAGGACCTGAAATACAGATTTCGCCCATTTCTCCCGGCTTTGCTTCTTCGTTTGTGTTAGGAACAACAATTTTATAATATGTATCAGGGAACGGAATACCGATGCTTCCTTCTCTGTAATAATCAACCGGTGTAAGACAGCTTGCAGTTACACATTCAGTTGTGCCATAGCCTTCTCTTACCTGAATTTTTGCTCCTCTTTCCTTAAGGAATGCATCAATTTTCTTTTTAAGCTCAATTGAAAGAGAGTCGCCACCGCTGAATAAACCTTTAAGACAAGAAAGGTCTGTCTTTAGCATATCTTCGTTTCTCATCATAGCTTCAAAGAGAGTGGGCACACCTGCCATATAGTTTGGTCTGTACTTTTTGAAAAGACCCGGGAATTCTGCTACATTAAGTCTTGGAACGAGAACACATCTTCCGCCTGATGACAACATAGTATGAATACCAACACCAAGACCAAAGCCATGGAAAACAGGCATAACAGAAATCATTGTATCACCTGCAGAGAAGCAACCTGAAGCTGCAATAGTCTGCATAGCAAGTGCATTGAAATTAAGGTTTGTAAGAAGAATACCTTTTGATGTACCGGTTGTTCCGCCACTGAATAAAATAGCTGCAGAATCTTCACCTTTTCCATCAACAAGAACTTCTTTTTCATCTTTTCCATTATTTAAAAAGTCGTTCCAGCTTATAACCCAAGGATCTTTAACAACCTTTGGTTCGTGTCCAATAAATTTATATGCAATGCTTTTAATAGTTGGCAATGCTTCGCCAATTTTTGCAACAACTACTTTTTCTACCTTAGTTTTGCCTTTAAGACCTTCAAACTTACTATAGAACTGACTTAAAGTAATTGCAAGCTTACTTTCACTTTCATTAAGATAGAAAAGTATTTCATTTTCTGCAGACAAAGGGTGTACCATACTTGCCACCGCACCGATTTTATTGATTGCATAAAACATAATAACTGCCTGAGGTACATTAGGAAGACAAATAGTTACTTTGTCCCCTGCTTTGATTTTCTGTGCAGTTAATGCTTTTGCACAAACATCAATTTCTTCAATAAATTTTCTGTAGGTAACTGCTTTGCCCATAAAATCATAAGCAATATATTCCGGGTATTTATCTTTTGTCTGTCTTAAAAGTTCATACATTGAAATATCGGGATACTCTAAAGTTTTTGGTGTATCCCCATAAAATTTAAACCATTTAGCTTCAGAATTCAAAATCAATTTCCTCCCCAAGTGTTTTATCTAAAAGTTCAGGATTTTTGAAAAGGTGTTTAATAAGCTTTAATGAACGGGCAAAATAGAAACCGTCAGAAATTCTCTCATCAAGAGTAACACCAAGATTAAGTACATCTCTTACTTCCTGATTTCCTTCACTGTCCACCATAATTTCTTTGTGTATTTCGCCGATTGTCATAACAATACTGGTTGAGCCGAAATTATTAAGATGGTGATATACCGCATCACATTTAATACTTCCAAGATTTGAAAGAAGTACTGTGCAGTAATTAGGATCAATACGACTGAATCCTTTTGGCATACAACCGTGAGAATCCGCAAAATTCATAAATGCAATAAACAAGCTCATAATCGGTCTTGGAAGCTTTTTAACGATATTTAAAATATCGTCAACGCTCTGACCTTTCTTTTCTTTTCTCATTTTAGTAATCTGAGGTGCAAGTTTATCTGTTATAGAACAAACATTTTCGTCATCTTTCGGTCTGTAAACAAATAAAGTTTCTTCAGAATGGTCACTGAACTGTTTTTTAGCAGTAAAACCTAAAGAAATTTCGTTTCTGTCATAAAAACGCTTTCCTGAAATGTATCTGTTAAGAAGCGGTCTCATTTTTACAGTTCTTGCAACCGCAGAGATTACGCAATGAAAAACCGTAACCTTTCTTTCCCCTGATGCGTTTTTTTCTTTAATATATTTCAAAAGTTCAGTTATATCAATTTTTTCATTTATATATACTTCAGCATCTGTTCTTTTAGGCATAAGATATGCCATATAGTGATGCAAGCCATCAATATCTCTCACAAGCTTTGCATCGTATCTGTCTCCCCATTTTCGCATAATATCACTCCTAAAACATTATTAAACAGATTATAGCATAAAAGAAAAAATAAAGCAACTTTTTGTCGAAAGATTCCTTCAGGCTATTTTCCCAAATTATGATAAAATATGCCAACCGTTATGGTTGGCATATTTTTATTTTTCATTTGCAATTTCACTTCCTACTATAAGAAGCACATTTTTTGCAGGCTTCCAGACAGCATCAAAATCTTCGTCAGGATAAGGATAGTTGCCGATATATTCACACAATTCAACCGTTAATGTTGGTTTATTGAACTTGCGATATGCATAATCAAAGAACGAACCACCGATTCCTGTTCCTTCGTCTTTGTACTCAACAAATCCAGTATCCTTTCTTATCTTCTCGTTTATGCCTGATGGCTTTTCTTTGTTATCCGCCCAGTAAAAAATCTCTCCCTGAGTGTGGAATGACACGAAAGCTTCAAACAAATTGTTATCCACATAATTGGAAACTGCTATTGTTTCAGGCTCGGTTGCAGGACGGTCTCCCGTAAAGCCTGCAGAGCCTCTCGGATTTCTGTTTTTTTCAATTGACCAGTCTTTGTCGTAGTTCCAGTTAAGGTCAACACCGTTAATATTCGCTTTCCAAGCTAAATAACCATATTGCGGACTTTCATATATGCCCATACTTGCAACTTCGGCAGGATTTTTAGTTGCATTTATTCCATTTATAACCAGATTAACTCCGTCAGGATTCACCATAGGCACAATACAAAATGTTATGTTCTCAAGAATTTCTTTTGGGTTATATTCTCCCCACATACTGCCATATCTGTATGCATAAGAGTATCTGTCAATTGCATACATAAGATATGTGGTTGATATATATTCTCGTCCGTGGTGGGTTCCGCACACGAAAACTTTTTCATCCCCTTTGCCGAATTCAATCAATAGCAAATCTCTGCCTTCAACAGATTTTCCGATTGAAGATGTTTTTATAAGCTCGGGATACATTCTCTGCAGTTTTTTAACATCTTCAAGCATAGTTTCGTAGCTATATTTCTGATAAGGATATACAACATATTCAGGTGTTACAGGATATTTTGTATATACAAACTCATCAGACTCGTATGCAGAAATATCACCATATATTTCCTGATTTACATCAGCTTGTTTTCCCACTGTTATGAGTCCGTCATTATATGTAAGATTGTATCCTGCCATATCATTAAGCTCACGCAAAGACACAAATATGGTTGAATCTTTTATAAAGCACTTATGTGTTTCATTGATAAGTTCCTCCCAGATACGAATACATTTATACTCATAGGTTTTACCTTTGGCAGATGCTCTTACATAACCGCCATCAGCTTCAACCCATTCTAAATTTATGTTAAGATGCGGTGCTACTGCATATAAATCCACATAGGTTTTATCAAGCACCAGAATTGGTGCAGCAACCTTGATTTGATTTCCGTTTACAACCATTATTTCTTCATTTACAGCCATTACAATTGCATTTTCATTTGCAAAGGTAGTTATTGAAAATGTCATCAATATAATAGTTATCAAAAAAAGTACCGTAATTTTTTTCATTTGTTCCTCCGATATTTATTCATTTAACTTTTCAGTGAAGAGTAAATAAGCAAAAATCCACACACTACCGTGTACGGATTTTTGTGGCGGAGATGTAGGGATTTGAACCCTAGCGCCGGCGGAGCCGACCTACCGGATTTCGAATCCGGACCCTTCAACCACTTGGGTACATCTCCATATGTTATATAAAAGCCCTATCCTTGCTTCAAAAAAGCAAGGATAGAATTATTATATTATTATTTTACAACTTCCATAACTGACTTTCTTACGATTTCAACATCTTTTTCGTTAACCTCAACATCAAAATCACAAGCGTCAAATTTGTGGTTTGAAACATCGTTTCCTGTTAACGCTCTGTACCATGTAAGACCAAGAGCATATCTGCCGATACCGAAGTCTGCGTGGAAACCGTCACGGTGGATTTTTTCGATTCCGTTTTCAAGCATTTTCTGGAACACTTCTCCGCAAGGGATAATTTTATATGCGCCGATTTCTTCTGCCGCTTTGTCATAAGATGCTTTTACATCTTTAAACATATCCTGATGCTTTATATAGCCAAGCTCATCAGTTAAGCGTTTGCTGTCCTGTGCATATGCCCATGTCTGGTGAATAAGGATTTTTGCTTCAGGTGCTACTTCTCTTATGAGTTCAGCGAGTCTGCTTAAGAAAGGCTGAAATGTATCGTAATCAGGGCTTTTATGGCTTACCTGTTGAAGTGAAACATAATCCCAATCTCTGCTTGCAAGTATTTCTTCTAATGATACATGTATACCTGTTCTGAAACCATTGTAATTAAGTACATGTCTTTTTGTGCTTTCATACATACTTTTCATATGAGCTGAAAGAGGGCAGCCGCCTATACTTACATTTGCAACCTGTAAGTCAACGCCGTCTTTTCTTGCTATCTGATGAAGATATCTTGTTGCATCATCAGAAAAACTGTTACCAATTGTTAGTATATTCATTTGTTCAATACCTCCATCATAAATTCTTCTATAATTGGGCCAAATGTACTTGGAAGCTTCTCTTCCCTGCCCTTGTATACATATTCACAATGAGTTCCGTGCATAAGCTTTAATTTTACATTATCCTCGTGACCAAATGCCTTTAGCTGAGCTATCATAAGCTTTGTCTGCTCTATTCTTGTGCCTCTGTCATTATCTGAAATAATAAAGAGCATTGGAGAATATTCTTCACTTGTGCCTACGTGATACATTGGTGCCGCTTCATCAACTACTATACGTTCCTTTAAGCCTTCAGCAATAAAGCCTCTTTCTCTTAAAACATTGAAATGAGTTGTAGGCTGACCTGCATCATGAATATAACCTGTTATATCTGTAGGCTTGAGTTTATGCGGTGCAAGGTATCTTGGATCGAAGCAGAGCATCATTGAAAGATAGCCTCCTGCAGAGCTTCCTCCCACAAAGATTTTATCGCACTTGCCATATTCATTGATATGATTTTTAACCCAGGCAACCGCAGCCGCCGCATCCATAATAAATTCAGGATAACGGGCATGAGGATAGCTTCTGTATTCTGCACTTATAAGACCAATGTTTTTACTGCATAAATACTCTGCATTCATTTCCTGCCAGCCTCTTCCATAGCTTTCAAGACCGCCTCCGTGGAAATAAACAAACACAGGGAATTCATCGCAGTCAGGAAGAAACATATCAAGCATTGTATATTCACCGTGTATAGAGTATGAAATATCTCTGTACTCTCTCACTATTATTCGCCTCTTTCTTTGTCAAGCTTTTTGTTTCTGAAATAAAGAGCAAAGTCAACAGAAACCATGATAAAGTTTAAGAAATAGAAGAATAACACATACCAATTTGAAGCCAAATTGCTCATATATTTTTCATTTATAAACTTACCGATTATTCCTGCAACATAACCAAAAAGAATAAGACATAAGAAACCAAGACTCTTTCCTTTTGCTGTTCTTGCTTTGTATGATTTAATAACATTCAGTGGCCATGAAGCACCGAAGCTTATAATCATAATCATTTCGCAAATTTCATAAAATTCCATAACATTTTTCTCCTTTGTAATTTTTAATATATAATAACACTTTTTCAAACTGTTGTAAATATTTTTTTACCTTTTCCATGTTTTTCTTGAAAGAAGAACAATCATCGGGAAAATTTCAAGTCTGCCCACTATCATAGCAAATGTAAGAACTATCTTAGACAGAGGTGAAAAAATTGAGAAATTCCCCATAGGTCCAACCAAAGCAAAACCGGGACCAATATTACTAAGTGTTGCCGCAACTGCGGTAAAGGTTGTTGTAAAATCAAAATTATCAAGACTTATAATAAGAAAAACAAATGCGTAAATAATCATATAGGCAACGAAAAACACATTTATTCCTCTTAATGTTTCGTGTTCAAGCACTTTTCCGTTGTATTTAACTTTAACCATACTTTTTGGATGTGTTAAAACTTTAATTTCTTTTACAATACTTTTTGCAAGTAAGGTTATTCTTGAAACCTTTATACCTCCGCCCGTACTTCCCGTACACGCACCGCAGAACATTAAAAGCATAAGAATGGTTTTTGAGAACTGGGGCCACATATTAAAGTCGCAGGTTGCATATCCCGTTGTTGTTATAATTGAGCCAACCTGAAATGCACTGTGTCTTAAGGTCTCCCATACCGAACCATACATATGATTTATGTTAAAGCATATCAAAGTTATTGATACTGCAACAATAGTTAAATATGATAATACTTCCTCAAGTTTAAGCGCTGTCCTTATTTTTCTCATCAAAATAAGATAATAAAAAGCAAAATCTATACCGAAAATTATCATAAATACTGTTATTGTATTCTGAACATATGGTGTGTAACTTGCAATTCCTGAGTTTGTGATTCCAAAGCCACCGGTTCCCGCAGTTCCGAAGGAAAGGGTTGTTGCTTCAAAAAAGTCAAGACCACCAAGAAGCAGTAATACAATTTCAAGCACTGTAAGTCCGATATATATCAGATATAAAATTTTTGCAGTTGTTCCCACTCTCGGTACAAGCTTTCCTACCGAATGTCCAGGTGACTCTGCTCTTAAAAGATGCAGGTTGTTTCCCCCTGCAACGGGAAGTATTGCAACTAAAAATACTATAACTCCCATTCCGCCAATCCAATGGGTAAAGCTTCGCCAGAAAAGCATAGACCTTGACAGAGCTTCCACATCTGTAAGAATTGAAGCCCCTGTTGTTGAAAATCCTGATGCAGTTTCAAAAAGAGCATCTACAAAGTTTGGTATTGCTCCTGATATAACGAAGGGAATTGCACCGAAAAGACTTATAACAATCCAACTTAGTGCAACCGAAGCAAAGCCCTCTTTTGCATACATCGCTTTATTTTTAGGTCCTGCAAGCACCAGCGGCGTGCCGATTGCTGCACATAAAAATGCACATATTAAGAACACCCACTTTTTCGGCTCGTCATAAACCATTGCACACAAAAATGGCAAAAGCATACTGACTGCTTCAATATTTAATGCCCATCCTAAAACATAGGTTACTATTCTGAAATTCATTTTTCTACCTCAATATATCACTTATGTCTTCAAATCCTTTGTGGGTTGTTACCACAATAACGGTATCCCCTGCATAAATCATATCTTTACCTTTAGGTGTTATTATTGTACCATTTCTGTTTATACAAGCAATAAGAATTCCTGACTTAAGAGAAAGTGTTTCTATGGTTTTATTGGCAATAGGAGAATTTTCTGCAACCTTGAATTCAAGTGCTTCTGCTTTACCATCTAAAATATAGTGCATTGTTTCGATGTTGCTGCCGATTGAGTTATTAAGAGCACGGACAAATCGCACAATATAGTCTGCAGTTATATCTTTAGGATATATTATACTGTCAAGTCCCAGATTACTGATTACTTCATCATAAGCAATTCTGTTGATTTTTGTAATAATTTTACCCTCTGTTTTTGTTTTTGCATAAAGAGAAAGCAAAATATTTTCTTCATCAATATTGGTAAGTGCAACAACTGACTCTGCATTCTCTAACCCTTCTTCAAGAAGAAGATTGTTTTCTGTACCATCTCCGTTTATAATTGATGCCTTTGGAACAAGACTGCAAAGTTCTTCGCTTCTTGCTGTGTTTTGTTCAATTATTTTAACTTCAATTCCTGCTTTTATAAGTCTGTTTGCAAGATAAACCGCAGTTGTTCCGCCACCGATTATCATTGCATCTTTAACCTTGTTTGTTTTTACGCCTATTTTCTTGAAAAATGCGCCTGCTTCTTCAACAGTTGCCACAATGCTTACAAGGTCCCCTGCTTTTATTTCAAAATTACCGCCAGGGATAAACGCTTCTTCGCCTCGTTCTACTCCGCACACGAGAACTTCTCCGCCTATTTTATTTCTGAAATCCATAAGCTTAAGACCATCAAGGACAGAGTCTTCTTTAACTTTGAATTTAAGAATTTCTACTCTTCCCTTTGCAAAGGTATCTATTTCAATTGCTGACGGAAATCTTAAAATTCTTGCCATTTCTGTTGCGGCAATATATTCAGGATTTATAATCATGGCAAGACCTAAATCTTCTTTGAACAAATGAATTTCTTTGCTGTACTGAGGGTCTCTCACTCTGGCAATTGTTTTGCATCCGCCTGTTTTTCTTGCAATAAGGCAGGTTAAAAGATTTATTTCATCAGAACCTGTTGCGGCAATTAAAACATCAGCCTCTTTAACTCCTGCATCAAGAAGAATGTCAAGACTTGTTCCGCTGCCGATAACACCCATTACATCAAAAGTATTAACCGCAGATTCAATAACATTTTTTCTTGTATCTACTGCAGTAACATTAATATTATCTTCTTTGCTTAATCTTTCAACAAGCTTGGTACCAACCTTGCCCAGACCTACTACTATTATATTCATAACTCATCTCCGCAATTTTTTCTTGATTATATCAAAAGGCATTATTTAAGTCAAGTAACAAGGACTTTATTTCATCAAGACTTTTAACTGTATAGTCAGGCTTCACTTCGCCTGAATCACCTTTTTTCAGGTAATCAAACCAGATGGTTTTTATACCAAAGTTCAGACCACCTTCAATATCCGCTGTAAGGGAATCACCTATTAAAATGACTTCTTCTTTTTTTATGGGACTTAATCTTGCCATACATTCTTCAAAATATTCTTTTGCAGGCTTTGCATAACCAATTTCGTCCGATATAAACAAATGGTCTGCATATTTAAGCATATCAGACTTTGTAAGCTTTATCATCTGCTGGGACTTTGAAGAATTACTTGCATAGCATATTATATACTTTCCGTAAAGGAAATCCAAAAGCTCCTTTGCACCATCAACAGGAATTCCTGCCTGCGGTACATATTCAATAAATTTCTGCTCAAACACAGGACCGTCTGCTTTTATGCCAAGTTCGTCAAAAATTGTCTGCCATCTGATTTTATGAAGCTCGGGCTTTGTTAATTTTCCTTTTTCCAATCTTCGCCACAGTTCATCATTTATTTTATGAAAAACAGAAATAACATCTTCTGTCATTTCAAGATTGAACTCATCAAAGCACTTTCTCATAGACCATTCTGCACCTTTGTTAAAGTCTATCAAAGTGTTGTCAACATCAAGCAAAATCGCTTTTATCATATTAAATCCCTTTCATTATCGTTTCAATGTTTTGTGTGCAATATTCAACTTCCTGCGAATACATTCTTGCAATATCCGCAATTTTTTCAAAACCGTCCTTGTGATATTTCTGCCATAGCTTACCTATAACAAAACAACTTACAAGCACGAAATAAATTTCTTTTTTTGTGTTATATCCTTTGAAATTCCTGAAAACAAAATATACTGCAAGTTGCTCCATATATGTTTCATAGTTTTCAGGAAATGTGTTGTCACCATTATATGTCTTCAGGGCATTAAGCTCTTCTGTCCACTTTTCATCAAGTCTTTCAAGAGAAAGGTATGTATCTATAACTTTTTCAACATCAAAATCAAAGCTTAAATCATATTTTTCTGCAAGATTTTTCAATCTTTCTTCTGCAGTTTTTTCTCTTTCCTGTAAAACCGAAAAGATTTCTTCTCTTTCCCTGATAAATTCTTTTTCAATTATATTTTCAGCTTTTTCTATGAAAACCTTTTCTTTTTCCGAAAGGATAATTCTTGCCGCTTCTTCGCAACAAAGCCCGATACCCGTTTCAATAAAATTTTCATATTCATTCTGAAACCTTGGGTGAAGATAACAAATATCGCAAAGTCCGTCTTCCCCGTATTCACTTATAATATCACAAAGTCCCTTATCATTCAGAAAAGGACATCTGTTATCTTTAAGCACAAAATGAGGCGGATTACCGCTTATATTGTTTCTAATTCTTTCTCCCATTTCACCTTCAAGATTATTATAAATTGACATTGTATCTTCATCTATGTCAATTTCCCATCCAATGCAACAACTATGCTTGCATTTATGGGCTATGCACTTGAATTTATGGTAATATGAAGGGAAAACCTGTGTCAATCTTATCTCTCCTTTTAGTTAAAACTCTATGAGAACTGCTCTGCAGGGCGCACCATCGCTTCCTTCAATATTAACAGGCTGTGCACAAAGGAAATATTCGCCCTCTTTTATGCCAAAAAGTCTTATCCCCTCTAAAAGCACCACATCTTTTTCAAGAAGAATCTTATGTACCTGCATAGGTGAATCTTCAGGACCCACTGTCTGTGATTCGTTTCCCAGAAGATAAATACCCTTATTTGCAAACACTTCTGCCGCTCCTGATGTAACTGTTGCATCTCCGCTTATCAATATGCGCTTCTTTGCTTCACTACACATATCAGCAGTAAGTGTTTCTGCGTCCTGCTTTGTAAAATCACCCTTATGACAAATAACATAGCAAGGACCTATAAATTTCTCAAGCGGTATCTCATTTACCTTTCTTCCGTCTTTCACAAAGTGAAAAGGCGCATCTATATGAGTACCGTTGTGAGTACAAAAACTGATATTGGTAAGGTTGTATAAAGCACCCTTTTCCATATCAGATGCAAGCTCTTTTTGTGGAGTAATATCTCCCGGATAAACAACACATCCGGTCAATTCCTGAGATATATCATATATTTTCATTTTATTCTCCTGTTTCTGATATCTTTTATCAATGACTCGTGTAAAGTCAGGGATAAAAAATTTTTGTTTCATTAAAGGCTTCCCCCCCAAGGGGAAGGTTTTCTTTTTATCTCTTACATTCGACAATTTATTGAGTTTAGTTTAAACAAGAAATTCAAAGTTTAATGTCTGTGTTTTTGATTCGCCCGGTTTTATAAATTCAAGCATTCCCTTTTCTCTCATTACATCTCTTCCATCAGGAGTGCAGTTACCCGGTTCAAGCCCCATAACATAGTCATATTCTCCCATCATTTTCCATTGAGTAAAGTACTTAAGCTCTTTTGTATCGAAAATCATCTTCATGCCCTTTTTAATTTTTGGATTGTATATGCTGACTTCTGCCTTTTCTGAAAGTTTATGATAAAAACACATTTCCTCATATTCTGCTTGCGGACTTTCTACCCTCAGACAGTCAGCCAGTCCGGTCATAGCATGTTCGTTTCGGGCAACGATTTCACCTGATGGGATTTTTATTTCAGTATCTTCACACAGAAGTGGATAACCCATATTGCAATGATACATAATTTCATATGGTGCTTCAGATGAACCTATATTTTTAACAGTATCCGTCATTGTAAATTTGTTTTCATCAAGTGACACCACATATTCTCTTTCCAGGACAAGCTTATAAGAAAAGATGCGTGCATCACGCACTGTCGCCGTGATATAAATGTTGTTATCATCGATTCGGTAAGCAAAATTTTCGCAAGGGGTATTTGATATGGTTCCGTGAAGCGGAAGCTGCTCACCATCGTCAGTACAAGGACTTCCCACGGCTGTTAGTCCGCATGTGGTGCAAAATCCGGCTGTAAAGGATTTTAAAAATCCAACCCCATCCTTGTCATAGTATTTTGGAGAAACATACCCACAGGCCGAAATAAAACTAAAGTTATCGCCTTTTAAACTAAGCCTTGTAATGTCTGCACAGCGGTCAAGCGAAACCCAGAATTCAAGTCCTTTTCCGTTTCTCACATATAGCATACGCATACCATCGCCTTTGCCTCCAGAAAGTCGCATTTCCTCTACGCCGTAAATTTGTGTTGGGTTACCTATGTACTTATTCATAAATATTCTCCTTCTCATTATGATAAAATTATTATATAAAGACTGTATAATCTAGATACCAAGATTATTTAGTGATTGCGACACATAAGGTTTAGATGCAAATCTTTGTCGATATGCAATCTTCGATTGCTCGATATTTTTACTTCGTAAAATCGATATGTTTTTCGTTTCACTCAAAACTCGA
The DNA here is from genome assembly GCA_045648505.1 of Clostridia bacterium. Lineage (GTDB taxonomy): Bacteria > Bacillota > Clostridia > RGIG6154 > RGIG6154 > RGIG8700. The sequence continues at coordinate 5,255 of JAZROD010000053.1, read as the reverse complement.
TATGATATGAATTCTCGTCGCGTCAGCGACATATCAAGTGCGACAGCACATATCGAGTCTGTAAGACATATCGAGAATTCGATAGAATTCATATCGCTGCGTTGCTTGTGCAACGCATTGCTCATATCAAGTCAGGATAAAAAATATGCAAAGATTAAAATCTGGTAAATATTTTTACAATACTTCTTGCAATTTTGTATACAATGCCTTCCATTTCATTTTGCACTATTTTAAGTTCCTTTGGTATATTGATGTTCTGTGGGCAATGTTTTTTGCATTTTCCACACTCTATACAATTTGAAGCCGCAGTAGAATTTTCACGCAAAGTTGTACACATAAAATAATCCTGTAATGAACGGAATTTACTTTCTGTAAAGCGACGGTTATATGCAGCAAAAATTCCCGGAATATCAACTTGCTTCGGGCACGGCACACAATATCCGCATCCCGTACATCCGATTTTCATTTTCTTATTTATTGCTGCTACTACATTTTTCAGCATTTCCTGGTCTTTTATATCAATATCGCCAACTGATATATCTGATGCAGTATTCACATTGTCAAGCACCATTTCCATAGAATTCATACCCGATAAAACAACCGTAACCTCAGGCTGATTCCAAAGCCATCTGAATGACCACTGCGTAGGGGTATATTTTTTTTCGTGCTCATTGAAAATGCGTTTTGCTTCTTCCGGCAAACGATTTACAAGACTTCCACCACGAAGAGGTTCCATAATAAAAACCGGCAACCCTTTTTGATTGGCGTAATGCAGACCTTTTCTTCCTGCCTGTGAATGTTCGTCCATATAATTGTATTGAATCATACAAAAATCCCAGTCATTTGCATCAACTATCCGGCAGAACATATCACTGTTTCCATGATAAGAAAAACCAAGCTGGCGTATTTGCCCTTTTGCTTTTTTCTCATTTATCCAATCTTCTATTCCAAGCTCTTTCAAGCGTTCCCAGGCTGTAACATCAGAAAGCATATGCATTAAATAATAATCAATATAATCAGTACGCAAACGCCTGAGTTCTTCATCAAATATTCTGTCAAAGTCCGCTTTCTTCTTCACAAGATAATGAGGAAGCTTGGTGGCAATATAAACCTTATCCCTTATTGCGTTTTTTTCCAATATTTCTCCTAAGAGTGCCTCGCTTCCGGGGTATATGTAGGCGGTATCAAAATAATTAACACCATTATTATATGCTGCCAATATTTCGCCTTCCGCTTTCTCTGCATCAGGCTTTCCCATTTTAGATGTAAATCGCATACACCCAAAACCTAAAATAGAAAGCTTATTACCATATTTATCTTCTCTGTAATTTATAACAATCACCTCCGGCTTAAAATCCGTATATATAACTTTATGATTTTATCAAGTTACGGACAAAAACTCTGTCGATATGCAAACTTGGTAAATTCGATGTATTTTCTCTTTATTCAAATTATACCATAGAAATTTATTTTGAGCAACAAAAAAAGGAGTGTTTCCACTCCCTTAGTTCTTACGCGTTTTTAGCTGTTTCAACTAAAGCTTTGAAAGCTTCAGGATCAGAAACTGCCATATCAGCTAATACTTTTCTGTTTAATGTAATGCCTGCTTTTTTGAGACCATTCATAAATTTTGAATATGAAATGTCGTTCATTCTTGCAGCAGCATTGATTCTTGTAATCCAGAGCTGTCTGAAGTTTCTCTTCTTCTGCTTTCTTCCGATGTATGCGTATGAAAGTGATTTCATTACAGCTTCATTAGCTGTTCTGAACTGTTTGCTTTTCGCACCTCTGTAACCCTTTGCGAGTTTTAATATTTTCTTATGACGTTTTCTTGTTGTAACAGCGCCTTTAATACGTGCCATATTTCTTTACCTCCTGTTTATCCGATTGAATTATTTGTAAGGAATTAACTTTTTGATAACCTTAGCGTTTGCAGGTGCTGCATAAGCCATCTTTCTAAGGCCTCTTTTTCTCTTTGTTGTTTTCTTTGTTAAGATATGGCTTCTGAAAGCGCTACCTCTTTTTACCTTACCTGACTTTGTTAAGCTGAATCTTTTAGCTGCAGCTTTGTGTGTTTTTAACTTTGGCATTTTAAATCTCCTTCCAATAGTTTATGTTAGTTTTTAGGTGATACAAACATAGACATATTCTTTCCTTCAAGTTTTGCCTTTTTGTCTATAACCCCGTGTTCAGCAATTGCCTGGGCAAACTTATCAAGCATCATTTCTCCTGCTTTTGCGTAAGCAACTTCTCTACCTCTGAATCTTACAGTTACTTTAACCTTATCCTTTTTTTCAAGGAATTTGATTGTCTGATTAACCTTAGTCATAAGGTCGTGCTCATCAGTTGTTGGTGAAAGACGGATTTCTTTAATGTTAACAACCGTCTGTTTACCTTTTGATTCTTTTTCTTTTTTAGCACGTTCAAAACGATATTTACCGTAGTTCATGATTTTACATACAGGCGGTTTTGCCTGAGGAGAAATCATAACAAGGTCCAAATCCTCCTGAATTGCCATTTCAAGTGCTTTCGCGGAAGTCATAATTCCAAGCTGTTCTCCGTCCGCTGAAATAACTCTGACTTCTTTCTCTCTGATTTGTTCATTTAACAATGTATCTTGCTGTTTACCGCTAATGACTAAACACCTCCAAAAATTTGAAAAAAAAGAGAACTTACAACAAAGCAGTCCTCTAAACAAAACATTTTTTGTATTAACCCGTAAGCCTTTTGCCTGGGGTGAGAAGTAACTTCTGCTTTATTGCTCAATTATTATAACACCCATTTTTCATTTTGTCAAGCATATTTTTCACTTTTTATTTCCTTGCTATTTATTATAAATTGGTGTATAATTATATTGGTGATTATTTTTATGAAAATACTTTTTATAGGCGATATAGTGGGTGCTCCCGGCAGAGAGTATCTTACTCGCAACTTAAATAAAATCAAGAGAAATTTAAATGTTGACCTTTGCATCGGCAATGGTGAAAATTCTGCACACGGCAACGGTGCAACGCTCTCTACTTTAAACGAGCTTTATATGTCGGGCATTGATATTGTCACTATGGGAAACCACACCTTCAAGCGTGATATGACAGAAGTTTTTGATGAACTTTCTTATGTTATACGCCCCATAAACCTTCCTTCTTCCCTTCCCGGTGAAGGTTATACGGTTTATGACTGCGGAAGAAACAGAGTGGGCATTATAAATGCTCTCGGCAGAGTTTATATGGACCCTTGCGACTCTCCTTTTGATGCTGTAAAAAAAGCTGTTGACCAGTTAAAAAAGGAATGTAATATTATTTTCGTTGACTTTCACGCAGAAGCATCAAGCGAAAAGGGTGCTATGGGTTATTATCTTGATGGTCAGGTTTGTGCAGTTGTGGGCACTCATACACACATTCAGACTGCAGACGAAAAAATCCTTCCTGAAGGAACTGCTTTCATAACAGATGTTGGTATGACAGGTCCTATTAATTCTATTTTAGGTGTAAAAACCGATATTATAGTTGAACGATTTGTTAACTTTACCAGCAAGAAATTTGAGCTTGGTGACGGCAAAGTTCAGTTTAACGGTGTTTTAATTGATGTTAACGAGCAAAGCGGTCTTGCAAATTCTATTGAAAGGGTGGCAATCTATGATTAAAAAACTTACAGCTTTTTTCCTTATTCTTTGTTTAACTCTTTCATTGTTTGGTTGCAAAAACAAAGATGAAGGCCCGAAAGAGCCTGTTTTTGAAGGTGAAATTTCCATATATGCATACAAGGACACCACAATGAATCCCCTTGTTACCAAGCTTCACACCAACGCTATGGCATATTCGGTAATTTACTCGCCGCTGATTAAGATAAATGCAGACCTCACAACCGAGAATGTTCTTTTAGATTCATTCAGCAGAAGCTCTGATGGTCTTACTTTTACTTTCACTCTCGGCAACCACTTTTTTTCAGACAAAAGTCCTGTAACTGCAGATAATGTAATTACATCTCTTAATCTTCTGAAGGAAAATACCGAAAGTTGCTTCTATCAGATTTTTGATTACATCAGTTCTTATAAGAAGATATCTGACACTCAGTTTTCTGTTACACTTTCAGAGCCTAATGCGAATTTTATTTCTTTAATGAACTTCCCCATTGTTAAAGATGAAAAATCAAATATCGGAAGCGGACCTTTTAAAGTTAAAGAAATTACAGATGAAGCAGTCTTTCTTACCGCAAATGCATCATCTGTTACTCTCCCTTCTTTAAAGGAAGTTACAATCCGCATTTTCCCCGATAAAGAAGTTTGCAACGATGCTTTTTCAAATAACGAAACAGACCTTATCAATACAGATATAAAAACTCTTGCACAATTTTCATCTAAAACTAACATAAAAGAATACACATACATTTCAGATGACTTTACATTTTTAGGTTTTAACTGTGAAAACGAATTTTTCAAAGACATAAATGTTAAAAAAGCTATTGCATCATTGATTGACAAGGACAAGCTTTGCCAGTCAATCCTTGTGGGACACGCAGTAAAGACCTCCACACCATTTAAATCAGAAAGCATTTTTTCACACAATTTTGATTATGAAAACAACATTGAAAAAGCTGAAGAATATCTCGCTCTTTCAGAATATGAATTTGCTGACATTTCTTTCACACTTCTCATCAATCAGGATAATCTTGCAGTTAAGAACACTGCAGAATTCATCGCAAGCACACTTAAAGAAAGAGGAATGGATGTAATTTCTGTTTATCTTGATGCTTCATCATACAGAAGCAGAATTTCAGAAGGCGATTTTGATGCTTTCATAGGTGAAGTAACAATGCCTTCAAACGGTGATGTCGGTTTTCTTCTTGCAGAAGGAAATATGTTCAATTTCACAAGTGGTGCCGTTAACAATGCACTTTTCGCATTCAATTCAGCCACCACCGACGAAAACCGAAAGAAAGCTTCCGAAGAACTTAACAAGGCGTATCTTAACACCTTGCCTTTTATAAGCTTATATTACAAATCAAATATGCTTCTCGTTTCAGACAAATATGTTGCAACCGACAATATAACCCCTTGCGATATATTTGAAGAAATAAATTTATGGAAGAAAATTAACTAAAAAAGTGTCCCAGAGGTGAAGTAGTCAATACTTTGTAGACACAAAAAAAGAATATTTTAAGCTGCCTGTTCAAGTCTGTATTGAACAGGCGGTTTTCTTTTTAATTTGCGTATAGGTTTTATGAAATTAAAATAATATATCGCATCGTCAATGACT
>JAZROD010000052.1:0-13612 GCA_045648505.1 Clostridia bacterium | reverse complement strand
ATGTAAAGCAGAATATGACAGCACAGCTATAAATACTAACTGTCCGGGTGGCGGTGTTATAGGTACATTACAAATAATTGATGACGAAACAGGCGAAATCCATTCAAATATAACCGATAAAATAAGTAATGTTCATCAGTTCGGATATACAGGTGGCTATGAATTTACCTTTTTACCTGTTTGGATAAATGCTGCAAACGGTTCCAATTACTGTAACGGATTAAAAATGTACCTTGATGATTTCAGTTTAGTTGAATATTCAAAAAATAGCACACCTGAGCTTTGTGCAAGAAAAACAAATATTACAGACGGAGCAACTGGTGTTTCTCTTATGCCTGAATTCAAACTTACCTTTGATTTACCGATAGATGCTGAAAGTACAGCAAATGTAGTTCTTTATAATGCAGAAGATGAAACAGATGCAGTTGAACTTTCAATCAATAATATTATGTATAACAGCTTTACCGTTACACCAACTGCTTATCTTGATATTAACACAAGTTATGTGCTTGATTTTTCACAGGTTACAGGAACTGGTGGTGCAAAAATCGGCGAAGAAGGTGTTCTTGGTTTCAGAACAATACTATCATACAGCGAGCTTTTTGCACTTTCTGATGATTTTGAAAGCGGCAAACTTCTTACAACAGGAGGCTATGTGAGTGATAACGGACTTGTTAACTGGGATTCAGAAAAAGGAGCATCTTTTGTTTCAAAAACAACAGGTTATGGCACAGGCTCTGCACTTGGTATTGTGGGAAGTAACGGAGGAACGAATTTCTCACTTAAAAATGAACCAATAAGCATTTCAGAGAATGAAGCACTTATACTTACATACAGAATGAGAATAGACCGGCTTACAACAGCAGAAAACGGCATTACCGCATGTCTTGGAGCGTACAAGGAAAACTGGCTTGCAAGCAGTGGACAGATGGTAAGATTCTGTGTTCTTGACGGAGAAAATGTAATTACCACATCACCAGGCTACGGAACATCAAAGAAAACTGCATACACACCGGGCAAATGGTACAACATCGTGTGGAAAATGACAAGAGAAGGCGGAGAATTCTATTTCGTAGATACAGAAACAAAGGATATCGTTTTCACACATACTGTTGACCACAGTAGTGTGGATCATCATATTAACGCTTTCTATACAGATGGAGTGTTCCAGAATCCGTATATTTTCCTTGCAACAGCGTATGCAGGAGCACAGGTGTCAGTCGATGATTTATCAATCTACCGTATAATGCCTAAGGCAGAAATGTATAAGCTTTCTCTTGCAAAAGAGCCTGAAAATACAGAAATTATGCCTGACGGCAGTTTGACACTTGAATTCAATCAGCCGATTTTTGCAGATGGTTACGATATAACTGTATATGAGGTTGATGAAGATGAAAATAAGAGTGCATATTCATCAGCAACAGTTACATATGAAGATTTCTGTAAACAGTCATTAACATTTTCAAATTTAAGATACGGACACAAATATGCAATCGATTATTCAGAGCTTATGGCAGTAAGCGGCGCAGACACAGCAGATGACGGAATAAACAGCGTGCTTGAATTTACAACATCAGCAAGTTCTGATGATTTGTATGTTTATGATGAGGTAACCTGCACAGGTCTTAATGCGGGAGATAAAGTTAACTTTACATTAACAAGCAAAATTAACGACACCGTAAAACTTGTCGCTGCATTTTTTGACAGAAAAGGTACACAGAACTTTGAGGGAGTTCAGATTGCAGATATAACTGTTAATACAGGAAATAACAATGTTTCAATACCTATTACAAAGGATATGAGCGGTGCTGAATATATAAGGGTCTTTGTGCTTGAAAGCTTCAGAACAATGAAACCGCTGATAGATGTTCAGGAAATCGTTACACCCAAGGAAACAATTAAGGTGCTTATGATTGGTAACAGCTTATCAGAGGATGCAGGAAGATTTCTTTATGATATTGCGTCTGCAGGAGATGTTGAGCTTGACCTTACAGTTAAGGGAATCGGCGGTTCAATGCTAAGCCACCATGAGGCAAATATAAAAGCAGAGCTTGCAGGCAGAACAGGAGAACAGGCACTTCAGGAAACAACAGACTCCATAAATGCAGGTAACGGAAATCCAAAAATTGTTTATTTCACATATAAAAATGGTGAATACATCAAAGCAACTAACGATAATGTATTGTTAACAAAAACACTTAAAGAAGAAAAGTTTGACATTATTTCTCTTCAGCAGTACAGCACAGGTTACAGTGATGAAGGTTTTGAAAGTCTTGAATATATCGTAACACAGATAAGAGAGTTTCAGCCTGATGCACAGATTATAATGTATCAGACATGGGCAGGCTATAGCAGTCTTGCATCAAAAAGATACAGCACATTTACGGATACTATAGAACCTATGCTTGATAAATGGGCAGCATTAGTACCGTCATCAGTAACTGAAATTACATATAATAATGGTCCTATGACTATTATACCTGCAGGTCGTGCATTCTATCTTGCAGATAACAAATACGATATTTTCTCAGTAAAATATCCTGAAGGTGAAACAAATACTAATGAAGGAGCACAGCTTACAGACTCAGAGGAATTTGCTGCTGCAACAGGCCTTTATCGTGATGGAGAGCATGTAAGTTACTATGGTTGTTACTTAGCAGATGCCTGCTGGTATGAAATTTTAACAGGTAAGCTTGCACCGATTGTTGATGGAAACGGAAATGCAGTTGTTAAAAAACCAAATTCAATCAGCGAAGCTGAACATTTAAGAAGACTTGGAATGCTTCGCGACATTGCTCACGAAGCAGTCCTCGACAGAAAATAAATCACAAGGAAGTATATGATGATAAAACGATTATTTGCAATAATATTAATATTTCTAAATATAACAGGCGTGTGTCTGGCAGACAGTGCATCATACTATCCGCCTCACGAGGCTGTAGACGGAGGCCGTGCGGCACAGAATATGCCGTTACCTCTGACAATAGATACAGTCAAACGCAAGGAATTACTTGGTGAAAACAATTTTGATAACGGTCAGGACAGCTCCGATATACTTGAATACAGCTATACAACAACAAATGATGCAAAGTTTGAAGATGGGGCAATCAAAATTGTTAAAACAGAAGAAACAAAAGCTACAGGAGCACAGGTTACTTTCAAATATAGCGGTCAGGTTATACCCGGAGAATATTATGCATTTACCTGTAGAATTAAATGCGAAGGACTTGTAAATTCAGGTGGCGGACCGAGAAATTTACTTGAAGCTTACGGCATGGTAAACGGAACAAACAAATGGCTGGCACATTCACACATATATGACGGACACAGATACGAATCAGGAGATGCCGAGTACACTATATGTCAGATGCTTCAGGTACCTGAAAATACTGATTATCTGAATTTGTCAGCGTATGTTAACGCTAATACCGTAGGAACGATTTATTTTGATGATTTCAAGCTGTACAGAATATCCATAGACCCAATGGAAAGTATACTGCTCAGCCCAAGCTATAAAGGATTGATATTTGAAGAGGGATATGCGGATATAAACCTTGATGTAAAGCTTGAAGAAAGTTCTTTTTATTCTTTTGATGATAATATGACTCTTGAAGTAAAGCTTGTAGATATAAATGACAAGGTTCTGCGTTTTGCAACAGAGGAAAATCTCTCAGAAAGAATGAATTTTGTATTTTCCTCAAAAGGGCTTGACACAGGAGAATATTATTTGCAGACAATCCTTAAAGATGAAACCGGAGAAGTGATTTCTAAAAAAGAACATACTATAAGGCGCACAAATGAACTACCGGAAACATACTTAAATGAAAACGGAAACCTCGTAAGAAACGGAGAAAAAAAGTTTTTCAAAAAAATTATGAGTCATAGCGGAACAACAGAAGGCACTACATATATGGATGTAGCAGAGGATGCAATTTCTGCCGGATTAGATTCTGTTTCTCATTATGGTATGTGGTGGTTGCAGGAAAGTGCGAATACCGAAGCTATTGATTATATGAGACAGAATAATTTGAAAATGCATCTTACTCTTGGCGGTTACTGGTGGGGGAATTACGGTGAGCGAGCAAATATGTTTGAAACCTTTGTTGAAAAACAGGAGGATATAATTCCGTTTTTCACAAAAATCGCAAACAACTATAAAGATGACGACGTTTTGGAAGGATATTATATTTTTGATGAGCCACATCCCGTTTTTGAGGGTGAAGAAATCCGCTGGAACAATGAAATTTTAGCACAGCTTGATATAAACCACCCTACATTCGGTATTGCGGACAAGGATTATGACAGATATGGCATTTACACAAAAATGACAGATATTTTAGGCGTTGACCCATACCCTGTATATGGAAAAGAAACGGATGATATTGCCAGAGTAGGGCAGGTTGTCCGTGAAGCTAAGATTAATTTCCCGAACAGACCGGTATATCTGGTTTTACAATGCTTTAACTGGGGTAACGAACAAAATGATGATACTATGAGAGGACCTAATTTAACAGAGCTTAAGAATATGGCTTGGCAGGGGATATGCGAGGGTGCAGTAGGTCTTGATGCTTTTTCTTATCCTTCAATGAATAATGATGCTGCAAAGTCCTTTGATGAATGGTGGTCAGATTTAACAACTGTATACAGTGAAGTTGAAGAATACGGAGATGTAATCATATCAGAAGAGCCTTCGCCTTTATACACAGTATCAGGCGGAGGGGAATGGCTTAATATACTCGTAAAAAGATATGAAGGAAATACATATATTTTTGCAGTTAACAACACAAAAGAAGAAAAAAGCGCATCTGTGAAGATCAAAGGTATTGATAGTCAGGTTCTGAACTTTGAGCCACTTGGTGTTGAAATTTTAAAGCTTTCACAGCCTGACTTCAAATCTCCTGAGGCAGAACTTATGGCTTTGGGATTTTCAAATGGAAAAGAAACCTTTGCAGTAAGTGAAGGTGAAGAAAATATATTATATGTACCGTGTTTCAGCGAAGTAATAAACTACTCAGCAAAAATAAGTGACGGTGCAAAACTCTACATCGGCAGTAAAGAAAGAGAAACACAGGGTAAAATCACATTGAAAAAGGCAGACAGCTTTACCGTAAGAGTTGTGGCAGAAGATGGAGTTACAGAAACCTATAAAACATATAAAATTGTCAGAAAATAAGAGGAGAGGTTAACAATGGAACATTTGGGTAATAAAGTAGAAAATTTAAAAATTGCCTATATTGGCGGAGGTTCAAGACAGTGGGGACGCGGTCTTATGTCAGATTTAGCACTTGCAGATGATATTTCAGGTACAGTACGTCTTTACGATATAGACAGAGCAGCTGCTGAGGATAATGCTGTTATAGGTAATAGCATTGAAGAAGGTAGCAGCAAGTGGAATTATGAGGTTGCAGACAGCTTAAAGGATGTTCTTACAGGAGCAGATTTTGTTGTTATCTCAATTCTTCCCGGTACATTTGACGAAATGGAATCAGATGTTCATGTTCCAGAAAAGTACGGAATATACCAGTCTGTTGGAGACACAACAGGCCCCGGCGGTTTAATCCGTGCATTAAGAACAATTCCGATGTTTGAAGAAATTGCACTTGCAATAAAAGAATATAGTCCCAAAGCATGGGTAATCAACTACACAAACCCTATGACTCTCTGTACAGGAACATTATACAGAGTGTTCCCTGAAATCAAGGCGTTTGGTTGCTGTCACGAGGTTTTTGGCACACAAAGCCTTCTTGCAGATGTACTTGAAGAAAAAACAGGTATTAAAGATGTAAAAAGAGAAGATATAAAGGTTAATGTTATAGGTGTAAACCATTTTACATGGCTTACACAGGCACAGTATAAAAATATTGATTTATTCCCGATTTACAGTGAATTTGTAAATGAACACTATAAAGAAGGTTATGTTAAAGACTGGGAAATCTTCAAGGCTACTGCTCATATGGCAACAAAACACATGGTTAAATTCAACCTCTTTAAAAGATATGGCTGGATTGCAGCAGCAGGTGACAGACATTTAGCTGAATTCTGTCCTGGAGATTGGTACCTTGAAAATCCTGAACAAGCAGAAAAATACGGATTTTTCCTTACAAAGGTATCAACAAGAAAAGAAGGTCTTAAAACACATTACGAGAACACAAGAAAATTAATAAGCGGTGAACAGAAATTTAAATTAAATCCTACAGGCGAAGAAGGCGTAAAGCAGATGCGTGCGATTTTAGGACTTGAGGATTTATGCACAAATGTAAACCTTCCAAACTGTGGACAGATACCAAATCTTCCATATGGTGCAATTGTTGAAACCAATGCACAGTTCACAGCAAACTCGGTTCGTCCTGTAATGGCAGGAAATGTTCCTGAAAACATTTTACCGCTTATCGGCAGAATATCTGCTCAGCAGGAAATGATAAAAACAGCGGCACTTGACCGTGATTTAGATAAAGCATTTTCAGCATTTGCATCAGACCCCCTTGTTCGTTTGCCTCTGGATAAAGCAAAAGAATTGTTTGATGAAATGATAGAAAACACCAAAGCGTATTTAACATCATATAACATTTAATTTTTAAAATATCAGAATTGAAGGGATGGTTTCAGTGAAAAAAATAGTTGCTTTGATACTTGCGTTATGTATTCTTTGCACAGTATTTACCGTTTGTGCAGAAGAACAACAGCAAATAATAAGCTTCAGCGATGTACCTGAAAGTGACAGCACATATACTGCCATAATGTACCTTGCTGAAAAAGGAATCATAAGCGGAAAAGGAAACTCTTTATTCGGACCGGATGATACCTTGAAAAGAGAAGAACTTGCAAAAATTCTCACAAATGCTTTTGGCCTTACAATGACAGAAAAAGCTCCTGTTTTCAAAGATGTTCCTGCGGGGGTGTGGTATGCAGATTTTGTGCGTACTATTGCAGAGAGTAAATTGATGGTTGGAACATCTGAAAATGAATTTGGCACAGGTCAGAATATAACAAGACAGGATTTGGCGGTTATTTTAAAACGTTTTTTAGAGAAAAAGGGCGTAGACATTACCACAGACAACACCATAATGTTTGCTGATTTATCACAAATTTCAGATTATGCAAAAGAGTCAGTTACAGTTCTTGGCTCAATGGACATTATGCCTGCCAAAGAAAATAACTGCTTTCTTCCAAATGAAAATGCCACAAGAGCAGATACAGCAGTTGCAATATATAAGGCAATAAAAATTAAGGAAGAACAAGCCCGTGCACTTGGCAGATATGGCGACCATACACAGTATCAGGGACCTTTTGAAATGCCTGATGACAGACTTCAGCAGGCTATGCCTGAGTTGTTTGCAGTCGATAATCTGGACGGTGCGTTAGTTCATTATGAAGACTTTGAGGATGAAGACTACGGCGAATTCAGTTACAGATACAGCACCGCCGCTGCTACAGTTGAAAAAGGTGCTGGAATTGACGGAAGTTCAGCTTTTGTTATTGAAGGATCAGGTGAAGAAATATACACACCACAGCTTTATTTGACTTATAAACCCGGAGAGATTATGCCCGGAGATTATTTCATATTCAGTGTTATGATTAGAGCGGAAGGTATTTCAGGCTCAGGACATTACAGGGGAATATTCACTGTATATGACGACCAGGGAAAATGGCTGACAGAGTCAAGTGGGGGTAAAGGAACAACTGATTTAACAGAATGGACTAAATTTGAGTATGTTGTTATGGTGCCTTTCGGAAAAGCAAATACATATACAACAACAGAGTTTTATACGATAGCAATGAGTTTATACAAGAATAAAATGGCAGGTAAGGTATATTTCGACAACATGACTTTGAAAAAAGCGCGTTTTGACCCAATGAACACAGTTTTAATGACACCAAACTATAAGGGTCTTATAACAGAAGAAAATGGTATTGGTGACATTTCGCTCAGAGCTTATGTTGACCACCTTAACCTCTGGGATTTAGGAACATTTGATTTCACAGCACAGATTACAGATGATGACCATAATGTTTTGATGAAATCAGAAAACAAGAATGTTACAGCTGCAATGGATGTATATTTCTCATCAAAGGATTTAGATGTAGACAAGAACTACTATTTAGAAAGTATTCTTACTGATAAGGAAACAGGAGAGGTTATACAGAAACACGAATGGCCTCTTTATAAACGAGCACCTGATTTTGTACCTGCAATAGGCTATGACGAATATGGCAGAGTAACAAAAAATGGTGAACCATTTATCCCAAAAAGTGTATATAACTGGTTAGATCCAAATGATGCAAAAGACCTCTATGACACAGGTTCAATAAATGTAATACAACAAGGCGACTTTGGCTCAACAGTACATTTCGGTACCATGCCATTGGCTCAGGAAAATGACAGGGAATTTGGAGAGAGAGGTATTCTCTGGAATGCACAGGCAAGACCGTTTTCACAGAGAAATGAAGCCTCAGCCTGGACTAAGAACTATGTTGGAAACTGGCCTGATACAAGAGGTGCACTTGGAAGAATGGCTGAAAACTTTAATGACGCACCAAATATCTATGCATATTACTTGTGGGATGAGCAGGACCCTATTCAGTTCGGTGCTCAGCTTGAATGGACAAGAAAAATAATTGAGCATTACGATTTAGAGCATCCAACACTTTGTGCCATTGATAAAACCAATGACCACAGAAAAGGTATTTATGCAAAAACCTCAGACTTTTTAGGCTATGACCCATATCCTGTAACAGGCAGACATACAAGTCTTGGCATAGTGTATGACCATATAAAGGTTGGACAGAAAACAAACCCAAACAGGCCTGTATATGCCATTCTTCAAGGTTATTGGGATTCAGGTCGTGGTGACTTGAGAGGTCCTACTTTAGAAGAATTCAGAAATATGGCTTTTCAGGCTATATATGCCGGCTCATGCATGCTTGACTGCTTTGCATGGTCAGGAAATATCAAGACTAACCCTTCACCCGGAACAACGGCGGAGGAAGGTTTACAGATTATTGTTGATGTTTATGCGGAAATACAGTACTTAGAGCCGATTATTCTATCAGTTGACCCTGCACCATACTATGAGGTGGCAGCAGGCGACTGGTTTAGGCATATGACAAAACGCCACGATGGTAAATCATATCTGTTTACTTTGAATACTGAAGAAAAAGACGGTACTGCAAAGGTATATTTAGACGGTGTTAAAGAAATGCGCAGTATGTACACAGATACAGTTTATAAGGCAGATAAATCAGGCTGGTTCACAATCGATATGACGGGCTACGGTGTGGATGTGTTTGAATATGAACAGGAAGATTACAAATCATCTCACGCAGAGCTTAAGCGCTTTGGACTTACAGGCATTACAATGATGAATTCAGAAAGCGAAGTTCCTTGTTTTGTTGTTCCTGAGGGAACAACAAAGGTTGATTATAATTTTGCAATCAGCGACTTTGCAAAATTATATATTAATGGTGTTGAAATGGAAATAAAGGGCACAATTGACCTGAGCGGACTTGATAAGCTTGAAATTAAGGTTGTATCTGAGGACGAAAGATTTACAACAGAAAAAATCTGCTTAATTGAGTGGGTAAAATAAATAGCTGAAAGATGGAGGTAAGTTATGAAAAAAGTAGTTTCTTTATTGCTTACGCTTTGTATGCTTTGCAGTATGATTTCTGTTAGTGCTGCAGAAGCAACAGTCAGCTTTGTTGATGTAAAATCAGAAGATCCTGCGTATGATGCTATTATGTATCTTGCAACAAAGGGATTTGTAAACGGAAAAGGAAACTCTTTGTTTGGTCCGAATGACACAGTTAAGAGAGAAGAACTTGCAAAAATTATTGCAAACATATATCAACTCAGAGAAACGAAGGACGCTCCAGTCTTTACTGATGTTGCTGAGGATACATGGTATAAAGATTTTGTTTCAATAATTGCAGGAAATAAGTTGATGATTGGTGTATCAGAAACAGAATTCGGAGTTGGAGAAGATATAATCAGACAGGATTTAGCTGTATTGATTAAGCGTTTTGCAGAAAAAAGAAGTGTTTTATTTGATACTAAAAAAACAGTTTTGTATGCAGATATGGACAAAGTTGAAGACTATGCAAAGGATGCTGTAACAACCCTTTGCGCAGCGGGAATTATGGAAGCAAAAGAAAATAATTGCTTTGAACCGTATGCACCTGCAACAAGAGTAGAAACTGCAATGGCAATATACAATGTCCTGATGCTCAGAGAAAGTCAGGTTGAAGCGCTTGGCAGATATGCGGACCACACACAGTATCAACCACCATTTGATTTACCTGACGACAGACTTCAACAGGCAATGCCTGAAATGTTTGACATCAGCAAGATTGATGGTACAGTAATCCACTATGAAGATTACGAAGATGAAGATTTTGGTGAATTTACATATAAGTATGGAAGCGATGCTGCAAAAATTGTGCCAGGGGCAGGTATTGACGGAAGTTCGGCGTTTGTTATTGAAGGCGACGAAACAGGAATTTACTTCCCACAGCTTTGCAAAGTATATGATCCCGGTGAAGTAAGAGCAGGGGACTACTACATTATGACAGTTATGGTAAAAGCTGAGGGGATTGAAGGACCTGGACACTTCAGGGGAATTTTAACAATCAATAATGATGAAGGTAAATGGCTTACAGAATCAAATGTTCCTTCAGGTAAGGCAAGTGTTCCTCAATGGACAAAGTATGAATATGTAGTTATGGTTCCATTTGGCGCTGCTAACACTTATGAAACACCTGATTTTTATGAAATCACTCTTGGTATGTATAAAAACAAGCTTAAGGGTAAAGTGTATTTTGACAATATGACATTGAAAAAAGCACGCTTTGACCCAATGAACACAGTTTTAATGACACCAAACTACAAAGGTCTTATAACAGAAGAAAATGGTGTTGGCGATATTACATTAAGAGCATATGTTGACCACCTTAATGTTTGGGATTTAGGAACCTTTGATTTTACTGCACAGGTTACAGATGAAGACCATAATGTTTTAATGAAATCTGAAAATAAGAATGTTACATCGGTAATGGATGTGTATTTTTCATCAAAGGACTTAGAGGTAGACAAAAACTATTATTTAGAAAGTATTCTTACCGATAAGGAAACAGGAGAAGTTATCCAGAAACAGGAATGGCCTCTTTATAAGAAAGCACCTGACTTTGTTCCTGCAATCGGCTATGACGAATACGGAAGAGTAACAAAAAATGGTGAACCTTTCTTTCCAAGAAGCGTGTATAATTGGCAAACTCCCGAATATTCTAATATGTTATGGGAAGCAGGTTCACTCAATGTAGTACAGCAAGGTGACTTTGGTTCAACAGTTAGCTTTGGAACATCAAAGCTGGCACAGGAAAACGATGCCGCATACGGAGAACACGGAATGCTTTGGAATCTTCAGGCAAGAGCTTTTGCACAAAGAAATGAAAGCTCGTCTTGGACATATGCTTATGTCCCAAGCTGGGAGGATGAAAGAGGCGCACTCGGAAGAATGGCAAGAAACTTCACAGATGCACCAAACATTTTCGGTTACTACTTATGGGATGAACAGAACCCAATTCAGTTTGGAAAGCAGCTTGAATGGACAAGAAAAATCATAGAAAAATATGATTCTAACCATCCAACGCTATGTGCAATCGATTTTACACATGACCATAGAAAAGGCATTTATGCAAAAACATCTGATTTCTTGGGTTATGACCCATACCCTGTAACAGGTAAGCATACAAGCCTTAGCAGAGTTTATGATTATATTATAACAGCAAAGAAAGTAAATCCAAACAGACCTGTATATGCAATTTTGCAGAACTTCTGGTTTAAGAGCAGAGGTGATACAAGAGGTCCTGTTAAAGAAGAATTCAGAAATATGGCATTTCAGGCAATTATTGCAGGAGCTTGTATGCTTGACTGCTTCGATTTCTCTTCTTTAATAGAAACTCCGTCTTTACCGGATAAAACAACTGAAGAATGTCTGGCTGTTATGACAGATATTTACCAGGAAATTGCAGATTTAGAACCTGTTATCTTGTCAGCTGCACCTGCACCATACTATGAGGTTAATGCAGGTAAGTGGTTTAAGTCCATGACAAAACGCCACGATGGAAAATCATATCTATTTGCGGTAAACACAGAAATTGAAAAAGGAACTGCAAGAGTTAAATTAGATGGTGTAAAGCAGATTACAAGCATTTACACAAGTAAAACCTATACTGCCGACAGAAATGGCTGGTTTACAATCAATATGTCAGGCTTTGGCACAGATGTGTTTGAATATGAACAGGAAGATTACAAGTCATCTCACGCAGAGCTTAAACGCTTTGGTCTTGCAGGCATTACAATGATGAATTCAGAAAGCGAAGTTCCTTGCTTTGTAGTACCAAATGGCACAACAGAGGTTGAATACAGCGTTGCAATAAGCGATTTTGCAAAATTCTATATCAACGGAGTTGAAATGGAGAAGAAGGGCACAATTAACCTGAGCGGACTTGATAAGCTTGAAATTAAGGTTGTATCTGAGGACGAAAGATTTACAACAGAAAAAACATATGAAATTACTTGGGTTAATAAATAAGGAGAAAGACTATGAAAAAATCAGAATTAATAGCTAAAATATCAAAGGAGGTGGGAGAAAGCGAAAATCAGGTTGTAACTATTGTAGAAGCTTTTATTAACGAAATAGCAAATCAGCTTAAAGAGGGAAATGAAGTTAAAATACACGGCTTTGGAAAGTTTGAAGCAAGAGCATACGGCGAAAGAAAATGCTATAACCCACAAAATGGTGAATTAATAACACTTCCTGCAAGCACTCAGCCTGCTTTTATTCCAAGCGGTAAATTCAGAGAGTTGATTAAATAAATACTAGAATTTTCACAAAAACAGAAAAGAGAAGACTTGAGCTTTTAAGAGACATTGCTCACGAAACCATTTGCTCAAAAACATTACCAGGTATATTGGGTAATGAATAAATATTGTTTATAAAAATGCTTATGCATTTTTAAAATAAAATAAAAAGGAGAATAAATCATGAAAAAAATTCTATCATTGTTACTCGCATTCACCATGCTGTTTTCAATAGTTGGTGTATACGGAGTAAGTGCTGAGGAAACCTCAGACAAGGTGTATTATTATGACAGCTTTGAAAATGGTACTGTGCCTGCATTTACAGGCTCACAGGTACAAAATTACATAAGCTCAGACACCGACACAACCGCAAATTCGATATTCCAGTTAGGTACCACTAATACATATTCTGACCACGTTACACTTGTAAATGGTGTTGGATATGATGGAGGCAAGGCATTATATATCCATTGTGATAATAATAAATTCGGTGATGCTACAAACAACAGAGGTGCTATACCCGCTATAACAAAGCCATTGACTGCTACAGATAATAACGCATTTTTAATGCAGTACAAAATTAAATTTATTGATTTTGGCACAGGTACTGATGCAGGTAATGCAATCCAGATTGGTACATTTGGAACAACTGACGGTACTACTTGGAGAGATGTAAATTCCGCTTTTTATTGTGCGGCAAATTCGGGAACATTTGAGACTGATAAATGGTATACAGTTATATGTAAAGCAGAA
>JAZROD010000051.1:0-34012 GCA_045648505.1 Clostridia bacterium | reverse complement strand
AAGGGGAGAGCTAAGACCTGTATAAACTCTCAAAAGGTTTCCTTTTACATCATAGTAATTTTGTACGAAGCTTGGTTCTGAACCGTCATTTGTTTCGGTCATAACAAGGCGGTTTCTGTTATCGTAGGTATATTTAACCTCGCTGTAGCTTTCGTTCTCTCCTGATGCGTTGGTATAAATTCTTTCTTTTACAACATTGCCGTTACCGTCATACCAGTTCTTTTTAACAGAGTAATATACAGTTCCGTCTTTTTCTTCAAAAGGCGTTTTTTGTTCAATTACTCTGCCCATACTATCATATTTATACTCTGTTGCATAGCCGTTTGCATCATATGCTTTTATAACTCTGCCAAGTCGGTCATACTCAGCGGTTATGCTGTTTCCAAGCTCGTCAGTTTCTTTTACTGCATTACCCATATAGTCATATTGTGTACTGCGTACACTTGATAAGCCTTCTGCATTGGCTTTGGCAGATTTTACAGTAAGAACATTTCCAACATAGTCTGATGTGTAAGTCTCTATGTTTCCGTCTGTTTCTGTTTTTATCTTATTACCAAATTTATCATAGTAAACAATTGTTACAACTGACGGATTTCCGTCATTTCCGACTACGGTTACAGTTTCCTTTGTATAATCTGCAGTAACATCGTATGCATATTGCTCATAATAAACAAGTGTTCCTGTTTTGTCATATACCTTTTTGGTAAGAGGTCTTTGGAGAGTGTCGTATGTATAAAGAGTTTCTCTTTCTACCGCCTGACATTCATCCCCATATTCATCAAGGACTATATCATCACTGTACAGAATTTCCGCCTCTATATTGCCATGCTTGTCATAATAAATCTTATTGTTTTGCAGATCAAGAAAATCATAGTACAGATAATCAATCTTTTTTTCTCTTGTATGATAGGTTTTTATTCTGTTTCCCAGTTCATCTGTTTCTCTTATGTTTGAAACATAGTAACGATAAGATTTTGAAGAATTATCAGGATTAATGATTTTTGTTAAGCGGTTAATTGCATCATATTCATATAGAGTTGTGTTTTCATCTGCATCTGTTTGTGATATAGGATTTCCCCAATAATCATAGCTTACCGATACAGAAATATCTTTAAACTCATTATCATTATCCATAACATTTTTAACAGTTTCGTCTGTAAGATACACACCATTTTCATAGGTGTACTGTTTTTCAATATAATCAGTTGAATTGATATATTTCTTCTCATTGACTATATTTCCGTAGCTGTCGTGAGCATATTGTGTTTTACTTTTCAGCATATCATTAACATATACATTTATAAATTCTATACTTTTACCATCTGTTGTAGGAACATATTCTTCCCTGACAGTAGTATTTGCATCTTGTTTATATACCTTAGTCAATGGAAAATGATATGTTTCATCATAGGTATATGTTACGACTCTGTTACTTTCTCCATTAGGCGTATGTGATAACATATCTCCGTATTTTGCCGAATCGTATGTATATGAATTAGTAACTGTCATATAATTACTGTTATTTGATGCAGAATAATTTTTTACCGATGTAGCAGTAAGAAGTAAAGTGTTTGCATCATAGGTATTATTGGTTACAATCTTATGGTCGGTTCCCTGAGAAGTATGGTCCTTTACCAGTATTGTTTTATTATCGTTAATACCTGAATATCTGAAATGATATATTTCACTTGCGGTTTTTCCGCTATCTATGCCTTTGTCATTTACTATTACTTCATAATTATACGAATCTCCTATGTATTCCTCCCTCTTGTAAAACGGATAACCATCGTATTCTCCAACATCATTGGTATCATAATGATATGTTTTTTTGTTCATATCTGATGATATGTTGTCGTAACCCTTTACCTGCTCTTCGTGACTTTCATAAGCTTTGTAAAAAAGCATAGAGCCGTCAGTTGTACAGCTTTTTACAAAAGGAGAATATTCAAAGTAATACCATTTTTTGTTTGTACCTTTTATTTCTTTTAACAATGCAACACAATTATATTTACCCACAAAGTTAAGAAAATCATTTTTGGTAATATAAGAGTTGCCTAAATTATAATCTGCATTGTCCTTAAAATCGTCATAAAATGCTCTGTTTCTGTCCAAAAATGAGTGTTTTGTCTTTTCATAATCATACGAATAATTATCTGAATTCAATTCAGGATCAGATACCGAAACTAAGACCCATTCTTCTCCGTCTAAGTATGAATATTGTGGGTTTCCTGACAATGGTAAATCATCTGAGGATAGTAATTCCAGACGATAGGAATACACTTTTACATCGTTGGTATCTACGGGGTCGCTGATTGTTATTTTTAAATATTTTATATATTCTAAATCTGCATCATTTTCCGTTGTAAAAACAATCTCTCTTCCCATTGTATCTACTATTTTTGTTATATAAGGATATTGTTGAACATTTCCCCATGCATTTATATACCTTCTGGTACTGCAATAAAATTTTATTTGATTTCCGTAGCGGTCTTGCTTGATTAACAATCGTCCGTCAGATGCAAAATAATGCTTTGTTCCATTCTTCTCCGTAACGCAATATTTACTTGTCTTTCCGTTATGAGTAACAGAGTTGTCTTCGTTTAAAACAATATCGTTAAGGCTGTAGCCTACCAGATTGTTGCTTCCTCCATTGGAAAAATCTATCTGCCATACACCCTTTTCCCCCAAATGCAGATACTCATAAATATCATCATATCCATATCTTACCTCTACATAGGGGAATGTGAATTCCCAGCCTGTACCAAGCATTGAATATCTTTCTGTTCCTGTATCTTGGTTAAGGCTGTCCTCTGCTTCATATATTTCAGTTTCATGACCAACTTCACATATGACGAAACTGTAATAATCTACCTTATATTCAACTGTATTATCATAAGGAAAGTCTGCCTCTATTTGCCATAATGTAGCTTCCAATTCAGTTATTGCCGCATTTGCTTCCGCTTCTGAACTAAAAAGCAGTGTTTCATCAAATTCCTGT
Organism: Clostridia bacterium; assembly: GCA_045648505.1. GTDB lineage: Bacteria > Bacillota > Clostridia > RGIG6154 > RGIG6154 > RGIG8700. The sequence continues at coordinate 31,014 of JAZROD010000051.1, read as the reverse complement.
TCCGAACTATATTCAAACTCATACAAGGATGAATTTCGCACCATCCATTCTGCATTTTTTGTCTCAAGATAATCAAAAAAAGATGGTTTCAGACAGGTCATAACACCATCTATTGTTTCAAAAGTACTGTCTGTGTAAAACTTAAAGGTTCTTTTAACTCCGTAAATCATATAGTAAACTTCAGGGACATCTTCCTGCTCATTGTATACAATCTGCGGATCATAAAGAAATGCATTTGACGAGTTGTACATTCTTGAAATACTTAAATCAAAACCGTTTCTGCCCGGAAGAGTTACATCTGTCTGCAGAACATTTACACTTCCTGTTGCAGTATTAACATAAACAGATTGATTTTGCGTCTGTGGTGCAAAATTTATACCGTCGTTATATATAGACTTTGGATAGTATAAATTATTATAATCATCTGCCAATCGTGAAACTTCATCAGCATTTACCAAGACAGGCATTAAAAGTGAGGCTGCAATAAATATAAATAATAATAACTTTTTCACTAATCAATCACCACCTGTATCATTTATTATTTCTAACTTTTGCTCTGTTTTTCTCTATTTTTTGACTACTGATGTTTTTCTTAATATAGTCATCAACATTAGTGCCTTTTTTATAAGATTTAACCATATCATCAAATTTGATTTCTGTTATTTTTTCTGCGTTTTTAAGCTTGCAAATCTCAATAACATCTTTCATTCCCATTTTCTTTGCAGCGTCAATTTCGTCCTGAGTTATTCCGCTTGTATTTATCATTATCTCTGTCCATTGTTGTTTATCTTTTTCTGCAATTTGTTCCATTTCCTTTTCCGTCATATTAGCATCATATTGTTTCATCTTTTTATAATATTCTTCTTTACTTATTTTACCAAATGTAAAATCGTTTACTGTCTGTGCTTTTTCTTGTGATTTCTGTCTATTTTCTTTTGCTATATCATTTGGTGTTTTACCAACAGACTTAGCTTCCCATGCTGTCTTAATATCAATCTTTTCATTAAATGCTTTTCTTGCAAGTTCTTTACACTCTTTTTCGGACATACCCGTTTTTTTCATCTCGTCATATATTTTATCGGGAATTTTAATGCTTTCCTTATATTTTTCGAGCGATTTCATATATGAATCAAAATCTGTTTTTCTTACCCCGTATGCCTCTATAACTTTGTCCCAATCCTCAAGCTTTGCATATTTAACCCGAATTAACAATGAATCTTTACCAGTAAAGTGCCTGATTGTCTGAATTGCATTAACATCATATTGAGAATATCCACTATTTAACATAGATTGTTCCCAATTAGATACAAATGTTTTTGCAAATACTACCGAAGTAGATATGCCAATAACTACCATTATTACTGACACAACCCATAAAATTTTTCTTTTCATTCCAAGTCCTCCTTAAATTGATTTTTATGATATTAAGACTACTATATTTTACCATATACATTCTCATATTTCAATTATCTGTAATAATTAAAATTAATTGACATCTTGAAATATAACCGTAGTGGCTCTATCGAAGACAAGATAACAATTCTGTTATCTTATGAATAAAAGTTTTACTTTTGACGCTGTGAGAGGTTTCGTCCGCAAAAAAAGCAAGCACATAAAATGTGCTTGCGGTATGGCGAAAATTTAACAGTCTGAGAATTTAAGTCTGCATCGGTTTATAGGAAATCCCTTTGCTGAAAAGTTTCTTTCGTACTCTGTCTGTATGTTTCCTTCATTGTATTCACTATTGTGCAAATCAAAGGTGAGTTGGTCTATTTCAGCACCGTAAAGCTCAAACTCTTCCAATGAAAAATCAAAAAGCGGTCTGTTGTCTGTTTTAAATTCAACATAGCCCTCAGGCTTTAAGATTTTATTATATATAGCAAGGAAGGTTCTGTATGTAAGACGCCTTTTTGCCTGCTTTACTTTCTTCCAGGGGTCTGAAAAATTAAGATAAATTGTATCAATCTCATTTTCTTCAAAAACCTCAAGAAGATTTGCCGCATCTGCCCACATAAATCTTACATTCTTAATTTCTGCCCTCTGTACCTTTTCCATTGCAAGTATAATAACATCCATACACTTTTCTATAGCAATAAAGTTTACATCAGGCTCTCTTTGTGCAAGGGCAGTTATAAAATCACCCTTACCGCAGCCTATTTCAAGACGGATTTTGTTTTCGTTTCCGAAAACCTCATTCCATTTGCCCTTGTTTAATTCAGGCTGAGCTATATGCAGATGACTGCACGCCTGAAAGCGTGAGTCTCTGTTTTTCTTTTTTCTCATTCTCATAAGCTTTTACTCCTGTTTTTAGCACGAAGGCCGTTATCAAGTATTTTCTTTCTTATTCTTATATTTTCCGGTGTTACTTCAATAAGCTCATCTGCCGCTATAAATTCAATAGCTTCTTCAAGGCTCATAACCTTTGGCGGAATAAGACGAAGTGCATCGTCTGCACCTGATGAACGGGTGTTTGTTAAGTGTTTTTTCTTGCACACATTAACATTTATATCATCAGCCTTTGGTGATTCGCCAACAACCATACCTTCATATACAGGTACACCTGCACCGATGAAGAGTGTTCCTCTTTCCTGTGCATTGTAAAGACCGTAAGTTACCGCTTCCCCTGATTCAAATGCAACAAGTGAACCGGTTGAACGCGAAGGAATGTCTCCTTTATATGGCTTATAACTGTCAAAGAGTGTGTTCATAATACCTTCACCCTTTGTATCTGTTAAAAATTCATTTTTGTAACCAAACAAACCTCTTGAAGGGATTAAGAATTCAAGTCTTGTTCTTGTGCCTTTAGGTTCCATTGAAACAAGCTCTGATTTTCTTGTTCCAAGCTTACCCATAACTGCACCAACTGATTCATCAGGAACATCAATTACAACTCTTTCGATAGGCTCACATTTAACACCGTCAATTTCCTTATATAAAACTTTTGGTGTTGAAACAGAGAATTCATAACCTTCTCTTCTCATTGTTTCAATTAAGATAGAAAGGTGCATTTCACCTCTTCCGCAAACTGCAAAGCTATCTGTTGTATCCCCTTCTTCAACTCTTAAAGAAACATCTTTTAAAAGTTCTCTGAAAAGTCTGTCTCTTAACTGTCTTGATGTAACAAACTTACCTTCCTTGCCTGCAAAAGGACTGTCGTTTACCGCAAAAGTCATTTCAACAGTAGGTTCACTGATTTTCACGAATGGAAGAGGCTCAACATTAGATGTATCGCAAAGAGTGTTACCGATTGTAATATCGCCAACACCTGAAAAACATACAATATCACCAACGCTTGCAGTTGATACAGGTGTTCTTGTTAAACCTTCAATCTGATAAAGGTTTACTACTTTGCTTTTATATGGCTGTGTCTGATTGTGATAGTCACAAATCATAACTTCCTGATTCTGTCTGATTGTTCCTCTTTCAACTCTGCCGATACCGATTCTTCCCACATATTCGTTATAGTCGATAGAAGAAACAAGTACCTGCATATCACCTTCCATATCACCTTCAGGTGCAGGAATCTGGTCTAAAATTTTATCAAAAAGCGGAACAAGGTTTTCACCCTTAACTTCAGGTGAATAGCTTGCAGTACCATCTCGGCCTGAACAGAAAAGTATTGGGCTGTCAAGCTGTTCATCTGTTGCATCAAGCTCTAAAAGAAGCTCTAAAACTTCGTTTTCAACTTCGTCAAGTCTTGCATCAGGCTTGTCTATTTTATTGATTGCAACAATAAGTCTGTGACCAAGTTCCAATGCCTTCTGAAGAACAAATCTTGTCTGTGGCATAGGACCTTCTGCAGCGTCAACAAGAAGAATAACGCCGTCTACCATTTTAAGTACACGCTCAACTTCACCACCGAAATCTGCGTGACCAGGGGTGTCTACAACATTGATTTTAACATCTTTATAATAAACAGATGTGTTCTTCGCAAGAATTGTGATACCTCTTTCTCTTTCAAGGTCGTTTGAGTCCATAACTCTGTCTTCAACAACCTGATTTTCTCTGAAAGTACCACCCTGCTTCAACATTTCGTCAACAAGAGTTGTTTTACCGTGGTCAACGTGAGCGATAATTGCTATATTTCTCAAATCTTCTCTTACCATTTGTTTTCTTCCTTCCATCTGTCAATTTCCTCTAATGCACGCATTGAAATCGCAGTATTTTTTTCTTTTTTACCTTTAACTCTGTATTCAAGAGAATCTATAATTCCAAAGTTTATATTCATAGGCTGAAAGTTTACAACCGTTTCGTCCGAAACATATCTTGAAAGAGCACCCATTGCAGTTTTTCTTGAAAAAACATCGCTACTTCCCTTTTCGATTATCTGTGAAAGATAAATTCCAACCGCAAGACCTGATGCGGCAGATTCCACATATCCTTCAACCCCTGTTATCTGCCCTGCAAAGAAAATATTATTGTTCTTTTTAAGTCTGTAACTGTTATCAAGAAGCTTAGGTGAATTTAAGAATGTGTTTCTGTGCATTACACCATATCTTACATACTCTGCATTTTTAAGTGCAGGGATAAGACCGAAAACTCTCTTTTGTTCAGGGAACTTCAAGTGTGTCTGAAAGCCTACTATGTTGTAAAGAGTTTTTTCTTTATTGTCCTGTCTTAACTGAACAACTGCATAGTGTTCTTTATCAGAGCGTGGGTCTTTTAAACCAACAGGCTTTAAAGGACCGAAAAGAAGTGTTTTTTCTCCCCTTTTAGCCATAACCTCAACAGGCATACATCCTTCAAAAACCTTATGGTTTTCAAACTCTTTAAGCTCTGCACACTCTGCATTTATAAGTTCATTGTAAAAAGTTTCGTATTCTTCTTTATCCATCGGACAGTTAATATAATCCGCTTCTCCCTTGTCATATCTTGATGCCATAAAAGCACTGTCAAAATCAACACTTTCCCTTGTTACAACAGGTGCCGCCGCATCAAAGAAATGAAGATAATCTTCACCGATAAGCTTTCTTATTTCTTCTGAAAGCTTGTCAGATGTAAGAGGGCCTGATGCTATAACAACATAACCATCTTCAGGGATTTTATCAACTTCGCCATAGATTATTTCTATATTTTCGTTTTCTTTAACTTTGTCTGTTATATACTGTGAAAACTTTTCTCTGTCAACCGCCAATGCTCCGCCTGCAGGTACTTTAACTGCATCTGCCGCCTCACAAACAATTGAGCCAAGTCTTCTCATTTCTTCTTTTAAAAGCCCGGGTGCATTTTCAAGTCCTGCACCTCTTAATGAGTTTGAGCAAACAAGCTCCGCAAATGTTGAAAGCTTGTGTGCAGGAGAATACTTTTCAGGCTTCATTTCATAAAGCTTAACTTTTATTCCCTTTTTCGCAAGTGCTAAAGCACATTCACAACCTGCAAGTCCTGCACCTATAACCGTTACTGTCACTTTTTAGTTGCTCCTCTCTCAAAGTCGCAGTCTTTATTAATACATTTTATCTTTTTAGGACCTCTGAAGCTTCCTTTTTCAAGAACGCTTCCGCATTTAGGACATTTTTCTGTCTGTGGTTCGCCCCAAAGCATAAAATCACAGGTTGGGTTGTTTTCGCAACCATAATATTTTTTGCCCTTTTGTGATTTTTTCTCTAAAATCATACCACCACATTTAGGACAGTTAACACCTGTTTCTTTTGCGATTGTTTTTGTGTTTCTGCAGGCAGGAAAACCCGGGCAAGCTAAAAACTTACCGAATCTGCCTTGCTTTATAACCATCATTCTTCCGCATTTTTCGCAGACAACATCTGATTCTTCATCTTCAAGCTTAACTTTTTCCATACCGTTTTCGGCAGCATTAAGGCTTTCTTCAAAGCCCTTGTAGAAGTTTGCCATAATTTCTGTCCAGCTCTTGCCTTCTTCTACAGAGTCAAGCTCGTTTTCCATTTTTGCAGTAAAGTCAATATCAACTATATTTTCAAAGTGCTTAACCATTTTTTCGTTAACGATTTTACCAAGGTCGGTTGGTTTTAAGCTCTTCTGTTCTTTTACAACATATCCTCTGTCAAGGATTGTGGAAAGAGTAGGTGCATAGGTACTTGGTCTGCCCACACCGTTTTCTTCCATTGTTTTGATTAAAGACGCTTCTGTATATCTTGAAGGTGGTGCTGTGAAGTTCTGTTTTGGTGTAATTTCTTTAACTTCTAAAGTTTCACCCGCATCAAGCTGTGGAAGCTTGCTTTCCTTATCTTTAACCTCATCTGTGCCTTCTTCGTAAATCTTTGTAAAGCCTGCAAATTTCAATCTTGAACCGCTTGCTTTAAATACATATTCGCCTGCATTTATAACTGCATTTGATGTATCATAAACCGCACTTGTCATCTGGCTTGCAACAAATCTTTCCCAGATGAGTTTATAAAGCTTATACTGTTCAGGCTTTAATGAATCTTTAACGATTGCAGGAGTTAAAAATACATCTGTAGGTCTGATAGCTTCGTGAGCGTCCTGTGCATTTTTCTTTGTTTTATACTGTGGCATATATGAAGGAATATATGCCTTTTCAAAATTCTCTGAAAGATATGCCTTTGCCGCAACACCTGCTTCGTGAGAAATACGAAGTGAGTCTGTTCTCATATATGTGATAAGACCAACACTGCCGTGACCTTTGATTTCCACACCTTCATAAAGCCCCTGTGCAACAGACATGGTTCTCTTAGTAACAAAGCCAAGCTTTCTTGAAGCTTCCTGCTGAAGTGTTGATGTTGTAAAAGGTGGTGCAGGATGTCTTTCTTTTTCCGCATCCTTAACCTCTGTAACAACAAAAGGATTGTTGTTTACTGTATCTAAAATCTTATTTGCTTCTGCTTCTGATGATATATCAAGCTTGCCCTTTGAATTACCAAAGAACTTTGCTTCAAACTTTTCTTTTCCCTTTTTAAGCTGGGCAGAAATTGTCCAGTATTCAACAGGAATAAACTTTTCGATTTCTTCTTCTCTGTCACATATAAGCTTTGTTACAACAGACTGAACTCTGCCTGCACTTAAGCCTTTTTTAACATTCTTCCACAAAAGCGGACTTATTTTATAACCAACAACTCTGTCAAGAACTCGTCTTGCCTGCTGAGCATCAACAAGGTCCATATCAAGCTCTCTTGCAGATTTTAAGCTTTCTTTAACGGCTGTTTTTGTAATTTCATTGAATGTTATTCTGTTCTTCGCCTTTTCATCAAGCTCCAAAGCAGTTGCAATATGCCAGCTGATAGCTTCACCTTCACGGTCAGGGTCAGTTGCGAGATATACTTTATTTGCATTTTTTGCTTCTTTTTTAAGCTTTGTTAAAAGTTCGCCTTTTCCTCTTATGGTTATATATTTTGGTTTGAAATTGTTTTCTATTTCAACTCCAAGCTGGCTCTTGGGAAGGTCTACAATGTGTCCCATAGAAGCCACAACCTTATAATCCTTACCTAAATATTTTTTTATGGTGTTGGCCTTTGATGGAGACTCAACTACTACAAGATATTTAGCCATAAATTACTCCTTTATAATCAAATTAATTTTATCATCATCAAGTCGTACAACCACATCTTCAAGCTCAAGCATAAGAATTTCGGTCAGGACCGTTCCTGTGTCAAGCCCTGTTTCAATACAAATCCCATCACAGCTTAAAGACTTTTCTCTGAGCACTTCAATTATCTTTTGCTGATTTTCATTGAAATTATACTCTTTTGTTTCCTTTTGAGTGCTTTCTGTCTGTGTATTAATTCCGTAATCGTTGATTATGTCAACAGGACTTGTAACAAGCAATGCACCCATTTTAAGATATTCGTTTGTACTTGTGTAATACTTATCATTTATAGGACCCGGTATTGCATAACAGGTTCTTGAATAATCTGCACAAAAACCAAAGGTCATATTTGTGGCACTGCCTTCGCACGCCTGAACAATCAGGGTACTTTGGGATATTGCCGCAAGAATTCTGTTTCTGAATCTGAAGTTCCATTTATATGCAGAAAGTTTTGGCATAAACGGTGAAACAACAAGTCCTCCGTTTTTAACAACTTCTTTTATAAGCCTTGAATGTGTTTTGGGATAAGGATTTAAAATTCCGCAGGGCATTATTGTTATTACATCTTTTACCGAGCGTATAACTTCCTCTTCAATGCCGTCTGCAAAACCTGTTACAACTCCAAGACCTACCAAAGATAAGGACTGCGAAAATTTTCTTGCATTTTCTTTACCGTCAAAGTTGGCACGCCTTGAGCCTGTTATGGAAATAAGCGGCCTTTTAAACAGTTCTTTGTTACCAAGCATATATAAAATATGAGGTGCAATATCACTGTTTTGCAAATACTCCGGATAAAACTCGCTTTCTCTATCTATTATCTCTATATTATTTGCTTTGCATTGTTTTATTACATCTTCTGCGTCTCTTAAAGAAAAAGTATCAAGCTTTTCTGCAATATTTTGCGGAAGCTTTTCTCTGTTTTCATAAACAAGCTTTGCAGTCGGATACTGCTCAAGAGCCGCGTTTGCATAAGACGGATTTCCCATAACGCAAGATGTAAGCCATATATCATATAAAAACTTATCCATTTTTCTGCCTTACCGCCTCATACATTATGATAGAGCCTGCAACACCGGCATTTAAGCTTTCCGCATTACCGGGCATAGGAATTATTATATTTTCTGTACCAAGTTCATACAATTCGTCCGAAATACCGTGCGCTTCATTTCCTATGCAGATAACAGTTTTTTTAGAAAAATCATAGTCATAAAGAGATTTTTCTGCCTGAAGACTTCCTGTTAAAACTGTATATCCTTCATTTTTAAGTTGCTTTAGCTTTGAAAGATATTCATCTTCATAAACAACATCAATATGAAACATTGAGCCCATTGTGGAACGAACGGTTTTTGAATTATAAAGATCTGCACATTCTTTTGATAAAATAACTGTTTCTATTGCCGCCGCATCTGCAGTTCTTATGATTGTACCCACATTTCCGGGGTCTTTTACATTATCAAGATAAACACATACATCTGCAGCATTTTTGAATTCATTTTCCATTCTGCATACTGCAACTATTCCCTGTGGTGTTTTTGTGTCGCAAAGACTTTCCATTATGCGTTGTGATACAAAATATTCTTTAAAGCCTTTGAACATACCCTGATATTTTTCGGTAAAAAGCAGACAGTCAACAAGCTGTGGCTTAAATGAAATAAGTTCACTTACACAGTTTTCGCCCTCAACAAGGTAAAGTCCCTTTTCGTATCTGTCTGATTTATTTTTCAGTTTTTTAAGTTCCTTTATAAAAGGATTTGCCGTGCTTTCAATTCTTTCCAGCGATTACACCCCCAATATAGCTATTCTATAATAGACTCTTTTTTCAATTCTGTCAACAATTTTCTTTTATATAGTAGGAAAAAGTTTTTTCTTCTATATAAATAAAGAGCAGGATTTACACCCTGCTCTCGTATATTTTATCTATTAATTTCTGTATTTTCAAAGCTTCTTCCACATTTTTCTTTATTTCGTCATCACTCCCGAAATAAAAACGATGTACCTGAGCTATATGGCTTGTGCCATACTCTTCTTTCACACCAAAGAAGGTTTCTTTATCTCTGTCATTTTTAATAACAGTTCCGTCATTTAATGTGATAACTGCATCTGAACCCGTTAATTCAATTACGCCATTTTCGCAGATAGCTTTTATTGAAGGTAGTTCACTTTCAAAATTATTGTTAGTACTGTAGAAAGTTAAAACCGCTCCGCTTTCAAAAGTTACAACGGCATTAACAGTATCTTCCACCTCAATATAAGCATGATTAAGATTTGCAATCTGGGAAGATACATTTTTTATCTCTGAGTCTGCCATAAGTCTTGCAATGTCAAGCGTGTGAATTGCCTGATTTATAAGGCTTCCCCCTCCTGCCTGTTCAAGAATACCTCTCCATTTTCCGTTATTGTAATATTCTTTGCCTCTCTTCCATTTCACCTGAGCAAAAATCTTTTGCACCTTCCCCATTTTTCCGCTTTTGATAGTTTCAAATACAGTTTTTGCCGCGGAGCCAACTCTTGTTTGGAAAATGATATCCATTCTGGTGGAATATTTTTCAGCTGCTTCAATCATTTCCTGACCGTCTGCAGAATTTATTGCCATTGGTTTTTCGCATAAAACCTGAATATTCTTTTCAAGGAAATAAACGGTTACTTCTTTATGCAGATAATGAGGCAGACAGATATGAACACCGTCAAGCTGTTCATTTTCTGCCATTTGTTTATAATCTGTATAATATTTAACGCCATATTTTTCTGCAATGTTTTTTGCTTTTTCTTCATCAATGTCACAAACCGCAACAAGATTAAGACCATCAAGCTTTTCTATTGCATACAAATGATTGGGGACAATAACACCACAACCTATTACGGCAACATTGTATGTTTTCATAAATGCACCTTCTTTTCCTGTGTAGTATAGCAAAAAAACCACTTGAAATCAAGTGGTTTTAAAGTCTACCCAGAAATTTGTTCCGTTTGTTTTATCAGATGTTACACCGTATGCAAATTTGTGTGCATTGAGAATTTCTTTAACTATGGAAAGACCAATGCCTGTTCCCGTTACTCTTCTTCTTCCGCTTTTGTCAATCTTATAGTATCTGTCCCAGATGTGTCTTATGTTCTCTTCTTCTATTACATCACCGAAGTTACGCACATTAAGTATACCTTTTTCTGTTAATGTGATATCAATCACCTGTGTATCTATGCTGTGATTTATGGCATTGTCAACAAGGTTGCACACAACCTGCTCAAGCCTTGCATAATCACCGGTTGTTTCAACATTTTCTGCTATGTTTAAATTAAATTCAAAGCCTTGTTCTTTATAAATTTCATATCTTTCCATAAGTTTTTTAAGCATCTTTGTCAGGTCAAATCTTTCAAATTCAAAATCAAGCTTATCTGACTGAAGTCTTGAAAGATCAAGCATATTGGTTATAAGTGAAGACAGTCTGTCTGTTTCATCTATTATAATTCCAAGTTGTTTTTCTCTTTTTTCAGGAATTTCGCCCGAAAGGTCACGGATTGTTTCCGCATACCCCTTTATCATAGTAAGAGGAGTCCGAAGCTCGTGGGAAACATTTGCAATAAGGTCTTTTCTTATATTGTCAACCTTACCCAGTTCCTTTGTCATCTCGTTGAAATCCCTTGTAAGTATTCCAAGCTCGTCCACACTGTCAACCGGAACTTTTATGTTGTAATTGCCTGATGCAACTTCTTTTGCCGCAGTTGACAGTCTTCTTATAGGCTTTGTTATTGAGTTTGAGAAGATAAAAGACATAACCAGAGAAACAACAAGAACCGCTATCATTATAATCATAAAAAGTCTGCCCACAATATCTGCAGTGGACTGAACAGGCACAAGCGATGTTCTTGACGCCGCATAATAAACTTTACCATCTGAATTGAATTTATTTATAAGCATTATGGCATTTTCACGGCTGTTTTTAGGCATTCCTTCTTTAGGCTCAACTCTTACAACCTTTGAGGTTTCACCTGTCTGCACCATTTCTTTAACCGCACTTGTTGCCACTATTGAAGACATCATATTGGCAAAATTGATTCTCATTGGATTTTCGCCGTTGTTAAAAAACATATAGGGTGAAATAATCATTTTCCCATCACTGTCAAAAACTTCTACAAAAAGGTCATTTTCTCTACTTAATTCAAAGATTTTCTCGTAGTTCTCGACAACATCACCATCTGAAAGAATTTTCACGATTTCAACCTGAACCTCTTTAACATCAAGCTCTTTTGTAAATTCGTAAAAATTCTGCAGAAAAACTATGCCAAGAAGCCACATAATAACAAGGATAACCGAAACTACACCTATCATATAAAACCATGTCTTGAATTTTATGGATTTATGCATCGTCTTCTACCTCCAGCTTGTATCCGATACTCCATATAGTTTTAATGTAGTTTCTGTATGGTTCTATACTGTTTCGGAGCATCTTTATATGGGTATCAACAGTTCTGTCATCACCAAAAAATTCATAGCCCCATATTGTGCTTAAAATCTTTTCTCTCGAAAGAACTATGCCTTTGTTTTTCACAAGGTAAACAAGAATATCAAATTCTTTAGGAGTTAATGTTATCTGTTTTCCGTCAACTAAAACCTTTCTGCCCGTTTCATCTATTTCAATTCCGGGAATTTTTAAAACCCCCTGTTTTTCAGCAAGAGCACCGCTTCTTTTTAAAATAGCTTTAACTCTTGCAACAAGTTCTTTGGGGCTGAAAGGCTTTGTTATATAATCATCAACACCCATTTCAAAGCCAAACAACTTATCATACTCTTCTCCTCTTGCACTCAGCATAATAACGGGCACCTGAGAAAACTTTCTCACTTCTCTTACAACAGTAAATCCGTCTACTTTAGGCATCATAATATCTAAAACAACAACACTGTATTCATTATTTTTAATTTTCTCTATTGCTTCCATTCCGTCCGATGCCTCGTCGTATGTATAGCCCTCAAAATCAAGGTATTCTTTTATAATATCTCTTATTCTTTCTTCATCGTCAACAATAAGAATCTTATACATCATATCACCTCATATTTATTATATCACACCATTCTCTTTTTTCCTATGTAATTTTTGTGAAATTTTTAAACGTTCTTTTACACAATTAAACGCCTTTATAATTGACAATCGCTATTCGGAGTGATATAATTTAATAAATATAATTTATTTTTAAGGAGAGAAAAATATGGATATGTTAAAACAAATCTCAGATATCGGTATTGTTCCTGTAATTAAAATTACAGATGTAAACAAAGCAGTACCTCTTGCAAAAGCATTGATTGACGGTGGTCTTCCAATCGCTGAAATCACATTCAGAACAGATGCTGCAGAAGCTTCAATCAAAGCAGTTGCAGAGGCTTTCCCTGATATGCTTGTTGGTGCAGGTACAGTTCTTACAATAGATCAGGCTAAAAGAGCTAAAGAAGCAGGTGCTAAATTTATCGTAAGCCCTGGCTTTAACCCAAAAGTTGTTTCTTGGTGTCTTGAAAACGACATTATCCCAACACCAGGTTGCACATCACCAACAGAAATCGAAGCAGCTTTAGAACTCGGACTTAAAGTTGTTAAATTCTTCCCTGCTGAACAGAGCGGCGGTATTGCAAAAATCAAAGCTCTTTCTGCTCCATACGGAAACCTTAAATTTATTCCTACAGGCGGAATTGATGCTTCTAACCTTTTAAGCTACATCACAAACAAAAAGATTTTAGCTTGTGGCGGAAGCTTTATGGTTAAAGAAGACTATATCGAAAACGAACAGTGGGACAAGATTACAGAGCTTACAAAAGAAGCAGTTAAAACAATGCTTGGCTTTAAGATTGCTCACATCGGTATCAATTCAGAAAATGCTGAAGAAGCTAAAAAAGTTGCAGATATGCTTTCACTTGTTACAGGTATGCCTATAACAAAAGATGGTGAAAAGAGCATCTTCACAGGTTCAGAATTTGAAATTATGAAATCAATGGGCAGAGGTAAATGCGGTCATATCGCTATCTCAACAACAAGCGTTGACAGAGCTGTTTACCACCTTTCTTCAAAAGGTGTTCAGTTTGATGAAGAATCTGCTACATATAATGCAGACGGTTCAAGAAAATTCATTTACATTAAGGAAGATATCGGCGGTTTCGGTATTCACCTTATTGAATCTAAATAAAGGAGATTAAGAATATGAAAATAGTAACAATGGGCGAAATTATGCTCAGACTTTCAACACCAGGTAATGAAAAATTTATTCAGGCAGACGAATTTGATGTTTGCTACGGTGGTGGCGAAGCTAACGTTGCAGTTTCACTTGCAAACTATGGCCACGACGCTGAATTTGTAACAAAAGTTCCTGAAAACCCAATCGGTGAATGTGCAGTTGCAGCATTAAGAAAAATGAATGTTGAAACAAAACACATCGCTAAAGGCGGCGAAAGACTCGGTATCTATTTCTTAGAAACAGGTGCTGCAATGAGAGCTTCAAATGTTGTTTACGACAGAGCTCACTCTTCAATTTCAACTGCTAAAGCAGAAGATTTTGATTTTGATGCAATTTTTGAAGGTTGCGACTGGTTCCACTTCACAGGTATTACTCCTGCAGTTTCAGATGCTGCTGCAGAACTTACAGAAGCTGCATTAAAAGCTGCAAAAGCTAAAGGCGTTAAAGTTTCTGTTGACCTTAACTTCAGAAAAAAACTCTGGTCAAGCGAAAAAGCTCAGAAGGTTATGACAAATCTTATGCAGTATGTTGACGTTTGCATCGGCAACGAAGAAGATGCTGAAAAAGTTCTCGGCTTCAAACCTGGTAACACAGATGTAACATCAGGCGAACTCGAACTTGCAGGTTACAAAGATATTTTTGAACAGATGGTTGCTAAATTCAACTTTGAATATGTAATTTCATCACTCAGAGTTTCAAACTCTGCTTCAGATAACGGTTGGTCAGCTTGTATCTACTCAAGAGATACAAAAGAATTCTACCACTCAAGAGAATACAGAATTGCTCCTATCGTTGACAGAGTTGGCGGTGGCGACAGCTTTGCAGGCGGTACAATCTGTGGTTTCCTTGATGGCAAAAACTTCAAAGATGCTCTTGAATTCGGTGTTGCTGCATCAGCACTCAAACACACAATTCCTGGCGACTTTAACCTTGTTTCAAGAAAAGATGTTGAAGCTTTAGTTGGCGGCGACGGTTCAGGTAGAGTACAGAGATAACTAACAAAAAATTAAAAAGCAACTGAAATTATTTCAGTTGCTTTTTTTATACGTATTTTCCTGATTTCTATATATCACAAATTTTGAGAAAAGGAACTCAAGAACAAAGTTTGAAAGCATTGTTACTATAAGTATGATATAATCGTTTATTCCAACAGTTTCCGCCAAATGTCCAAGCCAGGTTGAAAGCGGTGTAAATACCGCATAAAAACCAAACAGTTTAAGCATTGCAACAGGAACATTTACTGCAGATTTAAAAGTATATCTTCTGTTAAATGTGAAGTTCCACACTATGGAAAGTATAAGCGATGTTAAATATGCCGGCCAGTATATCCATTTAAATACATCGTTAAACAAAGCGAAAGAAGCCACCTGTATAATTCCTGCCGAAATTGAAAACAGAGTAAATTTCAACATCTGTATGTATGAATTGTTCTTTGACATGATCAGCACCTCCGGGTTTTATTAATATTTTATCATAACTTTTGCATTTTTTCAACAAAAAACAGGCGCTATGCACCTGTTAAATTTTAATTATATCTACTTTTAATTCGTCAAGTTTTGCTTTGAAGGATGAGTCAAGTTCTGCATCGGTTATGATTGTGTTAATTTTATCAAAACTGCAAAGCTTTACAAAGCCTACTCTACCAATTTTTGATTTATCGCAGAGATAATATCTCTTTGAAGAATTTTCAATCATTTTCTGCTTTATTCCACATTCAAGCTCGTTGCTTTCAAGTATTCCAACATCTTCTGTTACACCTTTGCTTGAAAAGAAAACTTTACTTGCAAAGAAATATTCTTTTATAATGTCCTCTGATATTGTACCCACAAAAGACTGGTTTGTGCTAACCTTACCGCCTACAGAAATAAGCTTTATATTCTCATATCCTGCAAGCTCGTCTATAATTCTGATAGAGTTTGTAATAACTGTAACATTCTTTAATTTCTTGAGCTCTTTTGCCATATAAAATGTGGTTGTGGAAGCATCAAGAAAAATAGTGTCACCACTTGCAACATGTTTGATTGCTTCAAGTGCAAGTTTTTCTTTTGTTTCAGAATTTGTATGTTTTCTCTTTTCAAGAGAAAGTTCGTAACTTGATTCATCAATAGGAATAGCACCGCCGTGAGTTCTTGTTAAACATTCCTGTTTTTCAAGCTTTTCAAGATCACGGCGAACAGTTTCTTCTGTTACATCCAAAACTGTGCTTAATTTGCTTACCTGAACAGAACCTTCGGCATCTAAAATTTCAAGTATCTTTTTTTGTCTTTCTAACGCGAACATCGTTCACCCCATAAATTATTTCTTAATAATCTTTACAACAGAACCATTCTTAATGCCGGCTGAATTAGCATCATCTGTATCAATATGCATTTCTGTGTTAAAGTCATCTCTTACACGAACCTGAACATCATAGAACTTTGTTGGTTTAATACCTTCAACCATAACATCAACATAATCGTTGTCTTTAATTCCGTGAGTATTTGCATATTCAGGATTTAAGTGAATGTGTCTGTTTGCAATAATAACACCTTCATTTAAATATACAGAGCCTTTAGGTCCGACGATAACAATTCTTTCTGAACCTTCAACATTACCTGATGGTCTTACCGGTGGAGAAACCTTTAAGATAAATGTATCTGTTTTTGAGATTTCAACCTGTGTTTTAGGTCTTACAGGTCCTAAAACTCTTACTTTTTCTATTGATTTAAGTGATGGACCAACAAGTGTTACACATTCTTCTGATGCATATTCTCTGCCCATAAGCACTTTTTTAACTGTAAGCTCGTAGCCTTTACCAAAAAGTATATCAAGATGCTCTCTTGAAAGGTGAATGTGTCTTTGTGATACACCAACCTTGATTTCGTTGTTTGCAGGATTATTCATTTCTGCACTTTTAAGAGCATTTATAACTGCATTTTTGATAGCTTCAACATCGTACATTATTCTTCACCCCCGAAGTCGAAGAACTTAATAATTTCGTCGTGAGGATTTGCGATAACTTCATTTCCGTAAACTGCGCCAAGTGCAGATGCAGAAGCAACACCGTTTTCAACTGCCGCTTTAACTGCTGAAACTGAACCGGTAATTACGAAAGTAACAAGTCTTCCGCCAAGTCTTTTTTCTGTGTGAATAAGACGAACATCTGATGTCTTAAGCATTGAGTCAAGACCTTCAATTGCCGCTACAAGACCCTGAACTTCAACAAGACCGATTGCAGACTTCTTCTGTTTGCTTTCTTCGCCGTTTATAAAGTTTTTAGGAAGCTTTTTATTGAATTTATCCTTGTTGATATCCATAAGATATCCCATTTTTTCTACTGTTTCTGCAGGGTTTGCAATAATGTGTGAAACAATAAACTTACCCTGCTGTTTTGCATATTCAGAGCCTGCTTCAACTGCTGCTCTTACTGCAGAAACATTACCTTCTATTTTAACAATCATCACAAGTGGAGCAGGTGCATCAGCTGCTTTTGGTCTGTTTCTGTCAAAAGCAATAACCTTAACATCTGCCGCTTTAGCCGCAATATCTGCAACATAAACCGCTGTTGTGAAGCTGAAAACTTCTATCATTCCAAGTGCTTTCATAACAATCTCCTAAAATTAAATAATATGCAATCCATCAACCATAACGCAACGTCTCTGTCTTGTAAATGAGTGAGCCGCTGTTAAACCTTCGCCTGTAGGGCCTGCGATTGTGAATGTTGTATAACCTTCACCGCCTGCACCGATACCTGCATAAGATGGTGCATTCTTAACAAAAATTGTTGTTTCAACTGCCTGAGCAAATTTTGTTAAGTGGTCAATATTCTTTGAATGGATGTGTGCTGAATGTCTGCATCCGTGTTCTGCCTGAACTGCAAGGTCAATAGCTTCTTTAATGCCCTTAACTCTTACAATTGCAAGTACAGGCATCATCATTTCTACCTGAACGAATGGATGATTTGCATCAGTTTCACAGATAACAAGGTTTGCTTCTGCATCAATGCCGATAGCTTTAAGGAATTTAGATGCATCCTTACCTACCCAGTCTTTATTGATATCCCATTTACCATTCTTTTCAACAAGACAAACTTTCTTGAGCTGTTCAATCTGTTCGCCTTTGATTAAATATGCACCGTTCTGCTGCATGTGATATATAAGTTCATCTGCAATATTGCCAAATGCAAAACATTCTTTTTCTGCAATACATGGAAGGTTGTTATCAAAGCTTGCACCAAGAACAATATCTCTTCCTGCTTTTGCAAGGTCTGCAGTATCGTCAACGATTACAGGTGGGTTACCTGCGCCTGCGCCGATTGCTTTCTTTCCTGATGATAAGAGAGCTCTAACAACACCGGGACCGCCAGTTGCAACAAGCATTTTAACACAAGGAGCTGCCATCATTTCATCTGAGCTTTCCTTTGTTGGATTTTTAACTGTAACAACTAAGTTTTCAGGTCCGCCTGCAGAGATAATAGCTCTGTTTACAAGGTCAACTGCATAGTTTGCAACTTTTTTAGCATTTGGATGTGGGTTAAATACAACCGCATTACCGCCTGCAATCATACCGATTGAGTTACAGATAACAGTTTCACTTGGGTTTGTTGAAGGTGTGATACTACCGATAACACCATAAGGTGCCATTTCAACAAGTGTAAGACCTGCATCGCCTGTCCAGGCATCTGCCTTTAAGTCTTCTGTACCCGGAGTTTTATTTGCAACAAGCTGATGTTTGATAACTTTATGGTCAATTCTGCCCATTTTTGTTTCTTCAACACCCATTCTTGCCATAACTTCTGCTTCATTTAAGGTTAACTCTCTGATTTTAGAAATCATCTGTTCTCTCTGTGCAACAGAATATTTTCTGAAAAGCTTATATGCCTTTTCAACTGCTTCCAAAGCTTCTGTCATTGTATCAAAAACACCAAGCTGTCTTTTATCTGAAACAGATGGTTGTGTTTTTTCAACATCTTTGAGAACTTTTTCAATTATTTCTTTTACATAAGTTTCATTGATTTCCATAGTACACCTCGTATATATTTAGAATAAAAATATTTCCATTTCTTTTTTATCGTTTTTCTTTGATTTCTGGCTTATACCCATTTCTCTGTCAAGAAGTGATATGATATAGCCGTTTATGCTTAACCCTTCTCTTTTTGCCCTTTCTTCAATAAGAGCCTTTGTTCCTTTTGGAACTGTGAGGAAAATTCTGTCATAATTTTCAGATATAAATTTGTTTTTATATTCTGTGTTCCCTGCCATTTGCGAGTTCCCCTTTCAAGTTAGTGATCAAATTGTTCAGATTGTGCTGATTTGCGACCGTAGTGTATTGTAATACATAAGGAAGCAAAACAGTTGCAATATGGACAATTTACAAGATAGAACTCCATAATTTCATGTCGGGATTTGCTACAACCTGACTATCAAGGAACATTGCCTTATCGCCTGCGGTCTGTTTCGCTCTTTCAATTGAAGCTGCAACTGCTGAAACAGAGCCTGTAATTAACATATATGATTTACCGCACATACCTCTTGCAAGTCGAAGTTCAATTAAGTCAACTTCTGCAGTTTTTGCCGCTGTATCTGCCGCAACAATCATTGATGCAACAGAGAATGTTTCAAGTATTCCAAGTGCTTTTGGATTTTCAACACTGTTTGCACCATAAATTGCAGGAATAACAGATTCGTGAGGGTTACCAAGTACAAATGTATCTATAAGTTTTTCACCGAACTGTGCTTTTGCATTGTCAACACTCGCTTTTACTGCTGAAAGCTCGCCTGTTATAATTGCTATGTATTTTCCAGGACAAACTGTCTGTGCTTCAATAACTTCCACTTCGGCAGTTTTAAGCATTGTGTCGGTTGCAGATATGCCCGTTGAAACAGTTGCATATTCTATCATACCAATTGATTTTGCCATTTGTTTAACCCCTTATTGTAATAAATTTCTCGTTAACTGCATAAACGGTTCCGTCTATGCTTGAATGAACATTAAGTGAAAGAGCATCTTCTTTAAATCTGGCAACAACACCGCCGCATTTAACTTTATCGCCCTTTTTAACAGTCGCAAGAGCAGGTGCTCCGATTGACTGATTTAAGAAGATTTTAACTTCTTTTGGTTTGATTTCCTCTTCCGTTAAAGGAGCAGGAACATCATATTTTTTAAGACCAAGTCTCTGAATAAGTCTGCTCATTGAAACTTTTCTGTATGATCTTGCCTTATTTGTTTCCATAACTTCTCTTTCAGGCACTGCTACACCGTTTGCTCTCAAACCGCCTTTGTAGGCATTTATAAGAGTTCTTGGTGATAACCCCTGAGGACATGCGAACATTTCGCACACACCACATCCTGAACAAAACATTGTGTCAAGGAAAGGTTTTAATTCTTTTGTAACCCCTGTTGTTGCAGTTCTCATAAACTCTTTAGGATCTATAGGATGACCAAGAAGGTTTCTTGGACAAAGGTCTGTACACATACTGCACTGACAACAAGAGCTCATTGCACGCTTCATATCTATTGATGCTTTTGCGTGTTTTTTATTAATAACAAAGCTATTTTTTGGTAAAACCAAAATAGCATTTGTTGTTTTCGTAACCACATCGAGTCTGTTTGCAAGTCTGCCTGTCATTGGGCCTCCTGCAATCAACTCTACATCTTCTGAATTAACACCTGCTTTTCTCAAAAGCTCACAATAGGTTATACCTATTGGTGCTTTAAAGGTTACAGGCTTTTTAACCTCACCTGCAATGGTGAGATATTTGTGAGTAACCGGTAAATCTTCTTCAATAGCTTTGTACATATTGAAAACTGTTTCTGTATTAAAAACGATTACCCCTTCTGTAATAGGGATTTTACCCGGTTTTACTTTTCTTCCCGTTGCTTCATAGATAGTAACAATTTCATCGCCTGCGGGATAGAATTCGCCTAAGAAATGCATTCTTACATTTTTAAAGCCATCTAAATTTGCATTAACTGCATCTATTGCCTCTTTGTATGTACCTTTAAGGCAAACAATTATTTCTTTAATACCGCCAAGTGCTTTGGCAACTGTATCAAGGGTGCTTAATATTTCATAAGCATAGTTTGCAAGCAGCTGTCTGTGAACTCTCAAGAGAGGTTCACATTCCGCGCAGTTTAATATTAAGATGTCTGCTTTTTTATTAAGCTTTGCATAAGCAGGGAAACCTGCTCCGCCAGCTCCGGCAATGCCCTTATCTCTTAAAAGACTAACAAGCTGTTCAAAATTCATTTATTACTCCAGTTCCGCACCGTCATCAACGATACCAACGATTGCAGCATCAACAGGTGCATTATCAAGATTACAACCAATTCTTGCAGCGCTTCCTGTTGCAACAAGTACAACTTCACCGATGCCTGCTCCCACATTATCAATCGCAACTATTTTTTCTTTCTGTGCCATTGATTTAAGTGGCTCAACGATAAGGAATTTGCTGCCTATTAATTTTTCGTTCTTGCGTGTTGAAACAACACTTCCTACAACTTTTCCGATTAACATTTCAAATCTCCTTATACCTTCTTTTGTTGCGAAGGCACAAGTGCCTTCGCAACGAAAATAAAGAATTATTATTTAATTGAAGGTAAAACTTTTTCTACATCTGAGTGTGGTCTTGGGATTACGTGTGTTGCAACGAGTTCACCAAGTCTTGCAGCATTGTTAGAACCTGCTTCAACTGCAGCTTTAACAGCTCCAACATCGCCTCTTACCATAACTGATACGAGACCTGAACCGATTTTTTCTGTTCCAACTAATACAACGTTAGCAGCTTTTAACATTGAATCAGCTGCTTCGATAGCTGCAACAAGACCTCTTGTTTCTACCATACCTAAAGCTTCCTGTGACATAATTTTTTCCTCCTTAATTATAACTTCTTTTTTAATTTCTTCTTTAATTACTTCAGCCTTTGGCTCAACCTTTTTAGGTGTCGCTTTAGCTGTTGTTGTTTTTTTTGTGTTTGCCATTTCAATCACCTATGATTAAAATTTTGGTAAAATCTTTTCCACATCTGAATGTGGTCTTGGGATTACATGAACTGCAACGAGTTCGCCAAGTTTTGAAGCGCAGTTTGCACCAACTTCAGTTGCAGCTTTAACAGCTCCAACATCACCTCTTACGATAACAGATACGAGACCTGAACCGATTTTTTCTGTTCCTACGAGTACAACTTCTGCAGCTTTTACCATTGCATCTGCAGCTTCGATTGCAGCTGTAAGACCTCTTGTTTCTACCATGCCTAATGCTTCAAGTGCCATTTTACATTACCTCCTGTAATATGTATAATTTTTTATTCATTTACTATTGCTATCTTAAGACCTTCCATCTTAAGGTTTGTGATATGAGCCTCATTGATCTGGTCAAGTGGGAACTTATGTGTGATAAGTTCTGAAAGCGGAATACCGATTGCTTTCGCTCTCTTTAAGAAATCAAATGTTGTTGCATAGTCTCTTAATGTGTAAACCCATGAACCAACTGTTGTGATTTCTTTTGCACAGATGTCAAAGTGAGGATTGATTGTAGCATCTCCACCGTTGATGAAGAAACCGAGTTCGCAAAGTCCGCCACCGTTTCTTATGAACTTGTAGATGTTACTGTGAGCAACAGGAGAACCTGTGCACTGGAATGCAAAGTCTGCAAGGTAACCGCCAAATGCATCTTTAACACCTTCAGCAAGTGCTTCTGCACCCTGATAGTTTTTAAAGTTAACGCTGTGGTCTGCACCCATTTTCTTTGCAAATGCAAGTCTCTTGTCTTCACCGTCTACTGCAACGATGTTTTCAATACCCATTGTTCTTAAGATTGCTATACAGATAAGACCGATAGGTCCGCAACCCTGAACAACAACTCTTGAATTGAATTTTAAGATACCTGTTGTTTTAGCTCTTTCAACTGCGTGAATTAAAACTGCACAAGGTTCGATTAAAATTCTTGAGTCAAGGTCTAAATCTGATACATTAAATACTGTTGAACCGCCTCTGATAACAAGGTAGTCTGCAAACCAGCCGTTTAAGTGAATATCATCATCAGGTAAAAGTCCGTAAACATCAGCACCGCCAACATTTTGTTTGTTGAGGTCGAACATTGTGATGTCCGGATTATCTTTGAAAATCATACAGGTAACAACTTTATCACCAATGTTTAAAGGTTTGCCTGCACTATCTTTTTTAACATTTTTACCCATCTTTACGATTTCGCCTGTTCCTTCGTGACCAAGCACTAAAGGAATAAGTCCGAATGGGTCTCTTTTAAATTCGTGTGCATCAGTTCCGCACACACCGCAACCTTCAACCTTAACCAAGATATCGTCATCGCCGAGTTCTGGAATTGGGAACTCTTTGATTTCGTACTTTTCAAGAGCTGTAAGCATTGCAGCTTTACTTGTCTTTGGGATTTCACCGTTAAAGCTTTTCTTTGGTGCGCTACCATTCATATCAGCAAGCACCTGCTTAACGATTCTTTCCACATCAACTGAATTTATATCCATTAAGCTGTCCTTCCTTTCTGTTTGATTATCTCTTTAAATACCTTTGCGCCGTAAGCAGAAAGAAGAGTATCCTGTTCTTCACTGCCGCCGCTTACTCCGAGACCGCCGATAATCTTACCGTCAATTTCAAGTGGATCGCCACCGCCGAAAATAACTATCTGACCGTTATTTGTGTTTTCAATACCATATAAAGGTCCGCCCGGCTGACAAAGTTCTTTTAATTTGATTGTTGGCATCTTAAGTGCCACAACGGTATATGCTTTGTTAAGTGCCACATCATAACTTGCAATATATGAATTGTCCATACATTCCACAAGAACAGGTCTTGCTCCATTATTTGATACGGCAACAACTGCATTAACTCCGATTTCCTTTGCCTTTGCTTCCACTAAATTTGCAAGGACCTTTGCAATCTCAAGAGTGATATTATCGATTTTCTGAAGGTCAAGAACATTTTTAACGACATTTTCAATTAATTCTGAAATGTTACCGTTGTTCATCGTTCTATCTCCTTTTCCCATTTGGGAATTTATTTTATCTGATTATTTATTGAGGCTTTCCATAACCTTTTTTGTAATCTGTGCAACGAGGTCTGCATCAACTGAACCACCGCAACCGCCTGTTACTGCAGGATTGATTGCAGATGCGCAGCTATGGCAGTTTAATGAACCTTTGTTAGCACAAACGTCTGCAGGGTGTTTACCTGTCATACCGAACTGTTTTCTGATTTCATAAAGTTTCATAACCTGATTCTGTGAAAGTTCCTTTGGACCACCGAGGAGTCTTGCCTGGAATAAGAGCTGTGCATAGAATTCAAGTGATTCCATCTTGTGATATGCAGCAAGAAGTGAATTTGAATATGCAAGAGCACCGTGGTTTTCAAGAAGAACTGCATCAAAGTGCTGTAAGTATTTTGAAACAGCATCAGGAATTTCGTTTGTTGAAGGTGTGCCGTACTCAGCGATTGGAACGCAACCAAGAGCAATAACTGCTTCAGGCATAATAGGCTGTGTAAGCGGAATACCTGCGATTGCGAAGCTTGTTGCATATACAGGGTGAGCGTGAACTACTGACTGAACGTCTGGTCTTTCAGCATAAACTCTCATATGCATTTTGATTTCTGATGATGGCTTGAAGTTACCGTTTGCCTGGATAACATTACCTTTTGCGTCTACTTTACAGATGTATTCAGGTGTCATAAAACCTTTACTTACGCCTGTAGGTGTGCATAAAAACTCATTGTCGTTAAGTTTTACTGAGATGTTACCATCGTTTGCAGCAACCATACCTCTGTCGTAAATTCTTTTACCGATTTCGCAAATTTGTTTTTTGATTTCGAATTCAGATACCATAATTATTTCTCCTTTTTTATGTTAATTTTTTGTTTTCCTTTTTATTGCATTTTAATTATACTGCTTTTTATGTTGTTTGTCAATGGTTTTTTGTTGTTTTTTCTTTGTTTTTGTTGTTTTTTCTTTTTGTTTTAGTTTTTCAGATACTCAAGCAGGGTATCTATTCCCTCACCCGTTACCGAATCAACAAAAAAAATCTTTTCGCAACCCGCAAGTCTGAGCCATCCTTCTGCTCTTTCTTTGTTTGCACCTTCATCGTTTATCTTGGTTACAATTCCTATAACCTCACGGTTGCACATACTTGTAATACAAGGTCCGTAAAGGGTATAAGGCTCTGTTGCAGAAAGAAGAAGTCCCACAACCTCCGCTTCATAAGCATAAAGAGCAATCGCCGCACCAAGATGTCTGTCCTGGATATACTCACCGGGAGTATCTATCAAAAACTCGCCGTGGTCAATACTCTGTGTTTTTTCATAGGTAATCTTTTTACCTTTAAGAGCCTGAGTAAGTGTTGTTTTTCCGCACTCACTTCTGCCCGTAAGCATTATCTTTCTCATGTTCTTGTTATATTGCAAACATTAAAACCAAGTTTTTCTTCACAGTATTCAGTTAAAGCTTTAAGTGAAGCTTCTACCTCTGAAACTGTACCTGTTATAATAAGTGTTCCGCTGAAACGGTCCACAAAGCCAAGCTCTGCCCCTGAGGTTTTTATTGCAATATCTCCTGCAATGATTGCAGTTTCCGCAGGGGACATTGTTACAATACCGATTGCAGATTTGCTGTAATCAACAGTCGGGTCAAGTCCGAGCTTTTTATACAGAATTTCATCAGGGTTTGCAATTATGTGTGCAAGAGTTATCTGCTTACCGGGAACAAGTTCCTGAATAATTCGCATTTTATCCTGATATTCCATTTCAACCTCCTATCTGACAACTTATATGTCTTTGTGCTCTATTTACCAGTTTTTCCATTTCCGCTTCTTCAGGAGGGATTACATTTTTCAAGGTGTAATCTCTGCCAAGACCTTCATACTTATCCTGACCAAGTCTGTGATAAGGAAGAAGATGAAGTTCTTTTGCTCCGATTTTTGCGGCGTATTTTGCAATATCCTCTATATCCTTTTCATTTGCATTAACTCCCGGAACTGTTGGAACTCTTACTATAAGTTCTTTAGCTTCCTTTGCAAGTTTTGCAATATTTTCAAGAATAAGAGTATTGTCAACCCCCGTGTACTGCTTATGTTTCATAGGGTCTATATGCTTTATATCTGTTAAGAATGTGTCAATAAAAGGAAGAACTCTTTGTATATCGCTGTATGGTGCGAAACAAGTTGTTTCTACCGCAGTTGTTATTCCATATTCTTTACACACTCTTAAAAGTGCTTCTGCAAAATCTATCTGACACAGAAATTCTCCGCCCGAAAGGGTTATGCCACCGCCCGAACGACGATAGTAGGGCATATCCTTCATAACATCTGTTACAATTTCTTCAACCGTTACATCTTTTCCAACAGTTTTGAATTTGTTCCCCTCTTTCATCTGCTGAATTTCAAAATTCTGTGATTCGGGGTTACAACACCATTTGCAACGGAGTTTGCATCCCTTGAAGAACACTATTGTTCTTATTCCGGGACCGTCATGTATTGAGAATTTCTGAATGTTAAATATTCTGCCTTTTGTTTTCAAATATTTTTCCATTAGAATCCTGCCTGTTCTGTTCTGTTTATAATATCATCCTGAAGTGATCTTGAAAGTGTTGTGAAGAGTGCGCTATAGCCTGCAACTCTTACAACAAGGTTTTTATATTTTTCAGGATGTGCCTGCGCATCTCTTAAAGTTTCACGGCTTACAACATTAAACTGAACGTGACTGCCTTTCTGGTCAAAGTATCCTCTCACCAAACTACAGAAAGCTTCAAGACCTGATCTTCCTTTAAGTGCAGATGGGTGGAATTTCATATTAAAGAGTGTTCCGTTTGATGCAATGTAGTGGTCAAGTCTTGCTACAGAGTTTGCCGCAGCAGTCGGACCGCTTATGTCTTTTCCTGCTGATGGTGATACACCGTCTGCAACAGGAGTAAATGCAAGTCTGCCGTCAGGTGTTGCACCTGTCTGTGCACCAAGTGGTACATTGGCAGATACCGGATAAAGACCTGCCTGATACTTACCACCTCTTGGGTTTTCGTAAGTTTCCATTGGTTTTGTGTATGTATATGCAACATCTCTTGCAAATGCATCAACCTCCGGAATATCGTTACCGAATTTTGGTACTTTATCTATAAGTTTTCTTATTTCTCTGTATCTTTCTGTTGCAGGGTCACCGTGTTCTCTGATTTGTTCAACGATTTCTACAACTTTCTTTTCTTCAACGGCAATACCGTTTTTCTTAAGTTCGCCGATAACCTTTCCTGCAATCTGTCTGTCGGTTCCGTTGTTATCGTAACCGTAATTGTGAGCAAGAGCTTCTTTAAGTTCTTTTAAAGTAAATTTCTTTTCTTCAAAAACAAGTGTTTTTATTGCATAAAGTGAGTCTGCCATATTGGCAATACCAAAGCCCTGTGGACCTGTGAAGTTGTAAATCGCTCCGCCTTCCTGAATTGATTTTCCTCTCTTTATGCAGTCCTGAACCATTGAAGAAAGGAAAGGAAGAGGACATCTTTCTGCATGAGCATAATCAATAGCGTTATCTGCATTAACCATAAGCTCTATTGCATAGTTCATCTGTGCTTTATATGCATCATAGAATTTTTCAAATGTATCAAAATCTTCAATCTCACCGGTCTTAACACCAACAAGCTTTCCGTTGTCCATACCGTTTGAGAAAACAAGCTCAAGCGGTCTGCACATATTGAAGAATGCCGCATCGTGCCAGCCTTCTGTTTTACCCGACTTCTGTGGTTCAACACAGCCGATGATGTTGTAATCTCTTGCATCTTCAAGGGTTAAACCTCTGTTTACAAGGGCAGGGATAATAACCTCGTCATTGTAATAAGCAGGAAGTCCCACACCTGTTCTTGTAAGCTCTGCTGCTTTCATAAGGAAATCGTGAGGAGTCTGGCTCCATACTCTTACAGAAAATGATGGTTGCGGAAGAAGAACATGCATGGTTGCCTGAATTGTCAAGAAAGACAAGTCATTTGTTGCATCTCTTCCATCAGGAGTCTGTCCACCTGCGATAAGGTTCTGGAAAAGGCTGTAGCCTGCAAAGCCCTCTGCCGATGCTAAATCTCTGCATTTGGTAAAGTCATTTAATTTAACCCAGATACAATCTATAATTTCCTGTGCAAATTCATAAGTAATTGCACCATTTTTAATGTCCTTTTCAAACCAAGGATACATATACTGGTCAAATCTACCCGGAGAAATTGAGTGTCCGCTTGATTCCATCTGAATAAGCATCTGCACAAACCAGAAAACCTGACAAGCTTCATAGAAGTTTTTTGCACCTCTTGCAGGAGCCTCTGCACAGTTGCTTGCAATCAATAAAAGTTCAAGTTTTCTTTGGCTGTTTGTTTCTTTTTCTGCCATTTCAAGAGCAAGCTTTGCATATCTTCTTGCATAATTTGATGCAGCCTCACAGCTTATAATAACAGCCTCTAAGAAAGCCTTCTTTTTGGAACAGTCTTTATCACCCGCTTTAACGGTTTCAAGCTCGCCTCTTGCCTCGTCTGCAATTCCCATAAAGCCGTTTTTTATAATCTTGCCGTAATCAACAGTAATATGTCCCACACCATTATAAAAATAGTTACCAGGTGTGAAAATGTTATGCTCTATTGCGGTTAAGGTTTCGGAGGTCATATATGATGTTGCAAGTTCTGATGTGGTTTTTCCTTTCCAGTATTTATAAGCCTCAGACAACGCCTTTTTTGTTTCGTCTGAAATATAGAAAGGGTCTGCTGATCTTGTTGCAACAGTTTCAAACTCATCTTCAAGCCACTGGAAAGAATATTCAGGGAACACCTGACATCCTCTTGGCTTTTTAGTTGCACTGCCTGCAATAAGTTCGTTATCTCTTATTACGATAGGAATATTATCAAGAATATGCTTAAAAGCTTTTGCTCTTCTTGTGATAATAGGTTCTCCCTCTGTCTGTTTATAAGACTCTGTTAAAAGAACCGCTCTGTCTGCCTCAATTTCAGGCATTTTTTCAAAAAGCGCATCTATTAATTTTGTTATTCTTTCGGTTTTTTTAATGTCTTTAATCACATACTGTGCCATTTTCAACCATCCTTTCTACTACCTCAATAACATTATCTGTTATATATCTTGCCACTCCTTTTACGGATGGCACTGCATTCTCCATTACATAACTGTATCTGACTTTTTTAAGCATCTCTATATCATTTGTGTTATCGCCAAAAGCCATAACATTTTCAGGCTTAACATCAAGCCTTTTCATCAGATACTCAACTGCATTTCCTTTGTTTGTTCCTACTGTGTGGAAATCACACCACACTTTATCATCGTACATACTGACAAAGATGTTATTATTTTTCACATAAGATTTAAATCTTTCAAAGGAAGGACTTTCTTCTTTATAAAATGTTATCTTATAAACATCTTCTTTTATGTCACACGCACTGTAAATTCTTTGTATGTTTTTGTGATGGGTATGAACTATTGCTTTTTCAAAATCTTCATTTTGCCATTTAAAGTATGTTTTATCCTTTGCATAGAACAAAATGTTGCTTTTTTCCATCATACTTAATGTAAGTTCTGTGAATTTCTTTGGTATTTCACGAAAGTAGAGGACTTCACCTTTATAAATTACTGCTCCGCCATCAAGTGGAATAAAATAGATATCCTCAAAAGCTTTATTGAAAATACTTTTAAGTTCTTCATAAGTTCTTCCGCTTGCAATAGCAAGTGCAATCCCTTTATTTTTAAGGCTTTGTGCCATTTTGAAGAACCTTTCTTCAAGGTGTTCTCTTCCTGGCATAAGCAGGGTTGAATCCACATCAGAAACAACAAGTTTTATATTACTTTCCAACACAGATTCCTCCTCTATTTTAACTTACTTATATAATACAACAAAAAAAAGAAAAAGTCAACACTTTCACAGAAAAAACCAACAAAAACCAAAAATAACAAAAAAGAACTGTTAAATTCACAGTTCTTTTATTATAATTGCAACTCTTTTTGCAGATTCTTTAAAATCTGCAAGGTACATAAATTCATCAAGTGAGTGAATTCTGCCACCAAGTACACCAAGAGAATCTATTGTTGGGATTCCTTCATGAGTTGTATATGCCGCATCGGAACCGCCTCTTGCAAAGCCTTTTTCAAGATGAGGCATACCGTATTTTACATAAATCTCATTCATTTTTTCAAGAAGTTTTTTGTTTGTTTCTGTCACTTCCATCGGAGGTCTCATACTTATTTCTTCAATTTCGCAGGTACAACCTTCAACATGAGTTTTTGCCGCAATTTCTTCTGCTGTTTTTCTGAATTCTTCAAGAGCTTTCTTTGCAGTAATTCTTGTATCTGTTATAAATTCGCAGTATTCAGGAACTGTGTTTGCCTTTGTTCCACCGCTTATAATATTACACGAGCAGGTTGTTCCCATATTGTCCTTGAATTTTTCAAGCTCAATTATTTTGTGTGATGCTTCAAGAACTGCACTTGCGCCGTCTGTTGCACATCCTGAACTGTGCGCTGCAATGCCCTGAACCTTGAATTTGTGTCTTATAATACCTTTTCTCTGGATTACCGCTTTCCCTGCCATCATACCTTCCATATTAAAGAAGGCAATGGCGTCCTTTGCTTTCTCACACATAAACTTTACAGTTTCTTTATTACTTCCCTTACTACTTGTTTCTTCATCTGTCTGAAGAATTAATTTGACGGGATTTTTACGAAAACCTGTCTCCTCCAAAGCAACCATTGCCATAAGTCCTGCAATGGTTCCGCCTTTACAGTCAGTTACACCGGGACCGTACATTTTTTCTGCGTCTCTTTTTGTGGCAGGTGTACCGAAAGAGCCTACAGGATGAACTGTGTCCATATGTCCTGATATTACAAATGGCTTTGCATCAACATCTGCATTCATTGTAATGCAAACTGCGTCTCCTGAAACCTCCTGCTTTGAGATTTCTATTTCCCAGCCTCTTTCTTTTGCTATATTAACTATGTACGCGCAGGCATCGTCAACACCCTTTTTATAATCGGTAGGGCTTTCTATATTACAAACCGTCTCTAATACATCAAGATATTTTTCATTTAATTCATCAATTTTTGCAAATAATTTTTCCATTTTTATCACCGCATCAATTATATCACTTGAAACAAATTTTGTAAATAAAAAGCTGACTAAAAGTGAAGTGAACCCCATTTAGTTCACAAAAAATAAAAAAACGCACCTCTTATGGTATAATTATCATAGGAGGTGTTTTTATGGCAAAAAAAGGTCAAACATTTAAAAAATATTCAGCATCAATGAAGGAAGAAATCTTATAC
>JAZROD010000050.1:0-34043 GCA_045648505.1 Clostridia bacterium | reverse complement strand
TTCATCAGTTAGGATATAAAGGTGGCTATGAATTTACCTTTTTACCTGTTTGGATAAATGGTGCAAACGGTTCCAATTACTGTAACGGATTAAAAATGTACCTTGATGATTTCAGTTTAGTTGAATATTCAAAAAATAGCACACCTGAGCTTTATGCAAAGCGTTCAAGCATTGCCGACGGTGCAGAAAATATTGAACATAATCCTGAAATTAAGCTTTCATTTGATATACCGATAAATGCTGCGGATACTACAATGGTAAGCCTCTACAAAGCAGAAAACAAAGAAAATCCTGTTGCAATAACATTAAGCAATAAGGATTACAACAGCTTTGTGGTAAAACCTGATGAAAAGCTTGCTGAAAGCACACCATACACACTTGACTATTCAGGCGTTACATCAACATCAGGTGTTGTATCAGGCGGAAAAGTAACATTTACAACAATGATAGATACAATTAAAGCACTTTCAACAAAACTTGGTGTCTACGGCGGTGCTATTGATGCAGATAATTACACAGTTACAGTAAGAAATCTCGGAGATACATTATCAGATGTTATTCTTGTTGCTGCAATTTATGACAACGGAAGACCTCATGAGCTTTTAGGTACTGAGATAACAGACAGTATCACATTGGCAGCGGGTGAAAACACCATTGACCTTACATTCACACAAGGCTACAGCGGAGTAGGAGCAGTTAAAATTATGATGCTTGATTCATGGGATGCTTTAAATGCACTTATGGATGCTTATGATATTGCAAATTAAGGAGAAAACTTTATGAAACTTATGCGAACAATTATTATCACATTGTTATGCATGTTAGCTCTTGGCAGTGTTGTATACGCTGCCGGAGAGCCACTTGCTATGAGCTACAGCAAACAAAATTATGTTGCAGTAACAGGTAAAGCTCAGGCAGATAAGGCGGGAAGCAATGCTGTTTTGATGCTTGTTGAAGCAGATAGCGATATTAACAGTCTTACCAAAGATAATATTGCATATATTGCACAGAAAAAAATAGCAGAAGACGGTACATATAATTTTGAATTTGCTTTTTCAGGTCTTACCTACAATGAAAACAACAATGTTGATAATTACAAAGCTATTATAAATATAGACGGTGAAAAATTCACACCGGAAATTACAAAAGCGGTATATATGTCTGATATGCTTGTATCATTTAATCTGGATTTTTCAAATTTCGGAAAAGCAGAGGCAACCATTGAAAACACATACAGTCTTAAAGATTTAAGCTATGAACTGTTAGTTGCTTTTTATAACGACAATGATGAATTTTTAGCTTTAAAGAAATATAAAAAATATACAGGTGACGATTCTGTTGCAACTTATAGTTACAATGATGTTCCTGAGGGAACAAGCTATGCAAGAAGCTTTATATGGGAGTCATTATTTTCTTTATCACCGCTTTCAGATGTGCAGCAGCTTGATATAAAAGGACACACAGAAAATCGCAGTGCAATGACTATGTCTATCTCACCGGGTATAGATGAAACACAGAGAAATTTTGCATGGTACGACCTTCCCGGTGTGGAAAATGCAAAAATTCAGATTGCAGAAAAGGTTAAGGGAGATGCATCTGACTTTGACAGTGCTACAGCTGTAACCTTTAATGCAACAAGCGGAGCTGTAGATGCATCAAAGTATAACGGAACACCACTTAACTCATCAAATCCAAATGTAGTATTTAATCATACAGGGGACTATTCATGGGTAAAAGCAACCGTAACAGGTCTTGAAAACGGAAAAGAGTATGTTTACCGTGTTGGTGACAAATTCGGCTGGTGCAAGGAAGTTTACGATTTCAAAACAGACGCAAACCCCAAAGACGGTCTTGACTTCCTGATTTTTGCAGATGAACATTATGGCTCAAGTATCATTGACGGGGCTGCAGATGCGGCAACAGAAAAAGCTTTTGAAGTATTCCCAGATGCGGATATGGTGTTTGCTCTTGGTGATAATGTTGACCTTCCATGGCCTGAAATCGGATACACAAAATATTTTGCTCGAGAGCACACGAACAGAGTGCCGATTGCAACAATTCCAGGTCCTACTCACGATATGCTCTTAACTCCTGCTCAGGCATCGCTCTTTGGTTATCACTTCAATATGCCAAATCAGTCAAATATTCCAGAAAGCCATAAGGGCGTTTGCGGTAACTACTGGTTCAGACAGGGCGATGTTTTATTCATCGGCCTTGCACATAACTGGGACACCCACGCAAACCATGAAGCATTTATAAAGAGTGCTGTAGAGGCTAACACAGATGCCAAATGGAAAATTTTATATTCACACTTACCATTTATTCCTGACGGTCAGGAGGATAATCCTGAAAGTTATTTCAATGGTGATGACAGTGACTTTATATATGAAAATGGTATTGATGTTGCGTTGTTTGCCCATAATCATATAAGCTACAGAACATTCCCTATGATAAAGGGTGTAGCAACTACAACAGATGAAAGTGTTAAAAATGCAATTACAAACCCAGATGGTGTAATATATTTAACTGTAAATTCGCTTTGTGCAAGAAATTATCCAATTGAAAAGCGTGATTATATGGTATATGCTGATAATGACATTGTACAGGGTGCAGGTGATGATAATAAAGACGGAGTACAGAATTTCCATCAACTTGATTACCACACTGCATTTGCTACAGCAAGTATAAAGACAACAGATACAGAATGCAGTCTTGAAATCAAAACATATAAAAACACACATAAAGCAGGTACAACTTTTGAAATATTAAATACCGAGCTTATCGATGAGTTCAAAATTACAAAAACAAAATAAACTGAATGGGCTGAAGTGAAATTTCACTTCAGCCCCATAGTACGGAGGAATAAAAATGAAAGATGTATTAAATTCAGACAGCTACTCACTTTCAAAGTCAGGAGTAACCTTTAAAACAGAGGATAAAAGACTGCAGGAGCTTTTTGACCACGCAGAAGAAAGATGCAAGGTAAACAGAAGAAATTTTGCAGGCTATGATGTTCTCATTGAGGGCGAAAAATATACAGGTGTATGGCCTGAAACTCAGCCTATGGGCGGAGAAATGTATGCCAAGCGTGATATTAAAACTGCTTTAAATAATATTCTCATTTTTATGAGATACCAAAGACGTGACGGAAAAATTCCGGGAATGATTACCTGTGCACCTGAATGGTCAGGGGTTCATGCATACTACGACTGGATGCAGGGCTTCTTTTTTCCGTATCCTGCTCTTAAAATGTATTATTTAACAGGCAAAGAAAATGAGTATTTACAACAACTTTACAATACCCTCCGTGATTATGACGACTATTTATGGAAATACCGTGACAGCGACGGTGACGGTTGCCTTGAAACCTGGTGTGTATGGGACACAGGCGAGGACAACTATACACTCCACTTATTAAACGGTATTACTGCTATTGATAACGGTGCATACGGTGACACAGTTCCTCCGAAAAATGCAGGCAATATGCCTTATGAGTCACCGCAGTATATGTCTTATTCCTATGCCTGCCGTATAGTTCTTGCAGAGATTTCAAAAATTCTCGGCAACGGTGAGGCAGAAGAATGGATGTTAAAAGCAAAGCAGGTAAAAAACAAATTCAGAGAATATTTATGGGACGAAGACAAAAAAGCCTGCTATTTAAGAGATAACAAAAACGAAAGAATTTACAATTTAACTCAGGAAAATATCAAATGTATGTATGGCGGAATTTTCGACCAGGATATGGCAGATGACTTCATAAGAGAGCATTTGCTTAACGAAGAAGAATTTTTCACACCGTACCCAATCCCTTCAATTGCCGCAAATGATCCTTATTTTTATGTAAACAGAGAATGTTCAAACTGCGGTGAGGAGCTTGAAGAAAAAGGAGTAATTGAAAGAGATACAGAAGCAAATATAGATAATAACAGTTGGTCAGGACCTGTAAACGGTCTTACCTGTCAGAGAGCGATTGATGCCCTTTTAAACTATAATCATCACACTGAAATTGTAATGCTTGGTGGAAAGATGATTGATATGCTTAAGATAAATAAGGGCTTTGTTCAGAACTACAATCCGTTTACAGGTGCTCAGCACGGTGACGGTGACGGTTATGGTCCTACAATGCTTGCATTCTTTGAGTATGTAAGCCTTATGTATGGCGTAAATGTTGCTTATGAAAAAGTGCTATGGACAAGTATAAACAGCAAAGGCGACTATGAATACACACAGGAAATTTTAAACAGAAAATTTACTGTTAAACATAAAGAGGGCAAAAACTTTGCCTTCATAAATGAAAAACTACTTTTTGAGTTTTCAGAAAATATAAGAATTAAAACTGATTTAGACGGAAACATAATTTCTGTTTTCGGAATATGCGAAAAAGAATCAGAAATGTATATTTCTGTTGACGGAAAAACCTTAAAGGCACAAATAAAACCAAATGAAGAAGTAACTATAGAAAACGGTCAGATTAAAACAGTAAGAAAAGTTGATTTTAAAGGAGAAGCATAAGATGGATGATTTTATTCTGGAAGGCGTGCATGACTATTCAGCAGAAAGTGAATATGTTGAGCCATCATCAGAAATTAAGGAAAAACTTGAAGAATTCAAAGATATGAAGCTTGGCTTGATGGTTCATTTCGGACTTTATAATCAGCTTGGACTTATGGCATCATGGGGACTTGTAGATGAGGAGGCAGAATGGTCAAGGTCAACTGAAGAATATGGTTACAGACATAATTGGCAGAGTGAAGGTGAAAAAATAAGAGA
Source organism: Clostridia bacterium (assembly GCA_045648505.1). GTDB lineage: Bacteria > Bacillota > Clostridia > RGIG6154 > RGIG6154 > RGIG8700. Next base: position 29,273 of record JAZROD010000050.1, on the reverse strand, counting down.
AGAATATTTTGATCTTATCAACTCTTTTAATCCTGTGCGTTTCAATCCTGATGAATGGGCAGAAATTGCAGAAGAAACAGGATTTAAATACCTTATTTTTACAACAAAGCATCACGACGGATTTTGTCTGTGGGATACTAAACAGACCGATTATAAGGTAACTGCAGAAAATTGTCCTTTTTCAAAGCACGAAAAGGCAGATATTGTTAAAAATGTGTTTGATGCTTTCAGAAAGAAAAATCTTAAAATCGGTGCATACTTTTCAAAGCCCGACTGGCATAGTGAAAATTTCTGGGAGGGCGGCAGCGGTTACACAACAAGAATGCCTACTTATGATGTGAACGAAAAACCTGAAAAATGGCAGGCGTTTACAGAATATACTCACAGACAGTTTGAAGAGCTTATTAAAGAGTATGGTAAAATTGATATTTTATGGCTTGATGGAGGGCAGGTTTGTAAGAAAAGAGGTCTTGACATAAAACTTGAAAACATTATACCTAAACTCAGAAAAATTAACCCTGAACTTATTGTTGCAGACAGAACAGCAGGTGGAGAATACGAAAATTATATAACACCGGAAAAAGCCATACCGGAAAAGATGATTTCTGTACCATGGGAAAGTTGTCTTACTCTTGGTAGAGATTTTAACTACATATATGATGACGATTATAAATCACCGGAGGCTCTTATAGAAGTTCTTATGGAGATTATATGTAAAGGCGGCAATCTTGCCTTAAATGTATCTCCACAGCCGGACGGAAGAATACCGAGAAATGCAATCAAGTCATTAAAAGGACTTGGAAACTGGTTGAATAAATACGGAGAAGCAGTGTATAAAACAAGACCTGTTGCTCCTTATAGAGTTGATGATTTGTTTTATACACAGACAAAAGAATGTGTTTATGTAACAGCAAAGAAATTCAGTAGTGACTTTATTCCTTGCACAGAAAATATTGCAAAGGTTGAATTTTTGAATGATAATACATTTATTGAATTCAAGCATACGGATAAGGGGATAACTCTTGCGAAAACTGTTACAACAGACGAGTGCTACTGTGTATTTAAGCTTTATAAAAAAATGAGGTGCTCTTATGAAAAAAACAGAGATTATATTACCCAAAAGAATAGCCGTTCTTCGTGAACAGCCAAATCAGGATATAAAAGTTAAGGATGAGGAGTTTAATCTTTATTATGAAAACTTTATTCACCCTATTTATCCCTGGCAGGATATAGTTATTGACTGTAAATACGGGAAAAATTATGAGCATTGCTGGAAAATAACAAAATTCCCTGCAGATGAAAAAGAATTTGAGCTTACAGTTAAGGTCTATGACGAGGAGGGTAACATTGAAGCCGAGAAAAAGACCGTAATTGAACTTTACGACCAGGATATAAATACACCTTTTAAAATCCTTTGTGTAGGTGATAGTATGACACACCATATGATTTATCCTGCACATATGCAAAACAGACTAAAAAATGTCTTTACCTGTGGAACAAGAAGCTATGATGGACATGTTTTTGGAGAAGGGCGCGGAGGCTGGAGGTATGAAGAATACTTTAACAATCATTCTATAAAAGAGGGAGAAAGAGGACCTCTTAAATGGGTTTCTCCATTCCTGTTCCCAAAAGGCATATCGGGAAAAGAATATTTCGGCGATATGGAATATCACTTAGCGGCTCAGGAAGAAAAGAAAAGCACCTGTTGTTTTAACGGCTTTGAATTTTCTGAAATAAAAGAAGGTCAGTATTACCATAAATACGGAAAACTCTATGACCATAAAGATAATCTTGTAGCTGACAGCGTAGAGTGGGAATTTAATTTCAAAAAGTATCTTGAACGAAACAATATAGAAAAACTTAATGCTGTTTCTCTTTTAATGGGAGGTAACGACCTTTTCCCATGGGAACATTATGACGGGATTAAGGATGTTGTGAGTAAATATATTGAAAACACAAAGAAATTTATTAAAGGAATTAAGGATACAGACAAAAATATTGCTGTAATAATAAATCTTCCTTTGCCATCATCAGGCCAGAATGCTTTTGCAAATATACACGGCTGTGTTATGACAGATAAACAATACAAATGTGCTATGCGTGAAGGAGCAAAAGCAATTCTAAAAGAATTTGAAGATGTTGAGGGTGTATATATTTGCCCGATGTCACATGTCATTGACACGAAAAACGGATTTGACAGTATAAGCATAAGAGAAAATCTGTACTGTGACAGACAGCTTGAGATTAATGGGGACCCTGTTCATCCTAACCTAAGCGGATACCATCAGATTGGCGATGCACTTGCAGGGACAGTAGAAATGTTAAGACACAAAAAGGAGCGATAATATGTATAATCTACCAAAAGGATATAAAGGTACATTAATAGCAGATTTTGACTGCACAAAAAAATATGACAGTAATACATTCTTTGCAACAGAGGGTACTCACATTACAGACAGCCCTATGGGAAAATATCTTGAAACCTCAAATGATGCAATGTCTCGTTTTGGATACAGATTCTCATTAAAACACGCAAACAAGCCTCATATGATGGTGATTTCTTACCCTGATGATAAAAACCGCCATATGATGATTAATGACTGCTTTTCATATGATATGTCTACAGGTGTTTTCTGTGGTGGAGAGTATGAGATTACAAATACAGCAAAAGAAATTTATAACATTTTCTGGCCAAGAACAACAGATATGACTGTTACCTTTACAACATGGGGAAAAAATGAACCCTCTGCAGTTTTCGGTTTTACTGTGTATGAGCTGGAGGAACTTTCATTACAGAATATGAAAGAAATATCATACCCCACACGAAAATTCGGAGTACAGTATGAAGACCCATGCGGCAGTATCAGCGACCTTGGCGCAATAACAATAGAAGAGTGGGGAGATAAATTTATAGAGTATGCTAAGCATACTGGGCAAAATATGCTTGTTTATCCTATAAACTGGTACTGTGGACCGAATTTTAACTCCAAAACACAGCCCGGCTCACTTTATTACTGGATGTCCCTTCCAAACAGACAACAGTATTCAATCGCATCTTCAAAGCCTGATGATTGGATTTCACCGCTCCTTGACAAGTGCGAGGAAGCAGGGGTAGATTTTATCGGCGGTATGACACTTTTAAGACTTGGCAATCTTCTTAAAAATATGAATATTGATTTAAATTCTATTGTTGAAGGAAAAGATACATACAACAATATGCGTTGTGATAACGGAGTTCAGGCATCAACAAACGACTGGACGCCTATATATAATCCTCTGAATTATGAAAAAATGATTGCAGAGGGAAGAAAAGTTGAAAGTATTGAAAACTTTGAATTTATATATGGAGAAAAAAAGGATAATTTCGGCGGTGCACCTATATTTAATCCAATTCATCCTGAGGTGCAAAGACAGCTTGTTGAATACTTTGAAGAAATATCAGAAAAGTATGGAAATAAAAAAGCCTTCAAGGGTGTTCAGGTGAATATTTGGCATGCAACAATTTTGTGGTACAGCTCACTTATGATAGGCTATGACGATTACACAGTTAATCTTTTTACAAAAGAAACAGGCATTAAAGTTTCTTGTAAGAAAAATGACCCTGACAGATTTAAAAAGCGCTATGAATTTCTTAACAGAAGAAACAGACAGTTATGGATTTCCTGGAGATGTAAAAAAATACACGAACTAATACTTAAACTTCGTGATGCTTTAAGAAAATATAACCCATCCTTAAAGTTATATCTGTGTATGTGGAATGAACCTGTTAAACTGGGAATGTTCGGTACATTCAACGAAGAACAGCAGTATCTTATGTTTGATGAATCTGTGCAGTATCCTGCATTTGCAAATGAATATGATTTCCTTCGTGAGGGCGGAATTGATTTAGAGCTTTTTAAGGATGATGAAGGAATTTCAATGTCTATGGAACAAAATCAGCATCGTGACAGAGGATGGACAATGCAAGGTTCAGAACTTCCCGAAGAACACCGTCACTTTTTCCACGATTTAGCTTATTTAGATAAATCCTGGTCGGATAATATAAGAGAAATGAAGAGTTGCGGAGCATATGTTATGGACAGTTGGGAAGAGGCGTGGGGGAAAAATATAAAAATGCCTTTCAATGAACATAATCCTGACATAGATGAGGCATTGAAAAACTTCAAGTTTGAAAACATAACATTTAATGAAAATACCTGCAAGCCTATAAATGAGGACGGTTTCTGGTTTGAGTCACAAAGACAGATAACTTCATGTTTCCCAACCGGCAGAAACTATTTAGAGCCTTTCGCCCACGCAGTTGCAGAGCTTGATCCGATGTATATGGTAAGAGGCGGATTGTATCTTGATAAATCTCATGCTATTGAGGCATCTGAATATTCATCTGTATTTACAAAGCTCCCTGCAGTAAAGTTTAAAACAGTAAAAGGTGCAGGAGAACCTGTTGTTGTAAGAGAACTTAATATAGAGGACAATTATTTCTTTTATGCTGTAAACAGAGAGCCTTATTCTGTGGTTGTTAGGGTTGTTCTTAAGAAAGAGGGTAAATTTAAAAACTTAAGAACATCTGAAATCATAGAAAGTAAAAACTCCGAGATTGAATTTGTTCTTCCTGCATTTTCTATTGAAGGATTTACGGCAAACAGTACAAACAAGGTGGTTTCTTATACTGCTATTGTGCCTCAGACAGAAGAAGAGAAAATCAAAATGCTTTATAAAAAACAGATTGAAGTTTTTAAAAAGCTTGAGGAAAGTGAATACAGCATTGCAGGTGCAGAGCTAATTAAAAATCAGCTTGAAACTGCTTATAAAAATAATGAAATATCAAAGGTAAGACATCTCCTTAAAAGTTATGTAAGCTCAAAAACAAGAAAGATGTTTGAATAAAGAGGTAAAGACAATGAGTTATGTTTTGTTGATTATATCTGCAATATTACTTGCAGTAAACTTTGTTATAAATAAGATTTATCAGAAATCAGAGGGAGCAAGTGTTGAAAGCGGACTGAAATTTAATATGATTTCTGCATTGTTTACTGTTATAATATTTTCAATAATAAATAAATTTAATTTTGAATTCAACGGATTTTCGTTTTTTATGGCTTTCATTACAAGTTTCTGCACAGTAACTTATACAATTATAGGCTTTAAAATTATAAAAGAAGGACAGGTGTCTCTATATACGTTCTTCCTTATGACAGGAGGAATGGTGATTCCTTATATATGGGGAGTTTTATTCCTCAATGAACACATTGATTTGCAGAGAATTGTGGGATTGTTAGTGATAATAATATCGGTTTTTCTTGTTAATCCCGGAACTAAAAAAATGGGCGGAAAAACATCTTTGATGTGTATAGGTGTATTTTTCCTGAATGGGTTTGTGAGTGTTTTTTCAAAGATTCATCAGATTAGTCCAATAGCAGTTTCATCTTCGAAATTTATCGTTCTTGGAGGAATAATAAAATTTATATGTTGTTTTGCTTTATATCTTCTTTTAGCAAAACAAAGCAGAAAAGGTACTCCAAAGGTTGACAAATCTTTCAAGAGTGTCATCTGGATAATTTTTGTGTCTGCCTTTATAAGTGGTTTGTCATACCTGTTACAGCTTTTGGGAGCAAAGGAAATTGATGCAACGGTTTTATATACGATTATAACAGGCGGAAGCATTTTCTTTACAACTATTGCAGGTTGGATATGCTTTAAAGAAAAGCCGACAAAGAAAAGGGTGTTTAGTGTAATTATGTGTTTCGTAGGAACATGTATGTTTCTATAAATTAAAATAACAAGGAGATTTAGATTATGAGTATACCGAAAGCAAAACAATACATTCTTGATTTTGAACAGTTAGGAATGGGACTGTTTATTCATTGGGGACTTTATTCACAGCTTGGAAGAGGTGAGTGGGTATTTCTTAATGAAAAAATGGATATGAATGAATATAAAAAACTTAAAGAAACGTTTACTGCTGAAGATTTCAATGCAGAAGAAATCGCTCGTACTGCGAAAATGGCAGGATGCAGATATATTACCTTAACAACAAGACACCACGAGGGATTTTCATTATATGATACTTGCGGACTTAACGATTTTGATGCACCCCACACTCCTGCAGGCCGAGACCTTATAAAAGAGTTTGTTGATGCCTGCAGAAAGTACGGTCTTATGCCTATGTTTTACCACACAACTCTTGATTGGTATAATGAAGATTTTGAAGAAAATTTTGATGAGTATCTTGAATATCTCAGAAAAAGTGTAGAAATACTATGCAAAAATTATGGTAAGATAGGTGGTTTGTGGTTTGACGGAAACTGGTCGAAGCCAAATTCTGACTGGAAAGAAGACGAGCTTTATGCAACCATAAGAAAATATCAGCCTGAGGCTATGATAATAAATAACACAGGTCTTTATTGCAGGGGTGATATCGGAAATCCTGAGATAGATTCCGTTACCTTTGAACAGGGCACACCAACACCTATGAACCGTGAAGGAATGTCTAAATATGTTGCAGGAGAAATGTGTCACACACTTAATGACCACTGGGGTATAGGCTATGAAGATTTATCATACAAATCACCCATAGAGCTTATTCAGAGTCTTTGCGACTGCAGAAGAGTAGGTGCAAACTATCTTTTAAATATCGGACCTGAAGCACAAGGGAAAATAAATGTTTACCAGAAAGAACTTCTCACGCTTGTAGGACGCTGGATGGACCATTTTGGCGAAGCTGTATATAACGGCAGACCTTGCGGTATTTCAGGTGTGGGTAAGAACTTTGCACTTAAAAGTACAGACGGAAAGTGTCTTTATCTGTTTGTATATGATTTGGGGATAATTGGATGCGGAGATGTAGTTGTAGGCGGAAAATACAGAGGCGCATATGCTTTTGGCGGCATGACTGATGAAATACAGTCAGTAAAATGGATGGATAACGACAAAGAACTGTCATTCATTCAGGGAGAGGGAATGCTTGCAGTTGATTTTTCAGGACACGAATACGGGAAATCATATCCGGTGCGTGTTGCAAAGGCAATAATAAAATAGTGTTTTCAGGAGAACAAAATGATATACGATAAATTTTATCTGAGCGAAGATGTGTTTATTGAAATCTTTGCACCTGAAAAGCCTAAGACATATATTCGTGATGCGCTGCTTATAATCCCCGACGGTGGGTATGGTGAAATATGTGACGACAGAGAAGGGGAGCCTGTTGCACTTGAATTTATGCAAAAAGGATATTCCTATTTTGTATTGCATTTATAATAAAAATGCGTAATCGGTTACGCAAATTATCAGAACTGGAGCGTGATATTAATGAAAAACAGATTTACTCTTACATTTGCAGGGCAGGCAGGCTTTATTATTGAGAGTTCGAGTGGATATAAGGTAGGTATTGACCTCTATCTATCAGATTGTTGTAACAGATACTTTGGGTTTAAGCGACTAATGCCATATTTATATAATCCACTTGATATTAACCTTGACTTGCTTGTTGCAACACATGCTCATTACGATCATTTTGACCCGGATTCAGTTCCGCTTATTATGTCTAATAAAAAAACACAGTTGCTTTGTGCTTATGATTGTGCAGAAGAAGTAAAAAGACTTGGAATTTCAGAAAACAGGGTAACATATATAAAAGAAGATGAAATATTCAGAAATGATGAGATTTCTGTTAAGGCGATGCCTTGTGATCATGGCAAGGATACTCCGCATGCCATAGGTCTGCTTATCAAAATTGATGGTAAAAAAATTTATATCGCCGGCGATACCTGTTATCGCGAAGAGTATTTCAAAAATAAAGAATTGGAAAATGTTGATGTAATGGTTATGCCAATAAATGGTGCATTCGGAAATTTAAATGAATCTGAAGGTGCTAAAGCTGCAGAAATTGTAAAGCCAAAACTTGCGATACCGTGTCATTATTGGAATTTTGCTGAGCATGGCGGCAATCCTGATTTGTTCAGAAAAGAAATGGACGAAAAATACAATGATATAGAATATATACTGATGCGTCCCGGCGAAACAATTAGCATGTAAAAGGGGAATATAAAGTGATTATAGAGACTTTTTACAAAGACAGACCTGCGGTTAAGGTTTTCGACAATAAGCTGGAAGCATTGTTTTTACCAGATGATGGGGGCAAACTTGTGTCCTTGAAAATTGATGGATGTGAATTTCTTGCACAAAGAGAAGGAAGTAAATATCTGAGATTAGGAGTTGATACAAACTATGTGGAAAGTGAGTGTAGCGCCTTTGATGATATGTTTCCCACTATAGATCCGTGCAGTATGGATAATTTTTCGTATCCCGACCATGGGGAGGTCTGTCGTTCATCATTTGAGTACGAAATTACTGATGACACAGTGTATCTCAGACAAGATATGCTTTCTGTTAATGCTGTTTTTTCAAAAACTGCAGGAGTAGAGAACGGTACACTTTGCATAAAGTACAGCATCGAAAACAAAAACGATGTTACGCTTCCTTATATATGGGCGGGACACATAATGCTTGCAGGTGAAGAAGGAGCAAAGATTGTCAGTAAATTTACTTCTGATGATCCTGCGACAGTTGCTTTTGGTAAGCCGCCTGCTATGGAAAAGGCATGTGTCTTGGAGAAATATGGTGCAAATAAAGAATACAAGTTTTATTATGATGATTCAAAAACTCCGATGGAATGCTCGGTTTGTTATCCGAAAACATCGCGTAAGATCGATTTTTCCTTTGAGGAGGATACGGTAAAATATCTTGGAATATGGATGAATCCGGGAGATCTTAACGGAATGTATAGTCTTGCAATAGAACCTTGTACAGCTCCTTATGATACGCCTGTTAAAGCGGAAGAACGCGGAAAAGGATCGTATATTAACCCAAAAGAGAAGATAGAATTTACCATTAAAATATCAGGGGGAAAGTTTAAAGATGAATAAAAAAGAAATGAAAGTTTTTTTGAGCCGAGGACATTCTGATGGCGAAATTGTGAATATGCCAATTCCGGAGGTATCAGGTGATGAAGTTTTGGTAAAGGTCTGTTATTGCGGAATCTGCGGAACTGACCAGGATTTGTTTTCAAGTCAGTGTAGCTTTGCTGAAAATGGAGAGGTTACATATCCTGTCAGATTGGGGCATGAATGGTCAGGTATAGTTGTAGAAGTAGGTAAAGGAGTAACTGAATTCAAAAAAGACGACAAAGTGGTTGGAGACAATGCCATAACCTGTGGCACATGTGAGGCTTGCAAGAGTGGTGATTATCCGTCTTGCAGTCATATGCTTAATGTTGGTACTATCAATCCTGTATATGATGGGGCTTTTTCGGAATATTATATAATTCCAAAGCATCATCTGCACAAAATACCTGATGGCGTTTCACTTAAGGAGGCTTCTCTTGCCGAACCCTTGTCCGTGGCATATGGCGGAATAAAGAGAATGAATATAACTGATAAATCTGTTGTTGCAGTAATTGGAACAGGTTGCATCGGTATGTCAGCGATAGTGCTTGCCAAGTGCCTTGGCGCAAAGCGTGTTATTATGATTGGAAAAAGTGCAAAAAAACTTGAGATCGCAAAAGTGTTGGGAGCAGAAATTATAAATATCAAAGAAAGTAATGCTATTGAAAAAATAACCGAAATTACAAATGGTAATGGTGCGGATTTTGTTTTAGAATGCTCAGGTGCGCCGGGTACATACAAACAGGCTATAGAAATTGCGGCATTCAAGGGAGTTGTAGCATTAATAGGGTTTTATGAAAATAAGGAAAATGATGTAAATATTGACGCTGTTGTGTCTAAGGCACTCACAATGTTTGGTGTTATGGGAGATATGGATAATATGACAGGAGCACTTAAAATTTTAGAGAAGCATAAGCCTTATTTATTGCCCATTATAACAAATGAACTTCCGTTTAATGACTGCATAAAAGGATTTACGCGAAAAAATTATCCGAATGCAGTTAAAATAACAGTAAAAATATGCGAGGAGCAAGATATATGAAAAAAATTGCAATAATCGGCAAACAACAGCCGATAGTTATAAGAAGTCGTATAAAGGAATACCTTGAAGCAGAAGGGCTTAAGGCTGACATTTTGAACATGCCTACAAGGAATGCACTTGATTGGGTGGACAGCCTCAAAGATTATAACGCAATCATATCTGCCGGAGAAAAATTTCCAAAAGAAGTGTTTGATGCCTTAAAAGGTAATCTGCAATTAATTTCGCGATATGGTGTTGGAACAGATGAAATAGACAAGGATGCCGCTGCAAAAAATGGTGTAGCAGTATGTAATGCGGCTGGTTCCCTCTCTACAGCAGTGGCAGAATGTGCAATGGGAATTATACTTTGTCTTATTCGTAATATTACCATTGCAGATAAAGAGGTCAGAAACAATGACTGGAGCCGTTTTTTTGAAAGTAAAACCGGAACCCAGCTTGAGGGGAAAACAGTGGGCATAATTGGGTTTGGTGATATTTCAAAAGCTCTTGCGAAAATGCTTTCGGGTTTTGATTGTAAAGTTTTAGCGTATGACTTGAAATGGGATGAAAATACAGCAAAGACATTAAATGTTGAATACGCAGATATTGACACAATAAGAAAAAATGCTGACATTATCAGCCTGCATGTTCCGTCAACTCCTGAAACCGACGGAATGATTAATAAAGAGTTTCTATCAGGAATGAAGAAAAATGCAATTTTAGTAAATACTGCAAGGGGCAGACTTGTGGTAGCAGAAGACCTTGCGGAGGCACTTAATAATGGAATAATTGCTGGAGCTGGGATGGATGTGTTCTCGCCTGAACCACCAAATCCGGATAATCCTTTACTGACGGCTAAAAATACAGTTCTTCTTCCACATTCGGGAGCTTGTACAATAGAGAGCCACGAAAAGGCAGGAATGATGGCAGCAAAAAATGTTGCAGATTTTTTTGCAGGCAGAGAAGTGAAAACCATCCTCAATCCTGGTTATAAAAATTACATACATAAGGAGGAAAAGCAGTGAACGATTGTCAGGAATTACGGCAAGAAATTATTGATACTTGTTTGTGGTTAAAAAGTCAGGGCTTGGTGTTTAGTACATGGGGAAACATCAGCGTCCGTCTTGATGACGGGAATATATTAATTACACCGTCCAAGGTGGAGTATGTTGATATGTTGCCGGAAGATTTGGTTGTCCTTGCTCCTGATGGAACGCAGGTGTCCGGAACAAGACTTTCTACCAGTGAAAGAGAGATACATAGAAAGGTAATGAATAAAAGAGCTGATGTTGGTGCAATTATTCATATGCACTCGCCCTATGCAATGGCTGCGGCGGCACGCAATGAGGGTGTTCCTGTGATCTCGGAAGAAATGTGTCAACTTCTTGGAGGAGGTATACCTCTTTCTTCGGAATTTGTTCCGTCGGATATGCATGAAAAACTTGGAACGATAGTGTCTGACTCTGTGACAGATGCAAATGCGATATTGATAAGAAATCACGGCCCAATGTGCTTTGGAAAAAATCTTAAAGAAGCAATGGTATGTTGTCAGGTGGTTGAAAAAAGCTGTAAAATGTATTTGCACTTACTTGCCGCAGGAGAAATTCGAACAATTTCAAAGGAAAATACTGCAAGAGGACGGGACTATTTCTTAAATAGTTACGGAAAATCATAATAAGGAGAGAAGAAAAATGAAAGTAGTAACAATGGGTGAAATGATGATTCGTTTTATGCCAAAAAACAATTTGCGTTTTGAACAGGCAACAGAATTTGAAGCCTATTATGGTGGTGATGAGTCGATTGTGGCAGTATCATTAGCAAAATTTGGTATGGAGACAAGGTATATAACAAAATTACCGGTAAATCCATTAGGGCAGACTGCTGTTAATAAGTTAAGAGAACAGGGCGTTGACACATCGTATATTGTAAGAGGCGGAGAACGCATGGGATTGAATTTCTACGAAAACGGTGCTTCTGTCAGACCATCAAATGTTATATATGATAGAAAGTATTCGGCTATTTCTGATGCAGATCCTGAAGAGTTTGATTTTGATGGAATTTTTGCAGACGCAGATTGGTTTCATGTTGCAGGCATTACTCCGGCAATAAGCTCCAAGGCGGCAACGTTAGTCGAAGCAGCAATGAAAGCTGCTAAAAAGCACAATGTGACGGTAAGCGTTGACCTTAATTATCGTAGCAAATTATGGAGTCCGGAAACAGCACAAAGTGTTATGATACCACTTATGCAATATGTAGATGTATGCATTGGAAATGAAGAGGATGCAGAGAAAGTGCTTGGATTTAAACCCGAAAATACTGATATAACCACCGGTAAGTTGGATATAGAGGCCTATAAGGATGTTTTTGTAAAATTAAAGGAGAAATTCGGATTTAAGTATATTGGATCAACCCTACGAGAAAGCTTTTCAGCATCAGATAACGGATGGTCGGCACTTATATATGATGGTAAGGAATTTTATCACTCAAGAAATTATAAAATCCATTTGGTGGACAGAGGTGGCGGCGGAGCATCCTTTGCCGCAGGTATGATTTACGGAATACTGAACGGTATGTCTATCGCTGATACATGCGAGTTTGCTGCTGCTGCATCGGCTCTTAAACAGACAATATCAGGGGATTTTAACCTTGCAACTCTTGATGAGGTAAAACATCTGATGGGTGGGGATGCGTCAGGAAGAGTGCAGAGATAGGAGAGTAAAGATGATAATTGACAATATTAAAAATAGAGAAAAGTATTATGCATTAGGTAATGATATAAAGGCTGCCCTTGATTATTTTGCAGGTGTAAATGTAGATAATCTCGAAAAGGCAGATGTGAATATTGAGGGAACCGATGTAATAGTAAAAATCCGTCCCATGATGACAAAGGTTATTACTGAGTGCACATTTGAAGCACATAAAAAGTATATTGATATTCATTATGTTGCCTACGGAACAGAATGCATAGGTTATTCAGATGTTAACAAACTCAAAGAAATAAGTTATAACGAAGAGAAGGATGCAGCACAACTTGAGGGAACTGGTGATGTCTTGACACTTGAAAAAGGGGATTTTATGATTACGTTTACACAAGATGCTCATATGCCGTGTATCTGCAAAGAAAATCCTGTAAATTTAGGAAAAATGATAGCAAAAATTAAGGCGTAAAGGAGAAATAAAAATGAGAAAATCAGATATGTCACTTAAAGAGTATGTTATTCAGCAAACAAAATCAACAGGGATATTACCTTGCATTAAATTACACAAAAAAGACGACTACATTGCTTATGCACAAGCAATGTACGATGGAGGAGCTAGGGTTTTAGAGGTTACAATGACAACCCCCGGGGTTTTAGAAGCGGTAGAAGCAATTTCACAGCATTTTGGAGATGAAATGCTTGTTGCAGCCGGAACAGTATTAGATCCTGCATCAGCACGTGAAGTGATTTTGCACGGAGGCAGCATTATTGTAAACCCTTGTGTTATAGATGATGTAATTGATGTTGCAAACAGATACAATGTGCCTGTATTTAGTGGCGCTTTTTCTGCTACTGAAGTTTTTAATGCAATGAGAAAGGGAGCAACTATGGTTAAGATTTTCCCAGGTGCCCTTGGTGGAGCAAAATATATGACAAATCTTAAAATGGTATTCCCGGAAGTTAATCTCATTCCGTCAGGTGGCATAACACCCGAAAATGCAGCGGATTTTATTAAGTGCGGAGCATGTGCTGTTTCTGGTGCTCGTACATTTATGGATTTTGATAAGATTGAAAAAGAAGGCTTGGTTTCAATAACAAATCAGGTAAGAAAATTTATTAATATTATAGCGGAAGCTAAAAAAGATGTTCCGATAATTCCATAATTAAAGGAGATAATTTAGTATACAAACAAGAGGTATGTTATGAACAGTAGATATAATTTCTCGAAAGAAATATATAAATCAATTGGTGTTGATACAGAAAAAGCCATTGAAATATTAAAAAATGTTCCAATAGCCATGCATTGCTGGCAAGGTGATGATGTTATAGGTTTTGACAGTATTGGTGCGCTTACAGGAGGTATTCAGACAACAGGAAACTACATAGGCAGAGCAAGAAATCCCAAAGAGCTTATGGCAGACCTTGATAAAGCTATATCTTTAATACCCGGTAAGAAAAAAATAAATGTTCATGCCTGCTATGCAATTTTTGATGGTGAAAAAGCAGACAGAGATGCACTTAAACCACAGCATTTTAAAGCTTGGGTTGACTTTGCCAAAGAAAGAAATATGGGTATTGATTTTAATCCTACTTTTTTTTCACATAGTATGGTAAAAGATAATTTAACATTATCATCACCTGATGAAACTGTAAGAAAATTCTGGGTAGAACACGGAAAAAGATGCGTTGAAATCTCTCAGTACTTTGCAGAAGAAACAGGAATACCTTGTGTAATGAACATCTGGATTCCTGACGGATATAAAGACATTCCTGCAGACAGACTCGGTCCAAGAGAAAGATTTAAGAAATCAATTGATGAAATTCTTTCAATTGACTATGACAAAGAAAAAGTATATGTATGTCTTGAGTCAAAAGTGTTTGGTATAGGCATGGAATCTTACACAGTAGGTTCGGCAGAATTTTGCCTTAACTATGTAAACTATAAAGGGATAACACCTCTTATGGATAACGGACATTATCATCCGACAGAGGTTGTATCAGATAAAATTGCAGCAATGCTCCCATTCCACGACAAAGTTGCCCTTCATGTAACAAGGGGAGTAAGATGGGACAGTGACCATGTAGTTTTATTTGATGATGAAACAAAAGAAATCGCAAAAGAAATAGTATTCCACAACGCCCTTGATAAAGTGTTTATTGCAACAGACTATTTTGATGCATCAATAAACAGAATATCAGCATGGGTAACAGGTATGAGAAGTGTGCAGAAAGCACTTTTAAATGCACTTCTTCAGCCTATAGATACTATGAAAAAACTTCAAAATGAAAACAGATTAACAGAACTTATGGTACTTCAGGAAGATGTTAAAACAATGCCTTTTGGCGATGTGTGGGAAGAATACTTAAACCGTGAAGGTGTAAGTGTGAAATACATAGACGAAGTTCTGAAATACGAAAATGAAGTTTTAAGCAAAAGAATCTAAACTAAATAATATGCGTGTACCTTTGAGAATTTTCATCTCTTCTTTTTCTCATAACAACTTTAGAATGTTATAAGGTGCATGATTTAAGTACAGCTTGTTTATCAGGCTGTATTTTTTTAAAAATTTAGATAGTATAAAAGCACGGATGTTTTCATCCGTGCTTTGTTGTTAGTTACATTCTGCATTAAGTGGGCCTGCAAGTTCTTTAAGATAGAAAAGCTTGCCAGGAAGTGTTGGCATAAATGTTGATGTGATATTCATATCAGGACCGTAGTGGAGCGTTGTGAGGAAGCTCATACCTTGCCACTGCATACCACGACCTAAAGCACCGTCGCAGCCACCTATAATGTAATCAGCCTGAAGGAAAAGACCAGGTCCGATTGTGTTTGCAGTACAAGGAACAAGTGTTGTACGGCTCTTAAAGCTTGTTATAGCGTTCTGTTCGATGGTAAGAGGGTGAAGTTTAGCGCCTATTCTGTAGTTTTGTTTCTTCCATTCTTCAACTGATGAAAATTCATCAGCAAACTGTGGTTCCCAGAATGCAATATGGCACATTCTTCCGATACCGAATACCAGGAGAAGTTTTGTGCCTTCTGCCTTTAATTTTGCAATCTTTTCAGGATATGTAGGAAGGTTTTCTTTTGTTGCAAAGTTTCTTTGTGATGGAGGGATTGTATTTTCTCCAAGCTTATCAAAGAAAGCCTGTTTCATACTGTATTCAAATGATGCAGGATTGTCATTTGGAAGTGTGTTTCCATCAGCATCTGCCCATTCATCCATATTAAAAGTGTAAACATGATCACACTTAACATTCCATTCATTAAGGAAATATGTTGCCCATTTATACATTCCCATAGGTCCTACAGGAAGTATCATTGCAAGTTTTTCACCTCTGTCGCGAGCCTCTTTGATTTTAAGAGCAATTTCGTGTCCCATAAGAGTATCAAATTCATAAATGTTTTCACATTCAACAGGATTGAAATCATTGTGCCAGAAAGGTTCTCTTGCAACACCTTTATCACAGCATTCATCAATTTTTTTCATATCCCATCCCTTTGGGTAGAAACTTTCTAATAAACTGCCTTTAACTGTACTTAAAAAATCCATAATATCTCTCCTTATTTTAGCTTTTGAACTTCTTTTACAACAAGTTCAACAATTTTATTAATATCGTAATCAGGTAAACTGCTTGCAGGTACTTTGCCTACACTTGAAAACAGCTCCATTTTTGAGATTGTTTCCTGTTTTACAGCCTCAACTGCTGCAGGAATAAGGTCTATAATGCCTTTATTCATATCTGTAAATCTGCTCAGTTCCGCTTTTACTGCTGCGATGTTTATGTCTGTAAAGATATTTACCTTGCTGATACCGTCTTTAATTGCCTGTCTGAAATCATCATCAGTAAGACCTGAACCGCCGTGAAGAACAAGAGGAACATCAACTGTTTTTGCTATGGTTCTTATTCTTTCAAAGTCAAGCTTTGGTGGGAGCTTGTATGCTCCGTGTGCATTACCGACAGCAATTGCCAAAGCATCTACCTTTGTCTTTTCAACATAATCTTTAGCAAGCTTTGGGTCTGTGAAGAATTTACTTGGGTCTGTAAGCTTGGAATTACCCTCTGCAGAGCCTTCATTATCACCAACATGACCAAGCTCACCTTCAATTGTTGCACCGAATGAATGAGCAATCTCTGCCATTTCTTTTACTTTTTTAACATTTGTGTCGTAATCATCTGTTGAACAGTCATACATAATTGATGAAAATCCCAGTTCTAAAGCCTTAAGACAGGTTTCTTTCTTTAAACCGTGGTCAAGGTGAATAACAACAGGTACTCTTGCTTTTTTTGCCATAGGCAAGAGGTAATATGAAACCTCTTCAAGAGGACCGTAAGGGAACAGAACCTCAGCAGTTCCCATAATAACAGGTGAGCCTGTTTTTTCTGCAGCAGCTATTATGCCCCTTGCAAGCTCCATATTAACAGCATTGAAAAGACCAACTGCATATTTACCTTTCTTTGCCGGGATAAGCACATCATTTAAATTAACTAACATTAATTATTACCCCCATTTTCCATAAAAGTTTTAATTTCTTCATAAGTTTTAATGCCTGAAGTAGCTCCCTTTGCCATTACGCAGTGAGCACCGGTGGCATTTGCAAATTTCATACATTCATCAAGGCTTTCACCTCTTGCAAAGGCTGCTAAAAAGCCTGAACAGAAGCTATCTCCCGCACCTGTTGTATCAACAGGATTTTCAATATAGTAAGGTTTGAAGATATTTCCTGATTTTTCATTTTCTTTTCTTAAATAGCTGCCTTTTGAACCAAGCTTAATAATGATGTTTTTTGCACCCTTTGAAACAAATACATCCGCAATGTCTTCAGGCTCTTCTTTTCCTGCTATATGAATTGCCTCATCAATGCTTGGCATAAGATAATCAATATATGGAAGTGACATATCAAGAACCTCACCCCATTTGCCTTTAGCATCCCAGCATACATCAAGAAATGTTGTTTTACCCATTTCTTTGCATTTTTTCAAAAAGTTCATTGTTTCAATTCCGTCAAAGGTATCCATAAGAAAAGTACCTGTAACAAAAACCATATCACAGCTATCTATAATGCTGTAGTCAATGTCTTTTTCAGAGAAGACAGCATTTGTTCCGACTGTGTGAAAAAATGAACGCTCTGCCTGTTTATCTATCATAAGAACAGATGCAGATGTCTGTACCTTTTCATTTGTTTTTAATCCTGAGGTGTTAACTCCCGACTCTTTCAATCTGCCTTTAAGAAAATCTCCGAAGGTGTCATTTCCAACCATACCAACCATAGAAGACTCAACACCAAGCTTTCTTAAATTTATTGATGCAGTCATTGCGTTTCCTCCATTATGCATAGTAATTGAATTAACAGGGGAAAGAACACCTTTCTCTGGGTATTCAGTAACGGTTTCAACAATTACATCTGCAACAAGTATTCCAACACATGCAACTTTCTTCATGGCAGAAGTCTCCTTGCAACAACCTTAGGCCATACAAGCTCTTGTGTAAAGCCTTCTGCATAGCCAACACCACACTGAAGTCCGCGAAATCTTGAACAGGTACGCACAAATTCTGCAAAATCTATGTGGTCATGGTCACGCATCCATTTAAGCTGACTTTCATGACATTCAAGCATCTCTATTTTAAGCTCAATTTCATCAGTTATATCTACATATTCTGTTGGATTAAAGTTCATACCTGCAAGATTATCCATATAGAAGATAGGAACTACTGCTGATTTTCCTCCAACTCCGTACTGTGGAACACTTGCTGCAAAAGATGCATCAAAGACAAGCTTTGAAACTGCTAAATGGTCAGGCATATAGTCTGTAGGACTGTGAGTGATTATAAAGTCAGGCTGAACCTTTCTTATTAACTCCATAACCTTGTCACGCTGAGCTATATCGCATCCATTTGGCAGTAAATCTCCGATATCAAGACTTACAACTTCAATGCCTGCAAGTGAGCCTGCTTTTTTAGCCTCTTTGGCTCTCATTTCACGAAGTTCGTCAGGTTTAATGATTTCGTGCCCCATATTACCGTTTGCAACATGGCATACGGTAACCTTGTCACCGCGCTTAACACATTTTGCAAGTGTTCCGCAACAAGAAATTTCAATGTCATCAGGATGACAACCGATTGCAAGTACATTCATAGTATATTACCTCCGTTAATATTGACTTTGTCATATTTTTATTATACAATTAAGTTACAGATATGTATTTAACAATGATTTCGTAAAATTTATCATTTTGTTCGCGGAGGACTATATGTTTGAAACTCAAGGTATAAAAAATGAAATAGAAATAGCAGGATTTAACAGTATTTACTATTTTGAATTCGGAAAAGATTTTTCCCACGCTCCTGAAAAACATAATTTCTGGGAGATGGTTTATGTAGATAGCGGAAGCGTTAATGCCATCACAAATGGGGTAGGATGTACTTTAGAGCAAGGACAGGCCATTTTCCATGAGCCTATGGAAATACATGCTCATGTATCAGATAATCGTGTCCCCAATAATATGCTTGTTATATCCTTTACTTGTGAAAGCGATGCTATGAAGTTTTTTAGAAGCAAAACCTTTACTCTTGATAAGACAGGAAAAACACTCCTTTCTCTTTTTCTTGAAGAGGCAAAAAATGCACTTGGAAAAGTTCCAAATGATTATGAAAATAAAGAAAATCTTAAGTTTAATGCAAATGCTTTTGGCTCGAGTCAACTTCTTCAATGTTATTTCACAGAGTTTCTTATCCAGCTTATACGAAAAGGTAATGATTTAAGTGAAAATGTCGTTCCAAGTAAAAAAACAAGAAGCCTTGCAAACAATTCTTTAAGTGAGCTTATCTGTGATTATATGAAAAATAATATATATTCACCTTTGACTCTAAAAGATGTATGTACCCACTTTATGTCAGGCAAAACCCGTATATGTAAAATTTTTAGTGACAGTACAGGACAAAGTCCTATGGAATACTATACGGACCTGAAAATGAAGGAAGCCAAAAAACTTATCAGAGAAAAGAATTATTCTATAAGTGAAATATCAGATATGCTTGGTTATTCTTCAGTGCACATTTTCTCCAGAGCATTCAAAAAAGCTGTGGGTATGTCCCCGACAGCTTATAGTAAAAGTATTATTTAATAAAGAGAGGATTATATGGAAAATTATACTAAGAAAAAACACAAATTGACAAATACATTAGAGGAATTATTACAGTGGTGTGGTTATAATGATTATTGTGAAGAAGGGACTATATATCCATGTTTTTATCATTATACCAAGGCTGAAAGTGCAAAAAAGATTGTTGGAGATAAAATAGATTTTATGTTTACAAGAGGCGATAAGTTTCTTGATAAAAATGAAGGTTATCACATTTTAGAGCCGTATCATTGGGCATTAGGACATTTGTATAACAGAAATTTGATTAGCAAAGAATTCTATAAATTACTAAGTACTGTTAATTTGAAGGTTGACAAAAGTGAAATGAGAAAAGTATGGGTGCTTTGTTTTTCAAGTGATGGCAACTCTAAATATATGAAAGAACGTTATGCTCCCAATGATGGATATGTTCTTGGCGTTGATTCGAGTATATTTGAAATTTTACAATCATGTTTTTCTCCAGAAGAAGTTTGTGTAGAAATATATTGCGTTGATTATTCACTTAATAAACTTAAACAACATCTTATAACTGAAATTAAGAATTTATATAAATGTTACAAAAAAGATAAAGAAGAAAATAACTATAACTCTACAAAGAAACTAAATAATATGACTAAAAAAATTATTGTATTTATATTGAATAGACTACAGTATTTTTATAAGAGTAGTAGTTATAAAAATGAAAATGAAATCAGAGTTTTGTGTACAGTGTCAGATAAATTTGCAGGAAGAGAAGTACAAGAAGATGATGATAAAGTGAAATTTTATTTTTATCCAAACACTAATCGTAAAAGATTGCACATTGCAATAGATAAGCAGTATCTTTGGTATTGTGATAGCAAATTAGAGAAAATTAACAGTAAAGAATATAATACAAGAATATTTAAAGCTAACAATGAGAAATGATTATTAAATTTAAAGCGGTGGATTTTGTGTAAAATCCAAAATGATATTTTTAATATATCATTTTGGAGGTCTTGTATAGATTTTACTCATATTTGGGGATAGTCTCATATGAACTGTTGCTCCATAATATAACAATTATCTTTCTCATTTAACAGTGTGTATTATTCCTTGCGAGAGCATTATAATAACTGTTGATAGTGGTAGGTGCATTGAATATAGTTGCCAGGAGATACTGTTTAATATTGCCAATTTTTGTTGTGGTATTCTCCATACATTCCAGAATGTATTCTATATGGCTGCTATCTATTTTTAAAAATTTGTTTTTTACATATTCTGTACAATGTGCGTTACCGGAAATAGTTATTAATTCTTTTTCTGAACATATTGTTTCTGTCATAAGTTCTATTATTTCATCAAGCATATATTTGTTTATATAATCTCTTTCAACCAGAATGTCATAATCAATATTATATTTAATACGCTCTCGATATTTATCTATATCTGAATCAGTATGTGATATGGATAGATTAGATTTAGTATTATTGTTTTTTATATTATTATTTTTAATATTATTTACTGTAGGATTTCCCATGTCAAAGGTAACCTTCTTTGGAGTGTCCAATTCTTGATTTTCAGATGATGGAGTATCTTTATATGGTTCTTCAAATATTTCATATTCCATTTTCGTTATTTTTCCATCTACTGAGCGCATTCTTGATCTTTTTATGTATCCTGCTTTTTCTAGTTCTTTTAATGCAGTTCTGATGCTCTCCTTACTTTCTTTACATTTACTTGCAATTCCTTCTATGCTGAAATCCCAGTTTTCAGGTAGAGAAAGAATAAGGGAAAGCATTCCTTTTGCTTTAAGGCTTATATCAGGATTTATCAGTATTCTGTTTGATATCTGCACAAAATCCTTCTCTTTTTTTAGTGTGTGTTTTTTCATCTCGTATCCTCCGTACCCAGCATTTTTGCTGAATCATATTTATAGTATGTAACATTATGGGCATCACCAATGTATTTTTTTATACATGGCAGTTGAAAATCAAAGCATACTACATTTACATAATCAATCTCAATACTTAATCCTGCACTAAGAGATTTGATAAGGGAAATTCCAATTGGATGACATGTGGTGCAATCTGCAACACCAGTCTTTTGTCCGGGTATGTGTGCCGTAAACCTTCCCGGATCCTTGGCTCCAAAATAATCATAAGTGTTTTCTTTCATTTCGTTTCGGGCCTTTTCGTTGATAAAGTATTTAAGTTGAGCCGGGCCATAATGAGACTTATCCAGAAACATAACACTGTCATCATAGTCATTAATGCTGAGAATTTTCTCTGTTGATTTTCTCTTATCCCGTAGAATTCCATTGAGAATCTTCATACTGTCTCCTATAAAGATTATTTTTGAGCGTGAATTAGTATCGCATTGCAAATCAAAATGAATTTTATACCCTGCACCAAAACAAAAACTATGTTCTGTTTTGTATTCCAGTTTTGGGAATTCATCGGTAAAGTAATATATAACAAAAACATCAGGATAAGAATATATAATCCCCATTGCTCTTGATGTTCTTGCATTTCCAAAAAAACCTAATGCTTTTAATTCAGCAGAGGTATAGAATTCTGCAGTTTTTTTATCCGAAGAATAGTCTGTGAAGTCTGTTTTGTCTGCATTACGAAATCCATGAGTCTTTTTCCAGAGAGTTTTTTCATCAGAGAATATTTTTATGTCTGCAAGGTCTAAAAGAATTAACAGTTCTCCCAGTCTGTGGTTTCTTGTGCGTCTGTTCTCTTCAGTTCGTATTTTGTTGGTTCTGTTTGAACCGTTAAACATATCTGCAAATCTGTCTGAATGGTATTCTGACAAATACCTCTTACAGGCAACTGTCAATCGTAAATATTTCTTATTATCAAACTTATATGCCTTAATATATTTCTTTGTTATTAACTTACTTATTGTTTTTCTTATATACTCTTTTCCGTATTTCAGTTTATATAGCTCTTCTGTATGTATTTCTCCTGCTAATCCTATTAAACTTACTATCTTATATTCTATCGTCTGTTCTTTAATCATATCTTTATTTTCCTCCTCTTATATTTAACCAAGCTTTATCTTTATGGTCTGTTTTGTATTAGAGAAAAGGCCTTGAAAAGCCGTATTTCTCAGCCTTTTCCTAATGTCACAAAAAAATGTCTTAAAATTGCCATTTTGTGATATGTTTTTTGGATATTAATTTACTTGTTTTTATACTTTAGAAAGAAGTTTCCAAAGTCTTTTTCAGGCATAATATAAATCTTCGTGTGATTATATTCTCCATTAGATGAAATCTGACAAAGACTTAAATAATCATCACTGTCATCAGGAACAACAAAGCTTGAGATTGCATCAATTACCTGTTTAACTTCTTTGTTATCATGATCGCCTCTTGGTATTTTCTTGTTGTTTTTCTCATAGATAAATTCAATACACATCATTACTTTTTCCTTTATGAAAAGAGGTTGCTTTTTTGAAAAGTTTTCCATAGCAAAGAATAACGGTTCGTATAGATAATTTGTTTTTGTCTTTGCTTTGGAGGGGAGAATCACAGGAAGTGTTACTTCTAAAATGCCATCTGTTTTCTGTACGGTGATACCCATGCTGTCAGCGCATCGCTTCATTATTTCATTTCTTGGTTTTTGTGCTGCCTTTACAAGAATATCCCTTAAAACGCATATAAAACATTCAGCCACATATTCAAGTTCATCGTAATTTTCTTCTGAAACAAGGCTTTTGAATTTATCTGAATAATTTGTAATTACTTTACTTATATAATTTTTTGCAGAATCATAATTTATGTTCAGAAACACCATCTCCTTTCTCTGCGGACCATATTCTGAAATTTTCTTTATTTACAGGATCTTCATAAAAACGAATAACTGCATCCAGAAATACGGCGCACAGTAATTTTGTTTCCGTTTTTGGAATAGTTTTCGGATTAATATGAATATTGTAGAGATTTTTAATCACTTCCCTTAATTTATATTTGCACAAATGAAAGTCACCGTTTGGTTGATTTTGATTATAATGTACATTTTAACGCTTGTCAACCATTTGGTGATAATTTCATAAATGTTTCACATTTGTGTTGACAATGTGGATTAGTTGAGATATAATATACTCACAAATTATTTTTAAGACAATTAGTGATATACTATAAAAATAAACTTATGTGTGGAAGTAATATAAATGCCGGAAAAACAAAATGTAGAATGGTAATCTGAATGGAAGGATGAATTCCTGAATTGGATATGCGGATTCGCAAATGTACAGGGCGGAACTATCTATATTGGTATAGATGTTAACGGAAATGTAACAGGCGTAAATAACTCAAAAAAGATGCTTGAAGATATACCAAATAAGATAAAGAACGCTGTGAGACTTTTAGGGAACAGTAAGAAAGCTGTGCGTATGCTCACAATAATCGAATTGATTAAAAAAGACGAAAATGTGTCCGCAACTGAAATATCAGAAAGATTAGGTGTAACAACACGAACAATAAAGAGAGACATTGATTACCTGAAAGAAACGAAAGTAGTAAAACGAGAAGGTACAGCTAAAAACGGAAAATGGATAATAGAAGAATGAAAGTATGAAAGGAATGATATTTTGAAAAAAGACGATAAGAAGCAAAAGGCATTCAAGAATTTACCTGATGTTGAAGTTAGCTACACATCATTTGGTCAGCGACTCAGAGAAATTCGAAAAGAAAAAGGACTTACACAAGAAGAGTTTGCGGCTATATTAGGAACTTCAAAGCAAATATTAAGCAGATATGAACTTGAACAACGCTCTCCTAAAATTGAACAGGTTAAAAAATATGCAGAAAAATTACAGGTCTCAGTTGATTACCTTTTAGGAGATACAGAAAGTGAAGCTGTTTTTTCTACTATATGTGCAGACAAAAAAAGAAAACCTTTTTACAAAATTTTCATAGATGTTATGGAAGAAATGAAGATTGATATTCCTGAAATCGTGAGAATTACAGGATTAACAGACAAGCAAGTGCGTATGATAATAGTCCGTCAGATAAAAGAGGCACCGTTACCTATAGCACTTCAGCTTTCAGAAACGCTTAATGTACCTTTAAGCGTATGGACAGGCGATGAAACATATACACCATCAGAAGTATCTGTTATGGCATTTGAAGTTGCTAAGGCATACGACAAAGCAAGTCTTAAAGACAGAAACACAGCAAGACTTGCACTCAATTTAGAAACGGTAAAGGAGTGAGTGCAAGATGAATGCTGTTGTATATGCTCGTTTTTCAAGTCATAGACAGGGTGAACAATCCATAGAGGGACAAGTTGCCGAGGCTGAAAGATTTGCAGCAACCAAAGGTCTTAAAATCATTCATATATACGCAGATAGAGCACAAACAGGAAGAAATGACAACAGAGAACAATTCCAGTTAATGTTGGCAGATGCTGCTAAACAAAAATTTGATGCACTTATTGTCTGGAAAACAGACCGCATTGGAAGAAATAAAGAAGAAATTGCGTTAAACAAATATCATCTGAAGAAAAACGGAATTAAAATTTTTTATGTGGCAGAATCTATTCCTGATACACCTGAAGGAATTATTTTAGAGTCGGTTATTGAAGGGATGGCGGCTTATTATTCAGAACAATTATCACAAAATGTAAAAAGGGGAATGAAAGCAAGTGCCATTAAAGCTCAATGCACAGGCGGAACACGCCCCCTTGGTTACACAACTGATGAAAATAAGCATTATGTTATAGACCCAGACCATGCTCCTATTGTAAAACTCATTTTTGAAATGTATGCAGGAGGAAAAACGATTACTGAAATAGTAAATGAGTTAAATCATAGAGGATTACGCACATTAAAAGGAAAAGAATTCACCTGTGGTAGTCTCAATTGTCTGCTTAAAAATGAGAAATACATAGGTGTGTATTCTTATAACAATGAAGTACGCATAGAAAATGCAATACCTGCAATTATAGATACAGAAACTTTCAATAAAGTGCAGGAAATGCTAAAGTATAATCAGCGAACCTCATCTCACAAGAATTCAAAGGCAGATTATCTGCTGTCAGAAAAACTTTTCTGCGGTAAATGTGGAACAGGTATGGTTGGTGTATGCGGAACAAGTAAAACAGGTACAAAGCATTACTATTATGTATGTTCGGCACAAAAGAAAAAACTATGCACAAAGAAAGCTGTCCGCAAGGCATGGATAGAAGATTTGGTTTTAACGAGTGTAATCAACTTGATCAGAGATAACAAATTGCTGGAATTCATTGCTGAAAATACTTATCAATACTATGTATCACAGAATACTGAAACATCATATACAGACTCGCTCAAAAAAGCTTTGGCTGATATAAACAAGTCCCTTAACAATTTGGTTAAAGCTATTGAACAAGGAATCATAAATGAAACCACAAAAAGTCGTATGGATGAACTTGATGAGCAAAAATCAGAAATTGAAGAAGCCCTTAAGGAAGCAAAGCTTAAGGAAAACTTAGGTCTCACGAAAGAACACATAATTTTCTTCCTTAATCAATTTGTAAGTATGAAATACACCGACATAGAATGTCAGAAAAGACTGATAAAAACTTTTGTAAACTCAGTTTTTGTATATGATGATAAGGTTGTATTAACCTTCAATTATTCAGGAGACAACAGAACAATAACATTTAATGAAATCGATGCAGGAATAAAAGAAGGAGTTCGTATTCCAGAATCTTCGGCTCACCACAAAGAAGGAATACCAAATGGTATTCCTTTTTTGTATTGCAATACTACGGAGATTCGAACTCTGAGAGGGCACGAAGCCGTGAAAAAAACGGTTGATAACCGTTTTTAGGCGAGTGGTGTGAGACGGGTACTGAAAGCAAAGCTTTCGGTCGTCGAGCACGGCGAATGCGAAGCATGTGCATCTCCGATGGCTCACCAAAAATCCGCACACGATAGTGTGCGGATTTTTACTTATTCACTATTCACTCTTCACTACAAGATATTTAGTGCACAGATTTTTGGAAAGTAGTAGGTAATAGTGAAAAGTGAAGAAGTTAAGGTTAGCTTTGCTTACGCAAAGCTTATTTTTATATTCGAATTTAACATTTTGTATTTGTGTCCGATTTCTGACAGTTTCTTATAGAAAAATGTTAGAACCCCGATTGAATGTTGCGGTGTTCTTGAAATGTTTAAGAAAATATAGTATAATAACAATTGGTGAGGTTTGAAAAATGAAATTATATAAATTATTCAAAAGCATACTTGATATGGACTCAGCACCTGTGGTTGTATGTGATATGGACGATATAATTGTATATATGAATCCTTCGGCGATAGAGCGTTATCATAAGGACTTAACGGGTGCAAGTATTAAAGAATGCCATCCGCAAAAAGCCAATGAAATGATTGAAAAGGTGATCAGTTGGTTTAAGGAAAGCAATGGCAACAACATCATTTACACATATCGCAATGACAAGGAAAACAAAGATGTCTATATGGTCGCTCTTCGTGATGACGACGGCACACTGATTGGCTATTACGAAAAGCACGAGTACAGAAACAAAGAAACAGTCGGGCTTTATCAGCCTAAACAATAATAAAATATGGTGATATAAAAATGAACGAAGAATGTTTAATTTGCAAAGCACCGCTTGAATATCTGGAAACAGATGCGATGATGGAGTGTGTGATTTGCCATAAAAAAGAAAACAGCAAAACAAGATGTGTGAACGGACACTATGTTTGCAGCGAGTGTCACACAAGCGGAATGGATGAAATTTTAGCTTTAGCTTTAAATGAAAAATCTAAAAATCCTATTGAAATTTTAGAAAAAATGATGTCTATGGAATTTTGTCATATGCACGGTCCTGAACATCATGTTATGGTGGGTGCATCACTTCTTACTGCATATAAAAACGCAGGCGGAGATGTTGATTTAATCTCTGCGCTTCATGAAATGTATGCAAGAGGAAAACAGGTTCCCGGCGGAGCATGTGGCTTCTGGGGTGCCTGCGGTGCAGGTATCAGCACAGGTATGTATATGTCTATCATAACCAAGTCAACACCCCTCGCAAAAGAAGCCTGGGGACTATCCAATCAGATGACAGGACAAGCGTTAACTGCAATCGGCAAAAACGGTGGTCCCCGTTGTTGTAAAAGAGATTCCTATCTTGCAATTGTTGAAGCTGTAAAATTTACTAAAGAAAAGCTTGGAGTCGAAATGGAGCTTGACGAAATCAAATGTTTACGCTCCAATCTGAACAATCAATGTATAGAAGAAAGGTGTTCTTTCCATGTCAAAAACTAAAATAGCATTTATTTGCGTACATAATTCCTGCCGAAGTCAGATGGCAGAGGCTTTTGGAAAAGTGTATCTTTCCGAAAAATACGAGTGCTACTCTGCAGGAACAGAAACAAAGCCACAGATAAATCAAGATGCGGTGCGAATTATGAAAGAGCATTTTGGGATTGATATGTCAGGTCAGTATTCAAAGCTGATTTCGGATATACCTACGCCTGATATAGTTATAACAATGGGTTGTAATGTTAGGTGTCCATATATCCCTTGCAAAGAGCGTTCAGATTGGGGCCTTGAAGATCCCACAGGAAAAAGCGACGAAGAATTTATAAAAACAGCGAATATAATCAAAGAGAAAGTTTTAGATTTAATGAGGAAATAGAAATGATAGAAATTACTGCTTGGACAAATACATTTTTGAATGCCTTAAATGACCAGTTCGGCGACCGTGTATGGTTTGTTGGTCTGCAGGGCAGTTTCGCCCGTGGCGAAGCAACTGAAAACAGCGATATTGATATGGTTGTTATACTTGATGAATTATCTGCATCAGATGTTGCGACCTATAACACGATGTTAGATACCTTACCGCATAGGGAACTGATTTGCGGTTTCCTTTCAGGTAAAAATGAAATCTTAAATTGGGAGCCTGCTGACCTTTTTCAGTTTTATTATGATACAAAACCCATAAAAGGAAGTCTTGACGAACTATTGCCATTGATTGACGAGATAGCTGTAAGCAGAGCAATAAGGATTGGCGCATGCAATATCTATCATGGCTGTGTTCACAATATGCTCTATGAAAAGAGCGAAGAAATCTTAAGAGGTTTATACAAATCTGCATCTTTTGTGGTGCAGGCTATAGCCTTTAAGCAAACAGGAAAATACATTAGCCATCAGAAAGATTTGCTGGGAATTGTTTCTCCTGATGAACGAGTTATTGTTGAAACGTTTTTAAACTTAAAAAACAGCAAAGCGGTAGATTTTAATGCAATGTCTGAAAACTTATTTAATTGGGCAAAAAAGTGGATTGAAAAAACTAAATAGAATATATGCAAATCAAGGTGTGGCTACGGTCACATCTTTTGTTATGTTGACAATTATATAAAACTATGGTATGATTATTCATACCAATCATACCGAAGGAGAATCAGATATGAATATACCCGAAGGAAAATACGCATGGATGGTAAAAATCGGCGAAAAGGGACAGTTTGTTATTCCTAAAGAAGCAAGAGAGT
>JAZROD010000049.1:0-109733 GCA_045648505.1 Clostridia bacterium | reverse complement strand
AGCTCGGCAACTAATTCAAGGTGTTTTGGTTATAACGAGAGTAAAACACAAACATCTTTGTTAGGAGAGATACCGTTATATCGTGTTGGTGCGGGAGTAACAACATTCACAACAGGCTCAAATGATAAGTATATAAGAGTTGCGACACGACATACTGATACTGAATTTCAGATTGAGCAAAACACGACCGCAACTGACTACGAACCCTACCACGAGCCTATCACAACAAACATATATCTTGACGAGCCGTTGGGACAAGGACAGTCTATAAGCTATAAAAAAGACGGATTACCAACCATACCGACATTCAAAGGTACGACTATACTAACAGCAGACACAACGACACAACCGAGTGATGCGGAAGTAACATATTACAGTACATTAAAGGAGTGATATTATGGAATTATACAAACTTGAAAACGGAACTTTGAAGAAGTTCAACGGTGGATTTGTGGTATATGACAACCGTATATACACAAACCCGACAGAGGAAACAGTGAGACTTGCCGGGTATAAGGATCTTGTGGAGGCTCCTATGCCGGTGTGTGATGAAGTAACACAGTATCTTCAGGAATCATATACCGAAGATGATACTACTATTTATGTAAAATATAAGGTAATGGATATACCGCAAGGGGAAGAAGGTGAAACAAATGACGCTTAAAAATATACTTTGTACTGTGTTTGGATTAATAGGTGCGGCGATATCAAAGCTTTTTGGTGGCTGGGATGCTGCACTTACGACGCTTATAATATTTATGGCAATAGATTATGCATCCGGTATAATTGTTGCAGGAGTATTCCACAAGAGTTCTAAGAGCGACACAGGCGGGCTGAACAGTCATATTGGCTGGCAGGGCATATGTAGAAAAGGTATCACTCTGGCGATAGTATTGATAGCGTGTCGGCTTGACCTGCTCATCGGGACAAGCTACATAAAAGATGCTGTTATAATTGCGTTCTGCGCAAATGAGGTGATAAGTATAGTAGAAAATGCCGGACTTATGGGACTGCCGATACCGAACGTTATTATAAAGGCAATAGATGTGCTGAAAGAAAAGAGCAAAGAGGAATAGTTATGGGTAAGTATATTTATGAGATATCACCGGGCGACTTTAAAATAGTCGCCTGCGATACCAAAAAGAAAGGATTGCAGTACGCTAATTACTTCA
The DNA here is from genome assembly GCA_045648505.1 of Clostridia bacterium. GTDB lineage: Bacteria > Bacillota > Clostridia > RGIG6154 > RGIG6154 > RGIG8700. The sequence goes on along the minus strand of JAZROD010000049.1, from coordinate 108,561 downwards.
ACCTTGGATATTTCGCACAGGGAGACGGGACAACGATTCCTGTAGGTAATCTTGCGGTTGACGGGAAAGTTATAGCTCATGCGAAAACAAATGCTTCGTGGTTGAATTTGGCCGGGCATAAGCTTACTACGATTTATACCACGAAAGAAGGTAAATGCGGAATAACAAAAACTGATGACCTGTCAACTATAAGCGGACTGCAAACTGCAATAAGCGGTGTTCCGATAACGGTTAACGGCAAACGAATAACAATGGATGAAATAAAGTCTGAAGGTTATTTCGGCAGTGAGGTATATGACACGTGGCATGGATTCCTCGGAATAAAGAACAGTAACCTGGTTTATATCGGTATGCAGTGTGGGTTTAATGATATGTATGACAATCTTGCTTCACTTGGTATACGTGATGCAATTAAGCTTGACGGCGGCGGTTCATACATATTAAAAACACCTGAGGGTACGGTTGCGACTGACGGTAACAGGAAGATAAATAACATAGGAGTGTTTGAACCTATAAAAAAGGAGAATGAAATGAAAGAGATAAAAATACTTTTGATTGCCGGTCATGGTGAGGGTGATCCCGGCGCACCCGGTATTGGATGTAATGAAGCTGATCTGACAAGAGAATTTGTAAAGCTTGTGAAACCGGAGCTTGAGAAATATGCAACCGTTGATATTGCGGATGTGTCAAAGAACTGGTATGAGCGTCGACACAGTTTAAACGCAAAAGGATATAATTATGTTCTTGAGAATCATTTTAATGCGATTAAAAAGGAAACTGTATCGGATGGAAAGAACAAGGGCACGGAGATATATGTAACCAACGCTGAAAAAGGTGAGACTGTAGAAGAAAAGATCCTACAGAAAATATGTGCATTAGGATTTAGAAACAGAGGAGTAAAAAAAGTAGACTATTCTTTGATTAAGTGCATTAAAAATCAGGGCGTGTCTTCTGCGCTTCTTGAGGTATGTTTCATAGACGATATTGATGATATGGCAATATACAATAAAAAGAAGAAAGAAATCGCGGCGGCTGTTGCCGAGGGTATTGCTGAAGGATTTGGTTTGAAGAAGAAAGAAACTGCGACACCCTCTGTACCTGAACCCGAAGAAAACGAACTGTCGGACATTAAAGGTCACTGGGCCGAGAATCATATTAAGAAGCTTGTTGGTTATGGTGTGGTGAATGGATATGACGACGGTACATTTAAACCGGACAAAACAATCACCAGAGCCGAAGCGGCGGCAATGATATCGAATGCACTGACTGTGTGTGGAAAGTAAATCAGAAAGGAAAGAGCGTTATGCTCTTTCCTTTTTTATGTGTTATATGCTTTTAATAATTTTATAAGCTTTTTTATCGGAATTGTTGTTTTATTTCTTTCATAATTGGAGAGCGTGTTGCGGTGTACTCCGATAAGCGGATAAACATCTTTCTGCTTGAGGTGTCTGCTCCGTCGGAGTAGTTTCAACTGTAGACCTATAGGAGCTTTGGCTGAAAAAGTGTTGTGTTATCCTGGAGGAATTTATCAAACTCAATTCCACAGCTGATACATATTCTTGAAAGGGCAGTGAGCTTCGGTTCGCATCTGCCGGTTTCGATGTTACATATTTGCCGTGTACTCATATCGCACTTTTCGGCAAGTGCCTCTTGTGATATCCCTGCTTGTTTTCTGCAGGCTTTTACGTATCTCCCAAATTCTTTTGTGTAATCCATAGTGTTCTTCACTCCTTGTCTTTGGTAGTGAAGACTATTTTATAAATCAGTTATATCAATTACCACGAAACGCATTTCCGGTTGGTAAAAAATATTATTTTGATTACCTCTATCTTGCATAATCTTGTGACAAAGATTGTCTCGAGGATGTCAGAGTATATCTTACACAGTGCGGTCAGGAGATAGTAGACCGTGCAATCAATGTAAAATGCACAAAGGCAGAGGTAATCTGGGTATTTTCAGATGTGAACCGTTAAAAACCCAATTAGTTATATGGGTGTTAAGCTGGTAGAGCAGGATATAATTTTTTCATATTGTATTATCGATTGGACAAGACCTGACGTACAGTTCAGGTCTTTTTCATATGTTAAAATTTTAAAAGGAAGGGGAGGAAAAATGAGTTTCGAATATTTTTACGGTAGAGAATGTGAGCAGTTCACATTCTTCAGAATCCCGAAAGTGTTGTTTTCGGACAAGCGTTTTAAGGATATGTCAACGGATGCTAAAGTTCTGTACGGACTGATGCTTGACCGGATGGGGTTATCATTAAGAAACAGATGGCTTGATGATGAAAACCGTGTATATATCATTTACACAGTAGAGGATATCATAAACGACCTAGGATGTGCGAGGCAGAAAGTAGCAAAGTTGCTTGATGAGTTAGATAACTTAGTCGGTCTTATAGAAAGGAAAAGGCAGGGTTTGGGAAAACCGAATATCATCTATGTCAAGAACTTCATATATACAAATTCATCGGACGAAGACTTACCCGAATCCGACATAAAACCTCAAGAAAACACAGAAGTTCCGGAATCAAACTTCTTGAAGTATGAAAATCATACTTCTGGAAATATGAAAATCAAACTTCTTGAAGTTCCAAAATCATACTCTAATAATACTGAATATAGTAATACTGAATATAACGATACTGATAACACTATCGTATCATATCAAGAAAATAAAGATAGTGTATCATCTGATGCGATAGGATGGATGCGGGAACGCAACATGTACAGACAAAGAATAAAGCGCAATGTTGAATACAACATAATGGTTGAGCAATTTGAAAAGAGCTGGCTTGATGAAATCATAGAGCTTATGGTTGATGTTGTGTGCAGTAAAGACGAATTTATACGTATCAATAAAACCGAATACCCGCATGAGATTGTAAAAAGCAGATTTTTAAAAATAAACAGCAAGCATATAGAGTACATATATTTCGCATTGAAAGAGAATACCACCAAAGTCCGTAACATACGGGCTTTTTTGATTACAACCATTTACCGTTCATTTGATACGGCGGATAATTGGTTCAATGCAAAAGTTAATTATGATATGTCAAAGCCTGTACAGGATTGGGGTGATGGGTGATGGATGCTCTGCAAAAGAACTATGAGCAACTGGCACAGGCTATAATTATGCAGGCTATAACAGACTATAAACGAAGCAAGAGCTATGAACTGAAACAGTCCATTGAAAGCTTTTTCAGATCAGAATGGTTTATGGTTCTTACAAACATTGACGGTGAAAAGATTATAAAAAAACTACGAAGGGAAGATTGGAAATGAGTAAAGTTATTGCAATAGCAAACCAGAAAGGTGGAGTCGGAAAGACTACCACAACAGTTAATTTAGGTGTTGGACTTGCAAAAGAGGGTAAAAAGGTCTTGCTTATTGACTGTGATGCACAGGGTAGCCTGACGGAAAGTTTAGGCTATCAGCAACCGGACAAGCTTGAAACAACGTTATCGACTCTGATGCAAAAGACCTATGAGGAAATACCCATAGCAAAAGATGAGGGAGTGATACATCATGCAGAGGGCGTTGATTTAATCCCTGCAAACATTGAACTGTCGGGTAGGGAAACGGCACTTGTAAACATTATGAGCAGGGAAAGGGTGCTAAAGAACTACATAGACAGAGTAAAAGATAATTATGATTATGTCTTAATCGACTGCACACCGTCGCTTGGTATGCTGACTATAAACTCACTTGCAGCAGCTGACGAGGTCATTATTCCGGTTCAGGCGCACTATCTGCCGTTAAAGGGACTTGAACAGCTTGTGTCTACTGTCAGTAAGGTAAAACGTCAGATAAACCCTGATTTGAAGTTTGGTGGTATATTATTGACAATGGTTGACAGACGGACAAGATACAATAAAGACGTATCATCCGTTATAAGGCTGAACTATTCAAAGTATGTGAAGATATTCAAGACTGAAATCCCTATATCCATAAAAGCTGCTGAAGCTTCGGCTGTGGGTAAGAGTATATTAGCTTATGACGAAAAAGGAATAGCAGCAGATGCGTACAGAAACTTTACAAAGGAGGTGCTTGAAGATGGTAAACAACGGAATAAACATAGGTCGGAGTATGCTCGATGATTTGTTTAAAACGGACGAGGGTAGAAGAACAGAAGAAATAAAGCCTGTATTGGTCACTGAACTCAAACCATTTTCTGAACAGCCGTTTAAAGTTCTTGAAGATGAAAGTATGAACGAGCTTGTGGAAAGTATAAAACAAAGCGGAGTTCTATCCCCGATAGTAGCAAGACCACATCCGGAGGGCGGGTATGAAATACTGTCAGGACACAGACGTGTGCGTGCATGTGAAATAGCAGGTATAGAGGAAGTCCCGGTTGTAGTAAAAGACCTTGACGATGATACAGCGATAATTCTTCTTGTTGATAGTAATCTTCAAAGAGAACATATACTGCCAAGTGAAAAGGCTTATGCGTATCAGATGAAGCTTGAAGCAATGAAAAGGCAAGGTGCAAGGACGGATTTAACTTCTGCCCAAATTGGGCAGAAGTTAGAAGAACGTTTATCGAAGGATATTTTAGCACAGCAAGTAGGTGAAAGTCGCAATCAAATCCAGCGTTACATACGTCTCACAAACCTCATAGAACCAATACTTGATATGGTAGATAATAAAGAAATCGCAATGAATGCAGCGGTCGAGCTGTCATACCTCGGCTCAAAGGCACAGAGTGAGGTCCTTGATGCAATGGCAAGAGAGGACACATCACCGTCAATCGACCAGGCAAGGAAAATCCGCAGATTTAATGACGAGGGTAGACTGAACCCTGATGTTGTGCTTTCCATTATGCAGGAACAAAAACCTGAAAGAGTAAAGATTGTACTTGACGATGAAAAAGTAAAGAAATATTTCCCGAAGAACTTCACCAGGAAACAGATGGAAGAAACAATTATGAAACTGTTAGAAAACTGGCATCGTAAACGGGAACAGAATAAGGAGAGATAAAATATGGAATGGAGAGAAAATGCAGGTTATGTTATAACAAACCAAATAACCATAGGAGATTCGGAAATTGTGCTTGGCGTACATAAAACCTTACCGAACCATTTTGTTACATGGGAATGTAAAGACAAGACCAACTATTTCTGGGGACATTATTTTTCAAACCTCATCTCAGCACAGAAAGATTTCTGTACGAGAGGTTTGTATAAGACAAAGTTCTATGAACAGAACAACCAAAGAAAAAATCCGGAGAGTGAAAGGTGATAAATATGGTAACTGCAAGTGTACGATTTTTAACAAACAACCTTGTTGCGGACCTTACTTGTAAAAGTGCGGATTTGAAAGATAACCTACAAAAAATTGGAGTTTTCACTCCGCAGAATATAATTCGACTTGATAATGCAAGAACTCTGCAAATACATCTTACATCAAATGATGAATATGGGGACCTTATATGCAATTTGGTAAATACTAAACATGATACATTAGGAAATGTTCAAAGACTTTGCAGATATGTGTATTGTATGAACGAGCAGAGCAAAAAAATATTTGTCGGTAAGGTGGAATCAGGCGAGATAAAATCCGTTGCACAGGGCATTAAAACAGCTGAAAAAATGCGTGAAGAAAATATAAGCAGATGATTTTATGAAAATAATAAAAAGAAATTTGCAATAGCGGTTGACAATGTCACGATACCGTGATATAATATATAACAGAGAGGATGTGAAATGATGCCTGTATTGTCAAGATTCTATGGAATAATTATAAGAATGTATTTTTTACAAAAAGAGCATAATCCACCGCATATACACGCAATATACAATGAAGATGTTGCAGCGATTGATTTTATGACTGGAGAAGTGTTGGAAGGATATCTTCCGAGTAAAGCGTTATCAATGGTTTTAGAGTGGATTAACATCCATCGTGACGAGCTAAAAGAAATTTGGGAAACACAAGATTTCAAACAAATTTCTCCGCTTGAATAAAGATGAGGAGGCGATTTAATGTTTCATAAAGTTAAAGATGTAACTCCATTACCCAACTATATCTTAAGCGTTCAGTTTTGTGAAGGTGTCACCAAACAATATGACATTAAAAATCTTTTTGAGAAAATTTCCGCTTTTAATGTTTTAAAAACAACACCTGAATTATTTTATGATGTATCGGTAGATGTTGGTGGATACGGAGTTATATGGAATGACGATTTAGATTTGTCTTGTGATGAACTGTGGGAAAATGGAATTCAAATAGAAACTCCTTTTGACGATTTAATGTCTTTTAGCGATGCAACTTCGCTTTGGGGATTAAACGAAAGCACTTTAAGGAAAGCTATTACCTATGGAAAACTCGTAAACGGAGTTGATGTTTGTAAATTCGGTAAGCAATGGGTAGTTTCAGTTAAGGCTATGCAAAGAGAATATGGAGTTGCAAGTGCTGAATAAAGAATTTCGATATATGTAATTATAACAAAAATAAATAACATGATGAGGACATTGATGTGAATTTCAATGTCCTTTTTCTATTCGGAGGTGAAGTAACAAATGGCAACAAAATTGCAGCTCATAACCGAGCTTGCGTATAATACTTCAAAGGAGCTGTCCTCGGTTGATAACTGGACAGACTTTTTGAAAACTGCTGCATGGCAATACAAGTACCCGTTTGAAGATCAGGTTCTGATTTATGCTCAACGTCCTGATGCACGGGCGTGTGCAGACTTTGAAACCTGGAACGAAAAACTAAACCGCAGAATAAGCCGTGGTGCAAAGGGTATAGCTTTGCTTCGTGAGAGCAGAGGTCGGTACTATCTTGACCATGTGTTTGATGTCTCGGATACATACAGCCAGGCACATAATATGCCGGTAAGGCTGTGGGCATATACAGGATCACACAATGATGCAATTATTGAAACGCTGGAAAACACTTTCGGTGAACTGCTTGTATCAACAACATTAACAGACTCCATAATCTGTGCTGCACATAATGCAACAGTTGACAGTAAATCGGACTATATATCAGAACTTGGCTATGCAAAGCCGGGTAGCCTTTTGGCGGAGTTAGACGAAACAAATCTTGATGCACGATATCAAAAGATAGTAGAAACATCAGTTGCATATATTGTCCTTGAAAGAATGGGACTTTCACCGGCAGATTTATTCGATGATGAAGAATTTCAATATATCTCAGATTTCAACACACCTGAAACAATGTCTGTAATAGGAAATGCAATAAGTGAAATATCCGAACAGGCACTGCGTGAAATATCATCGACTATCAGTGCAGAGATAAGAAAAACAAAAATTTTTGCAGAAAATAAAAATTTACAGTACAATGAAGTCAGAGACGAAAGTCAAATCCAAAATGAAAGGACGGATGAAAATGACCGAGATAACATATTGCAGCGAGAACGGGATACTGATACCGAACCTGACAGTGCCCGAGACGAAGACGACGATAGGCAAGTACGGGATGATGAGGAGGAACTACCTCAAACAGCACCGACGCAGTCTGTACTCGGCGATGATGCTCAAAGGAACATTGACAGAACACCTGTCGGAGATAGACAAGACAGCGAGGGAACAGGTGGCAGAGATGGTACAGAAAATGGCGAAAGCAGAGGGAGTGAACGAGGAACTGAAGTTACAGAACCCACAGAAATGGACGGGGTTGATGAACAACCTCAAACATTCCGCAGAAGAGGTAGTGCTCAGACAGTTAGTGCTCAGTTAAACCTATTCGACCTCATTGATGAAAGTGACACACAACTGAATATGCAAAGAGAAGCAGAGCGATTGAACAATATACGTTCTGCTTTTTCTATTCCCCAACAAGTCATTGATACAGTTCTTTGTGACGGAACACATCATAAAGAAAGTATTATTACTATTGTATCAGAGTTTAGCAAAGGTAAATCACTTGAAGATAAAGTTGCATTCTTGAAAGATCATTATAAAACAGACGGAAAAGGCTTTGTGCTTGACGAAAAACAAATTTCTGCTTGGTGGAATAGTGATGGAATCACAATCAGCTACGGCAATACGGTTGAAACCGGAAACAAACATCATATTTCTTGGGAAGATGCCGCAAGACGAATTGATGAACTTCTTGATATGGGAAGATTTGCTTCTACGGATATTCTTCTTCAAGTTGATGATTATGTATATACCCAAACTGCGGAAAAGTTTTTGTTTATATACAGAGATTTGAACTATGATGATTACCCTGAACTTTTTAGTATGTTTGCAGATGAAGCATTTGAACAACATGGTGGATTCCCTGAAGCTACAAATCGAATGAAAGAATTTCTAAAAACATCTGCCGGACTTGATGTTACAAAGACGGCGATTCAAAAGCTCTGCGATTTGTATGATGAACATAAGGATGTAGTTCGTTTCAAGTATATGAACCCACACGAAGTCAATAAAATGCTTGAGGACTTATACATTGTCCGTAAACGGTACACGGCACAAGAACTTTCGTATGCTCCTCCGGTAAGATTTATCACAGAAGATGAAATTTCTAAATTGCTTCTTGGTGGTACGGGTATTCACGAGGGAAAATACAGAACATATATCTTTTTCACAACACATCCCGACAAGCAAGAAAGAATGACTTTCTTAAAACACGAATACGGAATCGGCGGTGGCTATGACGGTTATCGTAACGAAAGTCATGACGGAAAAGGCATTGCACTTAGTCACGGTGATTTAATGCAACCCTATGCACAAACTCTGCTCAAATGGAATGAAGTTGAAAAGCGAATTGACAAGCTCATAAAACGAGGTATCTATCTCAACCCAAAAGAGATAGAAAACATTCCTAATTATGAGAGGGAACGAGTTGCAACTGCCGTTCATAGTGCATTTTTGAATGTTATGGATGAATCAAGATATAAGCCGTATCCAAAAGATTTGCATTTTGTTGATACTTCCGCAAGGAAATATATCATTGAACGATTTGATAATCCTGAACAGATGGCAGAAATGATAACAGAACTTCGCAATCTTGTTATGGAAACACCAAAAGATGACCGATATTATAACAGTCGAGCTGAAGCTTTAGAAATTCTTGAGCAGTATGCAAACGGAACATTTAATCTGTTCCCTGATATAGAAAGACCTGCTCCCGTTACTTACACAGAGCTTGACGAAGCACAAGGCATTATTAACGAGTATATGCAAAACGAACTGCAACACGAAAGTGCAGATTATTCAGATCTGCGAAAAGTTCATCTTGCATTTACTGAAACCGAAGATGGCAAACACGAAATTCAGGTTGAAGCAAACCTTATTGATTTTGCTATTGTTAAGTATGTTGATGATAAAGTTGTAGAAGAAAAAAAGTACGATGATATGTCTGACCTTATAGACAATGAGCTTGAAGGAATGACATTTGATGATTTAGTGTACTTAACAGACGAGCAGCTTGCCCCGTTCTATGAAGAGCCTGAACAAGAAAAGCAATCGGAACAAATCATACCTGAATTTGAAAAGGTTAAGCCTGCAAAGGTCGCAAATACCATTGTTTATCCCGAAATACCGATGACACAAAGAACTAACTTTGTCATTGATAATGATGAACTCGGGGTTGATGGTGCTAAAGAGAAATTCAGAAAGAATATGGAAGCTATCATAATTCTCAAAGAGTGTGAATTTGATCATAGGCTTGCAACACCTGAAGAACAGAAAATCTTATCTGAATATGTTGGTTGGGGTGGCTTGGCAGATGCCTTTGATGAAACAAAGCCGAATTGGGCAAAAGAGTTTCAACATCTTGCTGCTATACTTACCCCCGAAGAATACGAGCAAGCAAGAGCATCTACACTAACTTCTCATTACACTTCTCCCGTAATAATCAAGTCAATGTATAAAGCACTTGAAAATATGGGATTTAGTCAGGGCAACATATTAGAGCCTTCTTGTGGTATTGGTAACTTTATGGGATTAGTTCCCGAAAGTATGAAAGACAGTAAAATCTATGGTACTGAGCTTGACAGTATTACGGGCAGAATCGCACAACAACTTTATCAAAGAAATTGAGTAGCTATTCAGGGGTATGAAGATACAACACTCCCGGATAGCTTTTTTGATGTAGCGATTGGTAATGTGCCTTTTGGAGATTACAAGCTTTCTGATAAGAAATACAACAAGCATAACTTCTTAATTCACGATTATTTCTTTGCAAAAACTCTTGATAAGGTTCGCCCCGGCGGTGTGGTTGCCTTCATTACTTCAAGCGGAACTATGGATAAGCGAAATTCAAAGGTTCGTCAGTATATCGCACAAAGAGCTGACCTTGTGGGTGCAATCAGGCTTCCTAACAATGCTTTTCTTAAAAACGCAGGCACGGAAGTTACGGCAGATATTCTATTCCTCCAAAAGAGAGATAGAATGACGGATATTATGCCCGATTGGGTGCATCTTGGCACTTTGGAGAATGGTATTGCTGTTAATCAGTATTTCGCTGATAACCCTGATATGATACTTGGCGAAATGCAAATGGTAAGCGGTCCTTTTGGTCCGACACCGACTTGTATGCCGTATGAGGATGTACCTCTTTCAGAACAGTTAAACGAAGCAATCCAAAATATTCACGCAACCATTACCGAATATGAGATTGATGATGTCTCCAACGATGAGGAACTGACTATTCCGGCAGATCCAAATGTGCGAAATTTCAGCTTTACTTTGGTTGACGGTGATGTGTACTTCCGTGAAAACAGTTTGATGCGAAAAGTCGAGCTTAATGCTACTGCACAGAATCGTATTAAAGGTATGATAGCAATTCGTGATTGTGTTCGCACTTTGATTGAATATCAAACCGAAGGCTATCCCGATTGGGAAATTCAAAAGCAACAAGAAAAGCTAAATACCATTTACGATGATTTTACAAAAAAATACGGTCTGATAAATTCTCGTGGTAATTCAATGGCTTTTTCGGATGATAGCTCATACTTCCTCTTATGTTCTCTTGAGGTGCTTGATGAAAACGTAGAGCTTGAGAGAAAAGCCGATATGTTCACGAAGCGAACAATCGGCGCTAAACAAGAGATAACAAAGGTTGATACATCTTCAGAAGCTTTGGCGGTTTCGCTCGGAGAAAAAGCAAAGATTGATATGGAGTTTATGTCAAGTCTTACGGGCAAAACCGAAGAAGAACTTTATGAGGATTTAAAGGGTGTTATCTTCATTAACCCACATTATGAAGAAGGCAGTATTTACGAACCAAAATATCTCCCTGCTGATGAATACCTTTCAGGAAATGTCAGAGAAAAGCTATCAGTTGTAAAATCTCTTGCCGTTCACGATGAAACATTTAATATCAATGTTGAAGCACTTACGGCAGTACAACCTAAAGACTTAACTGCAAGTGAGATTACAGTTCGTCTTGGCTCTACTTGGATACCGCAAGAGGATATTCAGGAGTTTGTTTATGAACTGCTTTCTCCCGGTTGGTATGCAAGGGATAAAATCGAGGTTAAATATTCAAATCTTACGGGCGAATGGTCTATTTCAAACAAGAGCTATGATAAAGGTGTAAAAGCTACAAACACCTTTGGTACAAAGAGAATAAGTGCGTATAAAATCATTGAGGAATCACTTAACCTTAAAGATGTTCGCATATTCGATTATGTCGAGGATGAAGAAGGCAGAAAGAAACCCGTTCTCAATAAAAAAGAAACAATGATAGCTCAACAGAAACAAGACCTTATAAAAGCAGAGTTCGATAATTGGATATGGGAGAACCCTGACAGACGAGAAAGTCTTACAAGGCTCTACAATGAAAGGTTTAATTCAAACAGACCTCGTGAGTATGACGGTAGCCATATTACCTTTAACGGAATGAACCCTGAAATAGTTCTGCGAAAGCATCAGGAAGATGCAGTTGCAAGAATAATGTATGGCGGTAACTCTTTGCTCGGTCATGTAGTTGGAGCCGGAAAGACTTGGACTATGGTTGCTGCAGCTATGGAAAGCAAAAGACTTGGTTTATGTAATAAGTCACTCTTTGTAGTTCCTAATCACTTGACGGAACAATGGGCATCAGAGTTCTTACAACTCTATCCTGCGGCTAATATCCTTGTTGCAACAAAGAAAGACTTTGAAACAAAGAACCGTAAAAAGTTCTGCGGAAGAATTGCTACGGGTGATTATGATGCGGTTATAATCGGTCATTCACAGTTTGAGAAAATACCGATGTCATTTGAAAGACAAGTTGCTATTCTTGAACGGCAAAAAGATGAGATTATGCGTGGCATTATAGAAGCTAAAGCACAAAAGGCAGAACGATTTACTATCAAGCAGCTTGAAAAATCAAAGAAAAGCATTGAAAACAAGCTTGCAAAGCTCAATGACCAAAGCCGAAAAGATGATGTTGTTACCTTTGAAGAACTCGGTGTTGACAGAATCTTTATTGATGAAGCTCACTATTACAAAAACCTTTACCTTTATACCAAAATGCGAAATGTCGGTGGTATAACACAGACAGAAGCTCAAAAGTCATCTGACCTATTTATGAAAACACAATACCTCGATGAAATCACAGGCGGTAAAGGTGTTATTTTTGCAACGGGTACTCCCGTATCAAACAGTATGGTTGAGCTATACACAATGCAGAGATACTTGCAGTACAACACTTTAAGAGAACATAATCTGCAACACTTTGATGCTTGGGCATCTACTTTCGGAGAAACAATCACGGCAATAGAACTTGCACCTGAGGGTACGGGATACAGAGCTAAAACAAGATTTGCAAAGTTCTTCAATCTGCCGGAGCTTATGGCTATGTTTAAGAATGTTGCAGATATTCAAACTGCCGATATGCTTAATCTTTCTACACCGACTCCGCATTATAAGACAATCGCGGTTGAGCCTACTGAAATTCAAAAGGAAATGGTTAAAGAGCTTGCAGACCGTGCAGAAAAAGTTCGTAATAAAATGGTTGATCCTTCGGTAGATAATATGCTGAAGATAACCAATGACGGACGAAAACTTGCACTTGACCAAAGGCTTATGAATGACCTATTACCCGATGATGAAAGTTCAAAGGTTTCTGCGTGTGCAAAGGAAGTCTTTGATATTTGGGAGCAGACAACCGACATCAAAGGAACACAACTTGTATTCTGTGATTTATCTACCCCGAAGAATGACGGTACATTTAATGTTTATTCAGACATAAGAGATAAGCTGATAGCAAACGGTGTAGCTGAACACGAGATTGAGTTCATACACAATGCGGAAACAGAGGTTAAAAAGAAAGAACTCTTTTCAAAGGTTCGTAAGGGTGATGTAAGAATACTACTTGGCTCTACTCCAAAGATGGGAGCCGGAACGAATGTGCAAAGGCTTTTATATGCTTCTCACGATTTGGATTGTCCTTGGAGGCCCGCTGATTTGGAACAGCGTGCAGGACGAATAATCCGTCAAGGAAATACCAACTCTGATGTTCATATTCGCAGATATGTAACTAAAGATACATTTGACAGTTATATGTGGCAGCTCGTTGAAAACAAGCAGAAATTTATAGGTCAGATAATGACAAGTAAATCTCCGGTAAGAAGTGCTGAAGATATTGACGAAATGGCATTATCCTATGCAGAGATTAAAGCACTAACAACGGGAAATCCGTATATCAAAGAGAAAATGGACTTGGATACACAAGTAGCAAAGCTAAAGCTCATTAAATCGTCATTTATGAGCCAAAAATACGAGCTTGAGGACAAGGTAATAAAAGAATACCCCCGAACCATTGCAGACCTTACAGAGCGAATTAAAGGCTTTGAGGGCGATATTGCTATTGTTGAGAAATATCCAAAACAAGAGGATGTTTTCTATCCGATGACCATTGACGGACTTGCATATCAAGATAAAGAGAAAGCCGGCACGGCATTACTTGAACGATGCAAGAAAATGACATCACCTGAACCAACACCGATTGGCGATTACAGAGGTTTTTCAATGGATTTGTCTTTTGATTCATCAACTAAAGTTTTCTATGTATCACTTAAAGGACATTTGAGCCATAAGGTAGAGCTTGGTACAGATGTGTTCGGTAACTTGCAAAGACTTGATAATGCTCTTGAAGGACTACCAAAGAGATTAGAGATTGTAAAAGATAATCTTGAGGAAACACAAAAGCAGTTGGAAACTGCAAAGATTGAAAGTCAAAAAGAGTTCCCGCAAGAAGCAGAGCTTCAGGCAAAAATCGAAAGACTTGCAGAGGTTGATGTTCTACTTAATATGGATAAGAAAGACAAAGAAGGTGCAGACCTCGGTGAGCCTGACGGAGAGGAAGTTCCACTTAAAAAAGTTGTAGGATTTGAGAGATAAAAAAGTCCTTGACATAAGTTATCATATATGATAATATAAATATAAGAGATTATGTTTTTCAAACAAGCATAGATGTTTGAATTTCGTAAAAGATATAAAGGAGGTGTTTTTAATGATCGATATACAGAGTATTCTCGATAAAGGTGAAGGAATATCTATTGAATTTAAGGAATCTAAGCGAGAATTAAATAAGGACACATTTGAGTCTGTTTGCGCAATGTTGAATCGATTAGGCGGCCATTTGCTTTTAGGAGTTGAAAATGATGGAACAGTTTGTGGTGTTGACAAAGATTGTGTTGACACGGTTAAGAAAAATTTTGTAACACAGATGAACAATCCTGATAAAATTAGCCCAACCTTTTATACTCAACTTGAAGAATATGATATTGGGGGAAAGACTGTTATATATGCAAAAATTCCGCTTACTCCCGATGTTCACAGAACTGCTGGGAAAATATTTGACAGAAACGAAGACGGTGATTTCAATATTACAAACAATACCGGACTTGTTGCACAGCTTTATAATAGAAAAAGCAACATAAGTTATATTGAAACTCAGATATTTCCCAAGGTGTCGGTTGATGACCTTGATAAAGAAACAATTAAAAAGGTCCGCATCATGGCAAAAAACCAACGTGGTGGTGAGCATCCATGGGAATCAATGAGCGACCTGGAACTTCTAAAAAGTTCTAACTTGTACGGGAAAGATCTTACAACAGGAGAAGAAGGTATTAATCTTGCCGGAATATTGTTGCTTGGAACGCAACAGCTGATTTTGTCTGCACTACCACACTATAAAACAGATGTCATTCTTAGACGCGAAAATCTGGACAGATACGATGATAGAATAGTCATACTTGATAATTTGGTTATATCATATACAAAGCTGATGGAGTTCGTTGAAAAACATCTGAACGATACGTTTTATATTGAGGGAACACAAAGAATAAGTATTCGCAATAAGATTTTCCGAGAGGTTTGTGCTAACCTGCTTATTCACAGAGAATTTTCAAGCGGATATCCGGCAAAGCTGATTATAGAAGCAAATCAGGTAAAGACGGAAAATGCTAATAAGCCACATGGATTTGGTTTGATTGATGCTGATAATTTTTCACCATTTCCTAAAAATCCGGCTATATCAAAATTCTTTCGTGAAATTGGTCTTGCTGATGAATTGGGTTCAGGTATAAAAAATATAAATAAGTATTTGAAGGTTTATTCCGGAGGAAAACCTGAGTTTCGTGAGGAGGATATATTCACATTGATTGTTCCAATAAAGAAACAATCAAAAAGTGATAGAAATATTACCCCACATGATACCCCACATGATACCCTACATGATACCCCGCATGAAGAAAGTGTAGAAGAAAAAATCATACGGTTTTGTTCAATACCAAAGACAAGAAAAGAAATACAGGAGTTTTTGGGTTTGAAAGACAGAACTCACCTTTCAAAACGGTACCTCAATCCATTGATAGATAAAGGTATGCTTGACACTACTGAACCTATTGCCTCTAAAAGCAAAAATTTAAAATATTTTGCAAATGAAGGGAAGATGTGATGATGAGCAAGTCAAAGGTGAAATTAAGTGAAGTTAAAGAACTTCTGATGAAGGATGAAGAATTTAGGGAAGAATATGAAATGCTAAAGCCGAGATATGATGTGATTTCACAGATTATTGAGGAGCGTTCTAAACAATCCATTACACAAGAAGAGTTGGCGTTGCGAGTAGGCACACAAAAATCAAATATATCAAGACTTGAAAGTGGCACATATAATCCTTCACTTGACTTTTTGGTTAAGGTTGCACATTCTTTAGGAAAAGAAATGCAAATTGTATTAAAGTAAATAGTGGTATAGAAAATCTGCTGGTTAAATACAAATCAGCAGATTTTTTGTGCAAAAAAATTGAAAGGAAGATGAAGAGTATGAGTGTAAAAGATTTAAGAAATTTATTGTATGACAAAGCGGTAAAAGAACAGGATGATTACTATGCAGAACTTAAGAAAATGACACCGGAACAAATCGTTGAAAGATGTTATGAAACTGTGATGAGGGAAGATATATTTCTGACTTTAGAATATGAATGTTCAGAACCAAAGTTGACAGACGAGCAGGTGAAGGTGCTTTTGGATATGAAATGTCCTGTTGCGAATTGTTATGACGAGTGGCAGAAAAGTGATGTCACTTATATGGACAGGATTCAGGAAAATATTGACACATATTCAAATGAACTTGTGAAGCAAGATGCAGAGAAACAGAAAAATAAAAAGAGGCAGGAGCCGGAAAGGTAAGGATATGGGAATTATAGTAACACCGAAGATTTACACGGTAGGAGAAAATCTAAAACAAATAAGACAAAGCAGATGTTATACACAAAAGCAATTGGCAAAAATGATTGGCGTCGAGGAAATGAGTATTCACTACTATGAAAATGGCTTGCGAAATATCCGTGAACAACGGGCAGAAAAGATTGCAAATGTGTTTGAAATTTGTAAGTATTCAATTATGAATCCAACTCTTGAAAATGAGATTGCGGTTATGCATGTGATAAATAAAATCGACAGTATGTATGATATGAAAACTGTAAGAATTCCAACGGGAGAAATCGGAATATATTTTGATAAAAGTTGCAACCTTCTGAACTGCTATCTTCAAGCCTTGCATGATTACCGTATGCTGCTTGGATAAGGATTGCTGAAGAATGACGAGTATCTCAATTTTAAAAATAAAATGGGATATAGACACATTTGAACAAAGGAAGGATGAATTATGAAAATGCTTATAAAAAGAGAAATGACGACATAGTCGAAACGACTTCAAAGTTATAGTAGATTTGGCGGAGTCAAAAGCGTATGAGCTATAAGTCTTAATAGGGGCATAATGCGGAAGCATTAAGATTTTGCAAGCACGGCAATTTGATATCAAAATTGTCCGCTTGTTAGTGGCGATGCCCCTAAAACCCCTATTGAAAAATATTGAAAGATATGATATAATTAATTAACATAGTTAATTAACCTGAGAATGCATAGGTTTAGAATGAATGTTGGCAAAAGCAAACAAAATCAGGCAAGATGAAATAGAGAAATTGCACAAGACGAAGGCGAGCTTGGTGGATTGAAAAAAGTGTTTAAATATGAGTATGCTTAACTTTAAAAATTAAATTTAATTGTTTAACAATATCAATTGTACATTGTGCATTATAAAGGCGTTTCAATTTATAGCAACGAATTTGTTGATTTATAAGAATGGGACTGACAAGAAAGAATTTTAATAACAGAAAAAGGACAAGCGTTATGGAAAAGACAAAAATTAAAATTGTCAAATTAGGCAAACAAAAACACGAACAACTATTTGATAAATTAAGTAGATATAAATCCAAAATTTTTACGGTTGATATATATGAGCAAAATAGACCCCAATGTGATTATGAGTGGGGATATTCATTTGACAAACTTAAAGGGCTTCTTAGAGATGGTTTTGATTCTAAAAAGCATGATATGTGTATTGGATTCGTTGATACTATTATAGAATTGAATTATTTTGGAAAAAGACTTCAGGACAATAATATTTATGTTGTATCTTTTTATCAAGTAGATGAACTGCTAAAAAATGAAAATATAGACCCATTTAATTTTATGATTTCAACAATATATCGATATGTAACCCGATATAAAATACAAGGTAAGTATTTAACTCATGATGAAACAAAAGGATGTATATTCGATATGTGTGGTGATAAAGCTGACATAATTTTTTCTTGTAATAAACCTATAATTTGTGATGATTGTAGGGCTAGGATTAGACAAAGTGGAATAGAAAGCCAATATTTGACAATATTGACAAAAGAAATAAAAAGAATAAAAAAATCAAACTATTACTACATAGCAGACTTTATAAAAAAACATCCGTACTTATCGTTATTTATTGGTTTTACCACATCCATAATTATGAATATCGTCTCTGATATTGTATATGATTTTTGGATTAAATAAAAATCAGTGGCATCTAAATCGTTCACTGATTCTATAATACAGAAAAGTATATTGGCATAGAGAGGTAAAATATGATTGATGAAATGAAATCCATAAGAGAAGTTGAAAAAACGCTTGAAGGAAAAAGCGATTTCTTTATAAGCACAAAAGAGCAACTAAATAAGGGTATTGACCATATACATCAATTGATAACTCATGCATATATGTTGTTTGAAAACAAAGCATTTAGTTCTTCTGTGTTTATTTCTATCGCGGTTATAGAAGAAGTTGCAAAATTGCACATGGGTATGTATATAAGACATTCAGTGAGTGCTGTAAAAAAAGATAAGTTGAGAGACCATAAAATAAAAGAGATAATAGGCACAAATTACACAGTTTGTATGGGTGAGAGAATAAGGAATACAATAGAAACAAAAAAACTTGAAGAGATTTTTGAAATGTCCTATTCTGGAAATCTAAAGGAGTTAAGGGAAAAGTCGATTTATTGTGAGTGCATAGATGATGAACTTATAACCCCTAATAATGTTGTGAATAAGAGTATGGCAAAAAATATATTGTTATTTGCAATAGAATCATTTGATGATAATTTGGTAGGATATACTGAACATTCTATGGATGTTTCAAAAGAGACAGATATATTATTTGAAAAAGTGGCGAGTATGTGATTTTTGGCTATAATATGATACGAGTCTAAACAGTACGAAATGCAAATAGTTTTATTTTGACAACAAAAAGATTAATTATAAAAGGAGGATAGAAAATGAAAGAAGATAAGATACCAAAGATTTTTATTTCTTATTCGTGGAGTAGTGATGAAATAGTGATTCCTCTTGCAGAACGGTTAGTTTCTCATGGGGTAGATGTTGTTTTAGACAAATGGGATTTAAAAGAAGGACAAGATAAATATGCGTTTATGGAACAATGCGTAAATGATCCTGGAATTGATAAAGTTTTGATAATTTGCGACAAAAAGTATGAGGAAAAAGCCAACAATAGAGAAGGGGGTGTTGGTGATGAGACTGTCATTATCTCTACGGAAATATATGGAAATGTCGAACAAGAGAAATTTATTCCTGTTATTGCGGAATACAATGATGATGGTGAACCTTGTGTGCCAACTTATATAAAATCTAGAATTCATGTCGATTTGTCGGATAAGGAACGTTACGAAGAAGAGTACGAAAAACTTCTGCGCAATATATATAATAAACCTCTTATAAAAAAACCAAAATTGGGCGCGAAGCCAGAATGGTTAGAAGAAGATAAAACTAATTTGTTCCCTATACAAGATTTAGTAAAACAGATAAAAGGTGCTATAAATTGTAGAAAACAACAAGTATTAGTTAGAAAATTTGTGACGGAATATATTGATATATTGAAACAATATCATGAGAAAGGCGTGACGGATTCTAACGTGGTATTTGATGCTTTTATGGAAACAAAAGTTATAAGGGATGTATTTTTGGATTTCCTAGATGCTGTAATGGAATTGGATGTAAATATCGGGGATTTGTTGTGTGAAATATTTGAGACATTGTACAACACCTTAATTTACGTTAAAACATATTCACCAAATGGTTCGTCTTATAACGATTATGAGTTTGACGTGTATAAGTGTCATATTTGGGAATTGTTTATATGTACAGTGGCTTTTTTAAGACACTACGCGGAATATAAAATATTGAACACACTTTTATCAAATACTTATTTTTTGAGGGATTCTCCTCTGGAAGAAAGAAAAGTGCCTACAAATTACTCAAGGTTCAGACATCATAGTAGAGTGATTGAAGAAATTTATAAACCTACAACAGAAAAAAAGAATAATTTTACCTTGTTGGGTGATATGATTTGTCATCAAAGAGAAAAGCAACCGATATATTCTGGGGAATCATTAGCTCAAGCTGATTTGTTTTTATATCAAGTATTTGAGGCTTTGAATTTAACAATAAATGATGAATATGTTTTTTATGATTCTTATTGGTTTCCAAATCTCTATGTGTATACTCGTGAGGGCGTTACCGAATGGGCTAAAATGAAGTCTAAAAAATATGCAGAAAAAATGTTTACCTTGTTTGGAGTTTCGAGTATTGAGGAACTTAAGAATGCTATTTCTAAATGTGTTCCTGATAATAAAATGAAATATAGTGGGGCTTTTGATTTTGCTCCCTCAATTTTAAACTGTATTAAAGTTGATGAAATAGGTACGATAAACTAATAATGCGGATGGCTAAAATACAATTTACTCGTGTTAGGTCTATAAAATTTAAAAAATTAGATTGTCGATGTTAAATATCTACATATACTATCGAGAGCGAGAAAACCCAGTAGTCTCGCGGGTTCTAAAGGGTTTTATTAAAATAAAATCAATGAATAACAAAGTTGCTACGCTGATAAATAGTGAATTATGAAAAATGAGTGAGGAAAATCGCAGTACGATTTCCAACCACAATTATTCATTTAGCAAAGTGGCATCTAAACCTTATGTCCATTATATAAAATATGTAAAAATATGGCAAAATAGTTGCGAACTAAATTTTGGAGGAGTAAGCTATGTCTAATGATAAGAAGGCCTTTGTCTTTGATACTAATTTTATAATTCAGATTACAAAACTGGACGAGGTCGTGGAGAATTTGAAAGACACTTATACAGTTTATGTAACACAGGTTTCTATCGACGAGAGAATTGCGCAACAGTGTAGAGATTTAAAAGCGGATTTTGATGAAATAGAAAAATGCAAAAAGAGATTCATGCGTTTTGCATCAATTAAATTGAAAAAAACTTATGATGCAGAACGTTCTTTTTTACAGGTAGGAATACAAGACCGATATAAAAACACATTTGGTGACTGCATAATTCCGTTTAGCAAAGATGAAAATACTTTTTCTGCAATTTTAAATCGTGCAAATGAGAAACTGCCTCCTTTTTTAAATGTAAAAGATGCCAGTGATAAAGGATTTAAGGATTGTTTGTTATGGTTGTCAATATTAGATTATTTTAAGAATAATGGCGAAAATGAGATTGTTTTTCTTACTGATGACAAGAGCGCGTTTAGAAACCATACAGATTATCTAACAAAAGAGTTTAAAGATGTAACAGGAAAAA
This sequence comes from Clostridia bacterium, assembly GCA_045648505.1. Taxonomy (GTDB): domain Bacteria; phylum Bacillota; class Clostridia; order RGIG6154; family RGIG6154; genus RGIG8700. The sequence continues at coordinate 87,161 of JAZROD010000049.1, read as the reverse complement.
GTATAGAATTCAAACCTAATTCTTTTTATGGAGAGTTGATAAAGTCTGAAAAAGATTTGGAAGAAAACAAAAAAACTCCATTACCCGATACGGCACAATTTAGAGATAAGCTTAATGATGTGGTTCGAAATTTATGCACCGTTGAGGTTGTAGATGGGTGGGGAAGATATGATATGGAAAAAACTTTTACTTTAAATCAACAAGTTGATGGTAATTATATGAAGGTTATTTTCAATGGGTTACATAATGATATAGAGTCAAATATGTTTAAGCAATACATTTATGCAGAGAGTGTATTTAATTTGGATGACAGGCTAAAAAACACACCATTCCCGATAAATATTAAATTGTTGGAGGATGCATATCGATTGCACGAAGAAGCGAAAGATAAATTTCCTGATTTCTTAGACCAGTTTTATGCTGCTGCAGCCGATATATTTAATGAAAATTACATAGATCCTACAAATGAAATAGATGATGACGATTTACCATTTTAGATATATTGTTTTAATTGAACAATATTCCATAAACACGGTTGAACAACTCAATCGTGTTTTTTGCTTGGAAAAATGAAAAAGAAAGAGAGGTTCAAACAATGGAAGAACGAAACAGTGCAATACTTGTTCGGTTGACGAAGCAGGAAAAGCAAAGCATACTCAAAAAATCACAATCTTGCGGTATGAAGATGGAGCCGTTCATACGAAAAGTAGTTTTAGGTCAGGAGGTTAAGGCAAGACCACCTAACGAGTATGTACAGCTCATACGTGAGGTTAACGCTATCGGCAACAACATAAACCAGATAGCGCATGTAGCAAATGCAGAGCAACATATAAGCAATGATAAAATAGACCTTGTTCTACAACTACAAAACGAACTGATACGTTTGGTGAAAGGGTTGAGATAAATGGCTATCACAAAAATATGGTCGGTTAAGTCAAGGCTTGACACGAGCCTGAACTACATATCCAACCCTGAAAAGACAAGCTTACAACCAAACATTGATGCAGTGGAGGGGGTTATTAAATATATCAAAAACGATGACAAGACAGAGCAGTGTAAATATGTCACAGCTTATGGCTGTTCGCTCGATTATCCGTTCTCGGATATGATGCAGACAAAGCAACTGTTTGAGGACAAGCCCAGAAAGAACGGTGTTGCAGCATATCATATTGTCCAGTCATTCAAGGACTTTGAAACCACACCGGATATTGCACATTTGTGCGGTAAAGAGCTTGTGGAACGGTTATTCGAGGGCAAATACGAAGCCGTTATTGCCACACACCTGGACCATGAGCATTTGCATAACCACATCATCATAAACTCCACATCATACGTTGACGGCTCAAAATACCGGAACAACTTCAAAGACTACTTTGTAGACATTCGTGGTATATCGGATGCGATATGCAGAGAACACTGTCTTTCTGTCATAGAGAACCCGAAACGGCGTGGTATGCACTATGCAGAATGGAAAGCAATCCAGGAGGGCAGACCAACAATCAGAGGTCAGGTACGTGATGAAATAGACTCAATCATAGCAGCATCATATACGATGAAAGAGTTCTGGAAAATATTCCGGGAACGAGGAAACAGGATACACCGTCAGGGCGAGAATATAAAGCATGTTTCATTTATCCCTGCCTGCGGAAAGAAACCGATGAGGTTTACTAACCTCGGTGAAGGATACACCATTGAAGATATCCAAAACCGAATCACTGCACAAAGGAACGGTATCAGAACCACGGCACCGTCACAGGTACAACGGCAGAGAACATACAAATTCAACGGTAGTTTTGAGAATACTAAACCGAGAAAACTCAAAGGCTTTGTTGCCCTGTATTTCCACTATATGTATTTCTTCAAACTCATACGCAAGAAGCAGACACCACAGCGGGTGTCTTTTTTTATGCGTGACGAGCTCATAAAGCTTGATAGGTATCAGAAACAGTTCAGGTTCATATACGATAACAATGTCGAGACCGGTAACGAGCTTTTAGAACTCCAAAAATCAAAGGAGTCAAGGATAGACGAGCTGATAGAAGAACGAAAAACACTCTATGCCACAAGGACCGAGGAAAACGAGCCTGAAATAAAGGCAAGGGCAGAAATAATCAATACAGAACTACGTACACTGCGTGTAGATGTACGCATATGCAAGGCTATTGCAAAAGATGCGTACAGAATAGCAGAGAAGAAAAGGCATATACAAAATCTAATCAAACAAGCAGAAAAGGAGATGAAAGAAAATGAACACAAGCGGAGAGGTCGCTGATTTAATGGTAAAGGAAGGGTTACAGATAACAGAGGAAGTTGTAAAACTAACAGGACTTGGTGCAAAGAACCTTGCAGCAATCGTCATCGCACTCTTGAAAGAGGATAACAAGATGCAGGGTAAAACCAACCTCAAAAATCTTTTGAAATCTGACAAACCACTTTGCATATTGCAAATCAAAGAAAGCGACATCAATAAATTTAACACAGAAGCCAAGAAATACGGTGTACTGTTCACAGCCGTTAAAGACAATACGAACAACACCGGGCTCTGTGACATTATCGCAAAACAGGACGATGTAACCAAGCTTAACTACATAATGGAAAGGATGGGCTATGCGATACCTGAAAAAGAACCTGAACCGGAGCCGGAACCCGAAAAAAACGTATTAACCCGTGCGAGAGAAAATCTGTCAGAGAACGGATCTATGAAGTACGGGGATACAGACATAACGGACAGCCGTACTAAACCGTCGGTGAAGAAAAAGGTTGAGGAAATTAAGGAGCAACAGGCAAAAGCCAGAGCTTCAAAGGAACCGGAACGCGAGCACACGCATACGGACAACGCACCAAAGCGAAAGAAAACAAAGAAGAAAGGCAAGGGCAGATAATGAAATATAGATTTAACAGGTACAGAGAGCCACCGTAGGATGCGGTGGTTTTTTTGTAAGGATATAAACGATATAGTATGGAGGAAATATAAAAATGAAAAGAAAAAGAAATTTAAAATCAATAATATCAGTAATTTTAACAGTATGTACGCTTGTGACATTCATCCCGAATGTGTTAGCGGCACAGAGTAACGAATACGTTGACCCGGCAGACAGATGGATAACGTCAAACAACAGGACAAACGAGCTTGATGTTAACGCCACAACGACTTATGAAACACAGCACTGTCTCGTGTGTGACAAATCAACAACCGTACTTACATACAGAGTACCTGAATATACAAAATCAGGCTCGACAGCATTGAATCGCAGCGTAATGTACTCAGACGGCACATGCATCGGTGGTGATGGTACAGGCAACCTTGATGGCGGTACCCCCGGTGTTGATGCGCTATATACCGGATACCATTGGACAAAGACAGTCTGCCAGGCCTGCGGAACTATAAACTCGGGGGATGGTATTCTCGATTATGGGTTCAATAAGAATGTGTACTCATTAAACAGTTGTGACCATTCGTTCTTCCTTGATTTTGATAATACAATATACGAACAGTATGACGGGGACGTGCATTTGACTACACTCAAAAAAGGTCAGTATTGTCAGTTCTGTAAGGGTACTTTTGCAAAAGCAACACAGGGTCTTGATAATCATGATTTCGATGAACTAATCGACGGACAGATAGGCAATAACCGTTTCTATGTTTCAGAGACATGCCAGGTCTGTGATTATGAAACAAGCGAATACGTAACTGCAAAATCGGTTGTAGCGGCGTATTATGGTGTTGCAGACGGTGATGCACATACAGTAACAGTTTCGGATCTGTCGGACAAGGGAGTGCGTACATCAATACGCTACGGGACAACAGCTGATGAGTGCACAAAAACATCTGCACCCAACTATACACAGCCGGGATACTATACAGTGTACTATGAAATCGACTATTCATACTCAGGCGAGGCAATGACAGAGAACGGTGTGTCGTACGTGTGGCTCATAGAAGATGATTCAGATAAAACATCAACAGTACACGAGCACGAGTACCATTATCTTGAAACAATAAAACCGAGCTGTGAAGAGCTTGGCTATGAACGTTTTCAGTGTAATACCTGTGGTGACCTTGCAAAGAGAAACTATGTGCCTGCAACCGGACACGACTATGAGGATATCGTGATTAAAGAAGCGACTTGTAAACAGGGCGGACAGGTACTGACACTATGCTCGGACTGCGGTGACTTCTATCAGACAATAACTGCTACCGGTGCACATAAATACAATGCAGTAAACCATAATGCTACTTGCCGTAGTGTGGGTTATACAGAGTACATATGTGAGGTTTGTGGTGATAACTATATAAATAACATTACCCCGATAGTATCACACGCTTATGAACGTGTGACCAAAGAGCCGACTTGTGCTGATGTAGGATATACAACATCAACGTGTACAATGTGCGGACTAAACAATGTATCAGACTATACTGATGCTACAGGTCATGCCTGGGACGATGGTACGGTAATAACAAACTCGACCTGCTCTGCAGAGGGTGTTACCAAATATATCTGTAACAATTGTCCTGAAACAATGATTAAGGCAACATCAGCTAACGGGCATACCCCGGGTGCTGCAGCTACCTGTACCGAACCCCAGCGTTGCGAGGTCTGCGAGACTGTGCTCCAACTCCCGCACGGTCACAATTATGGGACAGAAACAACGGAGCCGACATGTACTGCAATGGGATATACTACATATACATGTACGAACTGTGATGATGTTTATGTATCAGAGCACACAGACAGAAAAGAGCATAACTATGTTACATCAGAAACTGCTCCGACTTGTACAGAACATGGGTTCACAACATACTCATGCACCGAGTGTTCAATGAACTTCGAGAGCGATTACAAATCACCGCTTGGACATAAGTCTTCGGACTGGATAGTGGATAACTCAGCTACAATCGAAGCATCGGGTAGTAAGCATACAGAATGTACGGTCTGCGGTGTGGTATTAGAGAGTATCATTCTTCCGACATTAGCCGATAAAGATAATTCTGATGAGGACGGAAAAGCACAGATAGGTGGCTATTCAATTATCCTAACAGACGAAAACGGCAAGCCCATTTTCAATTCAGAGCTTGCTATTGACATACATGACAATGTATCAATTATGCTGACAAACGGCAGACTTTTAGACTATGCAAAGCCTACCACTATTACGGCATTCTATACAGAGACACAGCTCCCGAAGGAAAACCTCAATATTTACATTACAGACGCTAACGGGAACAAAACGACAGGAGCAACAAACGCTGACGGACAGCTTATCGTTCCGAACAGTATGACAAATACAGGTAACGATAACGGTACAATAGGCGTTGATAACGGTGAAGAGAAAGAGACTCTTGTTGTTATGGTAACAGACAAAACAAATGCTATCATTCCCGACTGTGACGTATATGTCGGTGAGAGTAACAACGTAGTTATAGACCTTCCTGGCGGTGTTAATCCTACAAGAGAAAACCCTGTTATTGTAACTATCACAGACCATGAAGGCAATGCATGTGATAATATATCAGTGATAGTAATCGGTGATGCTGACTTCATAGAAAAAGGCATAACGGATATTTATGGTAAAATAACGCTCCCGACAGCATCCGATGGATATACTGACAAAACAGGGCAGGTAAACGTAAACGAGCTGAATGTTATCGTAAGTGATGAGCTTGGTCCTATTGCTGATGCGTACGTTCAGTATATGGAGGATGGCTCTATAACGGTAACGCTTCCGGACGGAAAAACAGTCAGCTATGAAAATCGTATTATTGTAACTGTGGTAGATTCAGTCGGCAGTGCTGTAAAAGACAAAACCATAACAGTTATTGATGATACCGAAGAAACATATACAGCAGTGACAGATGCGAACGGTAAAGCAGTATTCCCACCGCTTTCTGAGGACATAACAGATGATACAGGCAATTCAGGTATTGAGGAAACAAAACCCGGCACAGACTCGGATATAACCGTATCATACAAAGTTCTTGTTTCTGATACCAAAGGTGATATATCAAACGCATTTGTTAAGATAGATGACGGAAAAGTGTATGTGACTTTGCCTGATACACATACGCTCACAACAACCAACCAGACTACTGTCACTGTTACCGACAATGCGGGTGCGGCAGTTAAGGGTGTATCTGTAACAATAACAGACAAAACCACATCACTAACAGGCACGACTGATGCAAACGGTAAAGTAACATTACCTGTTAAATCTTCGGGTGGCAGTTCAGGCGGTGGCGGTGGTGGTTCATATAGTTCAACTACCGTTGCTGTTAAGGACAAGGACGGAAAAACTGTATCCGTTTCAAAATCGGTTACATCTGTAAAAGCAACGCTTACACTTCCGTCAGGCAAGAACCTGCTAAAAGATGATAACTATTACACAATAACCGTAAAATCGGGTAGTAAAGTAAAGGCTGAGTATCCTGTTATTCTAAAGGACAAAAACGGTAACGAGCTATCGGGTAAAACGGACAGCAATGGTGTCATAATCCTGCCGAAGACAGAGCATAAGGCATACATAGAAGGATATAACGACGGTACATTCAGACCTGACAGTGATATGTCAAGAGCTGAAGCTACGACTATATTTGCAAGACTGATTGCAGAAGAGAAGGGCGAAACCATTACCGGCAAAGCATCATTTAGTGACATATCCTCAAAGGCTTGGTATTATAAATACATAAGCTATCTTGAAAAGTATAACATAATTGACGGCTATGACGACGGTACATTCAGACCGGATAATGCAGTTACAAGAGCCGAGTTTGTGACAATGGCAGTACGGTATTATAGCTTGTTTAACGAGGTTAAAAAGACCGGTTATACAGTAAACTACACCGACCTTAACAAGAACTACTGGGCATACGCTGATATTGCCTATGCAAAGAACATCGGCTGGCTCAACGGTTATGCTGACGGTACGTTCAGGGGCGATAACAACATCACACGTGCAGAAGTCGTTACAGTAACAAACCACGCAACCGGCAGAATACCTGATGAGGAGTATATCAATAAGAATGTGTCAACGCTTAATAAGTTTGCTGACCTCAAGAACAACTCACACTGGGGCTATTACGACATAATGGAAGCGGCAAACACACACTCAGCAGTGCCGGGTGAGGATGCAGAAGCCTGGATAAAATAAAATTCCTTTAAAAATTTTTTGCGTTTGTTAAAGTTTGTTGATACAATGTAATCAGGTAAACACCAAACCAAGAGATTTAAGGAGGGAACAGTTATGTTAAAGAAAGTTATATGTTTAGTAATGTCAGCCTTGATGTTTACAGGCACAACAACACTTGCCATTGAAAAGTGTGAGCTGCCTATTGGGTACTACAATATTCTGTATGCGAACAGATACCTGTTTTTCGCAACCGACGGTGGTTCATTTATCAGACATGTTGAATTGCCGAGAGGTACAACGGTAAATCTTGATGAGTATGTACCTGTAAAAGTCGGGTATGTGTTTGACGGCTGGTACTTAACCCCAAAAGCTGAAGACGAGAGCGTGAATGAAATTAAACTCGACGAAAACACAGTAGTGTGGGCGAGATGGAAATCTGAAAGCAATGTATCAGTACAAAGTGTTGAACAGGGTGTCATATTACGTGAGGTTGTAGGCAACACTGTGGTCATAGAGACACAGACAGCAACGCTTGTTGCGCCGGTGACAGACCTATGGCTTAAGCAGAACGCAAGGCTTAATGAACTGATGAAATTGTATAACCAAAAATTCAATAACTAATGAAGAGAGCGACTTTTAAATCGCTCTCAGTTTAGTTTCGGGAGGTGTTAACAAATGAAACCATATAAGATTCGTGGTGATACGAGTTGAGAAGAAAAACGGAAACCAAAACAGTGATTTTACTGTCCCTGTGTGCAGTACCCGTCATTGTCTGGCTTGCACTTGTTGTTGCAGGGAGTTATCAGGAGGGTATAAAGCTATTTGAACTTTTGGAACGTATAATGGGGACATTAAACGAACCGCTGAAAATATCGGTCAATGAGTATAGTATTAAAACTGTACTCATTTTTTTGTTCCTGTATGCTATGGGTATTGGTGTGTATCTTTCATCAAGAGAAAACCGCAGACCGGGCGAGGAACACGGCTCTGCGAAATGGGGTGTAGTGACATCTATTGCAAAACGGTATGCTGATAAAAAGGACAAAGCAAATAACCTTATCCTATCACAAACTATGTGTATTGGTCTTAACGCACGGGCACATAGGCGTAATCTGAACGTGCTTGTAGTAGGTGGTTCGGGTGCAGGTAAGACACGGTTCTATGCAAAGCCTAACATAATGCAATGCAATACTTCCTTTATTATCGCGGACCCGAAAGGTGAGATGCTCCGTGCTGTTGCACCGTTGCTTTTGGATAAAGGTTATGATGTTAAGGTGTTCAACCTCATAACACCGCAGGAGTCTGACGGATACAATCCGTTTGTATATGTGCGTTCTGATGAAGATGTCATAAAACTCATAACCAACCTCATTCAGAACACAACCCCAAAAAACGCACAACAGAATGACCCGTTCTGGGAGAAATCAGAGATAGCACTTGATACAGCACTTATGCTTTATCTGTTGCACGAAGCACCGCCGGAAGAACAGAACTTTGAAATGCTGATGTTTCTCATAGAGAACGCAGCAGCAATGGAGGATGATGACGAGTATCAGTCACCGGTAGATATGCTCTTTGAGGCACTTGAGGAAGAGAACCCCGAACATATCGCACTGAAGCAATATAAGATATTTAAACAGGCAAGCGGAAAAACCGCAAAGTCAATACTAATATCTGCAGCTGTACGTCTTGCAGCGTTTAACCTGCCCGAGATTGCAAGAATGACGTCATTTGACAATCTTGAACTCGGTACGCTTGGCGAGACGAAGAAAGCGATATTTTGCGTCATACCGGACAACGATAACTCGTTTAACTACCTTGTCGGTATGCTGTACACACAAGCGTTTCAGGAACTGTACTTTAAGGCGGACCATGAACATGGCGGTGAACTGCCCATACCCGTACATTTTGTAATGGACGAGTTTGCAAACGTAGCATTGCCTGATAACTTTGAAAGACTACTTGCTACAATGCGTTCGAGGCGTATTTCGGTAAGTATCATTATTCAGAACATGGCACAGCTAAAGGCACTGTTCAAGGACAGTTGGGAGAGTCTGGTCGGTAACTGTGATACTATGCTTTATCTTGGCGGTAACGAGCAATCAACCCATGAATACCTGTCAAAAATGCTTGGTAAAGAAACTATTGACACAAGGACAAGAGGAATAACAAAAGGACAACACGGTTCAAGCAATACAAATTATCAGAACGCAGGACGTGAGCTTATGACACTTGATGAAGTGCGATTATTAAATAACGCAAAAGCACTTGTTTTCATTCGAGGAGAAAAACCGATAGAGGATAAAAAGTTTGATATACTTTCGCATCCAAATATCAAGCTTACTGCTGATGGTGGTGCAGTTCCATATACACACAGCAAAGCAGGAAAGTATTTTAGAAAGTATATGGTTACAAAGCTCAATGATGATGAAGAATTTGAAATCAATCAGGAGTATATCAATAAATCAGGAATTGAATTTGTTGACCTGCCCGTAGAAGCTGAACTGGAAGAGCCTAAAAAGCAAGAGAAAAAACAACCGTTATTAAAGCGGATAGGAAAGTATCTGCTTGAAGTTTTTAAGAAGTTAAAGAATAAAATATGGAGGTAAATGCGAAATGAAAAGAAACAAAATTATGAAGATGTCAAAAATCTTTAGAACAGTAAAGTATGTGCTTTTAGTAGCTATGCTTATACTGACAGCGACCAATACAGTCTTTGCAGCAGGTGATCCGCTTGCAACAATAGACAACTTATCAACATTCATCTTTTCTGCGATAAAAGCAATTGGTCTTATATTGCTCGGATTTGGTATTGTGCAGATAGGTTTGTCTTTAAAATCACACGATGCATCACAGAGAGCAAATGGATTTTTAACATTCTTCGGTGGTGTTATCATTGCATTTGCAAAGGATATATTAGATATGATTATGTAAAAGGAAAAATGCACATCGCCCTTAATTGGGCGGTGTGCTGATGTGACGTGACGAGGAGGTGAATTACCTTTGTCAGATAACTGGATTGTAGCTAATTTGGAAAATGCTTTTGAAACATGGAACGACAAAATGGCAGAGATATGGAGCTTGGTTACAACTTCTCCGCAAACCTTTAAAGGCGGAGCAATATGGACAGTTGTAGAAGGCATAAACGGAGGACTTCAAGCTATCGGACTTGGACTTTTAGTTCTCTTTTTTGCTATGTCAATATTTAAAAGCACAGCGTCATTCCGTGATTTTCAAAGACCGGAATACGCATTAAGACACTTTATCCGTTTTGTAGCTGCTAAAGTTGCTATAACTTATGCAATGGATTTAATGGTGGCTCTATACGAAATATGTGGTGGAGTTGTCGAACACATTGCCGGAAGTATGGGCGGTATTGGAACTGCTTCTGTAACGCTTCCGGCGGCAATAGAAACTGCTGTTGAAGATGCAGGATTTTGGGCAAGTATTCCTTTGTGGCTCGTTACGATACTTGGTAGCTTGTTCATAACAATTATGTCATTTATTATGATAATGTCGGTTTACGGCAGGTTTTTCAGATTGTATATGTACACAGCTTTAGCACCTGTACCGATAGCAACCTTTGGCGGTGAAACAACAGCAGAAATGGGAAAACATTTTGTGAAATCATATGTGGGTGTATGCCTGGAGGGTGCAGTAATTGTACTTGCGTGTATAATATTCTCTGCATTTTCAAGTACAAGTGCACCGACACTTGATACAAGTATCACAACAGTAACAATGATTTGGAAGTATATTGGCGAAATAATTTTTAATATGTTGGTTTTAGTTGGTCTTATCAAAGGCTCAGACAGAATCATAAAAGAAATGCTTGGAACATAAAGGAGGATAAAATCTATGTTTAATTCAGTAATTAAAAGTAACGACCAAAATGTTGTTGCAAAGCTTCAGGAAAACATTGATATGATTGAAAGCAGAATTACCTATATGCAATCTGTAAATGATTATTATACAAAGAATGGAACAACAGTTGGTCATCCGGAGGTTGATAATGAAACCGCAAAGGTTCTTGATGGCAGAGTAAATGACGGTCAGAAAACACCGTATCCCGGTCAGTTTTTTACAGAGAACAGAAAAGAGGTTGAAAGATTAAAAGCAACTATTGACAGACTACAGAATAAACCTGAAACAGTATTCAAAAGCTGGCAGTTTAATGGTGGTGAAGCGGTTGTGAATCTTGCAAATAACAGATTACAGCTTATGTTCAATGAAAAGCCATCTGATGACAGAATCAGCACACTTAAACAGAACGGGTTCAAGTGGGCACCTAAAGGTAAAGCATGGCAAAGACCGCTTACAAACCAAACAATGTCTGTATGCGATAAGATTGGTTTTATAAAGCCTTTGGATGGAAGAAAGCCTACGGATATTCAACCAAAAGTACCGCAAAAGAATCAGCCGGAAAGGTAAGGTGAAAGCATTGGAAATACGAATTAACAAAGAAATCAAAGACTATCACGAAAGTCTTTTTATGGGACTTTCGACAAGACAGTTTATATGTTCGCTTGGAGCAGTCGGAGCAGCAGTTGGAATATATTTCGGACTTAAAGGTATTTTGGATAAAGAAACTTTATCTTGGCTTTGTATTGTATGTGCGGCACCGCTTGCTGCAGCAGGTTTTTTCAAATACAACGGTATGAACTTTGAACAGTTTTTAATCGCATTTATATATAGTGAATTTATCTGTTCCGGTGTTCGTACATATCAATGCGAGAATTATTTGTATGATGAATATAAGGAGGTGTTGAAAGATGTTTCTGTTCGGAAAAAAGAAGCAAAAAAAAGAAAAAAGAAGAATTCCCAAATCAGTTCAGCAATCAATACCGATTGACAAAGTGTATAAGGATGGAATATTCAAATGTGGACATAAGTTTACGAAGACTTGGCGTTTTTCGGACATAAACTATGCTGTTGCTTCCGATGATGACCAACTAACAATGTTTCTTGCGCATTCTGCACTCATAAATGGATTCCCAACCGATGCAATGGCAAAGATAAACGTGTTTAACAGACAGTTAAGCCATAAGGTATTGTCAAGCCTTGCAATACCCAATGATGAAGAGGATTATACGGTCTATGCAAATGAGCTTTCGGGGATCTTTTCCGATAAAATGGCAGACAGTAATAACATAGTTCATGATAAGTTTATTACTATTTCCACAGAAAAAAAGAATGCCGAAGAAGCAAGAACATTCTTTACTCGTGTTAATAATGACTTGACTGCTGACTATGCAAAATTATCATCTAAAATTACGGAGCTTGGATATAAAGACAGGCTTCGTATTTTTTATGACTTTTTCAGGAACGGTGATGTGAATGAATTCAGCCTTGATATGAAAAAGAGGATGGCAAAAGGGGGCTCATTTAAAGACAAGATTTGTCCGGATAGCATTGAGTTTAAGAGCGACCATATCAAGCTGGGTGAGAGGTTTGCAAGAGTAATATTCTTAAAAGAATATCCGTCATTTTTGAAGGATAGTATGCTCTCAGAACTGACGGATTTTGCACGAAGTATGATGTTGTCTGTCGATATAGAGCCGATACCGACAGATATAGCAGTAAAGATTGTTCAGAAAAAACTTTTAGGAGCTGAAACAGAAATTGCCAAATGGCAACGACAGCAAAATATGAATAATAACTTTTCTGCAAATATTCCATATGATTTAGAGCAAATGCGAGACGAAAGCAAAGAATTTTTAAAAGACCTTACCGAACGAGATCAAAGAATGATGTTCGTTACAGTTACTCTTGTTCATGTAGCTGATACTCTTGATGAGCTTAATAACGATACCGAAACACTTCTCTCTATCGGAAGAAAGCATCTTTGCAATTTTGCTATTCTTAGGTATCAGCAAGAGGATGGATTAAATACTGTTTTACCGTATGGTCTTATGAAACTAAAAGCAGAGAGGACTCTTACAACAGAAAGTACAGCGGTACTGATGCCATATAAAACACAAGAGATTATTGATGAAGGAGGCTTGTATTATGGTGTCAATGCAATATCGCATAACCTTTTAATGTGCAACAGAAAGCTTCTCTTAAATGGTAACGGATTTATACTTGGTGTATCAGGCTCCGGTAAATCCTTTGCTTCAAAGCTTGAAATGACTTTAGCTGCGATATTCTCAAAAGATGATATTATCGTAATTGATCCTGAACGCGAATATGCTCCGCTTATTAAAAATCTTGGTGGCGAAAATATTAAACTTTCTGTTTCATCAGAAAATCATATTAATGCAATGTCTATAAACAAAGACACGGATGCAGATGACGAAAATCCTGTGTCGATGAAGTCAGAGCTTCTTATCTCTATTTTTGATGAACTGTTAAAGAGCGGTTCATCTCGTATGGGTATAGGCGTTGGTGCAAAGGATAAGTCAATCATTGACCGCTGTACCATAAGAGTGTTTGCAGATTATATGAATGGCAGAAGTGATAAACAGCCTACACTTATGCAGCTTCGTGATGAACTTTTGAATCAGCCTGAACCTGAAGCTCATGACCTTGCACTTTGTCTTGAAATGTTTACAACGGGAAGTCTTAATGCTTTTGCACATCAAAGTAATGTTGATGTTAATAAGCGAATCATAAGCTATGATATTTTAGAACTTGGAGAACAGATGAAATCCATCGGACTTCTTATTATGCTCGATAACATAATGAATCGTGTAATCGAAAACAGAAGGCGTGGCAGATATACAAGAGTGTATATTGATGAAGCACATTTGTTTTTCAAGAATCAGTATAGTGCAGAGTTCTTGTTAAAGGCTTGGAAGCGTTTCAGAAAATATGGAGGACTTCTTACAGGTATCACACAGAATATATCTGATTGTCTGAACAATGAAACAGCAAGCGGAATGTTAGCTAACAGCGAATTTTTGTTAATGCTTAATCAGTCACCATCAGATAGAAAAGATTTGTCAGAACTCTTGAATATATCCGATACACAGATGAGTTATATAACCAATGCTGGAGCCGGCAGAGGTTTAATAAAGGTTGGTGGCTCGATAGTTCCGTTTGTAAATGATTTCCCAACGGATACAGAGCTGTATAAATTAATGAGTACGAAGCCGGGAGAGGGATAATATGAATAGTAAAAGTATAGTTCAGCTTTGCCCGAACTGTCAGACGGGTGCGGATAGCTATAAATTGGATAGCCGTGAACCCGTCTGCCCGTATTTACATTTGCATACCGGGCAGGCTTGTGTAAAGTATAAGCAAATGAACAATGAAAAATAACAGGAGGGAAAGTATGAAACGAAAAGCAGCAGAAAAGCTTTTTGACCTTATCTATACAGATGCAATGACGGGAGTATGTAACCGAACTGCATATGAGGAACAGATTAAAAGGCTTAAAAGAAAGAATATAAGGCTTGATAATATCACAGTTGTCATAGTAAAGCTTGATGACCTAAATGAGATTAATTATACATTGGGTAATCGTACAGGTGATGAAGCGGTAAAGCATATGGCAGACTGCATTATTCAGACAGTCGGAGAAAAAGCGAATATTTACCATATAGGTGATGGTGAATTTCTGTGTATAGCAGATAATGATGTTATGCCATACATATCAGAGCTTCGGGATTTAATCAGCATTGAGAGTAAAGAAAAAACATATCCCTTTAATGCTTCAATAGGTTATATGACATTTGATAACCGAAAACACAAAAATATTGATGCCCTTATCAAAGACTGTGACCGAAAAATGATAAAGTCAAGAAAGGCGGAATTGATGTAAAACGAAATCGGAGGTGATATGCTTTGAGTGAAAAGGATGTAAAGACCAAACCCAAAACACCACCTAAAACAGCAGGAGCAAAAAATACTCCAAAGGTTGTAGTAAAAAGCAAAGAAGCGGTTGCAAATACTGTAAAAGATGCAAAATCTGTTATGAAAGATGCTTTAGTCAAAAAGGCTATTGATTCTAAGCTTGGTACGGATAATCAGGAAAGACAACCGCAAAAGGCTGAAACAGAAGCAACCGAAAGTGTTGAAAATGCAGCTTATACTTCTGCTGATGCAGTTTATCACAAAGGCAAGACCTATGTGCAGAATAAGGTAAGACAGCACAATGCAAATAAGGTCAAAACAAGAGAGCAGGCGGAGAATACTCCGCCTGAAACTCCACCTGAAGAAGCACCAAAGGAGCTTCCGGAAACCAATGAACCTAAAACAGCGGACAATCAGCCTAAAACAGCAGATAATCAACCAAAAACTGCTGATAATCAGCCTAAGACAAGAGAAAGTCAAGGGACACATTCAGAAAAAGCAGATGCTAAAAATTCGGACACACAACAACCAAAGGTAAAGACAAGAGAGGAATATTTAAAATCTCAAACGGAGCAACCGCATCGTACAGAAAATAACCCTCAAAGAGTAAAGGTTAAGACAAAGGAAAACTATATTAAAGAACACTCAGATGAAGCTTTGCCTAATGGCGTAAAAGAGCAGAAAAAGCCATCTGTGACGGTTAAAACAAAAGAAAGTGTTATTTCTTCTTCGGGAGATAAAACACAGCCTAAAACTCAAATAGATGCCCGTAAAGAGTATGTTGCAACAAAGCTAAAGCAAAAGAAGGATGCGGAGAAAGCCGAACTTGAAAATATTTCAGATAATACGGTACATAATCAGCAGAATGCGAGAGCAGAGCAGAGCTTGCAGAACTCACTAAAAACGAGAGAAAGTTATGTTGAGAAAAATACTGATGGGCAGAATCAAGGGATTAAATCAACAAGCGGTAATGACATAAATGCTCCAAAGACACCTGAGTTTCTTGATAATAAGCTAACCCTTACAAAACAGACAAGACAAAAGACGCAAATTAAAACAAAACAAAGCTATATGGAATCATTAAGAATTTCACAAGCAGAACCTATAAAATCTCCGTATAATAACACTCCAAAATCGAAGCAAACTGCAACCTCGGTTAAGCGGAGCACGGCAAATTCAAAGAAAGCTCTGAAAACCCGTGATAATGTTGTAGGACAATCACGGTCTGTTGTTAAAAACGGTAGTGCCTATACAACAAAAACTGCAAAGAAAAAAACTGCGAAAGCAACCAAGAAAGTTGTAAAGACTCAAAAAGAAATAACAAAAAAAGCCGCAAAAGAAGCGGCAAAAAGAGCAAGACAAGCAGCTATAAAAGCGGCACAAGTTGCAAAGGCGGTTGCGATAAAAACCGCAAAAGCAGTAGCCGCTATTGGTAAGGCTATTGCAGCAGTGGTTACAAAAGCAGCGGCGGCATTTTTCGCAGCCTTTGGTTGGATAGGTGTTATAGTTGTTTTGGTAATCTTAATCGTTATAATCATTGTTGCAGCGATTGCCGGAAGTCCTTTTGGTATTTTTATCTCAGATGAAGCAGCAGATAGCAACAGTATTCCCGTTTCTTCAATCGTAAATGAGTGTAATATGGAACTCTCTGCTCGGCTAACGGAAATCGAAGATAACACCACCCATGACAGAATTGTAATGGAGGGTGAACAAGCGGATTGGAGCTTGGTTCTGTCTTTATTCTCTGTTAAGGTAGCAGGAGTTGATGATGAAACTGTTCAGGATGTTGTAGTTATTGATGATGCTAAAAAACAAAAGCTCAAAGATGTATTTTGGGATATGCACATAATCACAAAAAGAACTGAAACCGTAACAAGCGGAGAAACAAGTGAAATTGTTTTGTATATTACAATTACTGCAAAGACGAAGGATGAAATGATTTCAGAATATGGGTTTACACGAAAACAAAAAGAAGCTCTTGAAACTCTGCTTGAAAATGCAGACGGCTTTATAGGAACTACACAAAGTCTTGCAATCTCTGATGCAACGGCTCAGGACATAATTGATAACCTTCCTGATAGCTTATCTGCAGAAAGAAAAAATGTTGTAAAGAAAGCCTGCTCACTTGTAGGTAAACTTACATACTTTTGGGGTGGAAAATCTTCTGCGATAGGTTGGGATTCTGAATGGGGAAAGATGAAACTTGTCACTTCTGAAGGTAGCCGTTCTACGGGATGTATGCGACCTTTTGGACTTGATTGCTCAGGTTTTGTAACCTGGTCATTTCACAATGCTGGCTTTTCGGAATCGGCAATTGGACACGGTACAAGTACGCAAGTTTCAAAAGGTATACGAATATCACTTTCTTCAGCACAACCCGGAGATTTGGCATTTTACAATGATACATCTCATGTTGGTATAGTAGGAGGGAAGGATTCGAGTGGTAATATACTTGTTATTCATTGCTCATCGGGAGCAAACAATGTTGTAATCACAACGGGCGGTTTTGGTTTTGTGGTAAGACCGAACTGCTATTAAAAACAAAATCGGAGGTGTTCAAAAGCGAACATCTCCGGTTAATTTTTTTCATCAAGTACATTACTTAATGGTAATGTGCTGAAATACTATACAAATGCCCTAAAATCAATGGTTCATAGCTTCTTTGAAGAAATAATCTATGATAAAATAAACATAGTCATTATAGCATATAATGATGTAAAAATCAATGATTTGGAGATAATTTGTGTATAATTCTCCGTCAAATTTTTTGTCAGAAAGAGAGGTTGTTTATATGGCAAGGCACGGCGAAAACATTTACAAAAGAAAAGATGGAAGATGGGAAGGTCGATATATCAAGGGATATGATGCAGATGGCAAATCAATACCGGGATATGTGTATGGTAAAACTTACAAGGAAGCAAAAGAAAAACTAACTTTTGCAAAGGTAAATGCCAAAGAGAAAATCAAACGCATATCTTCAGATATGACAGTATCCGATTGGTTCGATAAATGGCTCGATTCTCAAAAGAGAATTAAGCGGTCATCTTATACCACCTATTCCTCGAATATCAACAAACATATCAAGAAAAAGCTTGGTAAAATCAAATTGAAAATGCTTACAGATGAGCATATACAAAACTTTATTGATGACTTATCTAAAGAACTTGCAGCTAAAAGTGTAAGTTCGGTATTTTCGATTTTAAGATTAGGTTTAACGGATGCTTATGAGAAAAACCTATCTGTTGAACTATGTAGAAAAATCAAATTACCAAAGGTAAAGAGAAAAGAAGTAAAAGTATTCACAAAAATCGAGCAAAAGACTATTGAACAGTATATAGAGCAATCAGATTTTCCGAATGATATAGGTATTCTTATTTGCTTTTATACAGGAATAAGGATTGGAGAATTGTGTGCTTTAGATCTTAATCGTGATATTGACTTGAAAAGAGGTGTTATATCAATTCAACATACGCTATACAGAGTAAAGAGTGAAAATGGCAATAAAAAAACAGAGTTGAGAATTTCTACTCCCAAAAGTGAATCGTCAATAAGAGATATACCACTTCCAAAATTTTTAATTGCAAAGCTATCTGCGATTGAGAACGGAAGTGGTTTTCTTATTCAAAAGAATGGAAAATTCATTGAACCCAAT
The DNA here is from genome assembly GCA_045648505.1 of Clostridia bacterium. Lineage (GTDB taxonomy): Bacteria > Bacillota > Clostridia > RGIG6154 > RGIG6154 > RGIG8700. The sequence goes on along the minus strand of JAZROD010000049.1, from coordinate 68,584 downwards.
GTGTATGCCCGGAGATATAAAAAGATTTTAGAGGAATTAGACATACCATATCGTAAATTCCATGCAACAAGACATACATTTGCAACAAGAGCTTTAGAGATTGGTATGGACATAAAAACACTTTCTGAAATACTCGGACATTCCTCTCCAACGGTTACACTTAACCTCTATTCTCATTCTCTACCGGAGCATAAGAAAAAAGAAATGGATAGACTTGGCAAACTGTATAATCCGTCAAATTAGTCCGTCTTAAAAATCAAATAAGTGCTTGATATGGGCAAAAAGTGTTGATTAGTCATTAAGTAATGTACTTAACGACTTTTATTTTTGCCTAAATTCGAGTATTTAATCATTTTGACGGAGAAAACAAGGAGTTGGTTTTATTGAGTAAACGAATTACATCTTTATTGATGGTGTTAATGTTACTGTTTACCTTTTGTGGTTGTGATACAGATTATCTTGCAGAGCAAAGCAATAATGATGTTCAGGTCGAGGTTTCTGATGATGCGGTAAAAGAAAATGTCGATACCAACGCAGAACCTGAACAAGAAAGCACCTCACAAACTTCCGGAAAACCGAGAAAAGATTTAGAGGTTGAAGTTGCACCCGGTATAACATCTAAATACGGACTTATGCAAGTTCATTTCATTGATGTAGGACAAGCAGATAGTGCATTTATAGAACTTGGCAATGGACAAACGATGCTTATTGATGCAGGCCGTAGTGGCGGTGATGTTGTAGATTATATAAGGAATTTACAATATGAAACAATTGATTATGTTGTTGCATCACATCCTCACGATGATCATATTGGCGGTATGGCAACAGTGCTTAATAGCTTTAACATTGGCAAGATGTATATGCCGAAACAAGCGCATACAATAAGTGCATTTACCAATATGATTGATGTGATTGAAAACAAAGGTATTGATTTATATACCGCAAAAGCCGGAACTAATATATTGTCAAGCGGAAATATTAATATAGAAGTCCTTGCTCCATTCTCTGAAAGTAATTCAAATCTTAATAATGTTTCTGCGGTGGTCAGAATTACATACGGAAAAACCGTCATGCTCTTTACAGGCGATGCGGAACAAGTAATCGAAAATCAACTCCTTAATTCAGGAATAGATGTAGATGTTTTGAAAGTCGGACATCACGGCGCAGGCTCTGCTTCATCAAGTAGCTTTATTAAAGCAGTTTCGCCCGACATCGCCGTAATATCCGTTGGCGAAGGAAACTCATACGGACACCCACATGCAGATACACTTGCAATATTAAATGAGGTCGGTGCCGACATATACAGAACCGATGAGCAAGGCACAATAGTTGTAACCGCTGACCAAAACAAAAAAATCACTGTTGATAAGAAAGCATCAGCAGTGAAAGAAAACGCTCCTCCGGTAGTAGTTCAAACACCAACGGAAAAAGTCGAAGAGAATCAACCACCTGTGAGCGATAACCAAAGTCAGGTTGTTTACAGAACGAGAACCGGAAAGAAATATCACAGGTCAGGGTGTTCATACCTGAAAAGTAAAATAGAAACAACAGTAAGTGAAGCTCAAGCAATGGGATTAGGACCTTGTTCAAGGTGCAACCCTCCCAGATAGGAGTAGAATATGAGAATCACAATTGATAGAATCGAGGGCGATTTTGCGATAGTTGAATTGCCAAGCGGACAGATGATAGATTGTTCGAGAGCAATGCTCCCTGACAATGCGAAAGAAGGCAGTATATTAAACATCACAGTAGATGAAGAAGCAACTAACATAACGCTAAAAAGAGTAACAGAACGAATGAATAAATTGTTTAAGGATTAATAAAAATAATAAAAGTAATAATTGAAAACGTTTATTTGTTACATTCAAAAGAGAGAGGATAATAAATGTGGAAATGATAGTAATAAAAATAGATGGTGAGTTTGTGGTTGTTGAGATTGAAGATGGGAAGCAAAAGGTGTGTCCAATTGAAATATTTCCTGAAAATTTAAATGTGGGAGATATAGTTGTTTTATCAAAAAATGTTAATAATCATTGAAAAAACAAAGGAGGACATTTTGTCCTCCTTAATTATATTATTTTGATTATCAATTAAAGTGTTTTATAAAAATGTAGATATTACGACATTAATCTTTAGCAGTAACTATATTATCTATAGTTACTCTTGTGAAAAACATATATGTGAATTTGGTTAGCATTGGTAATATCAATATTTCCAAAACAATATAAATTGTTATCCCTAAAGCTGTAGGTAGGTAGAATGCTAATATGAATGGCAAAAGAATATGAACAATTAAGTTGATTGCAAAAAATAATAAGTTTTTTCCGAAAGATGAAACCGTTAGTATAAAAGCATTTTTGAGTATATATCTTAGTGGCAAATCAAATCTTGTCATAATTGGATAGATATAGAAATGCATCATTAGATAATGTATAACTACAACAAATAGAAAATACTTAACGAATGACAAATATGTTATGTTAGAATAGAATGATATAGAAACATAAAATGCAAAACAAGCAAATATATCTATAATCCACATGACGAGTGATTGCTTGATGTTGGATTTGATTTTATCAAGAATATCACTAATAACAAATACATGATTTTCCTTGGTATAATTATGTACTATGAAGGTGAATCCAGTAGCAATAGGTCCAAATTCAAGAAAGTACATAAAAATAGAAGAGAGGATAAATCGTATAATTAAATCAAAGTTAGCAGTAAGTGATACCAATTCTTTCGAGTCGATTTCCAAAGAATACATTCTTGCAAGTATTGGCGAAAATATGGTGGTTATATGATTGGAAAGGTAACCTAAAAAAAACATTGTTATTATTATGAACGGAATTGAGAAAATAATATGCAATATATTAAGTTTAATAAGACTTCCGTATTTTCTCGATAATACTTCAAAATATCGTCTGAGTATGGGTTTATTATCATCATTTTTAGGTACACCCGGGCCTGGTCTGTCATAATTTCTAAAAATCATAGTTGGTCTCCTTTATATTATTTTTTATTGTTTTTAAACTTTAATTGGTATTCTTTTGGTGTAATTCCAACGATTTGTTTGAAGGTTCTTGAAAAATGTGCATTGCTGTTAAACCCACAAGAAGTGGCGACCTCTGTTACATTCATTGTATTACTTTCAAGTAATCTTTGGGCTGTAACTATACGGAATGTGTTAAGGTATTTTATTGGAGTAGTTTGATACTTTTCTGTGAATGTTTTAATTAAATGCTGTTCACTCATTGCTGCTTTGTGTGCTAATTCTGCAAGAGTAATATCCTCATAATAGTGTTCTCCGATAAACTTTATCAAACTTTCCATATTTATAAAATTTTCAGATTGTGTTTTGTAGGTCTCGTTGTTTTGCATTAAATTATAATTTATATTGGCAAGTGTCATTAATAATGCGGCTAAAGTGATTTTTATGCTATCTGTTTTAAGTGGAGATATAGGGTTCGATTGTATATCTATAAGTTGCTGGAAATGATATTTTAGTATTTTTATATCGTATGTCGTTAATGGTAAAAACATCGTGTCAAAGCCCGAGAGAATATGAAAAGATGAAAAATCAGCAATCTCTTTTATAAGATTGGCAGAGATGTTTATTAGAACTCTGCTTTGTGTTTCGCTACTTGACTTTGTTGCGTGAATGATATTTGGAGGTAAAAGTGCAATAATGTTTTGGTTCAGTTCAATATGCTTTGTCTCATTTAGAGATATTGTGCGAGAGCCGGATTCAATGTAAAGAATCTCGTAATGAGAGTGATAATGCGAACTAGACATAGAAACATTATTATGATAGGTCATACGCTCTATTTTAAAATGATTTTGTTTGCTTAATAAGTCATCAAATTGCATATCAATACTCCTTGAGCAAAAAATAATTTTATGCAAATATTTTAGCATATTTTTCCTCGAAAATCAAGCAAATCTTAATTTCTATCAAAAAAACAATAAAATATGTTAATAATTGTATAGAAAATAACCAGAGAATTTACTATAATATAGGTGCATAATAGAAAAATGGGTTATTGGATGAAAATATAATATGTATTTTACAGCAGATTATGTGTTGTGTAGTACATTCAAATATTATAAATATTCTATAAATGAGGAGATGGAAAGAAATTGTAAATTGTATGTTTCGTTATATCAATAATAGAAGTTGAGGAGAATAGCATGCACAACACAATAGAAAGAATTCAAAATCGTACACTTGAGATTGATATGTCTGAATGTAATTGGGGAGAAGGAGTCGCTCTTTGGGGACTAAACCACTCTATCAAAGAGTTCCCAAATGACAGGTATCTAAAAGCATTGAATGATTGGGTACAAAAAGGTTTGGCAAATAATAAATTCAAATTTACTGTCAACACATCAATTCCTTATGTCGGAATGGGCGAGGTATATAAAGTAACAAACAATAAAGAATACTTACAACTAATGATAAAACAAGCTGAATATCTTGTTAATGATGCTCCGCGATTGGGTAATAGTGCAATAATACATACAGACCCGTATGCAAAATTTGGAAGACAAATGTGGGCAGACACGGTTTTTATGGCGGGATTATTTCTGGCATATATGGGAAAACTTACAGGAGAACAGAAATATATAGACGAAGCAATGCAACAACTTGTGATACATATTAATGTACTTCAGGATGAAGATGGTCTTTTGTATCATGGATGGGATGAAACGGAAAAATCATATATTGGTTGCAAATGGGGAAGAGCGAATGCATGGGTTGCTGTGGCGATAGTCGAAATGCTTGATTATATTGATGTAAATCCCGAGTTGATAGGTTGCCTTGATAAATTGTTAGATGCAATTAGACCGTACCAGACAGAGAATGGAACATGGCGCACAGTTCTTGATGGAACATTTTCATATCTTGAGTATTCAAGTGCGTATGGTTTTGGATATGCAATATTAAAAGGGGTAAGACTTGGAGTCCTGGATAAAAGGCATTTAGAAACATGGAATAAAATGAAAGATGCTTTAATATTCAATGTTGATGAAGATGGACAAGTAAATAATATCTCAGCGGGAACGCCGGTTATGCGAAATGAAGCAGAGTACAATATCATTTGCGAACATCGAATTCAGACATGGGGACAAGGACTTGCTCTGATGTATTTCACTGAGTACACAAAACACATTAATATAAAAGATTAATATATAAGTTAAATTCAAAATATATTACTGAAAGGATGAAGAAAAATGAAAAAAACAAATTTTAAGAAAGTAATAGCGTTAGCATTGGCTGTAGTATTGACTGTGTCATTATGTGCGTGTGGCGGTAATAAGAGCAAAAGTGCTTATACAGAGGATGGTCGTATGATAATTACAATAGCTAATTCTGTAGCTATTGGCGACAACACTCCTGTTGAGCAATATTTAGAGAAAAAGTATAATGTAGAAATCAAAGCTTATGGTTATGCAACCAATTATACAGATAAGATTGCTACAATGATAGCGTCTAAGGAAATCCCTGATGTTATATTTATAAATGAGATGTCTCAGTGGATTCCATTAGCTAAGCAGGGTGCTTTAGCAAGTATTGATGTTAAAACTGTTGAGAAAGCAGCACCTGAACATTATGCACACATAAATGAAGTAAATGATAAAATGTGGGAATTAGGTAAGCTCAATGGTAAGCAATATGCTATTCCAAAGTCAAGAGGCGATGAATACAATACAGTTATGCTTTGGAATAAGGATATGTTAAATAGCGTTGGTATAACAGAGATTCCTGATACAATTGATGAGTATGATGAAGCTTTTGAAAAGTTGAAAGCAAAAGGGCATTACGGTCTTTCAGGTATTGGCGGAAACTACTACAGACAGTTTGATTGGTTGTTTGGAGCATATGGTATAATGCCTGAAATGTGGGCACTTGAAGATGGTAAAGTTATTAATGGTACTGTTGCAAAAAAAGCAAAGGATGCACTTAAAAAGCTTAATGAGTGGTATGAAAAAGGGTATATTCATCCTGAATTTTTGACAGATGATCAAAATAGTATGTTCAAACGCTACTTAAACGGACAGATAGCTTGTGTTAATACTTCATTAGGAAATATTTCAAAAAACACTATAAATGGTCAGAATAATCTTGCCGGATATGAAGAAGCGGTAGCAAACAGAATAGTGTATACATCTCTTCCTGCAGGTCCTAATGGAGATAGAGGGGATTGGTTGTGGGGACCTGTTTCAAATTATGTTGTTTTCGGCGCACAGCTTCAGGGAGATACAGAAAAACAAGAAATCATTCTTGAGATTTTAAATGATTTGAATTATGATGAAGAAATTGCTTTAGTAGGTGCCTATGGTTTCGAGGGAGAACATTATGAACTTAAAGATGGTGGAACAACGATTGCTCCGCTTGGAGTGTTTGGTAGTGATGCCAACCAAAAAGCTGAAGAAGGCATAGGATATTTTAACCTCTTGAAATGTGGAGCATGGGCAGATGATAAAATTGCTGATAAATATTCAAATCAGGAATATCTGAAAGAAGTAGATAAATATGCGAAACTTGGAACACACAGAGATTTGATAATGAGAGTACAGACTGATTCATCAAGTATATATGCATTGGCATTGCAGTCTTTAAAAATACAAGCATATTCAGAATTTGTAAACGGAACAAGAAATCTTGATAAAGATTGGGACGCTTTTGTAAAAGAATACAACACGAATGGTGGGGACATCCTTAGACAAGAAGCACAGGCATTCTATGATAGCATTGTTAAATAAAGATAGAGTGACATTTAAGAACGTAAGGTGAACTAATATGAAAATAAAAAAATCAAACAGTGACAAAATATTAGATTTAGTTTGTTACGGGTTTGTATTTGCACTCTGTGTAACTATAGTTATTCCATTTTGGAATTTGTTTGTTACCAGTGTAACCCCACAAACAGATACTTCAATGTCTTTTCAATGGTGGCCTGATTCAGCCACATGGGAAGCTTGGAAAATGGTGCTGAAATCTAATTTTATATGGAATAGTTTTAAGAACACGGTTTTCAAAACTATTTTAGGTACAGTTATTCACTTGGGTTTAACGCTATTGTATGCTTATCCTTTATCAAGAGCAGACTTTTCATTTAATAAATTCTTTAATGGTTTGATTGTTGCTTCAATGTTTATTCATGTAGGTCTTATACCTACATATTTAAACATAGTTGGACTCGGTTTAAATAATACTATATGGGCACTTGTCCTTCCGGGAGCCATTTCAGCTTATAATGTTATTCTTTTGAAAAATTATTTCAAAGGTATTCCGATGGCATTAACTGAAGCGGCTAGAATTGATGGAGCTAATGATATATACATATTCTTTAAAATCATTCTTCCTTTATCAAAACCTATTGTTGCAACTATAACACTTTGGATGGTTGTAGGCCTCTGGAATCAGTGGATGGATTGTTTACTTTATATTAATGACCGTGATATGTATGTTTTGCCAATTATGCTTCGTGAACTTCAGACAAGTGTTGCGGCATTGACTGAAGGAGGAGCTGGCGTGGATGCTTCTGCTATACCGCCATCGGATGCGTTGGTTGCAGCATCAAATCTATTTGTAATTTTACCTATAGTGTGTGTGTACCCATTTTTGCAGAAATATTTTGTTAAGGGTATCATGGCTGGTTCTGTAAAGGGGTGATAAGACATGAAAGTAAATAAGAAAATAAAAACAACAACAAGAACTTCTAATTTAACTTTTTTTGAAAAGGTAAAAAAAGATAGATATTTACTTTTGATGCTTTTACCTGGTGTTATATATTTACTATTATTTGTATACAAACCGATAACAGGACTCTTAATGGCATTTCAAAATTATAATATTGTCGAAGGTATATGGGGTAGTGAATGGGTAGGATTTGACCATTTTAAGACTTTCTTTAGCGGACGAGATTTTGTCCCTGTTATGACTAATACCCTTAAAATAAGTATATTTCAGCTTATTATTGGGTCAATAATGCCAATTATATTTGCAATTATGGTTAATGAGCTAAGACATGGTATTTTTAAGAAAGTAACACAAACAGTTTCATACCTTCCTCACTTTTTATCTTGGGTTACCGTGGCTGGAATGATGACAATTTTGTTATCACCAAGTGTTGGTCTTATTAATGCAATAATTGTAAAATTAGGATTTGAGCCAATATATTTTCTTGCAGACAAAGGTAAATTTGTACCGATTTTGATAATTTCATCTGTTTGGAAAGAAATAGGTTGGGGTTCTGTAATTTACTTATCCTCATTGGCCGGTCTTGATCAGGATGTTGGTGAAGCGGCAATTATTGATGGTGCAACAAGATTTCAAAGAATAAGATATATAAATATGCCATATTTATTCTCGACTGTAGGTGTTATGCTTATCATGAGAACAGGTAACATTTTGAATGCAGGATTTGACCAGATATTTAATCTTCAATCTCCTGCTACATACGATGTTGCGAATGTACTTGATATATATGTGTATAAGCTCGGTATTCAAGGTTTTGAATATGGTTTATCAACTGCAATTGGATTGTTTAAGTCTGTAGTTGGTCTTGTAATGATTCTTCTTACTAACTGGATTGTTAAAAAATCCAGTGATGGTGAAATTAGTTTGTAAATAAAATCGGAGATAAAAGGAGTGGTAAAGTGAAGATAAAGAAATACACATTATTAATGATTTTGATTCTATCCACCTTTTTTACATCTTTGGTTTGCGCTAATGAATCTGCAGAGCAAGCGACACTGTTGAGAGTTAGTGATTGTGTAATGGCAGATAAAACTTTTTACTTGTTTGGTAGCGGTATTACTGATGATATGAGTGTATATGTTTCCTCTGTGAACACTGCTTCGGATATCAATAATAGCACATCAAGTAATAAAACTGAAGTTGATATTATTAATATTGATGAAAAAGGTAATTTTGTGCAAGTTTTAGCCCCAGAGGAATTTTCGGGTTCATGTCATAAAATATGGTTAGAAATCAATGGTAGTGTTGTAAGTAATATTATGTATATCAATAGAAGCAGACCACAGTGGATATCTGACAATATTATAGCTTCTGGTTCAGAAGTACTGATAAGCGGAAGAAATATGTGTTCAACAGAATGGAATGGTGTTAGTAACACGCAGGTTAGACTTGTATCAGGAAGTAATATCTATCAGGCGATAGTAAACTCGTCAAATCCATATGCAGTTAAATTTACTGTGGATAACAGTGTTCCTGATGGCACATATGCAGTTGAGACAACAAATGATGGTCTTTTGTGGTCAAGGTTAGAAAACAATTATGAAATAACTGTTGTAAGATGTAGTCAGGATCCCTTGGGATTGGGTGTAGCTTGGGTAAATGAATTCAATTGGAACAATCAAGTCAGTATAACATCATACGGAGCTATTGCAAATGATGGTATAGATGATACAAATGCAATTAAGTCTGCGATTAATGCGGTTTCTAATACCGGTGGTGTTGTTAACATACCTGTTGGAAATTTCCATTTTAGAGGAGTAACGCTGCCGGCAAATGTTGTCATAAATGGTGCAGGAAAAAGTAATACAAATTTGATTTATGCACCTTTAAGTACAAATACCAATCCTGGAGCTGCTATAAAAAAAGCCACATCAGGCAATGGCAGACAAGGTATTGCGAATTTAACAATTTCAATTTCGGATGACTTTAATTTAGCATATATGCCACTAAATCTTGTTGAGATTACTTGTGGTGGTGCATCGAATTATCCGGATTCAAGAAATGAACAATATGGCTTCATAAAAAATGTGAGAATAGAATCCTCATCCGAAATTCTTCCGGAAAGTGCTGGTAAAGGTGCAGTTTGTATTATTTACAAAGACCATTTTTTGGTTGATGGATGTGATTTTGTTGGTCATCGAACAAATGTTACAGGTTCATATATTGGAAAATACTTAAAATATACGAATAACATTTCAAATACAAATGTTGGTGCTGTATACATACATTCTCAATATAGTATTTTTGAAAATAATACTATAACAAGAAATCCCGTTGATGGAGTAACGGGTAATGCACAAGGTATATATACAAGAAGTCATTCATATCTTGCAGGGAATACAATCCGTAACACAGGAAACAAAACTGTAGATGGAGAAATTATAGCCACAGAAGATTATCTTGGCGGAACTAAAATGTTTGGTGATGTTATTAGTGCAACATCTGAAACAGTTACAATAAATCCTGCAGAGAATATTGATGGTACTATTGTAGGAAGTGGTTCATTTGCATCAGGTGCGTCTGCATGGGATTTGAATAAAAAAGCCACTGGTGATTGGTTTGTTGTGGTTGTTGAAGGAAAAGGAATCGGACAATCAAGAGCAGTAACTGCTGCGGAAGAAACAACGTGTACATTATCAATTTCGGAGCCTTGGGAAATTATTCCTGATTCAACAAGTAAGTTTGTTTTGTTAAAATTACAGAAGGAAATTACAATATACAATAATCTTGTTGAAAACTGTAGTTGGTCACTGTTGTTTTATGGTTCTGCTTATGATTGTGTTGTTGCAGATAATATACTGAATAATACTAATGGTATTGATTTTTCGATCATACAGAAAATCACATACGAAACCGAAACAGTTGATTGTCGAGTGAATATCGGTTATTTCAATAGAATATGCAGAAATGAATTGTCTGGGGTTTCGCCGATAACTGGGGTGAGTAGCATTTCGGTTTATGCAAAGACAAATACAGATGAATTGTTTGGCAGACCTATTCTTTGTACCGAAATTGTAGATAATACAATTTTAGGAAACGGAAAGACAAAAGAAGAAATATTGTCTTCTTTAACAGAGGATAACTTAAAAACAAGTTATATAATCAGAAATGGTATTAATTTGTTAACATGGGTCAGCACAGGAGTTAGAAGACATAATGTTGAAGCAATTGAATGTGCTGTTATAGAGGATAATATATTATCAAATTTATGCGATGGAATTACAATCGGAGGAGCGAGATACTCTGATGAGAATAGTGACACATATATGAAAAACAAACTAAGCACAGCTGCTCGTTATGTATGTGTGCGAAACAATGAATTTTCCGGTGTACTAAATGAGATACGAGAATACACAGAAACTCAAAAACCTGAACTTGTAAGTTCAATACCTGTTTCAACAACAGGAGATACATATTATGATTTTGTATGTTATGATAACTATATGTATGTAGGTTCTCAACGAAATGGGGTGCTGATTTATGACATCAGTGATATAAAGAATCCAGTTTTGATTGAACAACCGGAATCTTTAAACGGTGTACATAAAATCAGTAGCGATAATTCAATGTTAATATACAACGAAGAATTGTATGTCTGCTATTCTACGGGAATTAGAAGATTTTCGCTATCGACACCTGAAGAACCTGTTTTGATTAGAGAGTATACTAATGCTTCAAATGCAAAATCTATTGCAATAAGAAATGGATATATTTATTTTGCAGCTTCTCAAAGATATATCAGAAGATTAAATATATCGAATGGCACATTGGACACTTATTCTATAGCCAATAAAGCTATTTGTATAGCTATTAAAGATGATTTGTTATTTGCAGGATGTGCAGAAGGTGTTTGTAAGTTTGAATTAAATGAATCGGATGAACCGGTTTTAATTAGCAGTATAACAACAAATGAGATATTCTCTGTTGATATTGGAAATTCATTTATTGTAGCATCAGAAAAATCGGGAAGTGTACATTTACTTGATATAAATACGTTCACTGATGAAGTTTTGCAATTTGAAAATTCAGCATTGACATATTTTGGAGGATATGTTGAGGGTGACACGCTTGTGTTAGGTGGTAATCGTAGAGGCTTATATCTATATAATATAAGCAACATTGACAACATTACAACAAGTGGATTGTATTACAATTCAATGCAGTATTTTAACACAAAAAAATATGGTGATTATATTATTTGTGCTGCAAAAGGTGATGGATTATCAATTTTCAAGACACACGATTCAAGTTCTGTCAGGACTGTTACTTCTGCAGTGTTAACACTTTTAGATTTTAATGAAGCAGCAGATAATATAAATTTAACAGTTCAGATTAATAATCAAAAAGTGAATATAGTCAACGATGCTAATTTGATTACAACAATAAAAAAAAAAAGTCAGTTGCTGTATATAGATGTAGAGAATACGGTTTTACAGTCTAATACAAATAAAATTCAAACTATTGATGTTCCTAAAGATGGAATATCAAGCGATTGCTTCATTGAAATATACTTATGGAGTAATTTTAAAAACCTTGTTCCTCTTTCAGATAAAATAGAACTTAATTATTCTGATTGGTTAAAATAATTTAATGAAAATAATTTTATAACAAAAAAGGAGAATGAAACATGAAAAAATTCATTTCAAAACTAATTTTATTAGTTATCGTCCTGTCAATGTCTGTGGTTAGTGTAAGTGCAAATGTTGGTTTTACAGATGTTATTTCCGGAGGTTCCAGTGCAACACTAACAATTAACAATGTAACTGATGTTTCAAGTGTGGTATTGACAGATGTTGCAGCGTATAGCGATGCAAATGGAAGTAATTATGTTTATGTACATGATTATCAGGGAACCAAAAGTATTTTGTGCTACAAGGACAACAATGATGGCACATTTACAAACGTTTCAATCGGTGCTGATGGTGTAGCAGGTTTGCCCGGTGATTTAAATATCGACAAAGTAGACTATGGTAATACAAGATACAATACAATTGAAGTAGTTGGAGATAAACTTTATACATTTGGTTATTATAAAGATACCAGAGACAACTATGTAGTATACATATATTCTTTGGCAAATCCGGAAGCTCCATCACTTATCAAATCTTTCGATGTTACTGCTCTTGGTAAAATTGGAATCAGAGATTTTAAGGTTGATGGAGACAGAATATATCTTGTAGCTATCAATGAATCACTAGGTAAAACTGTTCTTCAGATAATTAATACAACAGTTGTAGAAAGCGGGATATATGCTGGATACAGAGCTGATTATAGCAATTCTGCAAATAACACATGGTGCGATTTGTATGGAACTGCTTCCCTTACAGGAAGATGTGCAGTTGAAGTTTTAGGTAATTCAATATATGTTTCGGGAAGAGGAAATGATGGCACAAATACTAAACTTTGTGTAAGTCAGCTTGTAAGAAATCCTGAAACAGGTGAGTGTACACTTACAGGAACAAGATATTTTGGACAGGCTTTAGGTTCGACTGTCGATGATAGATCTCGTTATGTTGTTGATAGCGTTATTGTTAACGGAACCTTATATGTTTCAACAAATATGGGCACTAGAGGCACAACAGATGATCATGGTATTTTTGCAATTGATGTTGCTGAATCATCAAATTTTGCCAATGCTGTTTCAAGATATAATGTTGGTAATAACGGCGGAACAACATCTATGGAATATGGAAACTATTTCAGATTTCCTGGTACAATTGCAACTGATGGAAGATATTTATTCCTTGGTGATCGTGTAGCGGGCGTACGCGTTTTTGATACAATAGGTGGAGTTGACCTTTGTTCATCAAATAAAGCTTCTTGTGCTGCCGGAGCCAATGTCGCAATTGCTAATGGTAAACTTTACACAATTCTCAACAAAGCTGATAATACATTTAAAATAGGTGTATGTAATTATGATGTTGATGATAAGAATGTTGTTAACGCAGATGTGAATGATACTAATGCTAATAAAGTTGGTTATGCATGTGATGGTTCTCATGTTGTTACTACACTAAATACATCTGGTGATACATTTAAAAGTGTGAATAAAAATGGTATTTCTTATAACAATAACAAAAATGGTAGTTCAACTGCAGCTTATGTGAGAACTTTGACAAAGAACAATAGTTATACACAGGTTTATACAGTAACATCTCTTGCAGATTGTAAAAAAGATCTTTATATTAACTTCATGGGAGCTGCTACAACAACCATAAACGTTACCGTAAAAGTAAATGGAACAGAAGTTCTTCCAAAAACTAATATGACTACATCTGCGGGTACTCTGGCAAAGGACTACAATGTAGCTACTATTGATCTTGTTAAAGGAACAAATACTATTCAAATTGATTTAGATGCACCATCTGCGAATATGTATCTTGGTGGTATAGCGTTGAAATATTCATGTTCGGAGCAGACAGATGATTTGTTCTTTGGAAAATCCGATGTAACTGTGGATAGAGAAAATAATGTCATAAAGGTGAATACAGTTTTAGAATCACTTGGTAACACAAGAACTGCAACTGTTATTTATGCAACATATACAAATGACCATGAGCTTGAAGAAGTTGATGTAGTACCGGTTACTATTTCAGGTACAAACGGAACACCTGGAAGAGCATGGGCAATTGGTGAAATTAAACTTACAAGTGATGCATCAATTGTAAAAAGATTTATTTGGGAAGACTTAGTAAACCTTTATCCTTATGCAGAAGCAGAAGAAAAATCTATTAACTAAAAGATATATTTGGCTGGGGAACAGATTTCAGCTGTTCCCCTCCGTAAATTTGCAGGTTTTTTAAGGAGGGACTTATATGAAGAAAATGATAGTGTCCATATTATTGATAATCTCTATTGCTTTAGGTAACTTTTCAGGAGTCTTGGCAGAAGAGACTTTGGATTTTACTTCTTTTTCTAAAATAGAATTCGAAATAAAAGATGCAGGTGTGCATCTTGCAGCATATGGGAATTATTTGTATGTTGCAACCAAAAATCAAGGGATACTTGTTTATGATATTTCTGACATAAAAAATCCCATAAATGTGACACCTGCAAATGATATATTTTCAGGGAAAGTCGCAGATACAGGCTTTGTTATGGATATTGCTGATGGATATTTATATACATCATTAGGTGAAGGTGCTGTAAAAAAATATGATTTAACAGAGCCTTTAAATCCTAAATATGTTTGTTCATATTCTGTTAATTATCCTACAGATGTTGTTGTTAGTGGTCAATATGTTTATATTGCTGACCGTTCGGAAGGATTAAAGGTTTTTAAAGGTAATAATCCATCTCCTTTAAAAAAATTCAGCAAAGCTAATACTGGAAATGTTTTTTCTTTGGAAGTGAATGAAGGCTTGTTGTATGTAGCCGGAGTTAAAGGAATAGATGTTTTTTCCCTTGAATTAAATGGAATTCCATATTTGTATGCAACACGTGATTTGAGTGATGTTGCAGATACGATTCGTGGAATTGAAATATACAACAAAAATATATTTTTGGGACATGTTGATGGTGTGACGGTTATAGATATGAATAGTATTTACGATGACTATTCACTTATGAATTATGCACAGACTTATGTTTTTGATTTTGGTGCAGAAAAACATAGCGTATCTGATTTGAAAATAAAAGACGGATATCTTTATGCTATGTGTTCAGGAACTACATATATTTGCGATATATCTGATGTGTCACAAATTAAATTGTGTAGAACTTTATCAAATATTGTTGGTACCAGAACGTTTTTTGAAGAAAATTATATAGCAAGTGTATATGGTACTGCGGGTATATGGCTTAATTCTTATGGAAATATTCCTGACGGTAAAATTGTTAAATCGTATAGCCAGTATATAAATGAAACAAAAGCATATTGGAGCGAAACGGCTTCTATTACATTTACCGATATTAATGGTAAATACAAAGAATCGATAGAAAAACTTGCATCTGAGCTTATAGTTGGCAGAGGTATTAATGAAGAGTATTACCCACAAAGAAATGCTACTTATGCAGAGTTTATATCAGTGCTTATGAGATTTGCTGGAATGAATCCTGTGAAATCAGATGATTTTGATGGCGTAAATGAGCCTAATTGGTATAGTTCTTATGTGCAAATAGCAAAAGATGCAAAAATTATAGATGATTCAATAAATGACTTTGAAAAAAATATTACATATAAAGATGTAATTTTATATTCATATAGAACTCTTGATTATCTTTCCGATGTTGAACTTCAATCTAAAAACACAAAAATAGATGACCGTTTAACGGACTTGGATGATGAATTAAAGAAAGCATTCACCTTTTTTGTAGAAAACAAATTTATAAATTATGATAAATCAGGGCATGAATTCTTTGAAAATAATATTAATAGGGGATTAATGGCTGACATAATTTGCAAGGTGCTTAATTGGTGTGAAAAAAATAAAATAAATCGTTATGAATTCAAACAAGCACCTATTATTTATATGGTAAGTGATAGTGTTGAACCTGGAGAATTATTTAATATCAGCGGAATAGGAATGTATTCAGATTCTGTAGAAGTGGCGGTTGTGTATGAGCCTGACACCACAGAAACTAAAATTCCTGGCGAAGATGCTATAAAACTTGAGCCTAAATTTATTGACCCAAATGGTGACTATGTTACAGTTATGCTTCCAAATGAAGCGAAAAACGGAGCATATTATGTATGGGTGAAAAATAGTTATGGTTGGTCAAAACCGGCACTTGTAAATAAAGCAAGAGCTATCTGGTTGTCATCAGATGGTATTGCAGAAGGTAATATAGTATATGTAGGCGGAAGAAATTTTGATTCTGCAGAATTTGGTGCAGATACACAGAGTGCAGTCAGACTTGTTGGTGCAAATGGAACCTATAGTGCAATTGTTAAGAAAGCAGAACCATTAGCAATTCAATTTACTGTAGACAACAGTGTTCCGATTGGCTCGTACTATGTTGAAGTTTCAAATGATGAAAAGAATTGGTGCAGAGTAGAAGAAAGCATTCCGTTGAATGTTGTAGAAAAGTCTGATGACCCATATAATCTTGGTGTTTACTGGACAAGAGAATTTAATTGGAACAATATTGTAAATGTATGCGATTTTGGAGCAATTGCAAATGATAGCGAATATGACGATGAAGCTATAAATAAAGCTTTTGATGCAGTAGCTGAAAAAGGCGGTGTTGTATATTTCCCTGAAGGAACTTTCTATACAGCAGGAATGCAGATACCGGGATATACCGTAATTGCCGGAGCAGGTATGGAAAAAACAAAATTATTATATCGCCCGGATGTTGAAAATAAAACTCTAAAAGAACTGAACGGCATATATCCTTTCCAAAGCGATTATGAAAGACGCGGAAAAGACGGCAGACAAGGATTAGTGAATATTTTTATTGATTATGACAGAAGTGTAGGAAATGAGTATCACGCTGCCGGATTAATGTGGTTGGGTAATAGTTGGCATACAAAAACCACCGGTCAAACTGCAAAATATTTATTCTTGAAAAATGTACACGGACAAGGAAGACCATTCAACTGGGATGAAATGGAAGGAGTAATGAACCTTTCAGAACAAATCTGGAATAGTAATATGTATTTCATGGGTGCAGGTCATGTTTTAATAGAAGGTTGTAAGTTCCAAGGTGAACGTACAACTCCTACTGGTTACTGCAACCGTTATGTTATGTATAGAAATAATGATGTAAATACTTTGGCTGGAAACACATATTTTCATGCTATAAACACAGTATTTGAGAACAATTCAATTGTAAGAGCACCTTGGCAAATAGGTACAGATGTTACAATAGGTAGACGTGGATTTTATCTAAGAGGTAATGCATATGTGGCCCATAACAAAATAGAGAATACAGCTGCACTTTGCTCGGACGGAGAAATGATAGCGACTGAAAGTTATCAGGCTGGAAATATGATTTACGGTGATATAGAATATGCTACGCATACAGCATTTAAGTTAAATCCTGCAAAAGATGAGTGGGGAGTACACAGATGTGGTTCTGCAATGAAGGCTTGGGATTTCAACTATAAAACATATGGTGACTTTTATGTTGCAATTGTTGGTGGTACAGGGGTTGGACAAACCAGAAAAATTATTTCAGGTGATAGATTAACGAGAGTTATTCAAATTGAAAAACCTTGGGATATTGTTCCGTCACACGATAGTCAGGTTGTTATATACTTACCATCCGATAATTCCTCAATATATAATAATACATTAATAA
This sequence comes from Clostridia bacterium, assembly GCA_045648505.1. Taxonomy (GTDB): domain Bacteria; phylum Bacillota; class Clostridia; order RGIG6154; family RGIG6154; genus RGIG8700. The sequence continues at coordinate 50,571 of JAZROD010000049.1, read as the reverse complement.
ATGGTGGCTGGAGTATTCTTTTCTATTGTGGTGTTATTGATGCTGCAGTAATTGGCAACAAACTTGATGATACTGCAGGAATAGTATTGCATTCAATTCGTAAAATTTCCGGTGGTCAGGGAGTGAATTTTGATGATAGAATTCAACCACAGTTCTATTTCAGAATCGAAGATAATGTATTAAAAGGTACTTCGTGGAAACAACAAACATCACCTATTGAATTAAAACTTCATCTTTCTGACCAATTTACAGATGAGTTATTCGGAAAAGTTTTTTATTGTGTGGATATAAAAAACAACTCTTTGGAAGCAGACGGAAAAACCACACAGGAAAAATATGATGCTAAATTAGAAATGAAAAAATTAGCAGAATCTTTTGGCGGAAATGTATCGAATGACTACACAGGATATGATGGTATACATTTATCTTTCTTCCCGTATAAGAAAACTGATCCGGAGAGAGTGCGTGATTGGAAGGCAATGTTTGGAGTAATCATACAAGATAATAAAATGTCTACTATGGAACAGGGCATAACTCTTGGTGGTCCCAAACCGAACGAAATGGCATTAGATAGCGAATATATGAAAACACATGCAATGTGCCCTAGTGAAGGTGTTGTTATAATGAATAACGAATTTTCGAATGTATCTGTTCCATACAAAAGATATGATACGAGCGGAACGGTTATATTGGACGAAAATGGAAATATAACAGCAGAGAGTAACTAAATGTATTATTATGGAGGATATACTTTATGAAAAGAATAATATCAATAGTTCTAACAGTGTGTATGATATTATCTGTATCAAGTGTGTATGCGGTTGATTTTTCTGCAAAATATGTTGGAGAATTTACTGCTACTGATTGTGGTTTGCCGCAGGCATATGGACTTGCCGTTGAAGGTGATTATTGTTATATATCAGCGCGTGAAGGTGGCATAAGAGTCTTTTCAATTGCTGATTTAAACAATATTTCTGAATATCAGATTTCAAACACTGATTTAAGAGGAACAACAGTAACTTCAGGTGTCAATAAACCTATTAGTGTTTATAATGGTTATTTGTATGCGAGGATTGCAAATAAATTGATTAAATATTCATTAGAGGATCCAACATCTCCACAAAAGGTAGCTGCTGTTAGTGCTTCACCTACTGGTTTATCTTTTGTTGAGAATTATCTATATGCAATTACAGGTTCGGCTTTGAAAGTTTATGATATATCTGATGACTCTTTAGAGGAAAAAGCTTCAATCGAAGGAACAAATTTAAGAGGTTCATTCATAAAAGATGGTAAACTATTTGTTACTGCAAGTAAGGCTGTATCTATATATGATATAGTTGACCCAGAAGCTCCTGATTTGATTACAACTTTGGCATTACCTGATGCAGGAAATCTTACTGACATATTTGTTAATGATAACGGAATATTTATCAGTGATTTTACTAACATGCTTTTAGTTTCAATAGATATAAGAAATAAGACATCTTTAGCAGAATTAAGTGATGATGATGTTAATTATTATGCAGATTGGACCGCAGATAGCAACTCAAAAATACTTGGTATTTATCTTGATGGAAATATTTTATATGCAGGTCATCAGGATGGAATGATGCATGTGTTTGATGTAACAAATCCAAAAGAAATCATTCCAATATATTATAAGGCTACATCAGTATCAACTATATTTGATGTTGTTAAATCTGGCGAGTATCTTTACTTGGCAGCCAGAGCAGATGGTGTAGGCATTGTAAAATCACCTGAAGCAGTAGTATATGCAAAAATACCGACACAAATAACTATTACAGAACTTCCATATGAAATTAATATTGGTACTATTGGAGAAACTGTTAAGTATGATGTTTATTTGAATGACAAACTTGTTCTTGAAGAGCAGGAAAATGATAAACTCGTGATATCAAATCTGTCCAATGGTACACACACATTAGGTATTTCTGTAAGTGGCAGCAATGAAATAACATTATATAACTTGGAAGTGAATTATGAAAATACTAATGTCAAAGCAGAAATTGTATCTTCAACAGATGATTCTACTTTAATAACAGATGTTTCTGAAGCTATTGGTGTAAAAGTAAAAGTAACTAATGATAGCATTGCAAATCTTGAAGATGTTAATCTTGTTGTTGCAGCCTATGAAGGTAAAAATATGATAGCTTATGAGGTGAAGGAGAATATTGATATTGATGCAGGAGATGTGTACATTGCACCAATTTCTTTAGACCTTACAGCTGTTGAAAATATAGAAAATATTAGTATTAAGGCATTCGTTTTAGATAGTTTTTCTGAACCTGTTTTAATATCCGATGTTTATACAATTACAGGTGTTTCGTATACATCGAATAAAATTTTTGGCGATGAAGAAATAAATGGTAATGGTTTAAGAATAAATTGTGTTCCTGACCATGATAATAGATTAGTTGATATTACAGTAAGTCTTGATAGCACATATATTCCTGAGTTGGCAGTAATGGTTGTTGCACCTAATGGTTCAACTTTTGCAGACATTGAATATGTTGATGTAGTTGAAAGCGTAAATGGTAATGACGGATTTACGTATAAAATGAAATCAACTGCAGAGGAGATACCGTTTAGTGTTGTTTCTTCTGTATATGGTACATTTGGTGGTCGTGAAACAAAAACTGTACAATTTGTTTATGTAGGACCTGTAACAGTTAATAATATATTGGCATCTTTAAAAACTACTGATGATGTTTATAGTGTTTTAAGTGATAATAGTTCGTTGTTTCAAATAGATTTATCACCAACAAGTGAATATGCTGCACTTGACCCAGAATATCAAACAGAAATATTAGATGGTATGAAAAAGGAATTTAACTCTCCTGATGCTGTCAAAATTGAGTTTAATAATTTAATTGATAGTGCAAACTTACTTACAGAACTTAATAATAAAACAGATTCAACACAGATATATAACTTTATTAGTGATGAAAATAACAGAAATAAATTAGAAGTTAATTCATTGATTTATTCCGAATTAGACGAGAGTGAAGAAAAAACTGTAGCAAACGATGTTTGTACAAAAATATCGGAAAACAATAAGTTCTATTCTTCAAAAGCATTTGCAGAATATTATAACAATTTAATCGCATTAACATATTTGAATAATGCAGGATATCTTGAGATGAGTGAAGTATTACAAAAACTTAACCAAAGCTCGTTAGCTGAATATGACTTGTCTGGAGATTATAGTGTATTAGATAATAATGAAGATGAATTGATATATGTTCACAAAAAGATGGAAAGAACAACATTTACGTCAATTGATATTTCAGAAACTAAATTTGATGAATTTGTTTCTACTGCCAAAATCAATCACGATACACCATCAAATAACAACTTGGGTTCAAGTGGAATTTCAGGAAGCTATGGTGGCGGTTCGTCAGGCGGTGGCGGTGGCAAAGTAAGTTACGTTGTTCCTCCTGTTGTAGAGACACCTCAAGTACCGGATGTTAATACAGTTTCTTTATCTGATGTAAACGATGTTGATTGGGCAAGGGTAGCAATTAAAGCTCTCGTGGCAAGAAATATTATATCAGGATACCCTGATAATACATACAGACCAAACAATCTTATAACCAGAGAAGAATTTGCTAAAATCGTGAGCGAAGCATTTGATTTTGAAAGAATAGATGAACAAAGTTGTTTTATTGATGTATCTACTGATGATTGGTACTACGATTATGTTATGGCTTTAGAAAATAATGATATTATATCAGGAATCGGTGAAGGTAGATTTGGCATTGGTAATAACTTGACTCGTGAAGATATGGCAGTTATTCTTGTTAGAATAATGAAATTAAAAGCTTTAGAAAAAGAATCTGAAAAATCTAATAAAGCATTAGAAGATGTTGACAGTGCTGCCGACTATGCAAAAGAAAGTATCGAAGTAATTTTTAATAGTGGAATTATGGTTGGAGATGGAAAGAACTTTGCTCCAAAGGAACCAGTAACAAGAGCAATGGTAGCAAAAGTTATATATGAAATGATTCAGTTAGTTGAAGCAAGCAAATAAAGAAAGAAGGAGGTTTGCATTGATGAAAAGAATAATGTGTTTGTTTATAACACTAGTAATGTTGGTATCTCAGATTTCATTTGTTGTATATGCTGAAAATGATGATGTAATAAATAATTTAACATATACTGATTCTGAAAAATTAGTTTTACTTAAAGAACTTGGCTTTATTCCTGATGAGTATAAAGAAGGAAATGAACTCATTACTCGTGGTGAAGCGGTAAGTATTCTTTCTTTGATGATTAAAGCTAGTGATGATTCAGATGAATATTCACCATTTATAGATGTACCGACTACACATCCGTACTACAATGGAATTAAAAAAGCGCATTTTTATAAATTTGTTTCCGGTGTTGGTAATGGTCAATTTTTGCCAGATGACCCTATTGCTTCTGGAGATTTACAAAGATTGGCGGTAAATCTTCTCGGGTATCAGATACAGGCATCATATAAGGGTTATCCGGTAATTGTAAGTGAACTTAAGTTGTTTAAGGGGATAACTACACCGTATGGCGAGATTACTAAAAGTGATTTCGTTAAACTAATTTACAATATGCTTCATTCGGAGTACCAAGCAATTGATGGGTTGACCAGTAACAGTATATCATTTATAGAGTCTGATGATTTGTTTATTAATACTTTCAATATATACCGTGATAGAGGTATATTAAAGAGTATGGGATATTATTCAATTGATGGCAAGTCTGTTTCAAAAGATACTGCTTTTATTAATAATGAAACATATTATTTTGAAGAAGATTTTAATTCAGTAAGTCCTGGATATAGTGTAGAGTTTTATTTTAAGGTTGATGAACAATCTGATAAAAAAACTTTGCTCCACATGTATAATTATAATACATATATCTTAACACTGAAATCAAAAGATATTGCTGAGTTTAACATAAATGAAATCAAATATTATGATGATAATGATAGGGTAAGAACGCTTGACATAAAGGGTTCGGCGGATATAACCATTAATTATTGTCCTGTGTCGCCGTTTGAACCAGATAAATTATTAGATGTGAATGGTGAGTATACTTTCATTGATAATGATGATGATAATGTTATTGATTTTATAAATATTTCTTCAAATGACACATACTTTGTTGCTTCGGTTGACTCAGTAAATCAGATGATTTATGATAAGAGAGGTAAATTACCACTTGATTTAAGCGGTATTGACAATGTTGAGATAATTAAGAACGGTGAAAAAAAATCTTTTGAAGATATAAAGAAAAACGATGTAGTAAATGCCTTTGTAACAAATAAAAATGTATCAGATTCATATGCTCTTTTGGAAATTACTTCAAGGCAAATTGCCGGCAGTATAAAATCAATTGCTGAAGATGAAGAGTATACTATCGGAGAAAAAGATTATGTGAAGATTCCTGAGTATGATACTTACAGTGAACGTGGATATCGTTTTACTCCTAAACTTGCATTAGGATTACTGGGCATGTTCTATTTTGATATGTACGGTAATATTGTGGCTGTTGATATAAACGGATATGACCAGTTGCAGTATGGCTTATTTTTAGCATATAGTAAAGATCGTTCTTCGCTAGATGATACTGTTTTATTTAAAATTTTTGGCAGTGATGGTTCTATGAACATATTGCAGGCAAAAGAAAAAATAAAATATAATGGTAAAAGAATAGATGCTCTTAAAGCAGCAGAACAATTTGAAGCGGAGTGGACAGCATCTTCAGAAAAAAGCAAATTGGTGAAGTATTCTGTTAATGCAGATGGTTTGCTTGATGAATTAGTTACAATATATTCTACACACTACGAAGATAATATTACATTAAATAGAAAATTTGGAGCAAATACTAAGTGGAATACAAGCAGTTATGTGTTCTATACTTCTTCTGATTTGACAAGCGGAAATTTTGCTCAGATGTATGGTCTTAATTCAAATGGTGTTGTATTTAGAGCACCTGAAAGTTACGGAACATCATTCAACGAATCGTTTGAAGAAGATGAATTTGGATTGTATGGAGCAATAAAAGAAATTACTGAAGAAAACGGAACCTCAATGTCGTTTGACAACACTGAAATTTACGATGCAGATTTATCCAATGCAGCAATGGCTGTTGTAATTAAAGCTCCTTTGAATTTGAATTTTAACACACAAACTTATTTTGTATATGTTAATGATATACGTACAGTTTTGAAGGATGACGAATCAAAGATTCAAGTTACCGGATTATATAAATACGGAGAGACAGTTTTGTATGCTAAAGATGAAGAATTGTTTAATGAAGTAAAAGAAGGCGACATTTTACAAGTACTGCAGGATGTAGACGGAAGCGTGACAACATTAAAAATAGTGTTCAGGCATGGAAACTCTCTGCCACAGAATTTAGATGTGGCATACTTGTCGGATATGGATGGGGACGGTGTGAGAGAAACACCGATAACTCAAATTAGCAGTCAGTTTGCTCATATCAATTGTACTGCAACAGGTAGTTTTAAACCAGTTGGTCACACCTTAACAACCGTATATGGTAATTTGCTAAACAGAAGTGATCTTGGTTTAACAATAAGTTATACTAACGATTATACCGATTATATTCCTTATCATTCATTACCTACAAAGATTATTGTTTGCGAAGAGTATGGTAGAGGAAGTGTAAAATATAGAGAAGGTTCTCTTGATGAATTGATTGAATCTGCACCCGGTACTACAGATGGTTCAAAAATTATGCTTAACACAAGAAACTTAAAAGTAATGGAAATTGTACTTTTTAAGTAAACATAATTAAAAAGTTATTGTATCAGCGAGAGTGTATCAATGAATCGAAATCTATTCATTGATACGCTTGCTGGTATAAGGAGATGATTTTTATGATGTTAACAATTGAAGAAAAAATGGGATATGCTGCATATTCATATCCGGTATCTAAAGTTAGCTTTGATATCGAAAAGGAAATTGATATTAACAGAACACAATTAGTATGTAATGACCAAGTTTGGGATTATCAAATTTCTGATAATAAGATATTTTTTATGACAGATATCAATGCCGGAGAGAAGAAGATGTTTTCTTTGATTGAAAACAAAAACACTCCTAATAAAAATCTTGCATATTATGAAAAAGATATGCTTATTCTCGATAATAATTTGATAAAAATTAAAATAAAAAACGATGTTGAAGAAATTTTTGAAATTTCTGATGGAATTGAAACTTTTGGCAGGTGTACACTGTCTGATAATATAAAACGAAAAACTGTGTCATTGATTGACAATGGTTCGGTTTTTGCTAATGTCAAAATTGAATGTCAGCTTTGTAATGATGAAAAATATATTCTTACATTGGGGATTGTAAAAGATTTAGAGTATGTAACTTTGACAGAAGACATTTTGACGAAAAATAAGATAATGAATATAAGTTGGAGTGGGTTTATGCCTACTCACAGGAAAACAAAAGGTAATGGTTTTCAATCTTGTAATAAATATTTAGCTAATGAATTTTGCGATGAAAATGGATATGTTCAGCACAAAATGGTTCCGCACGATCAAACGCACGGAAATGAAGATACTACTTTTTGCTCGTTTTACAATGATGAAAGATGTGTTGGAGCATTTGTTGCCGATGCATCTTTATGGAATGATGGAACGTATACTGTTGATGGGAATAGTCATTTGAACGCTGTTAGCTTTAAATGTAATTATAATCACGACGGTTGTGAAATGGTTTTTGAATATCCGCTTAATACAGGAACAAGAATGACTGCTCTCGCCTTATATAGAAAAAGAAAAGATGAAGAGTTGAAATTATCGTCATATATAAACGAAATGCAATTTTATGGTTATTGGCTTCCATTAGATAAAGTTAAGGACTGGGTTCTTGATTGGGAAGATGAAAACAACAAGGAGGCACCATTCTTTTTTAATAGAAAAGATTATGATGATTCAAAAAAATATACATTCCATAATTTTAATAAAATTGGTGTTCCTGATGCAGAGGAAACTGTAGAAATAATTGAAGCGGATAATTGTATTAAATTACCATGGACTATAGGACCCGTAAGTACACGTACATATTATGCATGGATGGCTGCAGTGGATATGAATTATAAAAAATTCACATCTCAGCAGATGAAAAAAATCAAAAAAATTGCATCATTTGCAGCGTATTATTGTTCTCAGGAAAATGTAATGCCTACAATACATACTCTTGCAGGACACCCTAATTTTTTGATTGATTTTATAGGTGTAGTTGGTATGTGTAGTGCTATGTTCCCAGAACATCCTATGGCAAAGAAATGGAAAGACTATTACGAGAAATGTGTTGCTCTCTTTTTGAAATTCCATATTAGGCCAGATGTTAAAGAATGGCATAGCCAAGGCGGCAGGGCAACCGAAAATACAGGAGTATATGCATATGCGTGTCTTACACATTTGCTAAGCGTCTCACTGATGATTAAGAAACGATATAATGATAGTCCTGTTTTATATGAAAATTTAGAAAAATTGGCATATTGGCTTTTAAATACGCTTTCAGCTCCTGTTGATGGAAAAAGAACTGTTATACCATCAGGTGCGCATGCCGGAGCAAGGATATATTGTCCGTATTATCCAATATATATTTTAAGGGTATTGGGTGATGAGCTGAAAAATTACAATCCTATGTTATCTCAGTATATTTTGAATGTATGCAGCAGTGATGACATATATACACTACCAACAGACAATGTATTTGGTTTTATGGCTAAATTGAATAGCGATAACGGTACACTTCCGGATTTGCATTCAGAAAAATTTACCGGATATGGGTATGTGCTGAGAAGTCATGTGAATACAGAAAATGAAATGAGTGTCACCATGCAACAGATTGATGATGGCCCCAATTATAGATGGGGAATAATGAGTGAAGGCGGTTGCGGAAGCTTGTTCTATTACGCAAATAATACAATGTATTCAGGAAATGGAACTGAAGATATAGGTGATGATACAAGACGCGATGATGAAGTAGGTTGCAATTTTTCTGTGCTTGATAATAATCAATATAAGAGTCTTGGAAGAAATGAATTAATAAATCCATTAATTGATTTTGGTTGTGTTCAGTATGCACGAATGGATGCTGGTACCTATTCCAATAAAAAGTATAAATATAGAAGTGTTATGATGGTTGATAATCGCTATATTGTAATTTATGATGCTGTTAAACATCTTAATACTCAAGGGTGTTTTAATTGGTTTAATTACGAAGATAGGCCTTTACCGTTTATTCATCAGTTGAAACCGGGAGTAGAAGGGAAAAATGTGACAGTTTCGAAATTTACGGTGGATATGAAAAGCGCAAACAATAGAAGTACTATGCCCGATTTAAAAGGTGTTCGATATGATGGTAAAGGGGATTTCTTAACAATTGTTTCACATAACGAAAACATATTGCCAAATAATACATATTATGGGGCAAAAATTACTGATGATAGCAAAGAAGAGTATATATTTAATTCAGATGCGGTAGTTAGAGTGAAAGAAAATAATATTGAATTTTATGGTACAGTTGGTTATGTGAAATTAGAAGGCAATAAGACATATGTTGCATTAATAGACGGCTATTATGTGGCGGTTGGTGGTATTGTCATTTCTAAAAAACAAAAGGATAGTGCAGTATGTGTGGAATGTGATGGCACTAACTATTATGGACAAGTAGTGAACAATTTTGGAGAAATTGAAATAACTATTCCACAAGAAGGATACACATTGTATCAAAATGACGACAAAAGAAACAAAAATACAATTGATATTAAGAATGGAAAAATTTCATTTGTTAAGGATGTGCCAAACCCTCAAAAAGTTATGAATGTTTCTTATACAGAGGAGAAAAATGGTTGTAAAATCAAATGGGATAAAGTTTCTTTTGCAGAGTATTATGAAATCTCATTAAGTGATAATGGTATTAATAATTGGATTTATGAAGGGGATACTGATAATTCTGAATATGTTGTGAAAGCAAATAATTCTCTAAAAAGGTATGTTCGAATCAGAGCTTGCAATAATTCAGGGAAAGGTGAATGGAGTTGTGTTAATCCATTAGTTTTAATAAAGGATATTCCTGTTCAGATAGAAGGTCTTAAAATTAAGCACCTTTGTGAAAATAAATTCAAAATAGTTTGGGGAAAACAACTCGGAATAGAAAAGTATAATTTATATAGAATCGTTAAAGGTTGTGAACCTGTATGCATTTATTCAAATGAACAAAACAGCTATATTGATACTTTTGATGAGGAATGTGAATACTATGTTACTGCTGTAAATGGTTATGGCGAAAGTGTTCCATCCTGCAGAAGAGATAATTTTGAGGATGGATTGGCATATTTTGACCCATTACCTGATACTGTTTTTGTTCGTGATACTGTAAATAATGAGTATTATCCCGGAACAAACTACAAAAGGAATGAAAGAAAAGTGTTACATTATCCAAATTGAACAAAGGAAGGCTTGGGTGTGAATAAAGATATAATTATAAGCGAATCAGATTTGGCGGGATTTTCTATTCTTACAGAATATGACGGTTGGAGAGTTGGTGTTGTCAATTTTACTGAAAAGATATCAATAGAAAAATCTCCGTCTAAAATTGAACGACATTTAGAAACGGATGAGGTATTTATTCCTGTAAAAGGGAAAGCTGTTTTATATATTGGGAAGCAGTTAGATAAGTACGAGATGAATATAGGTAAAATCTATAATGTTCCGTCAAATGTTTGGCATGCGATATTAATTGAAAAGGATGCAAAGGTGTTTGTAGTTGAAAATGCAGACACAGGCGAAAAAAATACAGAATATATTTACTTTTAGAAAGTTGACTTGGAGAGGACACGGTAAATGATACTTACAGATTATTTAAGAAGCGAACCGGATTTGTGCTGGGATTTTGCAAAGCAATGTGGTGTTGAAAAAGCTGTTATAAGACTTCCAGAACATAAAGATTTTGATATTACTGATAGAACACATTGGTTAGAAGTACATAATAGATTTATAGATTTTGGAATAAAGCCTATAATAATAGAACCAATGCCCAATGAATTACATGACCATATAAAAGCTGGTGATGATAAGAGGGATGAGTGTATAGAAAAAGTAATAAAGATGTTTAAGTTTATGGATGAACTTGATATTAGAAGCATTTGTTTTAATTTTATGGCATATGTAGGATGGACAAGAACATCGAATGATATAAAAGAACGTGGTGATGCATTAGTTACAGGTTTTGACATAAAAGATTACCAACCTACAGAGTATGAGGTGTCTACAGAACAAATGTGGAAAAATTATGAATATTTCATAAATTCAGTTATTGATTATGCAGAAAAATATAATATAACTTTGGCATTACATCCTGATGATCCACCGCTTGAAAAACTTGGCAATGTTTCTCGTATTATGATATCTGCTGATAATATTTGGAAAGCAGTAAACATAGTTGACTCAAAAAATCTGGGTGTAACAATGTGTCAAGCCACATATTTGATGATGGGTGAAGATTTATATAAAGTGATTCCAAAATTTGCTGATAAAATAAAGTTTATTCATTTTAGAAATGCAGTGGGTAACAAATATAAGTTCAATGAAACATTTCATGATAACGGCTTAATAGAAATGGCGAAAATAATGAAATTATATAAGAAGTATAATATTTCTGTTCCTATTCGTGTTGACCATGTACCAACAATGGCAGGAGAAAGTATTAAAAATCAAGGTTATGATGCACTTGGTCGTCTATATGCTATTGGCTATTTAAAAGGAATTCTTGAAAGTTTGGAAGACTAAAGGAGAAAATTAGAATGTGTGATTTGAGAGGAAAAAAAGCTCTTGTTACAGGATCTACTCAAGGGATTGGTTTAGCTATAGCAAAAGCACTGGCTGAACAAGGTGTAGTTGTATATATAAACGGAGCTACTTCATATGACAAGGCAAAAAAAGTAGCGGAAAAAATACCAAACGCAATTCCGGCGGTTGTTGATTTGTCAAAGTCAAATTGTGCAGATGAATTATATGATATAACCGGAGATGTCGATATACTTATTATTAATGCATCCGTTCAAATAAGAAAAGAGTGGTGCAGGATTACAAATGAAGAATATGACTTGCAAATGAACATAAACTTTAGAGCATCATTGAAATTATGTCAAAAATATACTCCATATATGATAAAAAATTCTTGGGGAAGAATTATTACAATTGGAAGTGTTCAGCAAACAAAACCGCATAAAGATATGTTAGTCTATGCTTGCTCTAAAGCAGCTCAAATGAGTATGGTTACCAATTTAGCAAAACAATTAGCCTCATGCGGAATAACGGTTAACAATGTTGCTCCGGGCGTTATAGACACTCCGAGAAACACAGAAGCATTAAATGATAAAGAATATGCAAAGAAAGTGTTTGAGGGCATTCCTATGGGTTATGCCGGAGAGTCATCAGATTGTACGGGATTAGTTTTGACATTATGTTCTGATGGTGGAAGATATATAACTGGCGAAAATATATATATTGACGGAGGTATGAAGTTATGAAATTCAATGTAAAAGAAGAAATAATTGCACTTACACCACAGTGGCAGGGGGAAAGATTTGAAGACGGCAGACCGAAAGTAGCCGATAAATATTTGAAGGCGCTAAAAACCTTAACACTCGAAGAAGTGTGGAAACCAATATTTGTAAAAGGATACGAAAGTCAATTTGAAGGTAGATTACATACTTTGCATGATGATGGACGAAAATTAATTGGAAGAGCTGTAACAGCAACCTATTGTCCATATCGTCCAGATTTGGATGAAGTTGTTAAAGATGCAGGCAGAAGCGAAGGAAGAACAGGCACATATAATCAGTGGGTTATTGATAACTTGCAAGAAGGTGATGTTCCGGTAATTGATATGTATGATAAGATTTATAAAGGTACATATCTTGGAGGAAATCTTACTACAGCCTTAAAAAATAAAACTAAAAATGAAAATGGTGGTGCGGTCATCTGGGGTGGAATCAGAGATACAGAACAGATGAAAAAAGTCGAAAACACTCAGGTGTACTATAGAGGTATAGATCCTACACCAATTCGTGATTTTATAATGATTGGATATAATACTGCTACAAGAATAGGTAATGCGATATGTTTGCCTGGTGATATAGTTTTTGGTGCCGGTGGAGGTGTCCTGTTTATCCCAAGTCATTTAGTTGAAGAAGTTGTAGGTGGTGCGGCAAAAACTCAGGTTAAAGATATGTTTGGGTTTGAAATGATTAGTCAGAACAAATTTACAACTGCTCAAATAGATAAAAATACATGGTCAAAAGAAATGCTTGATTTACTTATGGAGTTTATAGAATCAGATGATAGAGCAGAAGCATATCGTGGTATGGATTGGTCAGTAGAGTATGATTTAGCGATAAATGGTGACCCAAATGACACACAATCAGCACTTTGATTTTGATGTTTATATTGCTTCGTGTCACGAAAAAGGTGGTATATATAAGTATTCTTTGACTAATGAGGGTATGAGTTTTCTATATAAAAAAACATTGGATAGACCAATGTACCTTAAAGTTTCAAATAATATAATATATGCAACCTTAAGGAGAACTTATGGTGTAAACGGAGCCTTTCTGACACTGGAAGATAATGGGACAGATATAAATATATTAAATTCAACAGATACAAATGGTGAAATACCAGCGCACTTTTGTGTTAGTGACAGTAATGTTTATTGCACCAATTATATATCAGGAAATGTGTCAAAGTTACCTGATAAGATTGTCACACATGTAGGGAGCAGTATCGTTGCACATAGACAAGAAAGTCCTCACACGCATTATGTGTGTGAGACATACGATGGGTATTTACTTGTTGTTGATTTAGGATTAGATAAAATATTTACATATACAAAGGAACTTGAAAAAGTTGCCGAAATCAAGTTAAAACCAGGGCGTGGACCAAGACATTTGATTTTTTCAGATGATAATAAGTTTGTATTTTGTGCTAATGAGCTTTCATCTACTGTAACAGTATTTTTATATTGTGATGGGAAATTGCATTTTTTAAGTGAACATAATTCCATTAAGGAATATAATAGTGAAAATTTTCCGGCAGCAATCAGATATAGTAATAATAAATTGTATGTTTCGAATCGGGGACACAATTCTATTTCTGTATATACGGTTTTAGATGAAAAAATAGAATTGTCAAATGTGATTTCTTGTGAAGGAAATTGGCCTCGTGATATAAATATTTTTGGGAATAAACTAATATGCACAAATGAAAAAAGTAACAATGTTGTTGTCTTTAAAATTAATGACAATAATTTAGAACCAATAGTCAATATCGAAGGAATTATTCAACCTATATGTGTAGATGGAAAAAGAAAATAATGACTATAGTTTTATCTTTTAGGAGCGATATTTATGGAAAAATGGGCAAGAATTAATTATCAACCGTGTTTGCCTTTGGGAGACAATAATTCGAGAATAACAGGATGCGATAATCATATAAGGCTTTCTTATCAGGCAGCATGCGAAGGCAGTGTTCTGCTGAAAAATGATAAACACATATTGCCACTGAAAAAAGGAACGAAAGTATCTTTGTTTGGTAAAGGGCAAATTGATTATGTTAAAGGCGGTGGTGGTTCAGGTGATGTTCACTCTGCATATGTAAAAAACATATATGATGGAATAAAAGAAAATACTGATTCGGTAGAAGTTTTTGATAAACTATCACTCTATTACAAAAATTATGTTTTGAACGAATATAAGAATGGCGAAAAAATAGGGATGCTGAAAGAACCGGAATTACCTGAATCACTTATTTCGGAGGCTACTGAGAACTCTGATGTTGCAATTATTGTTATTAACCGTTATTCAGCTGAAAATTCAGATAGAAAAAATGATGGTGAAGATAAGTACTATATTTTGAGTGAAACCGAAAAGAAGTTAGTTGATAAAGTTTGCTCAAATTTTGATACAGTTATTGCGATATTAAATGTAGGTGCGATGATTGATACATCGTGGTTTGCAGAAAATCCAAAAATACAAGCAGCTTTAATGTGTTGGCAAGGTGGCATGGAAGGCGGCTTGGCTGTAGCGGATATATTGGTGGGCAAAGTAAATCCTTCAGGAAAATTAGTCGATACATGTGTTAAATCATTTGACGATTATCCATCTTCCGCTGGCTTTCATGAATCAGAAGATTTTGTTAAATATGAAGAAGATATTTTTGTTGGATATCGTTATTTTGAAACAGTACCTAATAAAAATAAAAGAGTTGTGTATCCGTTTGGATTTGGATTATCATATACTGAATTCGAAATTTCAGAATTAAATGCATATCAATTAAGTGGTTCAATATATGTTAGTGCAGTTGTTAAAAACATTGGTGTTTTGCCGGGAAAAGAAATAATCCAATTGTATTTTAGTTCACCAGAGGAGAAAATAACCAAGGCTAAATATGAATTATGCTCTTTTGCTAAAACAAAAGAATTGCAGCCTGGTGAAAGTGAAACAGTATTACTTTCTTTTAAGGTAGAAGATATGGCATCTTTTGACGATGTAGGAGTAATTAGTAAATCTTCTTATGTGTTAGAAAAAGGTGTCTATAAAATATATTTGGGAAATTCAATACGTAATTTACAAGAAATTGAATATAACTACATTTTAGAAGAAAACAGAATAGTAAAAACTTTATCATCTTTGTGTGCACCACAGGAACTTAATAGAAGAATGGTTTCATCAGGCGAATATGTTGATTTCTCTTGTGAAGAAAAAAAAGAATACATTACACATAATGGCGAAAATGATGTTGCTTTTTCATATGATGAACCTGAAGAAATAAAAAAACTTATAGATGTGTACAGTAAAAAAATTTCATTAAATGAATTTATTAGCCAAATGACTGACGAAGAGTTGATGGAATTATTAATCGGACAAAGAAGTACTGGCGTTGCAAATACAGATGGAATGGGAAACAACAAAAAATTCGGCATTCCTTCGCCAATGACGGTTGATGGACCGGCTGGAGTAAGAATAAGACCTGAAACCGGTATTAGAACAACTGCCTTTCCTATAGCAACTATGTTAGCGTGTACATGGAATTTGGAATTGGTTGAAGCAATTGGTGTAGCAGGTGCTATGGAAACTAAAGAGAATAATCTTTCTATTTGGTTAACACCCGCATTGAATATACATAGAAGTCCGCTTTGTGGAAGAAATTTCGAATACTATTCTGAAGATCCCTATATATCGGGGAAGATGGCAGCTGCTATGGTAAAGGGGATACAATCACAAAAAATTGTTGCTACACCGAAGCATTTTGCATGTAACAATAAAGAAACAAATAGATTTAATTCCAATTCTATTGTATCGGAAAGAGCTTTGCGCGAAATTTATTTAAAAGGATTTGAAATTTGTGTAAAGGAAGCAAAACCGAAGTTGATTATGACGTCATATAATCTTATAAATGGAGTTCGTTCATCTGAAAACAAGGAACTAATTATGGGAATCCTTAGAAACGAATGGGGATACGATGGACTTGTTACAACGGATTGGTGGAATTATGGTAAAAGAAATAAAGAAATCTCAGCTGGAAACGACATACATATGCCCGCAACTGTATCGCACGATTGTGATGAACTCTTTGAGAGAAGTGTGAAAGGGGTAACAAGAGAACAACTTGTATCATCAGTGAAACGGTTGTTAAATCTGATTCTTTGGTTGGAATAGGGGGAACAATATGATTACCTACGATAAAAATAATAATTTTGAGCCTGACATAAAGGATGTTTACAGAGAAGTTAAAGGACTTGAACTTCCTGTACATATTTTTAACCCTAAGGTAAAAAACGATAAAAATGAATATGTGATAATCTGTATTCACGGCGGTGGGTGGAGAACAGGCATTAAAGCAGAAAGCGATTGGCAAGGCGGAGATATGATACATCAGGCTAAAATCTTTTCGCTTTTGGGATATACAGGAGTTGCCATATCATATCGCTGTCTCACAAATCCTGATACAGACATAACTGATCTGATAGATGACTGCGGTAAAGCAGTATTATATGTTAAAGAAAAACTCAATGTTGATAACGAACATATTATTTTGATTGGTGATTCAGCAGGAGCTCATCTTGTTACTTGTCTTGGAATATCAGATGATGATAATGTAAGACCAGGAATCGTAATTTCTTGCAATCCTGTTTTAAATTGTACTACAAAATTTGCTTATGCATCGGATGATGAAAAAGTGAGAAAATTGGCATCGCCTATTTATCGTGATATAAATAAGTGTTCAAAATTTTTATTTATACACGGAGATATTGATCCTACGACACCTTATGATGATACTGTGAAAATGAATGATAAATTACATAAATTAGGTTTTGATTCAGAGATGATAACATTACAGAATGTATTACATGCATTTATCCTTTACAATTATCGTAGTACAGACGAAGAAGTTGAAAAATATATGGATATGATAGAGGAATATTTAAACAGAAAACTTTCGTAAGGGTGGAAACAATATGACTTACAACATCGTAAAAAGGAAAAATATTATCTGATAACGGAGTGCTTTATTTACCTAGATGGTTCTGCGATGATTTGGTTAGCTTTGAAGTTGATAAGTATGGAATTTATAGAGTTGAGTATTTTAATCAAACAACAAGAAATAAACAACATAAAAAACAACTACAATCTACAATTAAACAGATAAATGTAGTTTTTAAATTATAAAAATTTAAAGAAAGGAAAAGTGTAATACAATTATCTTTGAAATGATAATTATATTATACGGGGAACAAAAATGAAAATTAACGAAATTAAAAGAGAAGATTTAGGAAAAGGTTCAAACATTAAACTTAATGTTTGTGAAGCTGAAGTTGATATGTACTGGAAGGTTGCTATTGATGTTCTTGAAACTATACAGGAGAACAACAAAAAGAACGAACCTACAATAATGGTAGTTCCTTACGGACCATTAGGGCCTTATGCAAGACTTGTTTATCTTGTAAATAAATACAGAGTGAGTCTTAAAAATTGTACATTTATTAATATGGACGAATATCTTACAGATGATAAAAAATACATAGATAAAAATGACCCTCTCTCATTTAGAGGCGGTATGGACAGAATATTCTACAGTCAGATTGATGATGAACTTAATGTACCTGTAGAAAACAGATATTTCCCTGATCCTGAAAATCCGGGTAAGGTTATGGAACTTATAGAAAAACACGGAAAGCTTGACATGGTATTCGGCGGTGTTGGTATTAACGGACATTATGCATTTAATGAGCCTCCTTATGGTGACGAAGAATTTACTAATGAAGAATTTTTAAATCGACCAACAAGAGTCTTAGAAGTTTCAAGAGAAACAAGAACAATAAATTCATTTATGAACTGTGGCGGTGATTTGGATGGTATTCCTAAATACTGTATTACAGTTGGAATGAAAGAAATGTTTATGGCTAAAAAGGTGAGAATGTGTATGCCACGTGACTGGAATGCAGGTGCTTTAAGAAAAGTTTTACACGGCGAGGTTACTGCAAAAGTTCCTTGTTCACTTTTCCAGAATCATCCTGATGCAGTGCTTTATGCAGCTGAGGTTGCGCTTCAATCTCCAATTCCTGAAATTAGAGTGTATAACAAATGAGCTATTTACTTATAAAAAACGCTAAGGTTATTGCCGATGAAAAAATTATTAAATCTGATATTCTTATAAAAGATAACAAAATTATTGATACAGCTTTTATGGGAGAAATTCCTGAGGGATGTCAGGAAATTAATGCTGAAAACAAATATGTTTCACCAGGCTTTATAGATATTCACCTTCACGGCGGTGGCGGATATGATTTTATGGATTGTACAAGAGAGGCTTTTTGTGAAATTTCAAAAATCCATCTTTTAAACGGTACAACAACCCTTGTTCCTACAGCGGTATCCTCAACCTTTGAAAACATCTTAAAGCTCATTCAGACCTATAAAGATGCAATCAATTTATGCCCGAACTTTTACGGAATTCATCTTGAAGGACCATATATTTCCAAAAATCAAAAGGGAGCACATAAAGAGTATCTCTTACACAGTCCTACAGATGAAGAGACCGAGCTTCTTATAAGCGAGGGCAAAGGTGTAATAAAAAGGATTACTGCAGCACCTGAGTTGGATAATATGGAAAATTTTGCAAAAAAGATGTTGGAAAACGGAATTTCACTTGCCGTAGGACACAGCGATGCAACAAGTGATATAACACTTAATGCCTTTAAACACGGTTTTTCACATATTACACATCTTTACAGTGCAACACCAAGTGTAAGAAAAATAAATCAGGTTGTGAAAGCGGGTATTATTGAAGCTGCTTATCTTGACGATAATGTTACTGTTGAGCTTATTGCAGATGGGAAACACGCAGCAGTAGATGCTTTAAAGCTTGCAGTAAAAATCAAAGGTACAGACAAAGTTGCTCTTGTAACAGACGCACTTCGTCCTGCAGGAACTGATGTTAAAGAAAGTTGGCTTGGTGAAAAAATTCCTGAAAACAGAATCATTATTGAGGATGGAGTAGCGAAATTACCTGACCGTTCTTCGTTTGCAGGAAGCATTGCGACTTCTTCAATGATTCTCGATCGGGGTGTAAATCACTACGGCCTTACACTTGTTGATACAGTTAAAATGATTACTGAAACACCGGCGAAAATTTTAGGCATAGAAAACAAGGGTAAAATAGAAAAATCATATATCGCAGATATTGTTATCTTTGATCAGAATTATAAAGTAAATAATGTAATATTAAACGGAAAAGTAATAAAATAATGAGATCAGAAAATATGATTTTTTTATTTGATATGATTCTAACTAAAATGTAGTATGAAGTCGGAAGAGAAAAATGTTCTACAAGAATAATTGACAAATTAGCACATAGTGCTGGCCATTTCTGACTATCAAGAAGTAAAAGATAACTGACGCAATAAACATTATAAAGATTTACTAAAAAGTATGATGCCAAATTTATGCATTTTTTAAAACCAAATTTGGTGAGGCGTGTGGAAAATACCAATTGTTTTCGGCGAAGTATATCCCATGTTGGCAGGACACAAAATTATAGCAGATGAATGGCATCAAAACTTCAAGAAATATAAAGTTAAAAAATATTAAAATAATAAGAGGTGTTTAAAATGTTAAAATTAGGTGTAATAGGATATGGATCAAGATGTAATAATGTTGTAAAAAAATTGGTGGGAACAAATAAAGTGATGGTTGCTGCTATAGCAGATATTGATATAGAAACTGTAAAATCAAAATATATTAATCCAAATGGCTTCGAAAATATCAATTATTATACTGATGCAACAGAAATGCTAGAAAACGAAAAGTTAGACGGTGTTTTCGTTGGAACGCGTTGCTCTCTTCATACAAAATTTGCTGAATTAGTTGATGAGTATAACCTACCACTGTTTTTGGAAAAACCAGTATGCACAAATTATGAAGATTTACATAAACTTGAGAATCTAAAAAATATAAAAGATAAGATTGTAGTATCTTTTCCGTTAAGAAGAACCGTTATATGTATGTATGTAAAAGATATTATTGATAGTGGAAAAATAGGAGACATTGCACACATACAAGCCTATAATAATGTGAATTATGGAAGAGGATATTATCACAAATGGTATCGTGATGAATCAGAAACAGGTGGGTTATTTTTGCAAAAATCTACACATGATTTAGATTATATTAATTTTCTTGTCGGTGATTTAAAACCTGTGTATATATCAGCAATGCAATCAAAACAGGTTTTTAAAGGTGATAAAAAGAAGGGGTTAAGATGTAGCGAGTGTCCTGATGCAAAAACATGTACCGAAAGCGAAGAAAATTTAAAAAAACAAAATCCGGATTATTTTGGTGATTATTGCTGTTTCGCGGTTGATACTGGTAATCATGATAGTGGTTCTGTGCTTGTTGAGTATAGTAACGGTATGCATGCGGTATATAGTCAGAATTTTATTGTGAGAAATGACGCGGGTAAGCGCGGTGCACGAATTGTAGGTTATAAAGGAACAATAGAATTTGACTGGGTTAAGAATACGGTAATTGTACATCATCATCTTGACAACATAACAGAAACTCATACTTTTGAAAGTACGAGTGGACATCATGGCGGTGATGAACATCTTTGTGAAAATTTTATAGGTGTTATGGAAGGTAGTCAAAAATCTGAAACTACTTTACAAGATGGTATATTAAGTGCGAAAATGTGTCTTGCAGCAAAAAAATCAGCAGAAGAACACAAATTTATATGCATTGATTAATATTTGGTTATAAAGCTAATATTATAGGAGTAAAAAGTGATAATGAACAAGATAAAAGTGAAAACTACAGAACAAATATGACACAAATAATTTCTGAAATATTTCCTGAATTTTAAGGTTGATTCTGTAGTAAATTGAATAAACAAAAGGAGAAATAAAAATGACAGACTTTTTATTTGATGTGATTGCAACTGAGTTAGAGGATGCAGTTGGAAGAGAAAATTGTTCAACAAGAACAATAGATAAAGTTTCCCACAGTGTTGACTATTTCTGGCTATCAAGAATGTGGGCAGACAGAGGATTGAGAATGCCTGAGGGTGACTTTATAGTTGCACCAAAGGACGCGAAGGAAGTTTCAGCTGTTTTGAAAATTGCAAACTACTACAAAATCCCTGTTACAACTTGGGGTGCAGGCGGCGGAACTCAAGGTGGTGCTATTCCTGTTTGCGGCGGTATCGTTCTTGACACAAAGAGAATGAATAAGATTTATGATGTTAACGAACAGGGAATGTACATAGAATGCGGTACAGGTGCAATCTATAAGCACATTGAGTGGGCAGCAAATGAAAAGGGCTATGCTACAATGCATTACCCATCATCACTTACTTGTTCAACAGTCGGAGGATTTTTGGCACACAGAGGTATTGGTGTATCATCCACAAAGTACGGTAAAATTGATGATATGGTACTTCAGATGGAGGTTGTTCTTCCTAATGGTGATATTATCGAGACATCACCTGCTCCAAAACATGCAGCGGGTCCTGACTTAAATCAGATTTTCATCGGTTCAGAAGGTACACTTGGTGTTATGACAAAGGCTCAGATGAGAATTTACGAACAGCCTGAATCAAGACAGTTCAGAGGCTTCTTGTTCCATAATATGACAGATGCATTCAATGCAGGAAGAGAACTTCTCCAGAAATTCAAGCCATCAGTTATGAGACTTTATGATGAAGCTGAAACTGCATCTTTAATCAAAAAGATTGTTGGTGTTGAAAAGAAGGGCGCATTTATGAACATTGCCATTGAAGGCGTTAAAGAAATGGCAGACCTTGAAATGAAAATTCTTCTTGAAACATTTGGTAAATACGGTGCAGAGGACCTTGGTTCAGAATATGGCGAAAAATGGTGGAAAGAAAAGATTACATTCTTCTACCCAGGACATATGATGGACATTCCGCAGTGCTTTGGTACTATGGATACTATTGCCCCATACGACAAGATTGAAAAAATCTACTGGGCAATGAAGGAAGCTATTGAAACTAACTTCCCTCAGGCTAAATTTATTGCTCACTTCTCACATTGGTATGAATGGGGTTGTATGATTTACGACAGATTTATTGTTGATGGTAAAGATGTTCCACAGGATCCTCACGAAGCATTCAGATTACATCAGGCAATCTGGAACTGTGGAGTAAGAACTGCATTGGCAAATGGTGGCGTTGTAAATGACCATCACGGCGTAGGTATCAAGCTCGGAAGACTTATGAAGGAACAGTATGGCCCTGCAATGCAGGTATTTGAAGGAATCAAGAAGCAACTCGATCCAAACGGTATTATGAATCCGTTTAAATTGGGATTATAATAGGAGGTAGAAACAATGCAATTCACACAAAAATCAAAAGAACATATAGATGCTTGTCGTTTCTGCTGGATGTGCCATCATGTGTGCCCTATCGGGAATGCGACAGGTTTGGAAAGAAATACTGCCCGTGCAAGAGCATTGGGACTTTCAATGGTTGCAAGAGAATCAGTTGAATATTCAGATGACATTATCGGTAACGTTTACGAATGTTCGCTTTGCGGTGGCTGTATGACCGACTGTGTTACAGGATGGGATCCTATAATGTTTACAAAGGAAGCAAGATTAGGTGCAGCATTAGATGGTAAATTACCAGAATATGTTATAACAATGCTTCAGAACATAAATGAAAAAGGAAATATTTACGGTGCAGATAAAAATGAAAATATCCCTGAAATAAATGGTGGAGATATCCTTTTCTTTACAGGTGAAGATACAAGAGCTAAAGGTTGTGCAAAGGTTGCAGTTGAACTTTTACAAAAAGCTGGTGTAGAATTTTCACTTTTAAAGGACGAGCCAAACAGTGGATATTCAATGGACTTCCTTGTTGGTGCAGCGGCAGAAACTAAAGCAGTTATGGAAGCTTGCGCAAAGGTTTTAAATAACTACAAAAAGGTAGTTTGCTATGACCCTGCAGACGCAAAAGTAATGATGCGTGAGTATAAGGAATGGGGAATTGATCTTAAAGCCGAGGTCGTTACATTCACAGCGTTCCTTGCAGAGCTTATTGCTGATAATAAACTTGCAGTTAAAAATTTAGGTCTTGAATACACAATTCAGGATTCACCAATTCTTGCAAGAGATTTAGAAGAAACAACACCAATTCGTGAAATTCTTTCAGCATGTGGAAATGTGAATGAAATGCTTTTAAACAAAGAACACACAATGCTTGCAGGCAACCTTATTATGAATGAATATATGCCAAAGGTTATTGAAACCGTTGCAGAAAACAGATGGATTAATGCTAAAAATGCAAATGCAAAGGTTATGGTAACTGCAAGTACAGCAGAGTATGTAATGCTTTCAAAAACAAAGCCTGAGGGAATTGACCTCAAAAAGATTGAGGAGGTTGTGGCAGAATGCTT
This sequence comes from Clostridia bacterium, assembly GCA_045648505.1. Classification (GTDB taxonomy): domain Bacteria; phylum Bacillota; class Clostridia; order RGIG6154; family RGIG6154; genus RGIG8700. The sequence goes on along the minus strand of JAZROD010000049.1, from coordinate 26,551 downwards.
GTAAATCTTAAATATGTTTTGGATTTAGCTGAAAAAGGTAATTTTGCTATTCCTGCATTCAATGTATATAATATGGAAAGTGTTATGGGAGTTTTAAAGGCAGCAGAAGAAATGAATTCTCCAATTATTATGCAGGTATATCCTCGTCTTATGAAAGAGGAAACCGGTTATTTCTTGTCGCCTATAATTAGGGCTGCGGCAGAAAAAGCATCTGTTCCTGTATGCTTTCATCTTGACCATGGCCCATCTGAACTTGAGACAACTCGCTCAATTCGTTATGGTGCAACAGGCATTATGCTTGATGGCTCAACACTTCCTTTTGAAGAAAATATTGCTCTTACAAAAAGGGTGGTTGAAACCTGTTCATATTTGAATGTACAGGTTGAAGGAGAGCTTGGTCATGTTGGAACAACCACAGATAGTGATATGGATGAATTCACAACACCTGAAGACGCAAAAAAGTTTGTTGAAGAAACTGGCGTTTTGTGTCTTGCCGTTGCTGTTGGTACTGCACACGGCAGATACAAAAAACCTCCAAAGCTTGACATAGATAGAATCAAGGCAATTCGTGAAGCTACAAACAATGCAGCTTTAGTTCTTCATGGGGGAAGTGGTGTTCCTGATGAGGAAATTAAAAAGGCTGTTAAAGCAGGTATCAGAAAAATGAATTTTGCAACAGATATATGCTATGCATTTCTTGACACTTGTCTTGAAGAACTTCAAAAGCCTGACAGAGCTATTGCAATCGATAACTTTATGAAAAAACCGATTGATGCTGTCAGAGATTTTTGTATTACAAGAATTAAGCTTGTTGGTGCAGACGGAAAGGCGTAATTTATGGCTAAGATAGTTGGAATTGGTGCAAATGTGTTTGATACACTCTATACTATAGATACATATCCCACCGAAGATACAAAAATGCGTGCAAACAGTGTAAAAGAATGCGGAGGTGGACCTTGTGCAACAGGGCTTGTTGCAGCATCAAAACTTGGTGAAAGCTGTGGATTTATTGGGAGCTACACTGATGATAGTGCAGGGCAATTTTTGAAGAGTGACTTTGAAAAGTATGGTGTTGATACCTCGTACATGACATATAAACCAGGATATAGTTCGTTTTGTTCGATATTATGGCTTGCAGGTGATACAGCATCAAGAACGTGTGTATTTTACAGAGGGAATGTTCCACCGACTGAGATTGATAAAGATTCTGCCAAAGCAATAGCTGATGCAGAGGTTTTGATGATTGATGGTAATGATATGACAGCTGCAATCGAAGGAGCAAAGATTGCAAAGAAAAATGGTACTAAGGTGTTATATGATGCAGGTGGTCTGTATGAGGGAGTTGAAAATCTTTTGCCTTATGCTGATATTTTAATCCCATCGGAAGAATTTGCAATAGGTCAAACAAAGGCTGAAAATGTGGAAGATGCAGCTAAAATACTATTTAAAAAATATTCACCTGAAATTTTGATAATCACACAAGGAAAAAAAGGTGGCATGGTTTACGACGGAAAGATACTTGAAAGCTATCCTGCATTTTTAGTTGATGCAGTGGATTCAAACGGTTCGGGCGATGTTTTTCACGGTGCATTTGCATTTGCAATAACAAATAATATGGACTATAAAAAAGCATGTGTATTTTCAAGTGCAGTTTCTGCTTTGAAATGCACAAAGGTTGGCGCAAGAGAAGGTATACCGACATACGATGAAACAATTGGATTTTTAAAGGAGCGTGGAGTTAATGTATAAAAGAACATGGAACAAAAAGTTCGGAAAATCTGAAATATATAAAAGAGAAGATAGTTTTTGCCAAAAGGTAGAAATTGATATGTTAAGACTTGCTGATGGTGATACAAAGTCTTACAGAGAAGAAGATAAAGAATATGCACTTGTAATTTTAGGTGGAAAATGCACTGTAAAAGGTGATAATTTTGCGTTTGAAAATGCAGGAAAGAGAAAAGATGTATTTGATGGTGCTGCTACTTGTATTTATGTGCCTGCAAATACACCATTCTCAATCACAGGTGTTGGAGAAGCGCAGATTTGTGTATGTAAATCACCATCTGATAAGGATTTTAAACCTGCAATTGTAAATCCTGAAGATGTTGTAATCAAAAATCTTGGAAAACCGGGATGGGAAAGAGAAGCTCATTTTATTTTAGATGAGAGAGTTGATTCAAATATGCTATATATCGGTGAAGCCTTTGTAAAGGGCGGTCAGTGGGCAAGCTATCCTCCACATAAGCATGATGACGATAATATGCCAACAGAAGCTGAAACAGAAGAAATATACTATTATGAATTTAAAAAGCCACAAGGATTTGGTATTCAGAAGGTTTATACAATGGAAGGCGATGTTGACGAAACTTATACAGTTAAATCAGGTGATTTCGTTGAAATTCCAAGAGGATATCATCCATTCCATGCAGTTCCTGGATATGACAACTATTATCTCTGGATCATGGCAGGAAAAGACAGAGGTTTTTATATGACGACAGACGAAGACCATGTATGGTTGAATAAATAAGATATGAAATATTTATTAGGTATAGATTTTGGCGGTGGAGCATCAAAGGCAACACTTCTCTCGGAAGATGGTGTGATTTGTGCCACTAATACAACTGAATATGAAACTTTCTATCCAAAACCCGGCTATGCAGAGCAAAATCCTGATGATTGGGTAAAAGCTACTTGCGAAAATATCCGAGGGGTGCTTGAAAAAAGTGGAATTATGGCATCTGAAATATGTGCTGTTTCTCTTGATGCGGCAACGCATACTGCAGTTATTATGGATGGAGATTTTAATGTTATTCGTCCGGCAATTTACTGGACAGATACAAGAAGTACAAAGGAAGTTTCATATCTTAAGGGAAATTATTCTGAAATTATTGATAAACAGGTTTTACATAAGGCTGATACAATCTGGTCACTACCTGAACTTTTATGGATAAAAAATAATGAACCTGAAAATTGGTCAAAGACAAAAAAAATCCTTTTTGCAAAAGACTATGTAAGACATCAACTCACAGGCGATTATGTAACTGATTACATAGAGGCAGAAGGTTCTATGATGTTTGATATCAACACTATGAAGTGGAGTGAAGAACTCTGTGGTGTTCTTGATATAGATACAGATATGATGCCTGAAATTGTAAAACCTACTGATATTGCAGGGAAAATTACAAAGTTGGCAAGTGAACTTACAGGGCTTTGTGAAGGAACACCTGTTCTTTGCGGAACAACAGATACGGTTATGGAGGTATTTGCATCAGGTGCTGTATCAAAAGGTCAGATGACACTTAAACTTGCAACTGCAGGCAGAATTTGTGTTGTTACAGACAAACCATACCCCCATGTGAATTTAATCAACTATTCTCATATAATAGACGGAATGTTTTATCCGGGAACTGCAACAAAATCATGTGCGGCGTCGTACAGATGGTTTAGGGATACTTTCGGAGAAGATTATGAAGAACTTGACAGACAGGCTGAAAGTGTGTCTATCGGTGCTGATGGACTTATTTTTCACCCATATCTTAATGGTGAATTGACTCCTTATGCGAATCCAAAACTTTGTGCAAATTTTGTTGGGGTAAGAGCATCACATACAAAAGCACATTTTACAAGAGCTGTTTTAGAAGGAGTGGTTATGAGTATGCTTGACTGTAAAATCGCCCTTGAAAGTTTGAAAATTGAGCATCAGCAAAGTGCTGCTATTATTGGCGGTGGTGGAAAGAGTCCTCTCTGGCGACAGATGGTTGCAGATGCTCTTGACTTAAAGCTTGTTGAAATGAAATATGCAGACTCATCTTTTGGAAGTGCTATGCTTGCAGGGGTTGCAGTCGGAATTTTTGAGAGTCCTGAAAAAGCTGTAGAATTATGCAATGAAATAGTTTCGAAAACTGTTCCTGATGCGGAAAATACTGAAAAATACAAGCAAGTATTTGAAAAATATAAGGCGGTGCAAAAAGCGTTAGAGCCTATATATAACGGAGAGTATTGATGAAAATTTTAGTATGTATAAAGGTTGTAAAAGGTGAAATAAATCCCTTTGATGAATCTGCACTTGAATGTGCGTTGCAATTATCAAATGATGTAGCTGTAATATCAATGGGTCCTAAAAACTGTGAAGAGGTATTAAAGCCTTTAACAAGACTTGGTGCAAAAGTTTTATTAATAAGCGACGCAGTTTATGCAGGGTCTGATACTCTCGCAACATCATACATATTATCAACCGTAATAAAAAAAATGAACTTCGATTTAATACTTTGCGGAAGACAGAGTATAGATGGAGATACCGCACAGGTAGGACCTATGCTCTCACAAATGCTTGGATGTTCACTTATAACAAATGCGCTTGATGTAAAGATTAAAGGTGAAATTGTTACATCTGAAACCAGATTAGGACAGGAAAATGCAAAATTACCTGCATTAGTTACAGTTGAAAGAGGATATGTGTTAAGATTTCCCAGTATTTTCTCGAAAATAGGCAATGTTGAAATTATTAATAATTCAAATATTGGTTGTGATGTTTCAAGATGTGGATTTAATGGTTCTCCAACAAAGGTTTTAGAAACTTTTGAAAATGAGGTAGGAAGAAGAAAATGTAAATTTATCACTATGGAAGAATTGTATCCATTAGTTGATGAATTGATGAGTAAAGAAACTGTAGAAGAGAAAAAAATATATTCAGGTAAGAAACTGAAAAGTGTATGGGTAATAGGAGAAGAGGTGCTTGATAAAGCAAAGGAAATTGCTGATGAGGTTATTTTAGTTGATAAATGTTCTTCTGAAGAAATAGCTAAAAGAGCACTTGACGAAAAACCTGATGTTATATTGTGGAACGCAGACCTGTGGGGCAGAAAAAATGCGCCTGTAGTAGCTGCTATGCTTCAAACAGGTCTTTGTGCGGATTGTACGATACTTGAGACAGACAGTGAAAAACTCATAATGTACCGACCTGCACAAGGCGGAAATATAACCGCAAAAATTATATGTGAAACAAAACCGCAGATGGCAACAGTAAGAACCAAAACAAAAAGCTCGGACATTATTGTTTCAGGCGGTAAAGGCGTTTCGGATAAGATGGAAAAGCTTTACGAATTGGCAGAAAAGATTGGTGCAGAGGTTGGAGCATCAAGAGGTCTTGTGGATATGAATAAAGCAAATTACCACAAACAAATCGGTTTAACAGGCAAAACAGTAAGTCCTAAAATATATATTGCAGTTGGAATTTCAGGTGCAATACATCATACTTGTGCCATAGAGAGTAGTTCTGTAATTATCGCAGTAAACCCTGATAAAAACGCAAGAATTTTTGAATATGCAGATTATGGTATATTGGATAAATTCTAAAACATAATTTTATACAAACGAAATGAATGAAGTGAAATGAAAAGAGAATAGGACTTGTTAGTTTCGGAGGAATATGTAAGGGAGAACATCTTGGTGAACATAAGAAGTACGAAGGTGTTGCTGAGATTGTCGCAGGATGCGACATTGACTCACAAAAGCTCGAAAAGCCACTGTATCATGTAGTGATGAAAAGAAAAATTGTAGATGTATAAATATAGCAAATGGCATAACAAGATGCAAAAATAATGAAAGTAATATGTGGACGGCAGGTGTTAGTAATCACCTGTGGATTAAATTGAAATTGGAACAAAAAGAAAAAATAAGAAATTACGATTGATGTTTGACGGTGATCTTTCAATTGAAATTATGTAGTCTGCTTCAAAGTATACTCAAGACAAACAAAGCAGAAAGGTTCCAGATACAATTGTAAAGAACTACGCTATTGAATTTTACGACAATGGTGATAAAATCTATACGGAAACTATTACTGAAAATCATCAACGCATGGTGGCTCATCGATATGATTTAATCCTGTGTGATGAATAAAAATTTTAGTGAATGCCATAAATGGTTCCGATGAAGCAAAAATTTTTAAGGTTAGCGTATATTGAATTAAAATCTTTACAGTAATTGTTAATAAGGGGTGTAGTATTTTATGATAAAAATTTTATTTCAAGGTGACTCGATTACAGATTCTAATAGAGCGAAAGATGAAAAGTGGTCAGGAAAGTATCAAGGTTCCGGTTATCCGGTATTAGTTGCCGCCGAATTAGGATACAACCATCCCGAAAAATATTGCTTTATGAACAGAGGAATAAGTGGTAACAGGGTAGTAGATTTACTTGCAAGGGTTAAATGCGACTTTATAAATCTAAAACCAGATGTTATAAGTATATTGATAGGTGTCAATGATGTTTGGCACGAAATAAATTATGCAAATGGAATTTCTGAAAAAAGTTTTGAAAAAACTTATGATTTATTATTAAGCGAAATAAAGGAGTATCTGCCCGATGTGCAATTAATGATTTTAGAACCATTCGTTCTTCCTGGCGAGGCAACCACTGAACATTGGGAAAAATTCAGAGGTGAAGTTGAGAAAAGAGCAACTGTTGCATGTAAAATTACTCAGAAATATAACGCAAAATTTGTGCTTCTTCAGGAGAAATTTGATAAAGCTTGCGAAATAGCACCTGCTGAATATTGGTTAACAGATGGAGTTCACCCAACAACTGCAGGTCATAAAATTATAACTGAAGCATGGTTGGAAGCATTTAATAGTTTGAATCTTTGAATATAAGCGAGGTGATATATTATGAAATTTAATATTAATAAACTTGATTATAAATTGAGTCCTTACACAGGAATGACGCGTGAAAGTTGGATTGAGGCAGGTAAGTATTTGCTTGAAGGAGTATTTTCAAATATCAAGGATATTTATTCACCGTTTACTGTAACTCGTACAGAATTTGATGTAACATATCCTCATATAAATGCGAACGAAAAAGTTCAGGCATCTGAAAAAAAAGCAGAATTGTTTGAAGGCCTTGCGAGAGCATTCTTTATAGCCGCTCCGCTGATTAAGGATAATCCTGATGTTGAGATTAATACAATTAAGCTAAAGGATTATTATAAAAGTCATGTGTTGCGAATTTGTACAAAAGATGATTGTGAATATGTTGGTAGCTTTGATTATTTGCGTGAGTTATCGGGAATATCAGATGAGTATAAAGGCTTTCAACAGACTGTTGAAGCAGGAGCACTTGTTGTTTGTTTATGGGTATGTAAAAATGAAATATGGGATACATATACCAAGAAAGAAAAAGATATCATCGCTGAATTTTTAATAAGTTATGCTCATGAAACAACGGCTCCTCAGAATTGGCGATTATTTAATATGCTTATTATGGCTTTTTTACATATTGCAGGATACCATATAGATAAGGCTATTATGTTAGACCACGCACAAGTTGTTCTAAATTATTATGCAGGCGATGGTTGGTATCGTGATGGTCATAATTTTGATTATTATTCTGCTTGGGGTTTTAATCTTTATGCACCTCTATGGAATCTATGGTATGGATATGAGAATGAACCATATATAGCGGATATATTCGAAAAAAATTCAAATAGACTTATGGAAACATATCCAAATATGTTTGATGCTGATGGATTTACATTCCTTTGGGGAAGAAGTGGCATATATAGAAATGCTTCAACAAGCGCATTTGTTGGGAATCTATTCTTGGAAAACTCAGAAATTAACTATGGACACGCAAGACGCATAATGTCAGGTGCATTACTGCAATTTCTGAATAGAGATGACTTTCTTTCTAATGGTATACCAACACTTGGATTTTATAAACAATTCTTTCCTCTTGTACAAGGCTATTCATGTGTAGCATCACCCTTTTGGTTAGCTAAACCTTTTTTGGCACTTCGCTTTGATAAATCTCATCCTTTCTGGAGCACTGAAGAAAATAACGGCGGGTGGGAAAAGACTGATTCAGATGAAGTGATCGAAACTACATTGAATGGTCCAGCAATAGCGATTACTAATCATCTTCTAAATGGACAAACTATTTTGCGAACAGGAAAAGTTTCGAAGAACTCGAAAGATATAAATGCTATTTGGTCATATGCTAAGTTGAATTATAATACAAAATATCCGTGGGAAGCTACACCTGTCGAAAACCAAAATGTTGAATCTCAGCAATATGTAATTGTAGATAAGACTACTAATGAAAGACTTATTGCTAATTATACATTTTGGGCGGGACAAAAAAATGATGTTTTATATCGTCGGCAATTGTTTGGATATGAAGCAAGTAATTTAATGCATTACACACCTGCGATAAATCTTGCGGATTTCCCGGTTACTAATGGTATTATCCGTGTAGATAAACTGAGATTATTTAGATGGCAAGTTGAAATTACGCTTGGATCATACGGTTTTCCTGACAATGGTGCAGAAGTGATTATAAAAGAAAATAATAATGCGAAAGCTGTTGTTGTAAAAGGTAAAGATAGTCAAGGAAATGAAAAGCAGCTTGCAATGACAATATATGACGGTTGGGATGAAATTGATTATGTTAAGAGCGAAGGAACGAATCCTGATTCTGAAAAATCAATTACAATATATGCCAAAACATTAAGGAAAAAGAAATATGATGGTTTATCTCAATATCTTTTAATATCTCAGGTTATTACAAGAGAAACATCTGAAGATTTTACAGATGATGAAATTTTCCCAATAAAAGATGTCAGATATACAGACACATATAAAACCGGAGCATACGGTGATGTAATTATTGAACTGAAAAACGGAACAAAAAGAATAATTAATTTTGATGAGATTGAAGGGAATATAATGTTATGATAAATGTTATTAAAGATAATTCTGAGTGGATAAATCATACATTTATAAAACTTGATAATAAACTATCAAAAACAGCTATCAAAAGCCGTGACAAAATTCCTTATACTACAATAAATGGTATTCATGATGATAAAAGTATTGATGCTATAAATTGGTGGACAAATGGATTCTGGGGCGGACTGATGTGGCTTATGTATAATGCTACAGGTAATGAAGAATACCGTATAACAGCAGAAACATCAGAAAAACTTCTTGATAATGCGTTTCAAGATTATAAAAAATTGAATCATGATGTAGGCTTTATGTGGCATCTTACTAGCGGAGCAAATTATAGACTTACTGGCGATACAAAGGCTTATAATAAGAATTTATATGTAGCTTCGATTTTGATGTCAAGATACAATATCAATGGTGAATACATTAGAGCATGGAATGGCGAAGCTGATGTTGGTTGGTCAATCATAGACTGTATGATGAATATTCCGTTGCTTTATTGGGCAACAAATGAAATTGGTGACGATAGATTTAAGTTAGTAGCAATGAAACATGCTGATATGACCGTTCGTGATCATATTCGTGCAGATGGTCAAGTGTACCACATTGTTGAACATAATCCAGAAACAGGGGAATTTATAACGGCTCATCGTGGACAAGGCTACAGTGTAGATTCTTGTTGGTCAAGAGGGTTAGCCTGGGCAATATATGGTATGGCGTTATCATACATACACACAAAGAAACAAGAATATCTTGACGCAGCAATTAAAACAGCTGATTTTTTCATAAGCAATATTTATAAATATAATTATTTAACACCGTTGGATTTTGGAATGCCTGAAGAAGATAAATATTATGATAGCACTGCTGGTGTTTGTACTGCTTGTGGACTTTTGGAAATTGCAAAATATGTAGGTGATAAAAAAGCAAAAGTATATACTGAAACCGCAATCAATGTATTAAAAGCAACTGATGAACATTTTTGTAATTATGAAGAAAGTGAAGATTCAATCGTACAAATGGGAACAGCACGATATCCACACAACAATAAGAATGATTTACATATTCCAATTATTTATGCAGATTTCTTCTTTGTAGAGGCAATTTTAAAATTAAAAGGAAATGACTTTCTTATATGGTAAGTGAATGAGGTAAAAATGATACATTCTTTTCTTTTAATAGGACAATCGAATATGGCAGGAAGAGGCTTTGTAGACGAAGTTGAACCAATAGAAAACCCTAATATAAAGGTTTTGAGGAATGGAAGATGGCAGAAAATGTATGTTCCAATTAATTGTGATAGACGATTTTCCGGAATAAGTTTAGCCGAAAGCTTTGCAGATGCATATCAAAAAGAGCATGGTGTAGAAGTTGGCTTGATTCCATGTGCCGATGGTGGAACAAAATTAGAGCAATGGCAAAAAGGAACTTTACTTTATGATAATGCTGTATTTCAAACAAAACAAGCTGAAAGAACATCTCACTTAGTTGGAGTGTTGTGGCATCAAGGGGAATCAGATTGTGAAGAATCACTTTGTAATACATACAAGGAGAGATTTTTAAAATTTTACAATGATATTTGTACAGATTTACAGTTAGTTGAAACACCTTTTTTGATAGGTGAGCTAGGTGAGTATTTGGGGGAGACACCTGAATATATGAATTATTTAAAGATTAACGAACAATTAAAGCAGATTGTTCAAGAAAAACGAATGCTGAGACTTGTTTCATCTTCCGGATTAACATCGAACCCGGATAATCTACATTTCAATTCAAAATCACTTCGTGAATTCGGCTTAAGATATTATTATGAATTTCAGAAAATTGAGAACGCAGATAGAACATTTACTGAAATAGAGTATGAAGATGTAAAATGCGAAATTGAGGATCTTTGATTTGTATGGAGGTGAGTTTGTTGAATTTTGGAATGAGAGGACATGACTTTGATGCTACTACTATAGAGCAGTTAATAGAGAAATGCCAAAGGTATTCTGTAAAGTATATTCAACTTGTCTTGAAAAAATCAATTTCTGGATTTGAAGAGGGGATGTTTTCCAAAGAATATGCAACAAGTATAGGAGAGTTGTTTAAAAAGAATGGTATTAAAATACCTGTTTTGGGATGTTATATTAATCCAAGTGAAACAGACACAGAACAATTACAAAAAAATATAGATTATTTTATTGAAAATCTTTATTATGCTAAGTATATAGGTGCTGAAGCTGTTGGCCTTGAAACAGGATTTGTAGGTAAAAAAATAGATATCTATAAGAATGATACAGAGGAAGCTTATCAGTATTTGCTTGAAAATATGCGTGTTCTTTGCCAAAAAGCTGAAGAACTTGGGGTAAATATAGCAATTGAAGGCGTACATTGCTTTGTTATTAATACACCTCAAAAAATGAAAAGATTAATTGATGATTTAAACTCTGACAATGTTAAAGTTATATTTGATCCAGTAAACTATCTTAATGTTGATAATTACGGAAAGCAAACAAATATCTATGATGAATTTGTAAAACTTTTAATTGACAAAACAATGGTTCTGCACTTGAAGGATTTTGTATTAGAAAATGACAATATCAAGTATGAGTATCCTTCTAAAGGATTATTAGATTTGAAATCAATTATTGATATTGTAAAGAAACACAATCCGGAAATTCCAATAATCCTTGAAGAGATTAGTGAAAATAAATTAAATGAAGTTAGAAATGATGTTGTTAAATTTTATAAAGAAAATTTTTGATAAGGAGGGATATTTATTTTAGAGTTGAGAATTATAAGCAAAACCGGAAGAGAACTGTATACGAAAAAGGGAAATGAGATAATAGTTGAATATAATGCTAAGTTTCTTGAAGGTGATAAGATTTTGGTGTTAGCACATATGTGTGAATTTATTTCCGTTAAACTTGATGAAACTCTCGAAGAAAGTATTATTTATTTGCCAAATGGTTCATTTGAGTACGAAATACCTTATGGAATTTTAATGGATGGATATTCGGAAAATGCATTCTCCGGAGATAGACATATTATCAAAGTTTGCGAGGCTGACCAAATTGCATATGAGCATAGAAATATTGCTTTAAACCCCTATGATAAAAGAGGTCAGAAGAAATACTTCCCCCATGTGTATGCAAATCTTGTAACTCGTGAAGCTCCTTGCTTTTATGAAAGAAATGCAATAGATGGTGTTTGTGAAAATACCAACCATGGTAATTATCCATATCATTCATGGGCAGGGGGAGCTAGAGAAGATCTTGAATATTATCTTGATTTTGGAGCAGAAGTTGAAATTAAAGAAATAGTGTTCACTTTAAGAGCACATTTTCCTCACGATACATACTGGAAGAGTGTTGATGTTAAGTTTTCGGACAATACAGCACAAACAATGCACTTCGAAAAAACAGAAAAAAAACAGTCGCTAATGTTAGATGAATGTAAAAAAACAAGAATAATACATTTAACTAATTTTAAGCAAGCAGAATTGCCGTTTTCATGGGCAGCTCTTTCGCAAATAGAAGTATATGGAAATTATATTAAGGAGGATTTAAGTAAAATGGAAATCAGAAATGCATCAAACCCAAAGGACGTAAAGAATTATGACACAAACAGACTAAGAGAGGAATTTCACATCTCAAAGCTATTCACCAAAGATAATATCAGAATGGTATACAGCCATATTGATAGAATCATCACAGCAGGTTTAATGCCTGTATATCAGGAGTTACAACTTGTTGGCGGAAAAGAACTTGCAAGTGAGTATTTCCTTGAAAGAAGAGAAATGGGATGTATCAATGTTGGTGGCAAGGGTATTATCACTGTTAACGGAACAGAATATGAAATGAACCCAAGAGATGGTATATATATCGGTATGGGAAATAAGGAAATCAAGTTCAAGAGTGTTGATACAGAAGACCCTGCAAAGTTCTATGTATCATCATGCCCTGCACACGCTACATACCCAATCGTTAAAATTGATATTACAAAGGCAAAGAAGGTTCCTTGCGGTAGTGTGGAAGATTGTAACAAGAGAGTTATCAATCAGTACATTCATCCTGAAGTAATTAAATCTTGTCAGCTTGCTATGGGACTTACACAGCTTGAACCGGGTTCAAACTGGAACACAATGCCATCTCATACTCACGACAGAAGAATGGAAGTATATATGTACCTTGATATGGATGAAAATGATGCAGTATTCCATATGATGGGTGAACCAAACGAAACAAGACACATCATTATGCACAATGAAGAAGCAGTTATTTCACCAAGCTGGTCAATTCACTCAGGAGTTGGTACAAAGAACTACTCATTCATCTGGGCAATGTGCGGTGAAAATCAGGAATTTACTGATATGGACCATATCGAAACGAGGGATTTAAGATAATGAAAACTATGGAACAAAAACTTGAAGAATACGGTGTAGTACCTGTTGTTGTATTAAAGGATACAAAGGATGCAATTCCTCTTGCAGATGCTTTGATTGAAGGAGGACTTTCCTGTGCTGAGGTAACATTCAGAACAGACGCTGCTGAAGAGTCTATAAGACTTATGAGTGAAAAGTACCCTGAGATGTTAGTTGGTGCAGGAACAGTTCTTACGACTGAACAGGTGGATAGAGCAGTAAATGCTGGTGCAAAATTTATTGTATCTCCGGGATTTGACGCAGAAATTGTGGACTACTGCCTTAATAAGAATATACCTGTTTTCCCAGGCTGTATAACTCCGTCAGAAGTTGCACAGGCAGTAAAAAGAGGACTTAAGGTAATCAAATTCTTTCCTGCAGAGCAGGCAGGCGGCGTTGCGATGATTAAAGCAATGGGCGCTCCTTATGGTATGGTTAAGTTTATGCCGACAGGTGGTATTAGTGCAAAGAACTTATCAGAATATCTTTCTTGCAGTAACATTGTATGCTGTGGTGGTAGCTGGATGGTAAAGGGAGACCTTATCACAGAAGGTAAGTTTGACGAAATAACAGCTCTTACAAAGGAAGCGGTAGAGCTTGTAAAAAGCATTCGTGCTTAGGGGGTTATACAAAATGAACTTGAATTTAAAGTCTAAAGAAAAGTGTAAGTTTGATGCTGTATCACTTGGCGAGGTAATGTTGAGACTTGATCCGGGTGAGGGTAGAATAAGAACAGCAAGACAGTTCCGTGCTTGGGAAGGTGGCGGAGAATATAATGTAATCCGTGGTTTACATAAGTGCTTTAAGATGGATACTGCGGTAATTACTGCCTTTGCTGAAAACGAAGTCGGATATCTTATGCAGGACTTCATTGAACAGGGCGGTGTTGATACATCTCTTATCCATTGGGCAAAGACAGACGGTATCGGAAGAATTTGCAGAAACGGTCTTAATTTTACAGAACGTGGTTTTGGAATAAGAGGTGCAGTTGGTTGCTCAGACAGAGCTAACACAGCTATCTCAAAAGCTACTCCAAAAGATTTTGATTTTGAATATATATTCGGAACATTAGGTGTTCGCTGGCTTCATACAGGCGGAATATATGCAGCTCTTTCCGAACAGTCTTGTGAAACCGTATTGGAAGCTGTAAAGATTGCAAAGAAATATGGAACAATCATATCCTATGACCTTAACTACAGACCGTCAATGTGGAGTGCAATCGGCGGACTCGAAAAGGCACAGGAAGTAAATAAGGAAATTGCTAAATATGTTGATGTAATGATAGGTAATGAGGAAGACTTTACTGCTTGTTTAGGTCTTCAGGTTGAGGGTAATGACGAAAACCTTAAGGAACTTAACCTTGACGGCTACAAAAAGATGATTAATGAGGCAGCAAAACAATATCCTAACTTTAAGGTTATTGCTACAACCTTAAGAGAAGTAAAAACTGCAACTGTTAATGACTGGAGTGCAATCTGCTGGGCAGATGGTGAGGTTTATAAGGCAAAGGATTATAAAGCTTTGGAAATTATGGACAGAGTTGGTGGAGGCGACTCCTTTGCATCAGGTCTTATTTATGGACTTATGACAACGCAAAATCCGGAACTTGCTGTAAATTATGGTGCAGCACACGGAGCACTTGCTATGACTACACCGGGTGATACTACAATGGCAAATCTGAAAGAGGTTGAAGCTATTATGGGTGGAGCAGGAGCAAGAGTACAGAGGTAAGGAGATTACATAATGGGTTTTACAACTGATTTTGTATGGGGAGTAGCAACAGCGTCATATCAAATTGAAGGTGCTTATAATGAAGATGGAAAAGGTAAATCAATTTGGGATGCTTATTGCGAACAAGACGGAAAAATTTATATGAATCAAACAGGAAAGATTGCTTGTGATCATTATCATAAATATAAAGAAGATATTGCTTTAATGAAGAATCTGGGTGTTAAAGCATATCGTTTTTCAATTGCGTGGTCTCGAATTATTCCTGATGGTATTGGTGAAGTAAATGAAAAAGGAATTCAATTTTATAATGATTTAATTGATGAATTAATCAATAATGATATCGAACCATATATAACCCTTTATCATTGGGATTTGCCTGTTGCGTTACATTATAGAGGTGGATGGCTAAACAGAGAAATAGCTGACTGGTTTGTAGAATATGCTACAGTTGTTGTAAAAGCTTTTTCTGATAGAGTGAAAAAATTCATAACTATTAATGAACCCCAATGTATTATAGGGTTAGGATATGGTACTGGAACTAAAGCTCCCGGATTAAAATTATCAAAAGAAGAGATGGTTATTGCCTCTCATAATCTGATGTTGGCGCATGGTAAAGCGGTTAAAGCTATGCGGGAGTTTGGTGCTAAAGATATACAGATTGGATATGCACCTACAGGTTCTGGAACATATCCGCATACAGAATCTTATATGGATATAAATGCGGCAAAAACAAAACTATTTGAAGTTGAACCAAATAGTTGGGATTGGTCTATATCATGGTATAGTGACCCAGTATTTTTAGGTAAATATCCTGAAAGTGGATTAAAATATCTTGAAGATTATTTGCCGAGTAATTGGGAAGAAGATCTAAAAGAAATTAACCAACCATTAGATTTTTCTTGTATTAACTTATATAACGGAAAAGAGTATAGAGAAGTAAATGGGAATATTGAATTAGTTGAAAGATATGACGGATTTCCAAAAACTGCATTTAATTGGCCAATCACACCTGAAGCATTAGGATGGACTTTGAAATTTATGACAGAGAGATATAATTTGCCAATTTATGTATCTGAAAATGGTATATCATGTGCAGATGTAATTTCCCTTGATGGAGAAGTGCACGATAGTAACAGAATCGATTTCTTGCATCGATATTTATTAGAAGTTAAAAAAGCAATAAACGCTGGTACAGATGTGCGTGGTTATTTTCATTGGTCGTTTATGGATAATTTTGAATGGGAATCGGGATATAAAGAAAGATTTGGTTTGGTTTTTGTTGATTACCGGAATCAGGAACGAATCATAAAAGATAGCGGATACTGGTATAAGGAAGTTATAGAAACTAACGGAGAAAATTTGTGATTTTGGAGGAAAAATATGTTTAGATTAGACGGAAAAGTGGCACTTGTTACAGGTGCATCATATGGCATTGGCTTTGCAATTGCAAAGGGACTTGCAAATGCAGGAGCAAAAATTGTATTTAACGATATTAACGAAGAATTCTTAAATAAAGGACTTGAAAACTATAAGGCAGAGGGTATTGAAGCTAAAGGTTATATCTGTGATGTAACTGATGAAGATGCAGTTAACGCTATGGTAAAGGACATTGAAGAAACAGTAGGCGTTATTGATATACTTGTAAATAACGCAGGCATTATCAAGAGAATCCCTATGCATGAAATGAGTGCAGCAGAATTCAGACAGGTAATTGATGTTGACCTTAATGCTCCATTTATTTGTGCTAAGGCAGTAATCCCATCAATGATTAAAAAAGGTGGCGGAAAAATTATCAATATCTGCTCAATGATGTCAGAACTTGGCAGAGAAACAGTTTCAGCTTATGCTTCTGCAAAAGGTGGACTTAAGATGCTTACAAGAAATATTTGTTCAGAATATGGCGAATATAACATTCAGTGTAATGGTATTGGTCCAGGATATATTGCAACGCCACAGACTGCTCCTCTTCGTGAACCGCAGGCAGACGGTTCAAAGCATCCGTTTGACTCATTTATTTGTGCAAAGACTCCTGCAGGCAGATGGCTTGACCCAGAAGAATTAGTTGGACCTGCTGTATTCTTAGCATCAAGTGCATCAGATGCAGTTAACGGTCATATTCTATATGTTGATGGTGGAATCTTAGCATACATTGGAAAGCAACCTAAATAATTAATACATAAGTGAGGTAAGAGTAATGTATATGAAACTAAAGGACGGAAAGTCCAAGGTTATTACATTTAGTTATGATGATGGTGTTGTTCAGGATATAAGACTGATAGATTTATTTAATAAGTACGGCTTAAAGGGTACTTTTAATATAAACACAGGTCTATATCTTCCTGAAAACGAAGAAAGAGAAAGATTTTACGGAAGATTGAAATTGTCAGAAGCACAGGGATTATATATAAACTCAGGACACGAAGTCGCTGTTCATGCATATACTCATCCTTTTTTAGAACAGATGAAATCTGACGAAATTTTGGAAGAAATATTAATTGACAGAAAGAATATTGAAGAACAGTATAAAACTTTTGCACGCGGAATGGCATATCCATTTGGAACATATGATGAACGTGTTATAGATTTGCTTGAAAAAGCAGGAATATGTTATTCGAGAACCGTAAAATCGACTGAAAAATTCACACTTCCTGAGAATTGGTTGAAGTTACATCCAACATGTCATCATAGCAATCCTAATTTAATGAGTTTGGCTGATAAATTTGTTAATGGAAAATCAAGATATGCTAACGAAAACTGGATGTTTTATATATGGGGACATAGCTATGAGTTCGATAATAATGATAATTGGAGTGTCATTGAAAAACTTGCAGAATTTGTAAGTTTTAAGGATGATGTTTGGTATGCAACCAATATTGAAATTTATGATTATATAAAAGCATACGAGAGTTTGCTTACGAGTGTAGACAAAAAGGCAATATACAATCCAACTATAACAGAAGTATGGTTTATTGAGAGTGGAAAAACATACTCCATTAAAGGTGGAGAGACTTTGTTTTTATAGAGACAACAAATAAACGGAACATATTTCTTTGGAAGTTAGATAGAAAAGAGGAAATGAGGAAATGAGAAATGTTAAAAGGAATACCTAAAATCGTTTCACCTGAATTATTAAAAGTGCTTATGGAAATGGGACATGGTGACAGGATAGTTATAGCTGATGGCAATTTCCCGGCAGAAAGTGTTGGGAAAGACACGATTGTAATTCGCGCAGATGGTCACGGAGTGCCTGAAATCCTTGATGCAATTTTAAAGCTAATTCCTCTTGACACATACGTGGATTGCCCTGTTACTTTGATGCAAGTTGTTCCGGGTGATAATGTAAAAACACCAATATGGGATACATATAAAGAAATAGTAAAAAAATATGATTCCCGTGGTGAAAAAGTGTTTGCTGAAATAGAACGTTTTAAGTTCTATGATGATGCAAAAACTGCATATGTAATTGTTGCTACAGGTGAAACTGCTATATATGCTAACATAATGCTACAAAAAGGTGTTGTGATAGAGTAGGCGGTTTCAAATAGAGAACAAGTTGCTTTTACAAACACGTAAATAACTAATTTATTGGACTCTGGATTTACAGAGTTCAATAAATTGGTTGTAAACTCAACTTTCTGTTCAAGATTTATACGATGTTCCTTTTTTAAAACAGAGAATAGCATCGTTAAGTGTTTAACAGAAAGGAGGTTTAAAATATGAAAAGAAGTGAATTAATAGTTAAGGTATCAAAAAATACAAATTATGATATCGCTGTGGTGGAGTCTGTTTTAAGGGGTATCACAGATGAAATAATTTGTTCACTAAAAAAAGGTGACTCTGTTGGTATTCACGGTTTTGGAAAATTTGTTGTTCGTCCTTATGGTGCAAGAAAATGCTATAATCCAATTACTGGAAATATAGAAATCCTTGAACCAAGTATCCAACCGGCTTTCATACCTGGAACAAAGATCAGAAAGGAACTTAACGATGAGGTTAACTGAAACGGTGATATGAGGGATAATTCAATGATTATAAAATACAATAATCGTTGATTATTATAAATAATATACTGATTTGTTAAAGAAAAATGAGGATGCCGTATCATCCTCGTTTTATCCTCAATTCTGCACTGGTTTTTTAGAAAAGCTTCTCACAGAGATGGCATGTAAATTGAAGTAAAGCCGCCTAATAAGGTGTGCTTTAATAAAGGGAAACATCTGCACATTTTGTTATCATTAATTAAGGTTTCCACCCTTCCTTTCATATTACTAGTGATAATTGAAGGTGTGCGGATGTTTTCAAAATATGTTAATTCTTTCATATATACTCAAAACAGAATATATAGCATATATAAAAAGTTATTTTAATAAATTGGCAAACATGTTGCATCTATTGAGGTTTTTTCACTCCTTGAACTCACAGGGTAGTATTCGACTACAGTATGATGCAAATTTAGAGAGCATATCACTTATGTGATATGCTCGTTTGCCCTTTAATATTGAAATAACTGTTTAGTGTTTAAAAAACTAATAAGATTAGGATTGATAATATGTGTAAAAATAAATTGTTGAGCGTTCAGTTTATACATGAACGACTATGTGATGAAAAATTAATAAAAGATAAGGAACCGAATTTGTTAAAAAAATCAAATTAACAAATTCGGTTTTTGCATTCTATAGTGCGAAAAATGACAACTTAATACGAAATATTTCTAAAAATATAATTTTATGTGGTTTCTTGACACGAAAAATTATATTTTTTTGTTTTTTTACAGCATTTCAATTTATAACACAAAATTTTTTTGGGTTGATTTGCAAAAAAAGTTGTATAAAAAGGTTTAATCTTTATTCTTGTGCTTTTTTAGCGAATATAAAGAACCTTCCTGATATTAGATTTCCATGAATCCTTTCTTATATACAAAAGAAACGGAGAGTTGGAAATGAGAGAAAAAATTTTTTTAAAAACTTTTTATTTGGTAAACGAAATGTTTACCAAAAGCATATATAATAGACTCAAGAAAGGAGGTGCCGACTGTGCATGACCAACTGACAACATATGAACGCAGAGAAAGTATCAGATTGTTGTTGGTTAAAAAAAAGTACGCTAAAGTTAACGAATTAGTAAATGAGTATGGAGTGACCAAACAAACTATTCTAAAAGACATCGTATTTTTAAGCAGTCGGATACCAATAACGACCAAAACAGGAAAATGTGGAGGTATCTTTCTTGATGCAGAATTTGAAAGTCCTAAAGAGTATTTGAGTGTTGATGAAGAAAATCTTCTTATATACATATCAAAAACTCTTAACAGAAAAGAACGGGTAATGATACAAAATATCATTAACAAATTCTCTTTGGTAAAGGATAATTAAAATTCTTTGACAAAGAAAACACGCAAGATAACGGCGTTGTAGTATAGACAAGCAAGCAGATACGTTCCAATAATAACGGAGCCGGATAATGGATACGCCATGACGATTACAAATGTAATCAGAGCGACAAATATCAGCATCATAAAAGAGGATTGCAACCTTGTGGCGAAGAGGTTTTGTTGGGATAATGATACTTCTACACAGTCATAGTTCGAGCGTGGAATGCGTCGCAAGCAATGAGTGTAGTCCGGGCGGAGCCGGGAAGGTGAGATTCCTATGTGGCAGTTACGCAAGCTGCCGTCTGTTTTTGCTTTTTGATTTAATAGCATAATTAAAGGGACTGATGTGCTTTAATAGTTCCCCCTAAATTCAAAATGATAAATTGTTTTTCTTCTTTCTTTTTTATCGTTTGGTATGTCAGTCCTTTTACTTATGCTATTAAGTGATTAATGTATAAGGAGGGAAAATAATGGGTGTTATTACTAATATGAAGAATATTGATATAAAAACAGTTGATAAAACAAAACTTGTAGATATTACAACTGTTAAGATTAATCCGCAGGATACACCTGAGAAGAAAATGAAGGATTATATTGAGCAGGTGAAAAATCCATACTGTTTTCTTTGTAATGGTTATGTAGTTAAGTTAGAGTTTAGTGATGGGGATAAGTCTATTGAAGATTGTCTGATAAATTACATAAATTCGCTAACATAAAATCAAACCTGAAATTTTTTGAACTTTTTTCTATAATGCAATATAATGAATTCAGACTTATAATTGAATAATAACGGTTCGAAAACTCTTGGATATTAACATGGGTTTGATTAAATCTATTGTTAATAATCAGGAGGTATTATTATGTCAAAAATTAAATATGCTGCGGCTTTATATTTAAGACTGTCAAAAGAAGATGGCGATAAAGAAGAAAGCTATAGCATAGCAAATCAAAGAGCATTAGGTGTGGATTTCATCAAGAAACACTCTGATGATATTGTTTCTTATCAGGAATTTGTTGATGATGGATATTCAGGTTCAAACTTTGACAGACCTGATTTTCAGAATATGATTGATTTAATTCTGAAAAGAAAAATTAACTGTGTTATAGTTAAGGATTTATCACGATTTGCAAGAGAATATATAGATGCGGGATATTATCTCGAAAAATTTTTCCCCGCAATGGGTGTAAGATTTATTTCAATCAATGACAACATTGATTATAAGGATGATAGCAGTAATAACACAAAGCTGATTGTTGCCTTTAAAAACATACTTAATGATTCCTATATTCGTGATACATCAATAAAAATCAGAAGCCATCTTGAAATTAAAAGACAGAGTGGTGAATACATTGGTGCATTTGTTGTTATGGGTTATCAAAAATCGAAAGATGATAAACATAAAATAGAGGTTGACAAAGATGCTGCTGTATTTATAAAACAGATATTTTCATTGTACTTTATGGGAATAAGTGCATCTGCGATTTCCAATAAGCTGAATTTGTGTGGTGTGCCGTCACCTGCTGAATATAAAAAACAATGTGGCAGTAATTATAAGGTAAATACACAGAAATTGCATACTGCACGGTGGTCCGCAAAAGCAGTAATACGAATATTAAGCAATCCGATTTATATGGGGACACTAATACAAGGTAAACACACAACAGTTAATTATAAGGTGAAAAAAGTCATTGAAAAGGATGAAAGCGAATGGGCGGTCAAATATGACAACCACGAAGCAATCATACCGCAAGACTATTTTGAACGTATACAGCACCTTTTAAAACAAGATACAAGGGTGTGCCCTGGAAATGAAGAACCGTATCTCTTTTCAGGCTTTTTGAAATGTGGTGATTGCGGTGACAGTCTTATCAGAAGAAATAACAGGCAGAACGGCAAGGAATATGTGTATTATATGTGTTCTCAAAACAAATTGAAAATGGGATGTAGTTCTCATAGAGTAAGTGAAACAGTATTATACACATCTGTATTTACTGCGGTAAATACTTATTGTAAAAATGTGGCTGATTTATCCGAAAGATTAAATGCAGTACCACTGGATAAAATAAAAGCAGTCAAACTTGCAAGGATAGATAAGGCAAGTTACGATAAGAGAATGGAGATAAAGGACTTACAACGCACGATAGCTCTTGTTGAAAGACGATTTATTGATAAAAAAGAAAGTAAAGAAACCTTTGAAGAATTGTGTGCGGATATAAAGGCTTCAATTGTTTCTTTGGAAAAAGAAATTTCACAATTAGAGGTTGAAAAAGAGAATATTAATTATGAAATTCAAAAGAATACAGCGTGGATTCATGCATTTACCGAAAACGGCGAGATTAAAGAATTAAACCGCTTACTGATAGCAAGTTTAATTAAAGAAATTGTTGTATATGAAGATAAGAGAATTGTTGTGAGGTTCAATTATCAGGATAAATATATGCAGCTAATGAGCCTTGTGGAACAACTAAATGATAAGGAGGACGGAGAATATGGCACGAAAAAGCAAACGACAGCCGAAATTAACAGATGCACAGCCTGAATTATCATGTGTATATAATGTCGGTGTATATTTAAGACTCTCCGTTGAAGAAAAAAGAGATAGAGAGGACAGCGAATCATTAGAATGCCAGAAAGAAATATGCTTGTCATATTTGGAGGGCAAACCTGAAATGGTTTTACACGATATTTATATTGATGATGGCAAAACAGGCACCAATTTTGAGCGTGATGATTTTCAACGAATGATGTATGACATTTATAACGGAAAAATCAACTGTATTGTTGTAAAAGATTTATCCCGTTTTGGCAGAGAATATATTGAAATGGGTGATTATGTAGAGAAAGTATTTCCGTTACTTGGTGTCAGATTTATTGCGGTTAATGATAGAGTAGATAATGAGGCAACGCCTCTTGATATTTCTGTGCCGATTAAGAATGTTATAAATACAATGTACGCAAAGGATTTATCAAAAAAATCTGCATCTGCATTGAGAATTAAACAGCTGAACGGAGAGTTTGTTGGTGGTCCTGCTCCATACGGATATGTAAAATCAGAGGAAGACAAGCATAAATTTGTTGTCGATCCGGAAGCTGCAGAAGTTGTAAAATTGATTTTCGAACTGAAAATGCAGAAAATGGGGAATATGTCTATTGCTCGCAGACTGTTTGAAATGGGGATACCCACACCATCAAAATATAAGTATGATAAGGGACTTGTGAAACATAAAAAATATGCTGAATCTTTGTATTGGCATACAGGTACAGTAAGTAAAATCTTACATAGCGAAGTGTATATCGGGAATATGGTGCAAGGTAAAACAAAATCTCACTTTTATGATGGAATGCCAAACGAATATGTTGACAGAGAAGATTGGATAGTAATAGAAAATACACATCAGCCGATTATCCCCAAAGAGGTATTTTATGCAGTTCAAGAAATTTTGCAAGCTGAAAAAGAAAAATTTGAAGCAACTCATAAAGGTTCAAAAAGTAGTGAGAAATCTAATATTTTCAAAGGACTTGTTGTATGTGGCGAATGCGGTCATAAGACAAAACGTATGAAATGTAAGGATGGGCGATATAGATATACTTGTGTTACGCATATGAATTTCCCTACAGAGTGTAGTATGACATCAATTAATGAGTCTGTATTAAAGAATATTGTTATGCAGTCGGTAAAGATGCAAATGTCGGCTGTCCTAAATCTTGAAACTGCAATACAAAAGTCTTTGCAAAGTTCGGAGATAAAACAAGAAGCTATATTGCTAAAAAACAGGACGGACCAAGCTCTTGCCAATATCATTTACTTAAAAAGCAACAGAGTAAGGCTTACATTTGATTATACAAAAGGACTTCTTGATGAAACCGAATATGAAATTGCAAGAGAACATTTTGAAGCAGAGTTGCAGAAAGAAAATTACACTCTTGAAGTTTGTAATAAATCAAGGGAAAGGTTTAATAAATTGTTATCTGCTGAAAAGTGGATTGCTGAATTAAAGAAACACACAACTGCAAAAAGGTTAACTGCAGATATTGTAAATGCTTTTATAAAACAGGTTAGAATTTACCCTGATAAACGCATTGAGATAGTGTGGAAGTATGAGGAATGTTTTTCTGATTATCTAACTATACTGAACGGAGGTGAGAACTATGCAGGATAAATGTGTTATTGTAAAGTATCTTCGTCTTTCGCTTGAAGATGGGGATTCCCCGGAGAGTGACAGTATTAAAAATCAAAGAATATTACTTGATAGTCATATATCAGTTGTATTTAATGATATAGATTATGAGGTTGTTGAATTGATTGATGATGGATATACAGGAACGAATTTTAACAGACCGGATTTCAAGAAACTTTTGGTTCTGGCAGAAACGCATCAAATTCATTGTGTAATTGTAAAGGATTTTTCGAGATTTGCGAGGGATTATATAGAGGTTGGGAGATATATGGATATTATATTTCCTAAATTACAAATACGCTTTATATCTGTCAATGACAATTATGACAGTAAAGACCATGCAGGAACTACAGGAGGTTTGGATGTTGTAATAACAAACTTAACTTATGCTATGTATAGTCAGGATTTGTCTGAAAAGATAAAGAGTGTTCGCAAACTGAAATATCAGCGTGGGGAATATATCTCTAACTATGCAATTTACGGATATGTAAAAAATCCTGAGAATAGAAGGCAGTTAATTGTTGATCCGGAAGCTGCAGAAGTGGTAAAAAGAATCTATATGATGCGTTATCAGAAAATGCAGTATAAACAAATTGCCGTTATTTTAAATCAAGAAGGTGTTTTGTCACCGAGTATGTACAAGAAAAGCAAGGGGGTTACCAATCGTGATTGGACAGGCTTGAATACAAAAGCATATTGGTGTGATGCTGTTGTAAGAACGATTTTAACTGATGAACGATACACAGGGAAAATGATATCACGAAAAAGTAAACAACCCCTTGGGAGTACAAAACGGATTTATTTTGAAAAGGACCAATATTATATTGTTGATAATACACATGAAGCAATTATATCACAAGAACTTTTTGACAGCATACAACTTTTAATAAGGAACGGAGCAAAAAAAGAACACAATAAAAAACTCTTTACGGGATTGCTTCGATGTGGTGGTTGTAATCATCTTCTTACACAAACAGGAAAGAACTACTATTGCAGACATAATACTTATATTGATAGTGCAGATTGCTTAGGTGAGCGTATAAGTCATCAGGAACTTGTGGAAGTTGTTGGAAAAGCCATAGAAACAGAGCTTTTGAGAACGGCAGATATTATAAAAGTTCAAAACGAAATTGATGGAAAAACAAAAATGTATAGGAGCAAGGTTCAACATATACAAAATCAGATTGACAGGCTTAAGCGTAAAAAAGTAGATGGTTACATAAAGCTCACTAAAGGGGAAATATCAGACGAAGAATTTCAAGTACTTGCAGCCGACATTGAAAAGCAGATAGCACTTTGTAAAGAACAAATGCAAATGCAGCACGAAAAGAAATTATCTGCAGAGGATTTGTCAGTTTTGCAGTTGTTTGGCAAATATGTAGGCGTAACAGAGTTAACTAATGAAATGCTGTCAGATGTGATAAAAAGTATCTATGTGTATAACGATAAGCGAATAAAAATCATATGGAATTTTAAAGAAAAATATACGAAATGTTTGTAAACCGTTGAATAATTGAGAGTATTATGATATAATATTTCCAAATTGTTTATGATAATATGGTTTGCAAATGAACATATTTTTTTGTTCACTTGTTTGACAAAAGCATACTATCGGATGCGAGAAAATCCAGTATTCTCGCGGGTTCTAATAGATTTTGTTCAAGAAAAATCTAGTGAAATAATCAGGAAAAAATAGTAGGTCCTATTATTCACTGTTCACCTGACTTGACACAAGCATTAAGAGGAAATCGTGCAAAGGAGTGAAAGTATGAAAAATATTTTTTGTGTTGAAGATGATGAAAATATCAGAGAATTGATTGAATATACTTTAACGTCTATGGGATATGATGTTAAGGGTTTTGGTTGTGGAGCGGATTTCTTCGTGGCGATTGAAGAAAAGCTGCCCGACCTTGTGCTACTTGATATTATGTTGCCCGATAAGGACGGCTTGCAGATTCTTGGAGAGCTGCGCACTAATGCTCGTACAAAAAATCTGCCTGTTATTATGCTTACAGCAAAGACAAGCCAACTTGATAAGATAAAAGGTCTTGATAGCGGAGCGGATGATTACATAACAAAGCCTTTTGACATAATGGAGCTTACTGCAAGGGTTAAGGCGCTCCTTCGCCGCTGCGGTGAT
>JAZROD010000048.1:0-4334 GCA_045648505.1 Clostridia bacterium | reverse complement strand
AATCTAAATAACATGCAAGATAATGCCACTTACCTTTGTGTTTTATGTAGGTAACATCTGTTACTATCTTTTGCATTGGCTTATCTGCATAGAATTTTCGGTTTAATATATTTGCATATCTGTTATGTTCTGAACCTTTGGCTTCAGGATTTTTTTGTTTTCGTACATATCCTGATATTCCAAGTCTTTTCATTGCTTTCCAAACAGATATGTCTGAAACAACCCAACCATACATGTTTAACAAAGTGTCTGCTATTGTTCTGTAGCCTTGCGATGGATAATGTGTGTATATCTAAAACATAGTAATCTAATTTCTGGTGTTGTTTTTCATATTAACCATTTGTAGTAACCACTACGAGAAACTTCGTACACATCACAAAATTCCTTTACTGAATGGTTAATACTTTCTCTTTCAATAAAATAGTATATTTGTTGAATTACTTTCTTCTGGCATCGCCCCTTTCTAGTTCTATTGATTTTTTTAAGCGTACAATTTCTCCATCTTTCTTTAATAGTTCACGTTCCAATAAAGCAATCTTGTATTCTAATTGCTCAGTAGGAGTAAGTACTTTCTTGTTTGCATATTTAGCCAAGGGGTTACCTGGTTTACGCTAGTATAGCATAAAAAATGATGGTAGACACTTTTTTGTGTCTACCATCATTATATCACTTCACATAAGCTCGCTTTTTTATATTGGTTTGCATACAAATTCTTCATCTGTTTTAAAGATAAGATTATTGTAACTGCAGGAAAGATTGTCGATATTTACTTTACCAGGGTCTGTCCACGATTTAATAAGATTTTCACCTTCAAAATTATCTATCTTAACATTGGAAATGTTAATTTCTCCAAAATGTGCTACTTTAAGTAATGCCTCACTTTCATACGTTGGTGCAATACTGTAGGTTATATCTTTTAAATTCAACTGATAATTAACAATACCGTCGCCGTAGGCATAAATACCTGTTTTGATGCCTGTGGCGGTGATGTTTTCAAATGTGATGTCTTCAGGTGGATTTCCTCTTTGCCAGGTTTCATTTCCTGAAAGATTTATATGAAGAAATTTGTCTGCATTTTTAACTGTACAGTTTCTTAAAACTATTTTGCCCGGTTGTCTTCTTACAGGGAGATCATCAGTAACAAAATATGTAAAGAAACAAAGCATATTATTTCTTCCGATTTCTGATTTGTCGGCACTTCGTTGCTTTTCTTCTGCAGAAAATGAACCTCTGAACTGATATTTACACGGACCATACAAATTACAATTTTCTATCAGAATATTGTTTCCGCCAAATCTGAATGCACTGCACGCTGAACTGATTTCGCAATCTTTAATAGAAACATCAAGACAATCAAAGCCTGCTATACAATCATCACCTGTAATCAATTTGCAACCACTTATATTTATATTTGAGCAAGCTCTTGTGTGAAGTGCATCATGACCACCGAAAACATCTAAATTCTTAAATGTGATGTTTTCCGATTGGAAAATAGCGTGTGCCCAGTTGCCTGTATCTTTAACGGTATATCCTTCAAAGTGCAGATTTTTGCAGAAGTGCATATTGATTCCGTGAGGACCTCTGTAGTCTTCTTCACCATTTGGGTCATAAAGATTTCTGCCGTCAATAAGTGAACCCTTTTCTCCTATGATTGCAATGTTTTCTGCATACACGGCACGGATGATACCATAGTTCCAATAACTGCCTGCAGTATATAAATGCTTTTTCAAGCCTCCTCCGTTTTCACGATGCTTGTCTGCTGTTACCCAGATAGCTTTTGTTGACTGTTCTTCAGGTAAAGGTTCTAATGTATCATTATATATGTTTGAGTAGTCAGAAATATTTGTACTTCCTTTGATTACAGCGTTTTCCATAAGGTGTAAAGTTATATTGCTTCGCAGTCTTATATCGCCGATAATATATGTACCTGACGGAACAATAACTTCTCCACCACCATTTTTAAAACAAGTGTCAATAGTGTCCTGAAAAGCTTTTGTCTGAACATTTTCAGAGTTTGGTATAGCTCCATATTCAATAATACTTATATTCATATAAACACCTCATAACTTAAATATGCAATCATATATTGCTTTTTTATTGGTATAGAAAGCCCAAAATTTGTTGCCGTAATCATAATGCCACCATTCAGTTGGTAAATTGGTAAAACCTGCCTGTGTCATTGCATCGTAAAGAAGTCTTCTGTTGTTTCTTACATCTTCATTTATATTGTTAATTTCATAATAATTGGTATTTGCAGTTTCTTTAAAACAATCAAATTCGGTTCCCATATTAAGCTCGTTACCGGTTTTATCAACTATTGTTAAATCAACAGAGCCTCCTGTTGAGTGCACAGGACCTAATGTTTTGTCCCATACGGGCGGTGAAACGAAAAGCTTTGTCAGTTCATTAATTTCGTCTTCGTCAAGTCCGGGTATACTTTTTATAATTTTAGCTCGATAATCTTCATAAAGACTTTTTTGAACCTGAAATGGTCTCCAACCATCAAATATTTTAAATTTATAGCCTTCAGGGAGATAAGTTTCTGCTGTTTTTAGTTTTATTGCTACACTTTCCCTTAAATAACATTTGTTGACTGAACCATTGATTTTGTATTTGTAATAGTAATTATCGCATAAAAATGTGTTAATTTCTACAAGTGGCTCATTTTGTATGTCGAAAACAGCAATATTATTTGGAAAAACAGTATTAAGTTCAGGAATATTCATTTTTTTCTCTCCTTTACTAAAGAATACTATCACAATTTGCAATATTTGTAAATGATTAAATTGCTTGAAAGTTAATATCAATTGTGTTATTATATTTACATATTGTTACTGAAGGAGAACGACTATGTGGTTTGAAGAAGGTGTAATATATCAGATTTATCCGCTGGGTTTTTGTGGTGCACCTAAGCTTAATGACGGAGTATTGTCAACCAGAATTTTAAAGGTTGTTGATTTTATTCCTCATCTTGTTAAGCTTAATGTTGATGCAGTTTATTTCTGTCCTGTTTTTGAAAGTAGTATGCACGGATATGATACTAAAGACTTTAGAAAAATAGATGTAAGACTGGGCTCAAATGACGATTTTAAGTATGTTTGTGATAAGTTGCACGAAAATGGTATTAAAGTGCTTCTTGACGGTGTATTTAATCATGTGGGAAGAGATTTCTTTGCATTTAATGATGTTAAGCAGAAGAGATGGGATTCACCGTATAAAGACTGGTTTAATATAAATTTTGACGGTAACAATAATTATGGGGATGGCTTCTGGTATGAAGGCTGGGAAGGGCACTATGAACTTGTCAAATTGAATCTTCAGAATGCGGATGTTAAAAATCATTTGCTTGATGCTGTGGGATTCTGGATTGATGAATTTGGAATAGACGGTTTAAGACTTGATGTGGCATATATGCTTGACAGACAGTTTATAAAAGAGTTGAGAACTTTCTGCTCCAATAAGAAAAATGACTTTTTCCTTGCAGGGGAAATGATTCACGGAAACTATAAAGACATAATAAATAACGAAATGCTTCATAGCGCAACAAACTATGAATGTTATAAAGGCATATATTCTTCTTTCAACAGTATGAATATGTTTGAAATAGGTTATTCATTAAGTAACAGATTCGGTAAAGAAGACTGGTGTATGTATAAAGGTCTGAAACTTATCAATTTCGTTGATAATCACGATGTAAGCAGACTTGCTTCAATACTGACCAATAAAGACCATCTTAAACCTTCTTACGGAATTTTATTTTCAATGCCCGGCATTCCTTGTATATACTATGGAAGTGAATGGGGAATTGAAGGAGAAAAACAACAAGGTGACGATGCTTCATTAAGACCATGTATAGATGCACCTGTAGAGAATGAACTTACAGAATTCATATCAAAACTTGCTAAAGTACACAAAGAAAGCAAGGCTCTTTGCTACGGCTCTGTTGAGGTTCTGCATCTTACAAATAAACAGATAATTTACGAAAGAAAATATAATGATGAAAGAATATTGATTCTCATCAATGCCGACAGTGAAGAATATATTGCTCACTATAATGCAAATGCAGGATGTGGAACTGATTTGCTGACAGGCAAGAAGGTTGACTTCGGAGCAGGCAGTATAATGCCACCTTGTTCAGTTCAGTATGTGAAAGCAGAAAAAACTCAAAGTTGTTAAAACTTTGAGTTTTTTAGTTGGTGCCTTTAGGCGTGGAAATAAACCCCCAGTTCTACTGGGGGAAGAAAAAAGCTTTAGCATAAGAAAAACCTCTATGATATAATAGTAAATGGTTTGGCGACCGCATTACTAAAAATATATCATGGAGGTTTTTAACA
>JAZROD010000047.1:0-22789 GCA_045648505.1 Clostridia bacterium | reverse complement strand
AGTAGGCGAGAGCTTGCTGCTATTTGCATTTAAAAAAGTGGTTTTATCAAAGTTTTTAAACCATATTTTGAGAAGTGTTTATATCTTGCACTTTTCTTGTGTTTTTGCTTTACGTGGGGATAAAAAACTTTTCTATATATTCTAAAATATCATGTAGAATTGTATCTCAGGTGTTTTTCCTGAAAATCGCAAAAAAAGACATATACTGGCTCGCCAATTCTACAGCGAAAAGGCGAAATGCACTTAAAAAGGTTAAATCGTTCGTATTTGAGGGACAAAATCAGTATTTTGGGTAAAATACGGCAAGAAATACCTCAAAAAAAGCGGTTGTATCCTACTTGACACACTCGTGAGTGGCAGTCCTATCATCCAAAACGGCAAACTTATAGGCGCTATAACCCACGTGTTTGTAGACGATCCCACAAAAGGCTACGGAATCTTTGCTGAGAATATGCTTGAAACGGCACAAAGTGTGGCGGGAGAACAAAAATTAAAAGATGCATCATAATTGTAAGGACTCCAAAACGGAGTCCTTTCTCTATTGCGTTTTTTGATATAAAGTGATATAATAAACGAAAAACAAACTGTTATTATGGGTATATTTTTATTTTTGAGGTTTCGTTTATGAATGAAAAAAATATTGTTCGTGAGATAAATCACGATATATGGCGAAAAAGTAATTGGGTTTATGTAAAACTACAGACATTGTTAGAAGATTTTATTAACAAATTCTTGTTTTCCTGTTATTATGATTTTGACGGAATAATGCTTAAAGAGAAGATTGGCATAGTAGCAGATAGAATTAGCAATGTTGATTTTAAGAATTTATATACTTTAAACCGTTATGCAAATGATATAAAACATAACAATAGTGAAATTCCGTTTGATAGCAGTTTTTTAAAGGCATACATTAATGATTTTAACGATTTAGTTTACAAAGCAATGCCTGACCTAACTGAATTCTATCTTGATGATAGTTTTTTCAAACCCACTATTAAAATTCAAAACTACATTAAGAGCCAACGAAATACCCAAGAAACAAAAACCAATATTGATAAAAATGATTTATGTATTATAAATTGTGGTGTAGGACAACAGGATAATGGTTTTGAAATAAAACTTTGTAAAAAAGAAGAAAATTTATCCGAGTTCGAAAAATCAGTTTATACAATCGTTTTTAATTTCTTACAAAGAAGTAGCCAAGTACATAAAAGTAAATTTATCTTAGAAAAAGAAAAAGAAAAAGGCGTACTTTTCGATTTTGCAAGAGTATATCGTTATCAGATGTTGTTGCTTTTTGCGTTACTAAATGGATATTCAAATGAAGGCAAATTAGAAATTCATTCCAAAGAAAAAGATATTGAAATAATCGAATTAGCTTTTGCAGATATAAAAAACTATGCTAAAAAAATAGCGTATTTATGTCAAAAGGATTTTCCATCAATAGCAATTTCTTTTAATGATGCTTCGCCTACAATTTCAGTAGAAGAAAAAGCTGATTTATACGTTGAAAACCTTAACGAAAAGGGACATAAACGATACTTTTTATATGCAAATAATTTAATATATAAAATAGAAAATTTGACTCAGGAAGAAATCCTAAAAGATTTTTTATTCGAGTTCTTTGGTTATACAAATTTTAGAGCCGGACAATTAGAGGCAATAAAAGAGATTCTCAACTCTGAAAAATGTTCAGTTTGCGTTATGCCTACGGGTGCAGGAAAATCAATTGTATATTATATGAATGCACTACTTTCTCCCTGCCCAACAATAATAATATCTCCAACCAAAATTTTGGCTAAAGACCAAAAAAGAAATCTTTCGGAATTACACGGCATTGATGATTGTGCAATATATTTGGAAGATGGTAATTCTAAACTTTCGCTTGACCATAAGTTTATTTATATGACACCCGAAGATTTGCAATCTTATGAATTGGTTTTAAAAATCATTCATTATAATTCAAGTCTAATGATTTCAAATGTTGTTTTAGATGAGGTGCATACTATATGTAATTGGAGTCACGATTTTAGACCAGATTATTTAATGTTATGTAATAATCTATTTGCGTTCTTAGACCATTGCAAATTCTTAGGATTTACAGCTACGGCAAACCATAAAATTTTATCGGATATTGTGCAACAACTAAAAATCACTAATTCCGATGTTATACAACCAATAAATTTCAACGCTGGCAATTTTTCGTTTGAATATATTCCGTGTAAAACCGAAGAACAAAGACTTGTTTCATTAATTGAAACAATCAATAAATTCATTTCTCACAGGGAAAACGAAGATGATAAAATGATTGTTTTCACACGAAATAATCGCGAAGCAAAAGCTCTATCGAGCGAGTTGTTTAAATTAGAAAATTATGACACAAGCTGTTTTGACGCAGAACACACTTATTCTTATCAAGACTTTATAGCAGGTCGAAAACACGTGTTAATAGCGGACGGTGAAATGGGCATAGGAATAAATTTACCAAGTGTTGTAAGTGTTGTTCATTTTGGGCTTCCAAATTCGAAAGCGCAATATGTTCAAGAAATCGGAAGAGCAAATAGAACATTAAATTCGGGCAAATCTACGGTTATATTTATTGATAATAGTAATCTTACCAAACCTGAAACAAAATTAATAAATTTTGAAACATCTATTGATGAGATAATTAACATTATAAATATTACTAACTCGGAATTGTCTTCTCTTTTCCGTTCTACAATAGGTTCATCTGAGAGTTATAACGCTTCTGCAAAAGGTGTATGTGCTTTATACAACTCATTAAAAAGCACAGAAAATTTTATGGTTATCGAGATACCTAAACAAAACGAGAGCGATAAACTAAAAGTTCAAAAATATTTATATAAATTACACCTGCTCGGAATTGTCGAAAATTGGTATGTAAAATTTGAAGACCAATCTATGCTTTGTATTCAAATTGAAGTGGAATTTACCAAAGATATTTTGGAAAAGATTAAAGACCGAGTGATTTCATATTTAAATCAAATGGGTAATTTCGGTAAATTTATATATGAAATCAGTAATGCTGACCGAATTGAAGATGTAATTTACATTTTTGAAAAATGGTTTTATGATGAATTTTTAAGGTATCATCGCGAACAGCTTATGAATGTAATTGAATTTTTCAATTACTATTCTAGTAATACCGATAAAAATGACATTTTAAAGGAATTAAGCAGTTATTTCTCTGCAACGTTGCAGACACTTGAAGATGAGAAAAAATATATAGATAAAATATCGCACGAAGAACTCCTTTCAAGTCCTGAAATGATAAACGGAAAAATGTCTAGTGCGGCAGAAGAATTGTTGTCTTCAAGCTATAATGTAAAACTTGACTTGATTTGTTATCTGTATCAATTCCAAAGAAATTCAGAAGATTCTACCAACAGATTTTTACGTATCGTTGATAATGCTTCAAACATAGAAAGAAGAAGCTTGCTTGAACATCTATATAAATTTTATTCGAATTGCAATGATGATGAAAAACTAAGGTTAATCAATAAATTTTCTGAATATTATAGCGTTAAAGATGTGGTAAATATAATTTATACTAGATTACCGCTTGATATTGTCTATTACGGATTTTTAGCAAAAGAAGCTAATGCAAAAATGGAGGAATAATTATGTTTCAGAACATAGAAGAATTAAAAAACGAAATCGAAACTTTCCGCGACAATATGAACCGTTCAAATGGTTCAATAGCGTTGATTTCCGAAGCTATTGAACAACTCAATTCAAATTTATATACTTTAAAACAATTGTCAGAAAAGTTTGAATTGACTAAGACTGAACTTGAATCTAAAATCGGAAACTTAGAGACAAATCAAAAAATTATTGAGGAAGCAACTCTTCAAAAATTAAATGATATGAATACCGAAATTAAGGAGCATATCAATTCGTTAAATCGACAAGTTGAAGAATTCAAATCATCAATCGAAGAAAATACGAACAATCAATCTAAAACATATTTGTCTGTTTTAGATGATTTCAAAAGCAACTGCGAACAAAAATTTGCCTCAATCCAAGAAACAATGAACGGTCAATTCAAAACAATTAAAATTTTAGGTGGGGCAATTATAGTTTTACTTGCAGTTTTACTTGCCTTGAATTTAATATAATCAAGAGGATATTATGAACAATACCAATATGGTTCAAATTGATGTTGATTGTGTTAAGGATGGTATGCAGGCGTTCTTTTCAGACGGCGCATTTAAGAAAAAATATATTCCTGTTACAATAAAGTTTTTAGAGTATGATACAACGTTAAAAGACCAAAGAATTGTATTAATTGGCAAAAACGGTGAGACAATAAAAAAAGACACAGGCGAAGATAAAGTGTTTTATCTTTCGTTAGCAACTAAAGCAAAGTCTCTTATCTTTGATGAAAACTTAATTAGACAAGAAAACGAAGAATTATATCGATTAAAAGATTTTTTCGAAAAATATGTAAAACTAAACGGACAACCTTTCTATTTGGATAAAGAACAACTTAATGCGGTTTTAAGCAAATCTGATACCCAAATAATCGCAAGAGCAGGTTCTGGAAAAACAAGGGTTTTAACAGCAAAACTTGTCGACTTATTCTATAATCAAAAACTAACACAAGACGAAGCAAAAGCATTTTGCTTTAATAGAGACGCCAAGGACGAACTTGCAAAAAGAATAAATCTACAATGTTCTATAAACAACGAATATTTATTTCGTTCTTACGATGTTGTCAACACATTTCATTCTTTTGCTAAAAGATATTCAGGTGTAGTAGGACAAATAATAGGTGATGAAAAAACCAAATTAATTAAATTGGTTATAAATTATTTGTGCGATACAAATGATAAATTTAAAGAAATTTTGGGTGAGTTCTTTTTGGCAGACACATTGAAAATCGATAGAAAAAAGTTTTCTTCTGCCGAAGCATATTATGAATATCTCCGTAATTGTAGATATGAAACATTGAACGGAGAAAAAGTTAAATCGATAGATGAAATGTATATCGCGGATTTTCTGTTTGAGCACGATATAAACTACATATACGAAAATCGATATTACTTAAACAATATAATTCCAGGCGACAATGTTTCATTAGAAAATTATATTAAAGAGACTAAGGAAATTGCCCCTGATTTTTATTTAACCGATTATGATTTAATATGGGAACATTGGGCAATAACGGATAAAACCACCGAAAGCGAAAAGACAAGTTTTACAAAGCGTGTTGGCGATGCTTCGGTTTATTTGCACAATAGAGCGAACAAACAAAAGTTTTGGAACGATTGGCGATTTAATTGCAAATATAGATGTTATGAAGATAGATTTCTAAGAGTTAAAAAACTTTTAGAAACTTGTCATAAAGAATTCATTGATGCTAACCCAGATGATAAAGAAACTTTGTGTCGATTAGAAATTGAAAAAGTTTTAAAGTCATTTTTAGAAAAGCACGGAGTTAAATGTGTAAAATTGCCCCGCGAAGAAATTGTTCGCAGGGTTTTTGAGAAAGCAAAAGACCGTTTTTCTACGATGATGGAACAATTCGTTAATAAATATCAACAAACCTTCTTTGAGCGCGAGGACGAGTTTATACATCTTGCAGACAAGGTTGAAAACCCAAAAGAAAAAGCGTTTCTAAGATTGGGATATTTGGTGTATCGAGAATATGTAAGTGCGATAAACAATTCAAATAACATAGAACGTTTAAGTGAATTTGATAGATACACGATGGATTTCAATCAATGTTTGTTGATAGCGATAAATAGAATTAAATCTGGTGAATGTGATGAAATTGTTAAAAAATACAAGTGGATTCTAATTGATGAATATCAAGATTTTAGCAGATTATTTTATGAGCTGATTGTTTCAATTAAAAGTCGAAATCCCTCTCTTAAAGTTTTTTGTGTTGGGGATAACTGTCAAGCGATAAATCGTTTCGCAGGGTCTGACCCGATATACTTTGATGAATTTGATAAGTATTTTACTGACAGTTCAAAATATTATATTACAACCACTTATAGAAGCGACTCTAATATTGTTCTTAAAGCAAATGCTTTTATGAACAGGATACCTAACGCGGGAGCCGCTTCAAAATGTCGCTCCAAAGAACAAGGTGTTTTTGAAAGGCATTATATAAACAAAGTTTTTATGAACCCATACGAACCACTTTACAGAAAACTTTTCGACGGCGAAGAGTGTATTTGGCAGACAAGTATGGCAACTAGTTCAAAAGTCGAAGCAGCTAGATATGTTCAAAAAATTATTGAAATAATAGAAATGCTTCCTGAAGATGAAGAAATTTTGATTTTAAGTAGAACCAATTTGTTTTATGATAAGACTACAGACCAATTTAGGCGTATAATTGAAAAAATATGCGAAAGAAAAATTGAGGTTAAAACAATACATAAATCAAAAGGCGAAGAAGCTAATGCTGTAATTGTTCTTCAGGCTGACGAGGGTAATATACCGATGTTACACCCTGATGTATGTCTTTTCCAAGTGTTTGGCGAAGATGAGAAAACACAAATGATAGATGAAATGAAATTGTTTTATGTGGCGATTACAAGAGCCAAAAATCAGTTATATGTATTATGCGATGAAGATTCTAAATCCTCTTTTGCATAATACAACAAGGAACCGAGCAGAGCACAAATAACTTTGCTCGGTTTTTATTATAAAATTATATTGACAGGGGACTGTTCTGAGAAAAACAGGGATGGTTCTGTGTCTTGGATTATAAAAAATCAGAAGGTGTGATACCGGATGTACAATGATACAAAAATCAGCCAAAATTATTCTTATGGTCTTTGTTTTACACATTTTCAAGCTAAAATGAGCATTTTTAGGTAAAAATAGGCTGAAAATCGTCATAAAAATGTGTTGTATCTGTCTTGACACATTAGTGAGCGGCAGCCCAATACTTCAAAACGGTAAGCTTATAGGCGCTGTCACCCATGTCCTCATAGACGATAGCCAAAAGGGCTATGGCATCTTCGCCGAAAATATGCTTGCCACCGCCCAATCTGTCTCCAACAATGTAGGGGACGGCGCCTCGACGTCCCGTTTAAAAGAAGCGTCGTAAAATAGAACCGTTGCAGATTTTCTGCAACGGTTTTTTTGTATGCGTTTAATTTCAGATAAAAGAAATTTGATAATAGATAAAGTTAAATTGTTGTATCGCTCTACATATTATGATAAAATAAATGTAGTTTAAGGTGGTGGGAAAATGGAACACATTACTGTTGGCAGAAAGTATAATGAGGGAAAAGTTGCTTTTGTTGAATGCGTAAAGGATGGTTCTCTTGATAATATCAATATCAAGGATAAGTGCTTTTTGCTGATTATACTAACACAAGGCAAATTAGACTTTGAAATAAAGAGCGAGAAAAATACCGCTACTGCACCCGCATTTCTGTGCTTTGATGAATCGGAAAATCCTGTGTTTGTTTCAAAATCGAAAGCCCGTTATACCTGTGTCTATTTCCACCCTTCATTTTTGAATGTAAATATGACCTTCTCCATTTTGCGCTCTAAAAATTACGGTGATATTGCCACCACTCACGATATGTTTATGTTAAAACCCTTTATTGATAAGGCGCACATTATCCCTATCGCCAACACGCAAGTGGAAAAGATTGCGGACGCCGCTGATTATATGATGGAAGAATTAACAGAGCAAAGAGATTGGTATTGGTCTTGCCGTGGTCGGTCCTATTTTATGGAGATTATTATTGCTTTAGAGCGTATGTACGGGCTTATCGGTTACGGTCTTACTCATCAAAAATCAGACAATACACCCATTATAAATAATCCCAAGCTTCGTGACGCCGTGCTTTATATTGAGGGGCATTACGGGAAAAACATAACCCTTTCCGATATATCGACAAATGCAGGAATGAACCACACTACTCTTACCGCACTTATGAAAGAAGAACTCGGTTGTACGGCAATCGAATATTTGATGCAGTACAGAATTACTATTGCAAAAAAGCAACTCGCTTTTACCGATGTGCCGATTAAAGATATTGCAAATATGGTGGGATTTAAAACAGTACAACACTTCAACCGAATTTTCAAAGAAATAACAGGCACAACTCCCGCCGAGTTTCGTAAATCGGCGGTGCAAAAAAGAAAAAACGAAATACATTAAGGAGTGTAGATAAATTTGGGTGCACTCGTGAGCTTGATATTTTTAATTTTTATAATTGCGTTGTTAATTTTGGGTGCAACCTTATTTATTATAGGGTTATTATTAATATTCTCAAGAATTAAAAAATCTTCAAATTATACCAAAAAACCAGTGTTCGCAGTTATAATGCTTGTTTTGGGTACAATTATGATGATACCGTTTATCCATATACATATTTCTAATATTTCGCACGAAATAAAATACCAGCATTCAATAAGAGATACCGGCACAATTATCGAAATAGATAATTATAATGTGGCAATGTTAAAATTCAACGAAAAAAATTATGTGCTTTTGGAAGACTATTTATATAATGTGAAAAATTTAAATCCCATTAGTGATATTGATAAAAAAGCTGTTGCGAACATTCATATTATTGAGAAAAGCGAAAATAAAAAACACAATAATAAATCCAAATTTTTTGATTTTTTATTTCGCAAAGAAAACGATATT
Organism: Clostridia bacterium; assembly: GCA_045648505.1. Lineage (GTDB taxonomy): Bacteria > Bacillota > Clostridia > RGIG6154 > RGIG6154 > RGIG8700. Next base: position 14,142 of record JAZROD010000047.1, on the reverse strand, counting down.
TATAAACTTTACTTGTTAGATGCTAACAACAGTAATTTATTGTATAGCGAACTTGGCGGAATATGGTGTTCAGAGGAATATTTACATCAAGCAATTTTATATTACGATGATATAGATAATTATCGGTATTTTTATATAAATATCGAAGGTTCGAAAGTAAAAAGTGTTTCTATAAATAACACCACTTTTAATCAAATATCATCTATTATCAATAAGACAAATGTTATGGATAAGGAAGATGTTTATGTGTCGCAAGAGACATTCTTTGTTGACATATATGCACAAAGCAAAAACGGCTTATTGCAATTTGAGTTTGTTAATGACCTACTTGTAAAAGATACAAACATATTTTATACAACCGATAGGTTTGTTCGTGATGATGGTGAAATATATTACAGCGCTTTCGAACTTCCAATAGAGTATAAACCGTAAAATTAAAATACATATACCCGCCGAGTTTCGTAAATCGGCTGTGCAGAAACGAAAGGATGAGATAAAGTGAAAAGAATAGTATCCATTGTTTTGATTTTGGGATTGGTTATAAGCTTTTGCGGGTGCGGTGAGGTAAGCGAAAGCGAATATTCATATTTTTCGGTTTTTGAAGAAACGGATACCGATAAAATTACTTCCGATTCCAACTCTAAAAAACCCGATTCAACCCAAAACAAAAAGCCAACCATCCAAGAAGATTCGGCAGATAACTCAAATATATCTTCCAGTGCAGAAGAAAAAACCGAGATGGAAAACGCAACACCCTCACCTGCCGTAAAAAGCAATTTGCCCGAAGTGAAGTTTTCGCTTAAAGATAGCGATATTTGCTTTAGAGACATGGTAAATCTTTCCGATGGTGGATTTGCAATTACTTGCGTAAAACAAGAAGATAGCATTAACGCAATTATACGGGTATATGACAAAAACCTAAATCTTACAAAAGAATATTCGTATGATAAAGTTAGTTTTGATGAACTGGCGGTTTGCAGTGATGGCGGATTTGTTACCGCTTCATCTGTCCCGCCAAGCATTACAAAACTCAATAGCAGTTTTGTAATCGAATGGTCGACGCCTTTTGTAGATGATGAATCTTGGGGAACAGTGCAGGATATCGAAGAAATATCGCAAGACCTCATAGCAATATCGTTTGTGTCTATGGACTCACCGTATATAAGTAGAAGGTTTAGAATTGCTTTTTTAAATAAAGATGGTGAGCTAATAGAAACTATCGACTTTATGAAAAATGTCGAACCTTCGGATTCGGAAATAATTGCCGATAGCAAGGGTGGGTTTTACCTTTTTACTGCTTGTAACGAAGAGTTAGCAAACAAATACTCTTCGCTTTCAGAAGTATATGACAATTCAAAAGCTACCGAAATAGCTTTACTGCATTTTTCTTCTGATAGAAAACTTACTTGGGCGAAAACATTAGGCGGTGGCGGAAATGACTGGATAGAAGAAGCCACCATAGATAAAGATGGCAATATGTATCTTGCGGTAGGTACCGATTGGTACGGCGCAGATTCCTTCTGGGAGATGGGCGTTGAACGGTCTATGCCTTATCGCCGTATGCTTGTTAAATTAGATAAAAACGGTGATATCGTTTATAAAGTTCCGCTTTCAAACAAAGGAATGGCAGTTGATACGGTTTTCGGAATCCATATAAAAGACGGGGTTGCCTTTGCTGTGGGTATGTCCGATTACTTTGATGGATACCAAGTAAAATATCCTTGCGAACAAATTTCAAAAAACGAAAAAGGCGAACGGGTGTTTTGCGTATATCTCGCTTCCTTCAGCAGCAGCGGAGAAGAACTGGGCCGCAAGATTTTCAGATGCGATATAAATGATACGCCTTACGATTCTGTACTGTTGCCAAACAGCTCTTTGGTAATGGCGGGAAGCGTTTCTTTGAGTGATAATCCCTTTAAAATACCCCTTACAGATGATATAAATCGCACGGCTGCATTATTTAAATATACCATCAATTAAAATTTAAGCATATATTACTTGTTTCCCTTAATAACACACCCCGAAAAGAGAAGTTCTCTTTTCGGGGTGTGATTTTTTATTCTTTTCGTTGGAATCTATTGCGTATTTTTGGATTAGGTTATTTAACTTTATTCTCAATACAGGGACAGTTCTATGTCTTAAAATGTTGGTCCTATATTGACACACCGGTGAGCGGAAGTCCAATTCTTCAAAACGGAAACGGACAATCGAGGACGCTTGTCCCTACAAGGCGCCGTCACCCATGTCCTCATAGACGATAGCAAAAAGGGCTACGGCATCTTCGCCGAGAATATGCTAGAAACCGCACAATCCGTAGGGGAGGGGTCGCCCCTCCCGTCAAATAAAGAAAAATTAAAAGACGCGTCATAAAACTAATATTTTAAATCCCCCTTACCATAGGGGGATTTTTGTTATTGAAATTATATTTTGGTTATAGTATAATTAACTTATAAATCAGATGTCTAAAGGGGAAGTAATATGAACGCAATAGAACATATTATAAAAACAGGTTTACCCTATGTAATTTCTATAATTGAAGTAATGGGAATTTTCGTTGTTTCCTGGACCGCAATTAAAAACTTCTGGCACTATATACAGAATTTATTTATGAAAAAGAACTTCGAGTTGCAGACCAATATTGCAAGAGGTCTTGCAACGGGTCTTGAATTTAAAATGGGCGCCGAGATTCTTAAAACCGTTTTGGTTAAGGATATGAGCGAACTTTATATTTTGGGTGCCGTAATCCTTCTTCGCGCGCTTTTAAGTATTCTGATTCATCTTGAACTTAAAAAGAAAAACGAAGAGGAAAAGCAATAGTAATAAAAACCGACGAGCATTTAATTGCTCGTCGGTTTGTTATTATTCACCCTTAATTTTACTGATAGCGCCTTTTTCAAGACGGGAGACTTGCGCTTGTGAAATGCCGATTTCCTTTGAAACTTCCATTTGAGTTTTGCCCCTTATAAACCGCATTGCCAAAATATTTCTTTCCCGTTCACTTAAATTCTTGATAGATTCCTTAAAGGCGATTTCATCAAGCCAGTTGCGGTCATCGTTGTTATCACCTATCTGGTCGAGGACATATATGGTGTCGCCACCGTCAGAGTAAACTGGGTCGTAAAGGGAAATGGGGTCTACTATGCTTTCAAGGGCAATTACAATATCCTCGCGAGGCAGATCCAGTGCCGCCGCAATTTCGCTTATTGTAGGCTCTCTTTGGGTTTCGTTCATAAGCTTTTCTTTGGCTTGCATAGCGCGATAGGCCGTATCTTTTATGGAACGGCTTACCCTTATTGAGTTATTATCTCTAAGGTAGCGACGTATTTCGCCGATAATCATAGGAATGACTGTGTAGAGGTTGAGAACACCGTAAAGGAGTTCAAAACAATGACACGAAAACAGGCATTAAACCAAGCAATACAGGCACTTTCCAACAACAAAGAATATGCTGAGGTAATACGGTTATTACAGGATATTCACGATGAATTACCCTTAATTCATTGGTCTGATAAGTCAATTCGTGATACCGTAGACCAGTTTATTCTTGACTATGGAAAAATACCAACGGCATCTGATTTCAAAAGAAAAGGTATGCCACCGCATCCAGTAATTAAACAAAAATATAAAATCACACTTGGCGAATGGTTAGACCAGAACTACCCAATTCACAAACCATCATTCGATGAACTTAAAGAAAAATACACCAAAGAGTTTCTTGAAGATTATTACCGAATTAAACCAAAGGCACAAGAGGAATTTAACCAGAAGCGAACCAAAGGCACAAGAGGATGGCAGACCTTGGCATTTTATTATAATGTCAAATCGTGGCGAAATTTGTTGAAAGCGATGAACCTACCTTTATACTTTGAATTAAAAAAAGATAGAGTTCCGCCAAAAATCAAAGTCAACATCTATACTAATTATGATTTTCGGGATTAAATAAATAATTTTACACATAACAAAAAAATGGCAGTAGAAATACTGTCATTTTTTGTTACTCATATAATCAATCATTTCATTTACCATTTGTAATTCATCAGAGGTTAAATTTGCCAACTTGCCAATGATTTCATCAATGGCATTATTTGTGTTGTTTCCAGTTAGAATATAATCTGCACTCATATTGAGCACTTCACAAATTTTTACTAAATTTTCTGGTCTGATTGCTTTTTTGCCACATTCTAAATTGGAAATCATTTGAGTTGACACTCCTACTTTTTCTGCAAGTTCTGATTGTGTCATTTTCATAGTTTTTCTTTTCTTGAAAATTCTATCTCCAATTTGTTTTAATAGTTCTATATCTGCCAAAGTTTATTACCCCACTTATCTTGTTATTATAATTATAATAACCATAGGCGATAAACTAAATCACTCATAGGTATCAAAAGATTGACTTATATATACCATAAGTGATAAAATAGAAAGAAAACATATTCTATGAGTGCTGTTTTATAATTAGTTAAAGCAGTAATATTAAATATGGGGGTGTGAAAATGAGAATAGCAGTATGTATTGAAAAATCTGGCGGTCTATTGTTTAATAATCGCCGTTTAAGTAAGGACATTATTGTAATAAAAAAATTGTTAGAACTTATTGGTAATGGAAAAATCTATCTCAATGATTATTCTGCAAAATTATTTGATAGTACAGAACGGTTAAAAATATCAAATAATTTCCTTTCTGAATGTTCAGAAACAGATATTTGTTTCGTGGAGAATACAAAAATTCCGATTGATGATGTTACGGAAATATATCTGTTCCAATGGAATAGACATTACCCCGCTGATGTTTATTTTGAATTCAATCTAAAAGAAATGAATTTCAAAAAAGTTAGCACAGAAAATTTTGTTGGTAATTCTCACAAAAAGATTACCTTAGAAATTTACAGGAGAACATAAAATGAAATTAGCATTAAAAATAATACAATGGATAGTTGCTGCGACTTTTGGCATTTGTACTTTGGCGAACGGTTTTCATTTTTCTACCTTATTTCTTGTTCTGGCAACAATATTGTTTTTACCAATCCCTACAATCCGCAATTTCTTTAAGAAAAAAATAAAAATCAAAAGTTGGTTAGCGATTGTTTTGGCATTGGTGTTATTTGTTGTTGGTACAAGTCTATCGCCAATTACAAATCCTGAATTAAACTCAACAGACACATCATCTATTTCATCAACAATAGATGACAATGTTTCTTCGGAAGATGCTTCTTCAAAAACAAATCTATCTAATCAAGAAAGTACATCAAGTAATTCCACATCTTCCAAAGAAACAAATAATTCGACAAATTCGGAAACAAGTAAACCATCAACCAACATTGTAGGTTCTGGAATTGCAACAACAATAGACCCATCATCTATTCCTGCCTATTCTGGCAAACCTTATGTTGTTATTAACAATAATGTTCCTAATTTCTCAGCATCCGAACTCACAACAAAAGGGTATGAAAAATATAGCAACTTGGATAATTTAGGAAGAACACGAGTAGCAATCGCTTCTGTTGGTAAAGATACAATGCCATCCGCCAATGAAGAAAGAGGTAACATAAGCAGTATAAAACCAACTGGATGGCAACAGGCACAATACGATTGTGTAAGTGGTGGTTGGTTGTATAACCGTTGCCATTTAATTGGATGGCAACTTTCTGCTGAAAATGCAAATAAGAGCAATCTTATTACTGGTACGAAATATCTGAATATTAACGGTATGCTCCCATTTGAAAATATGGTTGCTGATTATATTAAGGAAACCAACAACCATGTGGCATATAGAATTACCCCCATATACATAGGAAATAATTTACTTGCTTCTGGTGTTCAAATGGAAGCATATTCAATCGAGGATGATGGCGATGGAATAATGTTTAATGTCTATTGCTACAATGTTCAACCAGATATAACCATCAATTATACAACAGGTTCGAGCAAAGAAACAAACTCTAATACTACATCAAGTTCGACCCCAACAATTATTACACCCGAACAAGAAACAAATAATTCTACGGGCAGTTCAAATCTGGTATGGATACCTAACTCTGGTTCTAAATATCATAGTCGCTCTGGGTGTAGTAATATGAAAAATCCAACACAAGTTTCAAAATCAGAAGCGGAAAATCGTGGTTATGAACCCTGTAAAAAATGTTGGTAATTTGTAAATAAAGACTGTATAATTAAATATTATAAAACGAGAAAAACGGAGAGAAACATATGGGAATATTAAAATCGTTATTTGGAAAAAAAGAACAATCACAAACACAGATATCAACTAATAAAATGCATTCTCAAAAAGAATTAAATGAGAGTATGCAGTGCTTAGGTCTGGACTTTTTACTTATGCAACAAAATTTACAGAACATAAAAGATGTAAAAGAGGTTTGTTATTCAGAAGAATATGCTTGTGTTTCTGCAACAATAAACAACAGACCATCTGCTATTGTAATGTGCTCAATGATGTACCCAGCGGAATTCTTTAAATATGGAGAAGACTGCGACCACATCTTAGAAATAGCAACCAAATATTTTGATTGCAAAAACACAGATATTTATGCGGTTGGTTTCGGTCTCATAAACAAAAATGCATCCTCAGAAGAAGAAAAAGGAACATATTGTATTGGAATAAAGTATTCAGTTTGTGTTGGTAATTTTTATTTAATTTCAACCGCTAACGATGCAGTATATGGAACATCCATCAATTCGCCAATTCCTTTAAATATGGTTAGTACAGAATATTTTTATTTAGAACATTTAAAACCAAAATACGGAGAACTTGTGGATGTTAAAAGACTTGGTTCATTTAGTGCTCCAAATAATCCACATATGCTTGATAAATGGCAAATATCCGTTGGATTTCGTGATGCTTTTTCGTCCATTTTCAAATACACCTTGTATATGGATGCCTATGCTTTAAAACCATATGAACTAATTGAAAACCCACCTAAAAAACTACCTGTGTTTTTTGAATGGGTCGAAAATGAAAACGAATAATAGCAAAAAGGTATGAGGACAAATTTCCTCATACCTTTTTTTATCTCCCTTTATATTGTTCATCAATAGAATTAAAGTGAATTTTCAAATCCCTGTCAATCATTTCCGTAACGAGATTCCAGTTCTGAACGGCGGTCTCTACTGTCTCGATATCCTTAGATTTCAAGGCGATACTGGTATCTTTTGAAGCATCTAACACTTTACGAGCAGTATCTTTCAACTCCTTGTAAGATTGCTCTGCTTCGTTCAGCGATTTTTTTAAATACGAGTTATCAATAAACACACCAAGCAATTCAATGAGTAGAAATAATTTCCCTAAAAGCGATACACCGCTATCAGATAGGTCATAAAGAATTTCGCCAATTCTTCTTTTGTTATATTGAAATCCTTTTTTAAGGTTTTGGAGCGATGTATATAGGTCTTCCTTTTCACGATGGTAGATATCCCAATATCGTGCATTTTCTCTTTTATATTGTTCCCAGATATTTGCAAGTAAGAGATAGGTATATCTGTTCTGCTTTTCATACAAAGAGATTTTTTCTTGATTTGCACGGTTCTCAGCAAAAATAGAATAAACCGCACCGTTGTCCGTATTCTCCATAAAGTTCTTGATATCAGAAAGTTGTGCATCAATCTGTTCTTGTGCTGCGACCACTTTTTCAGCACGATTATTTATTTCTTCGTGCATTTTTAGATTTTCTTTTTTCTGCTGAGATATTATATAGTGTTCACGGTCAAGATGCTCGTGACTGTCTTTACCAGCGACAATTTTTATGCCGTGCGATTGGCAGATGGATTGAAGAACCGCTTTTTCCCGCATTTGCCATTTTTCGATGGCGAGGTGCATCTTCCCATCCGCACCTTTTTCAGTATCAGAGTAAAATCCCATTGCTTCTAATGCTTTTTTCTGTGATACTTGTCTGCTCATTCCTCTGGTAAATCCATCTGCAAAAAATATTACCGAATTATGCTGATGCCAAACTCCACATTCGTCTCCATGGGTTGCTGATAAGTAGAGATAGCAATTTGGATTTCGTTCTTGAAAACCGTTACAATACTCAACCAGAATTTCTTTTGCGACATCTGATAAAGAACCATCTTTTGAAACAAATTCTGGATTGTCCTGCATATTTCCCAAAGAAATTATAAATTGATATGAGGGACAAACTCTTTTGCGAAATTTTTTTAATTCCTTGTAGGAGCATCCTGCTCTTCTTTTTTCAGCAATAATTTTTTCCTGTTCCTGTTGTGCTTCTAATAGTTTGCTTAGATAGTTTTCGATTTTTCTGTCGTTTCTGGTCTGCTTTTCATTGTAAGAATTTTGACTTTCGGAAAACAAAAATTCAAATGCCTTTTCTCTACTGGTGTTGAACTCTGCATAATAGTTCTGATGGGTTCTGGAATAGTCCACATAAGGAACATAGATTTCCCTTAAATCGTGCTTGTCGTTGTGTCTGGAATCCATATGGAATGATAAGGTTGCATTGATTTCAGACATAAGACCACCTTACCTTTCTTCATCATTCGAACGGTCTTCTCGGTCTTCTTTTTCTTTCTGGATTTCATCATACACCTCTTGCACGGTTTTTCCATCATATAGTATGCAGTTAAACCTTGTGCCATCTGGAAGAGTGATGCCCTCAATTTCTTCACTTGAAATGTAACCCCATTCCCAAAAGTGAATTTTGCCGTAAGAAAACATTAACCAACTCCCATCGGGTTGTTGTTCTGCTTCGGTAACCAAATATTCCGCAATGTTTGGTATAGAGAACCTAACAAGAACCTCGGCATTTTTACCCTTTCCGTCCTTACTGTATAAAGGTGCTTTTTGTAACCTTTCTTCAATTTCTTTTGTTAATAGTTTCATCGTTCATTCGAACTCCTTTCTTTTTTAGTTAAAATAAATATGAGAGTTACGAAATGTAAACGATTATATTTTTTGACAAAAATATAACTCAGTATATCTTGTGGCAAAAATTTTCCACAAGAACTGAGTTTTCTTCGAAAAGAAAATGCTCCATCCAACTCCCTACGGTCAGACAGAGCATTTAAGTCGTTGCACTTCACTTGCGAACAGAGCATAAAAGATATGAGAAAATACAACAAGTTTGATGCAACAGATAAAAAACACCGCCTTTTTACTCAAAAGCGGTGTTTTTCGTTTTTCCTCATATCTTTTTTATGCCGGATGGTATCAACTAAGTGATACCACAAAAAGTATCATCTTACTGATACCAATGATATCAACTAAGTGATACTTTTATTTATGCTACAAATCGCAATTCCATTGAAGATAGTTTATCTTCGATAAATTGTGACCACTCAGTAGAACTCCTTAAAGTAGATATATCCACACATTCATTATAAAACTGCATCAAATCTTTATGCGAGAACTTTTTACCTGCCAAAGCAGTAGATTTAATTATTTTCAACAATCTAATCAACTGGGATATGGTTATGGGTATAATTCTCTGTTTTTCGCCCTCGTACTCATATTTTACAGAGTTATAAAAAGTGTTTACAGTATCAACATGTAATTTGGGAGCAACAAACAGACAGTAATTTGGTTTGTCAGCATTGTTATTTTCAAATTCCCTCAAATGTCGCATAACTGGTTGACCCTCATTGTACCACTGGTCTCTACTTGTCAACATTGTTACCTCTGCTACTGCTCCAAAAGACTCATAATAGCACTCTATATCGGGAACTCCATTCGGTGCGGTATATATTGGTTCGTTGTCATCGCCAACAGGCGAATTGGGTTTTATAAATACAGCATCGTTAATAATATTTAATGCCACATTAGTCCACTTTTCCAACTCGATAGAAAATTTCTTTGCCAGTTTCGGTTTGTTTCTCTGCAAAATGTCATTGAGTGCCTCAATAGCACCATCAATTTTTGATATGTCCTCGTGATAAGATTTTTTGATTTCAAGGTTTTGCAATCTGGTACGATATGCACGTCTTTCCTCGATAACAGATTTCAAATCATTACTGGTTACAGGTATAGCGGATTGTGTTGGAATAATACCAAGAGAATTTTCAATATGAGAGATTTCTGTATTAACCTCGGTAAGAATACCTGTCAAAACAGGCACGGTTTCAAATGGGAGATTGTATGTGCCATAAGTACCCATATAATCAACCCACTGTTCCTTTGAATAATCTTTTGCAGAACCAGAATCGTGTTCCAGAATAGAGTTGATTTCGGTCATTCTGCGAGGTTCAAGGTCAATGTATGTGTGGGAGTATTTGCCACGAATATAAATATACTTTGTTAATCTCAAATATCGAACCATATTATCCGTGTATTCTTTAACATTTTTAACAGGATTTTGAAATTCAAAAAGATAATCGTTGATATAATTTTCTACAAACACATCACGGTCAGCATCATCATAATAACTTTCGTATTGTGTTCTAAAAGCAAGGATTTTTTCAGCAACATCATCAACCAAATCATATGACCGTAATGATAATGCAAAAATTCCAAATTCAAGTGTTGAAATTCCTTTTGCTTTTCTGCCTTGCTTTTCGCACAATTCATCTACTGTTTTAATTAGTCGCAGTGTGTTAATGAATGGTTTTGTATTCCAATCCTTAAATCCGCTTTCATACGGATTTGGATATTGAAATTTCAAAAGACTATCCAACATAAAATCGTTGAACTCAATTTCGCCTGCTGCAAGTTTTTTGCCTACCTCAGTAACTGTTACAACTTTCGAACCATTATCATCAATAATGTAAACTAAACCTAATTTCTGCAATGGCGACATAGATTGTCTGCCTCGCATCGGTGGGTCTTCATATTCCTTTGTCTCGAAAATATCAAGTGCCTGTTCATAGGTCATATCAATGCTTTTGTTTTTCAACAATGCACTTTGTTCAGCATTTAATTTATTGAAAGTTTGTGTGTTGTCAGGGTCATTAAGATACTGCCTGTTCTTGATGAGTAAAACTTGAAAACGGATTTGTGCTGACTTATCCCAGACCTGTCCATCCATTTCAAGTGCAGTTTTCAAAAATCCAACAATCCGTTCTGCTTCACGGACAGTTGTACTCATACTCCATAATGTTTCCATCGGACAACTCCTTTCAATAGTTTACAACCAACACCTCTTGTGTCGGTTTGTCGGTATTTTTACCTTGGTAACTGGAATTGCTATAATCGTAATTCAAATAATGGATTTTGTAACCGTTAGTGGTTGCCCACTGTTTCAAAATCTCATTTGTTTTGCCTTTGTGGGTAATAACATTTGAAAGAGCAAATTTTACACCCATAGCATTGATTTTATCTAAAAATGCGAGGAGTTTTTTCTCATCCGTTTCTGTCCAACCACCGTTTTCATTGTATGTAGCAGTTGAAATTAAATACGGTGGGTCACAATAAACAAAACTATCAGCATCCAAAACGGATGTGTCAAAATTCTCGAATGATGTAGTTGTGAAAACTGTATTTTGTCTTTTTAATCTATCCATAAATCCAATGAGTTTTTCACGAATTTTTTTGTTAAAATCCCTTTTGCCTACTGGCAAATTGAACTCACCAGAGGAATTAAAGCGAATTTGATTGTTAAATGCAAAAACAATCAAAACAAAAAACATCACATAATATTTTTGGGTTTTGGTTTTCAAAGCATTGAAATCTCTTTTTAGATTTGCAAAACCCTCTTTATTGTAACTACCCAACCCATCAGAACTATTACAACCATAAAACTCATAACTATTTTTTGCAGAGTTTGAAAGACCATATTTTTTGATGGTTCGCTCAACCGCTTTAACAAATTTGTCTGGTTCTGTTTCGCTGAATGTTTTGAGCAGACCAACAAGTGGTGTGGTAGTGTCATTATAAAAATGCCGCATAGCAAAAGTGTTTGCACCAACTGTTGCACCGCCACAAAACAAATCAACCATAGTTGTTATGTTTTTAGGGAAAAAAGGTTTTATCTGTGGTAATAGTTTTGCTTTACCACCAGTGTAGTTAAGTGGAGAGTAAACAGTATCGTTATCCACAACACATAAAAACAATCTTTCCTCGTTGCTATTGTTCTCGGATTTGCCTGTTGTAAATGCCTTGTAGGATTTTGAAAAAACTTTAACAGTTCCCTTATGAGATAAAATTCTCATAATATCCTCATCGGTCAATCGTGCATTGCTTCGCTCATTAGCGGTATCTGCGGTATTATTGTACGATAATAAAATGTATTTACAATTCAATCTGGCAATAAGTTGTTCAAATGCCTCTGTCGCCTTACTGGTACAATAATCACTTTTCAAGTGTTGCCTATCCATTTTTTTGGCGACACCCTTAACATCTGGTTTTTCCCATTTTGCCACATTCTCTAAAAGATGATATGCATCACAATACTGTCTACTGTTATACGGTGGGTCTAAATATGCTAAATCGCAAACAATATCACTTGCCAAAGCATTAGAGTCAGTATTGTAGCATTGATTGTCTGGCGATAAACCATCAAACATTTCTGGCATATCTAAAACAAAATCATCGTTATGCTCTGCACCTTTACGATATGCATCATAATGACCGCAGGTGGTTGCAATCTTATCCATAGCATAAAGTAATGATGTGATAAGAATTGCTTGTTCCTTTTCATTGATAAAACCACTTGAAAATCGCTTTTCAATATCCTCACGGATATGACCTATTTTCACACATATCTTTTTGCTGAAATATGTATCAGAAAAATGTTGTGACATATAATTCTTTTCATTTTTCAGTTCAAGAGAATTATATTCGTTAATTAAGGTTTGGACTTTCTTTGCATCAAAAGGTTCTGGTGAAAACCAAGTGATGTGTGCCAAATGATTGCTATATAAAATATCATTTACTATTACAGTTTTATCAATAAAAGCAGAGGCGACTGCACCTGTACCAGAAAAAACATCAAAAACCGTTTTTACATCGCCACACTCGGTTTCAACAATCTCCTTGATGAAAGAGAGTAATTTATATTTATTGCCAAGATAACGGCGGTTATTGATTTTCATAACATACTCCTTTTCATCAGAATTTCCACCTTTTAGTGAACCACATAAAAATACACGATAATTATACCACGAAATTCCTAAATCTTCAAGCCAGTATTGAAAAAATGCAACAAAGTTAATTTCATCGTAAAAAAACACCTTTTTTTTCATCAAAAGAGGTGTTTTTCGTTTTTACTCATATCTTTTTTTGCCGTAGAGCGATGAATTTCAAGAAAATGGTTTTCTCATGTTCATCAAAAATGAATTCAGTCGGGTCTTCGTATTTGATTTCCAGTTCAGTATAAAATCTTAAAAATTCTCGGTAATCTTCCGAGGTGGTTTCGCTATCGTTATATAACCTATGCTCCACAAGATAATTCTCTGCGATATATCTAATCTTAACCCATTCTGGTTCTTGGTCTAACTCCTTATGGCGAACCGTGTGTTTATAGAACTGTTTTGCCAGATGATAAATATCTAATTTTTCTAAAAAGGTCTTTGCATATATCAAATTTGTCTGCATAATTTTATCCCCCTATAATAGTAACGATAATAAATCGGGTTTTGTGACATATTTTTATCTTCCTACATATACAACAATTTGCAAAGGGGTTTAGGTGACAAAAAAAGCAACAATTTTGGTGCAACAGGCAAAAAACGATTAAAATCCACTCTTTTTTTGATTTTATCATTTTTACTCATATCTTTTTTATGCCGGATGATGGTTTCTTCCGCCCAAAGGTGCAAAATGTCATACTTATACCATCAAACAGAAAGGAGCAAAAGAATATGAATAGTCAAATCCGTATGACAACAATAAAATTCTTCGTTCACGATACGATGAAAGCAAAACTCAAAGCGACTGCTGCACTCAATAGTATGACAATGGGAGATTTGTTTATGGATGCAGTTCTGGAAAAATATCCGTACTTAAAAAACGAGGTAGGAAAAGGCGGAAACGAAAGCAACCGCCAACAGTTCCAACACGAACTGGAACAGATATTATCAGAACTTGCCCATTCCGCAGACCTATCCGACCGCAAAAAAGATATGCAGAAAAATAAACAACTCCTTTTCCGAACCTCTAAAAGACCTTGAATATATATTTAAGCAAGAAACAGTTTACAATATGAAGAATAGCACATTCTTCCAGAAACTTGGTGTTACCGAA
>JAZROD010000046.1:0-9434 GCA_045648505.1 Clostridia bacterium | reverse complement strand
CCTGAGTTTTCTTCTTCCAAGAATTTATCTTGAAAATTTCGGCTCAGAAGTTAACGGAGTTCTGTCCACCATTAAGCAGATTTTTGCATACATGGTTTTGCTTGAATCGGGTATAGGTCTTGCGACCACCCAAGCACTCTATAAACCTGTTGCCGAAAAAAATCATAACAAGATAAGCTCTGTTATCTCAGCAACACATAGTTACTATGTTAAAGTCGGTATCATATATGCAATTATCGTACTTTTAATCGCTTTAATGTACGAGTATATTATACCAACCAGCATTAATCCCGGTGTGATTTTCGGAATTGTAATACTTACTGCCCTTCCAAATTTGTTCAGTTATTTTATGCAAGCTAAATACAGAATACTTTTAGAGGTTGACGGCAGAAAATATGTTATAACAAATTCTGAGACGATTTTGCAACTTGTTTCAAACATTGCAAAAATAGTTGTTATATTACTTACCAATAATCTTTTGCTCATGCAGCTTTCATACTGTATATTATCGCTTTTGCAGCTTATATATATATACATTCACGCTAAAAAAAGATATGAATGGTTAAGGGTTAAGACAAAGCCTGATTATGAGGCAATTTCTCAAAGGAAATCTGTTTTGGTTCATCAGGTTTCGGGAATGGTATTTAACAATACAGATGTTTTGCTGTTGTCTTTTTTGTGCGATTTTAAGGTGGTTAGTGTTTACACGATTTATAACATCTTCTTTTCGCAGATTCAGACATTTATTACAAGTATTATTTCAGGGTTCAGTTTTGCCCTCGGTCAGATGTTCCACACTGACAGAGAGAAATTTATGAAGGTATATAATGCCTATGAAACATTTTATATTATGGCAACCTTTATAATTTATACATTGATGGCAGTGTTTTTATTGCCACTTATTCAGATATACACAAAAGGAATAAACGATGCAAACTATACAAATACGCTTTTAGTAATTCTTTTTGTTGTTATGAACCTTTTATCAAACGGTAAGCTTCCTTCAAACCATGTTCTTGAATATTCGGGAAAATTTGAAGAAACACGTTCCCATGCAATTTGGGAAATGATTATAAATATAGCAGTTTCAATAGTTTCAATTCTGAAATGGGGAATTTGCGGTGCAATAATCGGTACAATTGTTGCGCTTTTATACAGAGGTACAATGATGATTTATTATTCAAACAAAAAAGTGCTTGGCAGAGGAATGCTTAATACATATAAACTTTGGATAGTAAACGGAGCGGTTTTTATTGCTTTAATGGCAATCTTTTATGTAGATAGCTTCAGCGGTCTTTCATTTATCAGGCTGCTTATAAAAGGAATCATCCACTCTCTTTGGATAGTGCCTTTGTATATTGGAGTAAACTTTATATTTTTCAAAAGAGCATTTAAAAACTTAATTGAATTATGGAGAAATGAAGTATGAGTATTCCAAAAGTGATTCACTATTGTTGGTTTGGAAAAGGTGAAATGCCAAAACTTGCAAAGAAATGTATTAAAAGTTGGGAAAAATATTGTCCCGGGTATGAAATAATCTGTCATAATGAAGACAATTTTGATTTGTTTCAAAATCGTTATATGCGTGAGGCTTATGAAGCAAAGAAATGGGCGTTTGTCAGCGATTTTGCAAGGCTTAAGATAATTTATGATAACGGCGGAATCTATTTAGATACCGATGTTGAACTTATAAAGCCTATTGATGATTTGCTGGATAACAAAGGTTTTATGGGATTTGATGAAAAAGGTATTGTTGCAACGGGACTTGGCTTTGGTGCAGAAAAAGGAAACGCGATAATCGGAGAGTTTTTAAAAGACTATGATGATATTCCGTTCGTTCTGGAGGATGGTAGTTTTGACCTTACTCCTTGTCCTGATCGAAATACAGATGCCTTAATAAAAAGACTTGGTATGGATATTAAAAATACAAATCAGACTTTTATGGATATGGTTTTTCTTCCAAGAGAGTATCTTTGCCCGATGGATTATTACACAGGGAAAAAGACTATAACCAAAAGCACATATTCCATACATCATTACAGTGCGACCTGGACATCGGATGTAACCAAAAGAACAACACGGATTAAAAGGATTATCGGTGTTAAGATGTATGACAAGCTATATGGCAAGTTTTTGCATAAATTCAAGTGGTTGGAGTGGTAATATGCCTGAACAAATTATAAATAAAATTAAAAAGAGTATTTCGCCCCAGTGGAAAGTGTGCTTTATCTCTGCACTTGTTATGGGATTTGTTGCTCATTTATATAAAATTACCAATTGGCTTCCTAACTGGGATTCCCTTGTTTTCAGATACGATGGGCAGAATATGCTTTCAATGGGAAGATGGTTTTTGCCTGTAGTATGTGCTCCAAGTTCCTTTTATGATTTGCCCTTTATTGCAGGTCTTATGGCAATTATCTTTCATGGTCTTGGTGCAGTTTGTATCTGTAAAATGTTTGATGTAAGAAAAAATATAACAGCAGCACTAATTGGTGCAACAGTTGCTACATTTCCGGTGGTAACATCTGTGATGATGTACAACTATGTGGCTGATGGTTATGCTCTTGCATTTCTGTTTTCTTGTATTGCGGCGTTGCTTATCACAAAGGACAAGCCTTGCTACATTGGTTCTTTGGTATTGATAGCACTCTCAGCAGGAATATATCAGGCATATATAACAGTTACAATAATGCTTCTGCTTTTAAGTTTGATTCTGGAACTGATTTACAAGAATACAGATGTTAAAAAAGTAATATTCAAAAGCTTTAAGTTCTTGTTGACAGGTGTTTTGGGTATGGCACTGTATTATTTGGTGATGACAGTTCTTCTTAAATTGACAGGAACTACACTTTTAGAGTATCAGGGATTTGACAATGCAACTTCTTTTAAAGGTATTGACATAGCGGGTGCATTATACACCATCAAAGAGTCTTTTGTTAGTTATTTCTTTGATTTTTCCACGGGACCAAATGTGTTTGTCATAACAAACTCTATTGTGTTTGTTATGACTATTGTCTTGTATTTGACAGATGTGATAAAAAACAAGTTGAATATTGCAAAAATCCTGATGTTGTGCGTTTGTGCGATTTTGTTACCTATTGGTGCAAGTGTGCTTAGCTTTATAAATAGTGGTATTGATTATCACAACCTGATGAAAATGGGATTTGTGGTATTTTATCTGTTCTTTATACTTCAATACGAAAGTTCAGATAAAAATGCTTTAAAGAGCTGGGCGATTCTTTGTATTGTGGCTTTGCTTGTCTTTAATCAGACAATCATTGCAAATGTTAGTTATCATAAACTAAATATGGCTTATGAAAAGTCTTATGGCACCTTAATCCGTATTGCAGACCGAATCGAACAGACCGAAGGTGCAGAAGAATGTGATAGAATTTTAGTTTTAGGCAGTCTGCCTGAAAGTGAGGCTTATAGTGCATTAATTCCGCCTGATATGACAGGAACAACAGATGGCTATATTTTAAGAGCAGACGATGAAATTGTTGGACAAAGTGTTTTATGTAGTGCATTAAATGATTATTGCGGAAAAAAATATAAATTTATTTCAGGTGAAGAAAAGACAGACCTTCTTAATAGAATTAAGATAGAAAGTATGAATAATTGGCCTGATAAAAATTCAATTACTGTCATAGACAAGGTCATTGTTATAAAACTTAACGATTAAGAGGTAAATAATATGATATATTTTTGTGCGGATGATTATGGCATATCTGAAGGAGCAGACAGTTGCATAAAAAATTGTATAGAAAATGGTGTTTTAAATAAAATAAGTGTCCTGCCAAACAGTAAATCTGCTGATTTTAAAAAGCTATTATCAGATAAAGAGGTTATGGTGTCTTTACATATCAATTTGGTTGAGGGAACTCCGCTTTCAAATAAAGAAGATATTGATTTACTCGTATCAGAAAACGGAAATTTTAAACATTCTTTTATAGGCTTGTTGCGTCTTTCTTTATCATCAAGAAAAAAAGAATTTGAGAAACAAATTTATAAAGAAATACAAAGCCAAATCAGATTCTGGAAGAATAAAATAGGCGAAAATACGTCGGTTTCTATAGACAGTCATCAGCACACACATATGATTCCGATTATTTTTAAAACCCTGATGCAAGTTATTAAAGAAGAGGAAATAAAGGTTTCGTATCTTCGAATTCCCAATGAACCTCTTTTGCCATATATTTTTACGCCGTCGCTTTATTTTCAGTATTCTCTTGTGGGTTTAATAAAACAATGGTTATTGAAAATCTTTGCTATTATCAACCGCAAGGAATTTAAAATGTCCGAAATAACATCGGCATATTTTATGGGAGTGTTGTTTTCAGGAAAACTAAATGTAGTCAGAATAAAAAAACTACTTCCAAAATATTTAAAACTTGCTAAAAAGCATAATAAAGATATTGAAATAGGATTTCATCCCGGATATTTAAAAGACGAAAATGATTTGCTTGTGGGAATCAGGCAGGATTTTAAAAACTTTTATTTTTCTCCCTGGAGAAAAATTGAACACGACACGCTTATAAATTTAAAATTTGATTAAATAAGATGAAAGAAGGATTATAAAATGCCTTACATTGAAAGAGAAAAGGTTGACGAAAAAACAAGAGTTAAGTTAGAAGCTTTACTTGAGAAATCCTATTTGGGATATTGGCGAAAGAAAAGACTCTTTGATATATTCTTTGCTACGCTCATTCTGATTGGCTTTCTTCCTTTGATGATAATAATAGCAATTGTTATTTGTATTGATGATCCAAGTGCAGGACCGTTTTTCAAGCAAAAAAGGGTAGGGCGTCACGGAAAAGAATTTTATATGTATAAATTCCGTACAATGCGTCCCAATGCTGAAGCACTCCTTGAGCAGTTAAAAGATAAGAATGAAATGGAAGGTCCCGTTTTTAAAATAAAAGATGATCCAAGAATAACAAGAGTTGGAAAAATTCTCAGAAAATTATCTCTTGATGAATTAATGCAGTTTTTTAATGTTTTCAAAGGAGATATGACATTGGTTGGACCAAGACCTCCACTTCCAAGAGAGGTAGAATATTATACCGATTATCAAAAGCTTCGTTTAATTGTTACTCCGGGACTTACTTGTACCTGGCAGATAAGTAAAAACAGAAACGATATTCCTTTTGAAAAATGGGTTGAAATGGATCTTGATTACATACAAAACAGAACTTTTCCTGGTGACTTGCTTATAATGCTCAAAACACCTATTGTTATGATTAGTGGAACAGGAAGATAGGAGATAGAAATATGAAAGTTGCAATGGTTGGACATAAGGTTATTCCGTCAAGACGAGGCGGAATTGAAAATGTGCTTACTTCTTTATGCCCGCGCCTTACAGAAAAAGGCATAGGTGTTACTTGTTACAATCGTACATCCGATAAGGTGGAACATGAATATATCGGAACGGTGAAAGACAAAAAATATAAAGGTGTAACACTGAAAAATGCGTGGACAATCAACAAAAAAGGTCTCTCTGCTATGGTTGCGTCCTTTACTGCGGCGATTTGTGCAACTTTCGGGGATTTTGATATAGTACATTTTCACGCAGAAGGTCCTTGTGCTGCCATGTGGATTCCGAAAATGTTTGGAAAAAGGTGCGTAGCAACAGTTCACGGACTTGACTGGCAAAGAGAAAAATGGGGCAAAGGTTTTGCTTCCAAGTACATAAAATTCGGAGAGCGTGTTATGGTAAAATTCGCTGACGAAATAATTGTTTTAAGCGAAAGTGCCCGTGAGTATTTTAAAGAAACATATAATCGTGATACTGTACTCATTCATAACGGAATAGATAAGCCTGTTAAAAAAGAAGCAGACGAAATTACAAAAATATACGGACTTTCAAAAGGTGATTATATTTGTATCGTATCAAGGCTTACTGCTGAAAAAGGTGTTCACTATCTTGTTGATGCGTATAACAGTATTAAAACAAATAAAAAACTTGTTATCGCAGGCGATACAAGTGATACAGATGAATATGTAAAGATGCTGAAGGAAAAAGCATCGGGAAATCCTGATATTATCTTTACTGGATTTATTTCGGGAGATGTATTAACCGAAATATACAGCAATGCTTATGTAGTTACTCTTCCTTCTGATATTGAAGGAATGTCCCTTAGTCTTTTAGAGGCTTTAGCATACGGTAATGCAGTTTTATGCTCTGATATTCCTGAAAATACATTAGTAACAGAAAATAAAGCAATGCACTTTAAAAAAGGCAATGTGGAAGATTTGGCAGAAAAACTGCAGCTTATGTGTGACAATGAAGAATTTGTTAATGAACTTAAAAATGGTGCAGACGAATTTATACTCAGTAAATACAACTGGAATGATGTTGCAAACTCCACATACGACTTATATAAAAAAGTATTGAAAAAATAAAAGAAAGGTAGCTTATGTTATGAAAGGATATACACTTACTACAAAAACCAAGAAAAACATAAGAGTATTGAAGCTCTTTTTAATAAGCCTGATTTTTGTTTCGATAGCAGCGTCTATTGCGATAATTGGCTGTAATTATATCGGGAATCGTAATTTCAAAGAGACCTTTTATAGTGTAAGCAGTCTTAAGGTGAACAACAAGATAAGAATTGTTCAGATTTCCGACCTGCATAATTGTTCGTATGGAAAGGAAAATATCAAGTTGGTTGATAGAGCCCGAAAGTTAAAACCGGATTTGATAATTTATACCGGAGACATAGTTGATTCAAAAGCAAAATCAAATGACAGAGTTATAAGTTTATGCAAAGAACTTGCAGATGTTGCACCTTCATATTACATATATGGCAACAATGAAGTGGAGATGTATTATGACATTCCATTAACTCAGGAATCACTTGATGAAAAATTCGGATTTAATGATAGTAACCGTGAACCTGGTAAAGTTTTGGAAATCACAGACGATCTTACAAAAAAACTTGAAGCATCAGGCGTAAAGGTACTTAAAAACAAGTCAGACACTATAACAATCGGCACAACCGATGTGGATGTATATGGTGTGTTAACCTCAAATCCATCATCCTTCTGGTCATACGCAGGTGAAAGCTTTGATGAATATATGTATTCAAATGAGAATAATCTAAAAATTACAGCAATTCACGAACCATTGGTGTTTGAAGAATATTCACCTGAATCGTGGGGGGACTTGATGCTGGCAGGACATAACCATGGTGGCACAGTTAAAGTACCAATGATTGGTCCACTGTACACACATGACGCAGGTTTGTTACCGGAGCGTGGCGGTCATTATGTTAGTGGCAGATATGAGGTTCAAGGAAGACCACTCATTATAAGTTCGGGACTTGAAAACAAAAATATTATGAGAATCAACAATCAGCCGGAAATTGTGATTGTTGATATAAACAAATTTTAATGTCGGAAAGGAGTGCATAATAAATGATTTCCTCACTTTTGCAAAAATTACCTCTTGCAGTAGTAGGACTATTACTGGTTGTATCAGTACTTACAATATATTTTCGCTCAAAGAATGTTACAAAAAGTGAGTTCTTCAAGATATTCAAAAGCACACGTTTAGTAGGTGCGTGGATATTGATTTTTGTAATCGTTATTTCAAGTATATTTGGAATTTTTAATCACATAAAAGCAAAACACTCTGTTACGGCTGTTGTAGCACTTAATTATTCAGAGGCGTTTTTGGCTCAGAATTCCAACGGAACAAGATACAATATGGCAGAAATAATTTGTGATGAGGTTGTAGAAAAAGCTATCGAAATGGGAGCTTTTGAAAATGTAACCGTAAAACAACTTAAAAACTGCTTATGTGTTTATCCTTATGTACAAGGCGATGTGAATGATAAGTCTAATTATCATATTTCTACTGAATTTGTTGTAGAATATCATGCTTCAAAGCACACAGACCACTTAGACGCTGAAAATGTAATTTCGCTGATAACAAGTGCATACAAAGAATACTACATAGAAAAATATACAGATAATTTCAAACTTGCAAGCAAAGAGGACAAGGCTGACTACAGTACAATGGAATATATGGACATTGTAACTTATTTTAACAAAGAAACAACAGCTATTTTAAATTATCTTTATGGAATGGCAGACACAGGACCGAGCTTTGTTACAAAAAATAATACGACATTTCATGCGATAGCAGGGAAGGTTCACCAATTTAAGGAAACACAAATCGATCAGAATTTGAAATCTTTAATACTGCAACACGGCGTAGCAAGAAATAAGGATAACTATATTGACAGACTTTCCTATCAGAATAAGAATACAGATTTTGATAAGCAAAGAAATAATGCTTCATATGACCTTTGCAATAGAGCAATTGATATGTATTCCGAGGAAATGACAAGAGTTGTTCTTGTTCCTACATGGGATGAGGGCGGAAAGTATTATATGGGAAGAACAAAAGTTGGTATCGATGAACTTTCTGTTATGGCAACAACATTCAGCGACAATGTTGCTTCAAACGAGAAAGAAATAATGGATAATAATCTCGTTATAGGAAAAATGCAATCCACATCCGAAAGCACTTCTGCAAATGCTGAGGCAGATGCACTCATTGCATCCATAGACGAAAGCATAGATAACTTTACGATTGAAGCGATAAATGCAGGCAGAGAGTATTCAAATTACAGAATGAACCAATGTATTGCAGTTAGTATTTCAGGAACATCTTTGTTTAGCGAGTTAAAGACAATCATTATATTTGCATTTTTAGCTTACATTGCAGCGTGTGCTTTTGCGGTTTCAAAAAAGTTTCCGAAAGCATAAACACAATAGTTTACAGGAGGGTAAAAAATGAAGAATTTTCAGATTATGAGATATTTAAAAAAGATTCTGCCTATCATTGTAATTTTTTGTGTTTTAGCAACTTATGCAATAAATTTCAAACTTAAGAATTCCAACACATTTGTTGCTTCGGAAGTTATTCATTACAATGATCCTGCGGCAGAGCAAGGTCTTACACCAACAGGTTCAAAACTTGATGTTAATGAAATCAAATCATCGGCTGTAATGTCAAAAGTTGTTGACAGAATGGGACTTACAGGTATTTATTCGGTTGATAGTCTTATATCAAGAGTATCAATAACACCGATTCCTGACGAGGATAAGGTAGCACAAAAAGAAGCAAAGCTTGAAGAAGGCGAAGAATATGTTTATGAACCAAGCACATATATTGTTTCTTTTACTGCTACAAATAACGAAGGAACAGATTTTGCAAGAACTATTCTTGATGAAACATTAGACGTGTATTTTGCAGAATACAGTCAGAAATATGTTAATGTTGCTCCTGCAAAAAATGTCATAGATAATATAGAAAAGGAAAACTATGATTATATCGAAATGGTTGAAATGATTGATACGGGTATTGATGAAACATTAAACACATTATAGCAGCGTATGGACCAAACACCATATTACAGAGCAAC
>JAZROD010000045.1:0-37281 GCA_045648505.1 Clostridia bacterium | reverse complement strand
TGAAGAATATCTATCCCTTGTTGAAGATTGGTTATTATTTTACAATACAACAAGATTAAAAAACAGGAAAAGATAAATTTCTCTTCCTGTTTTTGGTGTAGGTTTTTTATTTTTTGTGAACTAAATGGGGTTCACTTCAATGTGAGGTTTTTCTTTGATTTATAGCCTTTTTGCTATGAACAAACTTCACCTCTCGGCGTATACACATACGCCTTCGGG
Source organism: Clostridia bacterium (assembly GCA_045648505.1). Lineage (GTDB taxonomy): Bacteria > Bacillota > Clostridia > RGIG6154 > RGIG6154 > RGIG8700. Next base: position 37,062 of record JAZROD010000045.1, on the reverse strand, counting down.
TAACCCCTGCGGGTTCAGTTTGTCCATTCTGAAGCATTTTTCCTATTCCCTTTGAAGGAAGGGATGTTTTCAAACATCCCCATTTGGTATTTCTTTTATTATAATGAAAGTGCTTCTAATACCGCATTGATATAGCTTACAGGAACATAAGTTTTGTCTACTGGAAGCTGTGGAGCAACTTCTAAAACAAGTCTTGCTCTGTTGATTCCGCCTTCAACATCACCGATTCTGATCATTGATGTGAATGTTTCTTTAACGAGTTCGATTGACTGTCCTTCTTCGTTCCATTTAACTTCAAAGCCAAGAGCTTCTGCAACAGTTCTTAAAGGAATCATTTTGATGCCTTCAACTTCATAAACTGCTTCGTCTTCTTTGATTTCAACTTTTTCACCGTTTGCTAAAACAACAACATTTGCAGGAATTTCTTCTTCGATAACGAGTTCAGGAAGAATAACTACTTTTTCTGTTGTAGCATATGCAGGGATGCTCATTGTTAACATATCGTAGAAGAGAAGAACTCTGCTTCCGGCTTTAACATCTTCAATTCTTACCATGTTTCTTGTAAGGAAAGGAAGAACTTCAGCTTCTTTTGAAACTGTGATTTCTTTTGAACCTGCATCTGTTACAAGAACAATACCGTTTTCTGATTCTTTAACTTCTTCAACTTCTGCATAGATTGGATTTCCCATACCTGTTTCGTTGATTTCGATGATTGCAAAAGCATAAGACTGTGCAGGGATGCTCATTGTCATAGCCATGCTGTGTGAAACTGCAACTTTTTTACCTTCAGCAAGTTCAAGTCTTGAAGCACCGTCGTTGCCGATTAAAAGTGTGTTTTCGTCCATATTGAATCTGATTTCTTCAAGGTCTGTTTTAACTAATACATAACCTTCTTCGTTGTTTACTTCAACGATTTCGCCATAGTTTGTCATATAGCTTGGCATAACTTCTTCAACAGCAACGCCTTCTTCTTCTGAGATAAGCATAATGTCTTCTTCAGCAGCAATAGCTACCATTGAGAATGCCATAAGAGCCGCAAGGGCAAGTGCAAATAATTTTTTCATTTTTGTTTCTCCTTTTTTGTTTATAAGTAATTTTTTTGTTTTGCTTTTTCAGCCTTTTCACACATAATACCCTGAAAAGTCCAAAAAGGTTGCAAAGATTTTAAAAATTTTTTGATAAATTTATTATATTATGTTATAATCGATTTGTAAAGGAGGTTTTTTATATGAAAAAAGTCTTGATTTTCCTTTCTTTTATTCTATTTTTCTGTATAAACGCAAGCGCAGAAGAATTTTTTGGCGGTTCTGATTTTCAGGTAAATCCTCATTATGAGTATTTAAATATAGAATATTCAAAGCTTTATAACCTTAATATAGATGGCGTTACTTACGAAGACTGCACAGACATTGAAGAGGCAAGCCGTTATTTTATTGAACAGGCAAAGCAAAGAAACAGTAAAATCAGTATCTTCTTTCCCGTGGATGTAAAAACTTCTGCAAGTTCAGATGAAATAGACGCTGTTGTTTTTGATTCTGCAGTTGATATTTTTGAATCAATGGGAGATTATTCTGAATTCGACCAAAACGGTGCAGAATCGGATTACCTTTATTATCAATGGGCAAACAGAGATATACACTACGGACACGCTATTGATTATTCAAACAAAATAGTTTATGGTTGTGTTACTTTTTATATTACCTGGTTCACAACCCCTCAACAGGCAGAAGAAGAAAATAAAAAGGTTAAAGAAATATTAGATGAGCTTAATGTGTATGACAAAGATGAATACACACAGGTAAAAGCCATTTATGACTGGCTTCTTGATAATGCACAGTATGTTGATATGGATAAATACAATGCTGCTAAAGAGCAAGGCAACAATGTTATTTATCATTCTGCATATTCTGCGCTTATTATGGGCGATACAGTTTGTCAGGGCTATGCAACTGCTTTTTACCGTCTCGCAAGAGAGCTTGGCCTTTCCTGCAGACTGATTTCAGGCAATGCAGGCGGACCGCACGCCTGGAACATTGTAAGAATCGGCTCATACTATTATCTTGTTGATGCCACCTGGGATGACCAGACCAATGTTACTTACACCTATTTTCTTCAGCCCTCTTATTCAGGAAGAGTCAACGACCCTGAATTTGATGAAGAAGAATTCAAAAGATTCTTCCCTATGGCACAAAGCAAGTACACAGAAACTCTTTACTTCACACCAAATGCTCCGCAGAATTTCAAAGTAACAAAAGAGAATGGTAATTTAACCTTTGATTTTGACCTTGACTATACTGCACAGTATGCACAAATCAAAGCAGGGGACGAAGCACTTTATCTTGAACTTAATCCCGTTGATGATTTGACTGCTCATTCATATACAATCCCTGTTCCATTCATTACAACCGATTTTGAAGTTTCGGCATTAAGAATGGAATATAACTCAAGAACCGACGAATATAACTTCCACACAAACTCTCTTTATGAAACCTACTTTGCAGGCGATGTGGAAATTGTCAATCTTGCGCAAGATACAGATTTTACACAGATACCATCAACCGTAAAAACCATCAAAGGTGCAAACAAGAACATTAAGCTTTCTCTTCCGTCACAGGTTAATCTTACAGGCGACCTTGTTTTAGACAACTTAACTTTAAGCGGTGAATCCACAATCTATGCAAACGGATATAATCTTACAATAGAAGAAACCGTTACATCAGATTCAAGACTTACTGTTTATGGCGGTAAAAATAATGCAACCCTTGACGGTAATACAAACCTAACGATTCTCGGTGGTCTTTACAAAAACATTTTTGGTGGTGGCAACAACGGTGCAGTAAACGGCAACACAAATGTAATTGTGGGCGGATATGTGAACAAAGGCGACAGTATAAAGGATTCCGACTCAAATGTATCCCCCTGTAAAATCTACGGTGGTGGTAACAACGGAGCTGTTTCAGGAGAAACCAATGTAACTTTGAAAGACAATGCAATTACACTTTATGTAATAGGTTCAGGACTTGGCACAAAAGGAACTTGCACTAAAACAAATATAAATATTCAGGGCGGAAGTGTTATGAATGTTTATGCAGGTTCAACAAATGTTCTTTTACCTGAAGGAATTGAAACAAAAATAATTATGACCGGCGGTACTGCAGAAGCACTTTTCGGCGGATGTGAATCAGTAGCAATGACAGGTCACACAAGAATTTATCTTTTAGGCGGACATATTAAAAGAAGAATTTATACAGGTTGCTACAACGATGTATCTGCTTTAGGCAACTATTCTACAGACCGATATGTTAAAGGTACAACCGCACTTTTCATAGGTCCTTCTGCTTCTATAAACACATCAACAAGCCTTCTTGATTCAAACACAGCAAATACAGGTATATTTATAGGAAGCCGTACAAAAGCAAGCCATAGCGACGAAACAAATACCGTTGTTTATTTAGACAACAGCTATGACACACACAACAAATACCTCGGCGAAAAACACCCCTTTTATAAAACTGTTTTCATAAGCTTTGAAAACTATATTATTAAAGACGGCTTAAACGGAACTGTTGAATTCACAACAGACGGAAAATTGAAATTGATACCGGACAGAAAATATTATGCTCTTTTTAACGGTGCAAAACAAATTACAGATGCGGTTACTCTGTCACAAAAAACAAACACCGTAACCTATGAAAAGCTTCCGTTCTTCCTTGATACAACAGAAAGCAAGAAAGAAGAAAACAAAGAAACAATCACAGTTGAAATAACGGCAAATGAGCCTGCATTTGTTTTCACAGGAATATTCAAAAAAACAGATGGCATTCTTTCAGAACACAGTTTCAAAGAAGCAGTAAACGGTGAAAAAATAACAAACACCATTGACACAGACACAAACAGCTATAAAATTTTCATCTGGACCAACGGTTTGAAGCCATTGGCAGAGCCAATCATTAAATAATAAGGCGGTAAAAAAATGTCCTCAACAAGAAAAATATATTTTGCAAGACTTTTTGTAAGATGTCTTATTTTAATTCTTGCAGTTATTCTTTATATTTTCAACAAAAATGCCTTTGAAATTACAACGGGCATGAACTTTTTTAAAAGATTCTCTGTTCTCCATATTTTATGGATAATATGGATTTTTGATATGCTTCACCAACTAGTTCCCGTTAAAGCGCATATTTCAATAGGCTCGCAAAAGGTTTTTTCTTCAATGTTCAAACCAATTAAAGAGAAAATCAACTATGAAAATCTTAAAAAATATATAAAAGATACAACCTTTTCGGCATATAAGGTTATGATTATATGGCTTATACTGACCGCAGTTATTGTTATTTTATATAATTTGAAGATAATAGATACAGCAGTTGTAGTTTTAATATCTGTGTTCTTTTATGTGTGCGACCTGATATGTGTTCTTATATGGTGTCCCTTCAGACTTATAATGGGTAACAAATGCTGCACAACCTGCCGTATTTTCAACTGGGACCATCTTATGATGTTTTCCCCGCTTATTGCGGTTAAAGGTTTTTATACCTATTCATTGTTTTTCCTTGCCCTTCTTATCTGGCTTATATGGGAAATCTGTGTTTTCACATACCCCGAAAGATTCTGGGAAAACAGTAATATGGCACTTAAATGCTCCGAATGTACCGACAAGCTCTGCACACAGTATTGCAGAAAATTGAGGAAATAAGTTTTAAAATAATGAAATCGTGCGAAGCACGATGAAATCCAAACAAATTTGGATGAATTCAAAGCCTTACGGCTTCGATGAAATTAAATCCGTCATAGTATCCCGACGAAGTCGGATTTCATCACGTAGTGATTTCATCTGCGTAGCAGATTTCTTCCGTCGCAAGACGGATTTACTTGCACCAAATAAAAAAACAGCTATCGTTGATAGCTGTTTTTTTATTTGGTGCGGAAGGCGGGTCTTGAACCCGCACGGTCTTAAGACCACTACCCCCTCAAAGTAGCGTGTCTACCAATTCCACCACTTCCGCGTGTTTTACTTTGTTGTCTTTTGATAGTTACGCGTTGACTCTTGCGGTGCCCGTTTTTTACTTAAGCTCTCGCTTGTAAAAAACGACCGCTGTCGCCTTTGAGCCTCGCTGTATCTGCCACAGGCAGCGCTTCGGCACAAACTACCAATTCCACCACTTCCGCATTTTTATTGCCTTTTTGGTGGACAACAAAAGTATTTTAACACCAATTACGGGTTTTGTCAACTAAAATTTTATTATTTTCTTTATTTTTTTATAATTTTATGCATTTGGGTTGTAATTTTCTCCATAATTCCTGTTTCTTTGCCCTGCATCAATATGTTTGTTTTATAGTCAACAAGCAGAATTGCTCCTGCAAGAATACCTATCATTGTTATTATTTTTAAGCAACATTTCATATAAATTCTCCTTTATTTCACAGCATTATTCAGGATCTGAGCAAATAGCTCTGTGCTTGTTTTCGCCTCCTTAACAGTATTTCCGTGAGTTCCCACCTCAAGGATTATGTAATTTTTATGAAGATGCTGATTAAATCTTTCGTCTCTGAAATTTACCGGCCTTAACAAGCCTTCATACATATCCTGACCCACTTTCTGCAAAGCGATGGCAAATTTCAGGTTTTCAAGATAGTCATTATGTGTAAGTCCACCACCATTACTTCCCACAACCATCATAAGCTGTGCCGCCTTTTCACTGCCTGTATCATAGGTAAGCTTTATTCTTTCTCCCTCTTCGCTTTCAATAGCATCCCTGTGCAAATCTATTATAATACCGATATCATCGTAGTTCTGAAGATACCACTTTGTTGTGCCTAAAGAATTGACATAGGATTTATTATAATCATCCTTATCGTGCATCTTTATATCATGAAGCACATCAAAGCCATACTTTTCAAGCTCCTTTTCAAGATGCGCTCCTATTCCCACCACATTTCTTTCAAATTCTTCTTCTCGTGCATCCTTTGAGTCTTCATAGGCTTCAGTGCCGTGTGAATGAATAATAAGAATTTTGAACTTTTCTCTATCTGAAATAAGCTTATAGTTTTCCATAAGACTTTTTATGTCGATTTTCTTATCTGTTGTATTTGAAACCGAAATTTTATTATAGGAAGTGTTCCCACCGTTAATTATCTGTTTTTCTCGGGTGTTTATACTGTGAAGATTTTCCGCTTCTTCTATTGTTTGTGCATTAAAAACAGTCTTTGCTTCCTGACCAAAAATATTATATACAAAATCTGCCAGAAGCAAAGGAATGTTTTTATCTGCATATCTTAAATCATAAAGCATAAGGCTTAAAGAAATCTGCGGTTTTAAAATATCTGCATAAACATTGGGCTTTATGAAAACCGTAATGGTATAAACAACAGAAAACACAAGCCAGAAAGCCTTTTTTATGTTATTTTTCATCTGCAATCCCCCTTGTCCACATTATATGAGAAAGTTTCAATCGGTATAACCTGCAATATCTTCAAATTCAATATTGTGAAAAGCAAGATTGATTCCGTATGCCACCGCTTTCCCAAGCTTTACCACAAGCTCGTCTGCTTCTTTGGGCGCAACAATCATAGGCGGAATATTTTTAGTAAAATCTTCTTTTTCACAAAATTCATAAACTATTGTTTTTGTGTCAACCACCATAGGCACACCTATTGCTATTACGGGAATGGACAAGGTGTTTTTGCTTATTTCTTTTCTGTGATTTCCCACACCTGAACCGGGGCATATTCCCGTATCTGTTATCTGCACGGTTTTAGCAAGTCTTTTCACATCCCTTGCCTTCAGGGCATCAATAGCAATCAGAAGGTCGCAACCTGTTTCTTTCACAAAGCCTTTTATAATGTCCGAGCTTTCTGCTCCTGTCTTCGACATCACCGAAGTTTTAATGGCCGAAACATTACCAAAAAGGTCATCAAACTTACCCTTGTTATATTCAAGAATATGTCTGGTTACAATAAGATTATCAACCGCTACAGGACCTATTGCATCAGGGGTAATCCGTTCATTTCCAAGCCCTGCCACCGCAAGATATGCTTTCTCTTTTGCAAGAGATAAAATCTGATTTTTAATACAATCAGAAAGCTCTTTTAAATCAAATTTTTCAAATTCAAGGGTAATATATTTTCCCACAGGCTTCCCAAGAGCCTCTGCGCCTTTATGATTCAATACTTCAACATTTGTCACAACAATATCATTTTCTTTTGTTACAGTGGCTTTAACACCATTTATCTCTGTTATTTCTCCCGCATTTTCTTCATACATTTCCTTTGCTTCCAGAGCAAGGTCAAAATTAAGCATAATTACCTCCAAAAAAAATAGTAACGCATCTGCGTTACTATTTTGTGAAGCTTATGTTTAATTATTCTGCTATAATTACCCTTATTTTATCAAGGGATGAATTGCTCATATAGGCGTGTATTCCTTTACCGCTCATACCTATAACATCTGAAAACTTAATAAGAGTATAGGCCGCACTGCTTCCGTTGTAGGTTTTCTGATAAACTGCAACATCTTCGGAAATTGAATATTTTTTACCGCCTGCAGTAACATTTGTATAATCAACATCCGTTACTGTGTCCTTAATCTCAATAAGACCGTTTATACTCTCAACTCTGCCTGAATTTTCGATTATTTTAACTGCATCGCCCACAGAAAGGGTTGATTTATAATTGCCGTTTAATGTCATCTTCTGACCCTTTACATCCATTACAAAAGAAGTAATATATGTTTTGTTGATTGTTACATCTGTAATGATTCCGTATGAATAACCGTCTCCGGTTACATCATTAAGGAAAATGCTGTCAACATTATTATTTGCATCTGTTGTATAATAAAGAACATCATTTGTTTTAAGCTTATAGCCGTCAAGTCTTGAAATGTAAATGTGTTTTGCTGATGGTGCTTTTTCTTTATCTGTCACCATAACATCTAAAATTTTAACATTTGAAGAAAGCTTCTGTGTTCCTGCTTTATAATTCTGTGCAGAAATTTCACCCTCAAGACCCTTTGAAGAAACCTTTGTAAGTGTTGCATATCCGTCTTTAATCTCTACTTTGCAGATGGATGAAAGGTTTGCCTTATAATCTTTTTGAGTTTTATATTCATATACTGTGCCGTCTGCAGTCATAACAGAAACATAGTTTGATGAATATTTTTCTCCTGTTGAATACTCATAGAATTTGCTTCCGCTTCCTGTTACATAGCCATAGATTGTTGAAGTCTTTGCTTTTGCAGAAAGCACATCCGCAACCTGACCGTTTTTGCCAAGAAGAAGCACAACACTGTCACCATATTCAAATTCTCCGCCTGTTGCAAGCTTTGTGAATGCTTCGTTTGTTTCAATTGAGTAGCTTACGCCTGAAACTGTAACCGCAGTTAAATTATCTTTACCCGGTGTTGCTTTTTCATAGACACCTAAAATCTTATCAGAATACATCCATAAGGTGTCTGTTTTCTTTGAATAATACACAATATCGTTTACAGCCATATCTGACGGGCTTGCAGATTTGTCATTTCTGTAATATCTTGCGGAAGATGATACTGCACCTTTAAGTGCATCCATATTTGTACTGTTAACAGTAACAGGTCCTTCAATTTCTGCATTGTCCATAACAACATTTTCAATATCGCCTGAATTTGCAACAGAGTAGCCGAAAGCAGATTCAATATGCTTTGCATTTGAGTTTTTACCTGATGTGTTTAATGTATTGAAAATAAGATACATAACATCGTGTCTTGTCATTCTTGAACCAACTGCAGTATTGTCAAGATTTTCAAGCATTTTAAGCTCTTTTGCTTTATTCATCTGTCCTGACGGCCACGAAGCAGTAAAATCGCTGTCCTCATAACCTAAAAGTTTAAGAGCAACTGTAACACCCTCTTCAAGAAGAACTGTATTTTCAGGCTTAAAGGTTGAATCTGTATAACCTTTAACAAGTCCGTATTCAGATGCAGTTCTTATGTAAGTCGCACCCCAGTGTGTGAAAGGCACATCTGCAAAAGGTGAAATTCTTGAAACTGCAGAAACATCGCTTCTGTGAGTTGATGAAGCAACCGCAATTTTTGCAAATTCTGCTCTTGTTACAAAATCACCCAGATTGAGATTACCGTTTTCATCACCATTCATAATTGATAAAGCCTTCATCAAAGACTCTATCTGCATTTGTGATGCGGTCATTGCCGTTGCTGAAAGGCAAGAAAATGCAATAACAAATGCAATTATAATAGAAATTATTTTTTTCATAAATTTATCCTTTCTATATTAAAATTCTGAAAGAAAATTGATCAGATTGTGCTGATTTAGACTTAAGTGTACTTTGTGTACACAAAGGAGTAAAACAGTGCAAGGTGAGTGATTTTATTCAGAATTAATCATACCTTAAGGCTTCAATAGGATTCAATTTTGCCGCCTTGCTTGCAGGCATATAGCCAAATAATATGCCTATTCCTGCCGAAACAGAAAACGCCAGAACAACCGAAGCAGGAGAAATTGCAGGCGGTATATCCATCAGCTTGCATATAAACACCGAGACGACTATCCCTAGTATTATGCCCAGAACTCCTCCAACTGCCGAGGTGGTTGCCGCTTCAATAACAAACTGACTCATAATATCCCATCTTTTTGCACCGATTGATTTTCTTATACCGATTTCTCTTGTTCTTTCGGTTACCGAAACAAGCATAATATTCATAATACCGATACCGCCAACCAAAAGTGAAATACCTGCAATACCAACAAGAATCATTGTAAGCTGACCTGTTAAGTCATCTAAAACATCAAGAATCTGTGCAATGGCAATAACTCTGTAAGAATTTTCGTTTGCTAAAGTTTCAAACAGAAAGTTTTTAATGTCTTCCACAACTGCATCAATTGTACTGCTATCCACAACCGCAACGGTGTAGCTGTTAACACTTCCCATTCTTGAAAGGCTTCTGCTTAAAGTATATGGAATTAAAACCATATCATCTGCCGAGCCTTCACTACTGTCTGCCTGTTCTTCCACTACGCCAACGATTGTAAACTGATTTCCGTTTATTTTAAAGGTCTGCCCTATGGCATTTCCGCCAAAATATTCCTTTGCAATGTATGAGCCTACAACACAGTTTTTCTGTCTTCTTTCAATATCCATATACTGCAGAAATCTGCCCTGCATCATATCATAGCCTTTGATTTCACCATAATCTTCGCCAACACCGGTAACAGTGCTTGATGCAGTTTCTGTGCCGAATTTAACAGAAACTCCGTTTATGCTTACTGTTGGCGAAATATATGCAATAGTATCAGGATTTTCCTGAGCATATTCATACATATCCTCAACTTCAATTCTTCTGTTACTGCCTCTTGGTGTTATGGTTACAGAAATCTGATTTGTTCCCATTTCTTCAAACTGATTAACCATATCCTGTTTAAATCCGTTAACAATGCTGACAAGAATAATAACCGCCGCAATACCGATTATTATACCAAGCATTGTCAAAAAAGATCTCATTTTACTGGTTCTTAAGCTTTTAAGGGCAAGAAGAAATGACTGCTTGAAATTCAATTCTCATCCACCCTTTCATCACTTATTATTTTTCCGTCCTGAATTCTTACAACTCTTTTTGCCTGAGCTGCAATTTCATTATCATGGGTAATCATAACAATTGTATTGCCCTGCTCATTGAGTTTTTTAAGAAATTCAAGAACTTCCTTACCTGTTTTTGAATCGAGAGCACCGGTTGGTTCATCTGCAAGCATTAAGGAAGGGTCTCCCGCCAATGCTCTTGCAATGGAAACTCTCTGTTGCTGACCGCCCGAAAGCTGGGACGGCATTTTCTTTGCTCTGTCTTTAAGCCCAACTCTGTCAAGGGCATTAAGTGCTTTTTCCTGTCTTTCTTTAGGTGACATACCTCTGTATATTAAAGGAAGCTCAACATTTTCAAGCACAGATAACTTTGGAATAAGATTATACTGCTGAAAAATAAAGCCAATCATCTTGTTTCTTACCGATGCAAGCTCATCGTCCTTCATTGTGCTTACATCAATACCATTTAAATGATACTCCCCTGATGTGGGAACATCAAGACATCCGATAATATTCATACAGGTAGATTTACCTGAACCTGACTGACCTACAATGGCAACAAATTCACCTTTGTTTATTGTAAGAGATACACCGTCAAGGGCTCTTATTTCTCCGTCACCGTCGCCATATATTTTATAAATGTCTTTTAACTCTATCATCTCATACCACCCGGCATACCGCCTTGAGGTCTGTTTCCACCCATGTTCATACCGCCCTGTGGTCTGTTGCCACCTGACATTCCGCCACCCATAGGCATACCTCCGCCCATTGGCATTCCGCCGCCGAACATATTATTTGTATTAGTTGCCTGAACAGCTATATACGCCACTCTCTGACCTTCGTAAAGACCTGACTTGATTTCTGCTTCATCAGAGTTGCTTAAACCTATTTCAACTCTTACTGCAGTATAACCTTCATATCTTGAAGTCATATTTGGCATACCCTTTGGTGCATTCTTTGATTCATTCTTTTTGCCTTCGTTTTCAGCACCCTGAGGTTTTTTCATACCTTCAGGCATCTTCATTGTATCTTTCTGGTCTTCCTTAATATCATCATTATGAACATACACAATATTTCCTCTCTGAACTGCAGATAAAGGAATTTTCAGAGTATCTGTTGCTTCAGAAACTGTAATTGTTGCATCAACATTCATACCCGGAATAAGTTCGCCGTACTCCTCAATAACTACTGTAATAGGATATGTAGTAACACCATTTGATGTTGTTCCCACGATTGAAACATTGTCTATATAACCTTCATAGCGGTGGTTTTCAAGAGCATCTGCAGTAACAAATACCTTCTGCCCTTCTTTCATCTTTGAAATATCAAGCTCGTCTACAGAAATTGTAAACTTAACCTTGCTCATATCCGCAATAATAGCCATAGCAGTAGAACCGCCCTGTCCACCTGAAATGGTGTCGCCCGCTTTAACTGTTTTGCTTAAAACAGTACCTGAAATAGGTGCAGTTATGGTGTAATTATCAAGGGTGTCATAAGCATCTGAAAGTGAAGTAGATGCATCATCATAAGAAAGCTTTGCATTTTTAACAGACTGTTCCGCATTTTCGCTTACAATAATAGCAAGAACATCACCTGCTTCAACCTTGTCACCTGCAACAACCTTAACATCGTCTATTTCACCTGAAACCTTTGCAGTTATTGTCTTTGAATCATTAACTTCAAAAGTTCCTGCTCTGTTACATGCAATATTGTTTATAATTGCAGTTGCTGTGTCGCCTTCTTTAATAGTACCGGGGTTTTTAACCTCAATTGTTGCCTGAGAAACCTGAACACCATTAACATTTACCGAACCTGTTGAGATTCTTCTTAAAGTTCCTTCAAGCTCTGTTGATGAATTGTCAAGGTAAACTGTGCCCTTTGCTCCGCTGTATAAATTCTTTGCATCGTTTGCATTAAAATAAATTCTTAATACCATTGTGTCTGTATCAACAAGAGTAAAAAGCTGACTTCCGTTATTTGCTGACTGTCCTTCCTTCGCAGAAACAGATGTAATTGTTCCCGAGAAAGGTGCAGTAACTGTTAAGTTATTGTAATCCTTAACCGCATTATCGTAAGACATTTTTGCTTTTTCAACATTGTTTTTGGTACGGGTGATTGTGTTTGAAGCTGATTCTGAATCAATCTGATACATAACTGCCCCTTCTTCAAGCACATCCCCTTCTTCAAAGAAATCTGCCAGTACATCACCATTAACAACAGATGTAACATCATACTGTTCGTTGGCTTCAATAGTACCTGAACCTGTTATCTGCACAACCAGGTTACCCCTTGTAACCTCTGCAACAGAAACCTCCTGCACATTTGCATTGGTCTGTTTTTTACCTGTTCCTTTGAAGATAAGAAAAGCAATAACCAAAAGTGCCACTACAGCCACAATTATTATCACCTTTTTGTTTAGAAGTTTTTTCATTTTCGATGTTTTCCCTCCATAAAGTTAAAATCCTTGTAATTATATTTCAAATATGTGTATAAAATGTGAATATATATGTAAAAATTTCGGAAAGGAAGTATATTATGAGCGTTGGTTATTTAATTTTAAACACTACGGCAGCACAAAAACTTATACCTGTAGCCGAAACAATTATTACTGTATCACAAAATGGCTATGAAAACAAGGTTTTTATGACGGATGACAGTGGAAAAACACCACTTTTTGAAACAGACACTCCTGATACAATTTTTTCAGAAGCACCATCCCCCGACGAAACACCCTTTTCTGTTGTTAATGTAAAGGCAGAAAAAGAAGGTTTTTTCACCACAGAAATAAATGATGTTCAGATTTTCCCTGAAATAGTTACCACCCTTTATATAAATATGGTGCCGATTCCTGAATTTGTCAGCAATACACCACTGATAGTTAACACACCGCCACAAAATCTTTAATAAAGGAGTTTTTATATGCCCGTTTCACCTGTAATACCTGAATTTATAACCGTTCATTTAGGTCCGCCGGATTCAGATGCTCAAAATGTTACGGTTTCTTTTATTGATTACATCAAGAATGTAGCTTCCGGAGAAATCTACCCCAATTGGCCTGAAAGTGCTTTAAGAGCAAACATATATGCACAGATTTCCTTCGCCCTTAACAAAATTTTTGTGGAGTTTTACAGAGCAAGAGGCTATGCCTTCGACATAACAGGCTCAACATCAACAGACCAGACCTATGTTTACGGAAGAAACACTTTTGAAAATGTGGATGCAATCGTTGATGATATTTTTGACAGTTATGTAAGACGCTTTGGTCAGCTTGAACCCCTTTCCACAAGATTCTGCAACGGAACAACCACAACCTGTGACGGACTTTCTCAATGGGGAAGCGTTGAGCTTGCAAATGAAGGCTATGTTCCTTATGACATTTTAACATACTACTACGGAGATGACATTGAAATAGTAAGCGATGTGCCCATAGAAGCCATTGAAGAATCCTATCCCGGCACACCTTTACGAAGAGGGGACAATTCCCCCTATGTTGCCACCGCAAAAATAAACTTAAACAGAATTTCAACCAATTATCCTGCCATTCCAAAGGTTTCAGTCAACAGAGATTTTGACGAAGACTTTGAAAATGCCATTAAAAAGTTTCAGCAGATTTTCAATCTTACGCAAGATGGCGTAATAGGAAGGCAGACCTGGTATCAGCTTTCCTATCTTTATGTGGGAATTACAAGGCTTACAGAGATAGATTCAGAGGGAATACGCCTTTCAGAGCTTCCTGCCAACACCTCACCCTCTGTTTCAGGGTATACCGATGACATAAAGCTTGTTCAGTATTTTTTAAATGTGCTTTCTTATTCATATCCACCTGTTCCCCTTGTGGAGATTACGGGAATTTATGACCAAAACACCATATATGCAATAAAAGAATTTCAGAAGCTTTTCAACCTTGAGCCATCAGGAGTTCTTACGGACGAAACCTACACTCGTCTTTATGATGCCTATATTTCAATCGCACGGTATTATGACCAGAACAACGAAGCTCTGCCCCTTGATTTCAGAAATGTGGGGAATATAAACAATACATATTCAAGGGGAGATATAGACGAAAATATACAGATTTTGCAGAACAGACTGAACTTTCTTTCGGGTAGTGACATAAAAGAAACAGGCATTTTCGGTCCTCTTACTGAAAATGCGGTGGCACAGTTTCAGCAAAGAAACGCTCTTCCCGTAACAGGCTATGTTTCACCCGAGGACTGGAAGAAAATAAACAGAAGCTACTACGATTATGCTTCAGAATTTGTTGTTCTTCCCACACAGTATCCCGGATTTGTTCTTAAAAAGGGTATGAGCGACACAGACCTTAAAAATAGTAACCGCACTCTTTCCGAGCCTGTCTTCAATCTGCAGACAATGTTGAGAAACATCAATTCAGGCGGTCTTATTCCCGATGGATATTTTGACCAGAAAACCGAAGATGCAGTTATTGTAATTCAGCAGGGTGCAGAGCTTACACCAAACGGTGAAGTTGACTTTTACACCTTTGAAGTCATAAGGGATTTGCATCTTAAAGGAGGAGAGGAAAATTAACAGTAAACTCATATCAGGACTTTCCTTTATATGTCTTTTCGTATGCCTTATAATAGGTGTTTTTGCCAGTGGAATGAAAAAGCTTGCAGTTTCTGCAAGCTTAAAAGATTCTTATGATGTTCCTATTATTATGTATCACTCAATCGGCGACAACACGGGAAAATATGTAATAACAGAACAGACTCTGGAGCAAGACCTTAAAACAATAAAAGATGCAGGCTTCACAACCATCACCTCTGCAGACCTTATTGCATACAAAGAGCAGGGGGTTGCCCTGCCTGATAAAAGTATTATTCTTACCTTTGATGACGGTTATTTCAATAATTACACCTTTGCATACCCCCTTCTGAAAAAATATAATATGAAGGGCATACTTTCTGTGGTTGGCAGCTTAACAGAAGAATATTCAAAAGATAATGCAACACTTAACAACAATTATTCCCATATAACCTACGGACAAATAAGAGAAGTAAGCGAGTCAGGGTTGATAGAAATTGCAAACCACTCATACAATATGCATTCTATGAAAGAAAGACGGGGCATTTTACGGAAAAAAGGCGAAAACTACGAAACCTACAAAACAAATCTTGCGCAAGATATAGAAATGTGCAATAAAATTCTGAAAGAAAACTGCTTTATTTCCCCTGTCGCTTTCACCTATCCCTTTGGATGCGTAAACAAGGAAAGCAGTTCTCTTATAGACTCCATGGGATTTAAGGTTACCTACGGTTGTGAAGAAGGCATCAATAAAATATCTGCCGACCATTCGCTGAAACAACTTAAAAGATATAACAGACACAACACCTTTAATCTGTCCGAAATTCTAAATAAGGTTCAAACTCCCTGAAAAATTTATTGACTCTTAATACAAACAACAAAAAACTTTCTTCTGCATCATAGCAGGCATCTGCCATTTTTCTGCGGCGGAGCACTCTGAAAACAGGCTCATTAAGGTTTTCACAAAGCTCTGCCGTTTTCTTCCGTATATCTTGCGCAAGATTCACTTTATTTTCTGTCCCCATCACTATTTTTTCTCCACCGTTTTCATAAAGCCACTTCAGGCAAGCAGGTTTAAGGATGTCTGTATTGTTTTTTATGCCGTATCTTTTACAAAAGGAATTCACCTGCCCCAAGTATGTGCTTAAATATAGCTTGTAATGAAGATAAAAGCTTTCTGCTCTTTCAATCTCCTGACAGGTTTCATAAGAAAAGTCGCAGATGTTGCACAAAAGCTTATTTTTCACTTCTTTTTCATAGCTGTAAAAGTCCATTTCTTCTTTCATAAGTGAAGGGTAACCTTTTGAAATCTGTGCATTTATTAAGTGTCCGTTTAAGGCTTCACCGTTTTGCACCACAGATGCCATTATATGAGGAGGCATAAGCATACCTGTTTCCCCTTTTTTCACCAATGCATACAAAAAATTATCTCCCTGATAACTTATTTTATAATTCAGTTTATCAGGCTCTTTTGAAATTATCTTTTTTCTTATTTGCCGAATACAGGCACCGTCTTTTGAAACTGTTATATATTCTTCCCCTGAAATTCTGTGCACACGGCTGATAAATTCCCCTGAATATGCATACGGCATAGAAAAAAGTTTTAGCAGACCTTCTTGGTTTATTACAGGTGTGAAAAAAGGACAGGTTATTATTTCTGATAAATTAAGTGAAAACAAAAAACCGTTTTTTATGGGTGCAATATAAACTCTGCTTAAATTATCAAAGTCTGTGAATATATGTAGCTTTTTATTTATTTCATCAAGCACCACTATTACAAAATCCCCTTCAAGCTCTTTAACAAAGCTTTCACCTCTCATAAGAAACAAAGAAAGAAGTATTTTTTCCTGTGCTTCGTCTTTTATATCAAACTTTTGGCAAATATCATCTAAATTTGAAACATTCCCTTTTATACACAAAACTGCACCTTCTCTTTGAGTGCAGAAAACCTTTTCTCCCGAAAGCAACAAAGCTTTATTCTTTATAAGAACTCTGCTGTTGAAAATCCCCTCGCTGTCTGATAAATTTTCGTAAAACGAACATATTCCGCGCACCAAATCACCTCATATTATACTATTCAGATAAAAAATATGTGTGATTTTATAAAAAAGTGTAGACAAACATAAAATTTTGTGTTATACTCATCGAGTAAAGTAAATATGGGGGTGTAGCTCAGCTGGGAGAGCACCTGCCTTGCAAGCAGGGGGTCAGGAGTTCGATTCTCCTCATCTCCACCAAAACAAAAGGTCACGCATAGCGTGGCTTTTTTGTTTTGGTCAGTTTTTTCAGGGAGAATCGAACTCAAAGTGAGCAACGAGCGTAAATAAAATATGCCGGTGGCATATTTTTAGCGAAGTTGGTGCGAATCGGGTACTGAAAAGCTTTGCTTTTCGGTCGATGAGCAATGCAGATTGCGTCAGCAATGTGCGTCGTTCTCCTCATCTCCACCATCAAAAAGACATCCATTGGATGTCTTTTTGTGTTTGTGTCCTTATGGACACAACATCATTACGAGCAAAGCGAGTACATTATTTCAGCGAAGCTGAACATCATTTATTCTGACACAAAATGATGTTATCTTTGATAAACGATGTTGCCTGGCGGCAAACAGTGTTGTGCTTTGCACAAATGATGTTGCACTTTGTGCAAATGTTGTGTTTGGTTTATTCAAAGAGAATCGAACTCCTAAAACTATAAAACAAAAAATCCTATCTTTCGATAGGATTTTTGTTTTAACTTATTCTTCAATCTGTGAAGCATATTCTTTAATTACCGCATCAACTACATTCTGCGGAGCTTCTTCGTATCTTACGAATTCCTGCATGAATCTGCCTCTTGCCTGAGTCATTGAACGAAGGTCTGTTGCATAGCCTGCCATTTCTGCCGCAGGAACTTCTGCCAATACTTTCTGCATACCTTCACCAAGAGGAAGCATACCCATAATTCTGCCACGGCGTTTGTTTATATCGCCGATAACATCGCCCATATAGAAATCAGGAATTGTAACCTCAACTGTGTTAACAGGTTCTAAAAGAATTGGGTTTGCCTGTGGAAGACCACTCTTGAATGCAAGGTTGGCTGCCATCTTGAACGCCATTTCAGAAGAGTCTACAGGATGGTATGAACCATCAAGGAGTGTAGCTTTAAGGTTAACTACAGGGAAGCCTGCAAGAACACCCTTTAAGCAGGATTCTTTAAGACCCTTTTCAACTGCAGGGAAATAGTTCTTAGGAACGCTTCCGCCGAAGATTTTTTCTTCAAAGATAAGTTCTGCAGATTCAACAGGTTCAAATTCGATTTTAACATGGCCATACTGACCGTGTCCGCCTGACTGTTTCTTATGTTTACCTTCAACTTCAACTTTCTTTCTGATAGCTTCTCTGTATGCAATTTTTGGTGCTTTTAATGTAACTGCAACCTTGAATTTTTCAAGAAGCTTGCTTACAACAACATCAAGGTGAGTATCACCCATACCGCTTATTAAAGTTTCTTTTGTTTCGTTGTTTATTTCAAACTTGATTGTCTTGTCTTCTTCTCTTATTTTAGCAATACCCTGACTGATTTTTTCTTCATCGCCTTTTTCTTTAGGCATAATAGCCATTGTAAGGCAAGGCTGTGGGTATTCGATTGGGTCAATAATAATTTTTCTTACAGGGTCGCAAAGTGTGTCGCCTGTTTTTGTATCAGAAAGCTTTGGTATTGCACAAATATCACCTGCAACAACCTTTGCAGTTTCTGTCTGTTTTTTACCCTTCATATAGTAGAGCTTACTGATTTTTTCTGTTGTGCCTGTTCTTGAATTGTAAACAGCCATATCATTTTTAAGAACACCTGAATATATCTTAACAAATGAAAGTTTTCCAACAAATGGGTCGGCAATTGTTTTGAAAACAAGTGCACTGAGTGGTCTTTCTTCTCTGTAGTGGATTTCAACAAGGTCATCCTCGTTATCTGCATATTTTGCAAATTCAACAGCAGTTTCGTTTGGTGCAGGAAGATAATCGTTAACTGCATCCAAAAGCTTTCTTATGCTCTGTGTAACAAATGCAGAACCGCAAAGTACAGGAGTAATATCAAGATTTGCAATACCTGCTTTTAAAGCAACCTGAATTTCTTCTTCTGTGAATTCTTCACCTGCAAAGAATTTTTCCATAAGCTCTTCGCTTGTTTCTGCAATAGACTCTAAAATCATCTGTCTTGCAGGAAGAGCAACATCAAGCATATCATCAGGAACAGGAATATCTTCGATTTTTCCGTCCACGAATTTTCTTGCTTCCATCTTAATAACATTTATGTAACCAACAAACTTTTCGTTTTCAATCATTGGTACATAAAATGGTGCGATAGATGAGCCGAAAGCCTGTCTTAAACCGTCAAGAGCTTTCTTCCAGTCTGCCTTATCATCGTCCATCTTTGTAACGAAAAGGATTTTAGGAATCTTTCTGTCTTCTGCATATTTCCACGCAAGCTCTGTACCAACTTTAACGCCTGATTTTGCAGAAACTGTGATAATAGCACTGCCTGATACTCTTACCGCTTCTTTTACCTGACCTTCAAAGTCAAAAAATCCCGGTGTATCTAAAACATTGATTTTATTATTTTTCCATTCAACAGGTTCAACTGTTGTATAGATTGAAATACCTCTTTTAATTTCTTCGTTATCATAATCGGAAACTGTATTTCCGTCTGCAACTTTACCTAATCTGTCAGAACCCTGGCCAATATAGAGCATAGCTTCTGTTAAAGAAGTCTTTCCTGATCCGCTGTGTCCAAGCACGCAAAGGTTTCTGATGTTTTTTGTTCCATAGTCATTCATTGTAATTCATCCTCCTATCTTATACAGAAATAATCCGTATAAAGTATGTTTTCTGTGCACATAGCTTATTTCCTTTATATTTTTTTCGTCATTTTGCACAAAAATCTTGTATATTTTTAATTATGCTTGTTTACAAAGGTTATTTTTTTTGCTATACTGTGTATATACTTAAATAAGTGAGGTATATTATGGAAATTTTAAAAACGATTATTCTTGGTATTATTGAAGGCATAACAGAATGGTTGCCCATAAGCAGTACAGGGCATATGATAATAGCCGAAGACATTTTAAAGCTTAATGTTTCAGAAGAATTCTGGAAAATGTTTTTAGTTGTAATTCAGCTTGGGGCAATTCTTGCGGTTATATTTTTGTATTTCAACAAGTTAAATCCATTTTCTCCTAAAAAAAGCAAAACACAGAAAAAAGCAACATGGAGTATATGGGGAAAAGTTATAGTTGGTGTGCTTCCTGCTGCAATTTTAGGCTTTTTGCTTGATGATTGGATGGATGAACATCTTTATAACACAATCACAGTAGCAACAACCCTTATTATTTACGGTATTTTGTTTATAATTGTTGAAAACTTAAACAAAAACAAGGAGTTCACAACAAAAAGCTTCAAGCATTTAACCTATAAAAAAGCTTTTTGGGTAGGTTGCTTCCAGACTCTTTCTCTTATTCCCGGCACATCCCGTTCAGGCTCAACAATCCTTGGTGCAATGCTTATGGGAACATCAAGAGAAGTTGCGGCAGAATATTCATTCTTCCTTGCAATTCCCGTAATGTTTGGTGCAAGTGCCCTCAAAATCTTAAAATACATATTAAACGCCGAAGCAATGATAACTCAGAATGAAATCACAGTTTTAATCGTTGGCATAATAACTTCATTTGTTGTGTCAATTTTTGCAATCAAATTCTTAATGGGTTTCGTTAAAAAATATGATTTCAAACCATTTGGTTGGTACAGAATCGCACTTGGTATAATCCTCGTATTTTTATCTTTTCTGAAATAAAATAAAAGACCGTTGTGAAAATCACAACGGTTTTATTTTACTTATACATCCTTGTTGAAAGGTATCTTTCGCCTGAATCAGGAAGAAGTACTACTATTGTTTTTCCTTTGTTTTCTTCCAATCTTGCAAGTTGAATCGCTCCACAAAGGGCTGCACCTGAAGAAATGCCCACTAAAAGACCTTCATTTTCTCCCATAAGTCTGCCCATTTCTATTGCATCATCATTTGAAACTTTTATAATTTCATCCACCACATCAAGGTCAAGCACTTCAGGTTTAAATCCTGCACCTATTCCCTGAATTTCGTGAGCACCCTTTTTTCCTTCAGTAAGGAATGGTGAAGAAAGAGGCTCAACGCCTACAATTTTTATATCTTTTTTAGATTTCAAATATTTGCCTGTGCCTGTTATAGTTCCACCCGTGCCGATACCTGCAACGAAAATATCTACTTCACCGTCTGTATCCTCGAAAATTTCAGGACCGGTTGTCATAAAATGCGCCATAGGATTTGCAGGGTTTACAAACTGACCTGCCACAAAGCTGTTTGGTATTTCTTTTGCAAGGCTTTCAGCCTTTTCTATTGCCCCTGCCATACCAAGCTTACCATCTGTAAGAACAAGCTCTGCTCCATAAGCTTTCATAAGAAGCTTTCTTTCTTCTGACATATTGTCAGGCATAACAATAACAACATGAATTCCTCTTGATGCTCCCACAGATGCAAGTCCAATACCTGTATTTCCGCTTGTTGGCTCTATTATTGTTGTTCCTGAATCTATAAGTCCTTTTTTCTCTGCATCGTCAAGCATTGCTTTTGCAACTCTGTCCTTAACCGAGCCTGCAGGATTAAAGCCTTCAACCTTTGCAATTATCTTTGCATCAAGATTAAAAAGCTCTTCTATGTTATTAAGTCTTATAAGAGGTGTTCTTCCTATAAGCTCTTCTGCCGAATTATATATTTTCATTTTAATCTTCCTTTCATATTAAGTATAAGCCTCTCTGCTAACTCTGTCAATGGAGTTTTCTTCGCATTTTATTTAAATGTCTTTCAAAATTACCGCTTGAAATAAACTCTGCAAGAATATGCTGATCAAGAACCGGCACAGTACAGGAAAATTTACCCACAGTCTGCTCATACTTCTCCATCAGTTGAGGAGGTAAAATCATATAACCCATTCTCATGGAAGGTGAAAGACTTTTTGAGAATGTGTTTATGTAAATAACCCTTGAGTTATTATCAAGAGAATAAAGGGACTCTATTGGTTGCCCCGGAATAAAAAACTCACTGTTGAAATCGTCTTCTATAATATATTTCTCTTCCCCTGCCCATTTTAAATACTCATATCTTTTTTTAGCAGAGGTGGTAACGCCCGTTGGATAGCTTTTAAAAGGGGTAACATGAAGGGCATCAATATCATTTTCAAGATGCTTGCTTTTGATTCCTTCTTCACCCATTTCAAGCTTTTTAACCTTAACGCCCTCGCTTAAATAAACCGCTTCAATCTGCTCATAGGAAGGGTCTTCTATTCCAAAAACCTTTTCTCTGCCCAGAATTTTCACAACTGTTTCGTAAAGCTGTTCCGACCCTGAACCGATTATAATTCTTGAAGGCTCTGCCCTCATTCCTCTGTATCTTAACAGATACATTGAAAGGGCGTTTCTTAAAACTGCACATCCCATTTTTGGTGATTTCACAAACAGTTTGTTGCCCTTTTCGGAAATAACCTTTCTTACTGTTCTGAACCATAAGGAATATTCAAAATCTTCAACATTTTCCTCTTCTTCTTTCAGTTTTTCAAACTTAAAAGCTTCTTTCTTTCCTGAAAAGGGCAAGTCGGCAACAGAAACGAAATATCCGCTTCTCTCCTTTGCTTCAACATAGCCTTCTTCACAAAGCATATTGTATGCCTTTTCCACAGTTATAACACTTGTGCCTGTTTTATCGGCAGTAACCCTTTTGGACGGAAGCTTTTCGCCTGTTTTATACTCACCTGAAACTATTTTATTTTTAACATCCTGATAAATTTCTAGATATTTCTTCATCTGGTTATATAAAATTCTCCTGTTTTGATTATTTACTTATTATCAGATTGTATTATAATACATAATATATTAATTGTAAAGGAGATATTATATATTATGTATAAAAGACTTTTAACCATTCAGGACATTTCATGTGTAGGACAGTGCTCTTTAACAGTTGCACTTCCTGTTATTTCTGCTTGCGGAATCGAAACAGCAGTTCTTCCGTCTGCAGTACTTTCAACTCACACCGCAGGTTTTTCAGGCTACACCTTCACAGACTTAACAGAAGATATGCCTGCTATTTCAAAGCACTGGGAAAAAGAAAACTTAAAGTTTGATGCAATCTACACAGGTTATCTTGGAAGTGCAAAACAGATTGAATATGTAAAAAACATTTTCAAAGCAAACGGAAAAGACGGATGCTTAAAAATCGTAGACCCTGCTATGGCAGACAACGGAAATTTATATCCGGGTTTTGATATGGCTTTCGTTGAAGAAATGAAAAGCCTTTGTGCAGAAGCAGACTATGTGCTTCCAAACTTAACAGAAGCTTGTTTCTTAACCGGAACAGAGTATAAAACAGAGTATGACAAAGAATATATTGACTCAATCATTGAAAAATTAAAGGCTCTTGGTTGCAAAAACATTATTTTCACAGGCGTTTCTTATGAAGAAGGCAAAACAGGAATAACAGTTGCAGAAGAAAATTCATATTCATACTATGAACACGAATTCCTTCCAAACAGCTGTCACGGCACAGGAGACATTTATGCATCTGCCTTTGCAGGAGCATTAACAAGAGGAAAAACTCCTTATGAAGCCGCAAAAATCGCCGCAGATTACTGTGTTGAATGTATTAAAGCAACTGCAGAAGAAGAAAACCACTGGTATGGTGCTAAATTCGAACCTGTACTTTATAAATTAATTGAAATGTTAAAATAAGAAAAAGGGGCTGTTTAAAACTGAGTTTTAAACAGCTTCCGCGTTTACAAGGGAATAGGAAAAATGCTTTAGAATGAGCCAAACGAACACGAAGTGGTTACCCGACGGCGTATGTGTATACGCCGAGAGGTGAGTTTGGTTCATAACAAAAAGGCATTAATCAAAGAAAAGGCTCACAAATGTGAGCCTTTTCTTCGTTTTGTTATGAATTTTATTGATTAGCAGATGCTGAACATTTGTTTTTACTGCCTTTTTGTGTTCTGGAGTATTTTAACATTCCCCTTATTTCTTTTGTGCCTGTATAAATGCATCCGCTTCATAATCAAATGCATAATTAAGCTTACTGCCTTCTTCTGTTACATACACACTGTCTGAACCTGATACTTTAAAGTAATAGGCTTTTTCCAATGCGTTATATCCGCCTATGATAATTTCATAGTCACCGTTTGTTGTTTTTATATTAACCACAACTCTCGGCTCATCAAAACCATACTGACTTAAATTGTCAGGATTTTTTATTTCGGTTTTTATTCTTAAATTGGCGATGGTATTGAAAATATCGTTTTTGAAAACATCTTTAAGATAAGCGTCTTCACATTTCCACAATCCGTTTTCCTGGTCCTTTACAATAACGGCTTCTTTTTGCGAATAAATCGATTTAAAGCTGATTTGTGTAACAATCTCTTCAGGAAGCTGCAAAAGAACAGTATTTTTGTTTGTGTTTTTATCTGCATTCAGAAAATACAAGGCACTGCCCAACAGGGCAACTATAATAACAAACAGAACTATTTTAACTGATTTTTTCATTATTTTCTTCTTCTCCTTACAAGAACAAAAATTCCTATGAGAATAACTATTACAGGAACAACCCCGATAAAGCTTATTACAAGCACTGTTGCCACACTTGACGGAATTTTAAGCTTATCGCCTGTAAGTCTTTTCGGAAGCAGATTGATTCCTGTTTCGTTATCAGCCGACCATGAAAGACAGTTGATAAAGAAATTGTTGTTTGCTCCTGAAGACATTTCGTTATATTCAGAATTAAACGGATAAGATGAAGTTACCCACACAAGTGAAGCTCCGCCGATTTCAGATGTTGCCGCAATAGAGAATGGACCTTCTGTATCGGTTGCTTCTTTTTCGAGAGTTTTCATATTATCAAGGTCTTTTTTCTGATATGCTTTGGAAGTTGTTGAAAGCACTTCATTAACATTAATCCCTTCTGCAAGGTCTTTTTTCTGCATAATGCCCTGTGTTATAGGCATAACAAGGTCATAACCTCCGATAAGCAACGGAACTGTGATTTCGTGCTCCATAATCTGTGGAAGTACATAATGTCTGTAATTGCTTAAGCAGAAATTTCCATCCCCTTCAAAGATAACACCTGTAGACTGTTTAAGTCCGAAAAGGTTTGTTAATGTATCAAAGTTGGGAAGTTCTTTTTTAATATAATCTGTAACAAGGAAGATATCCCCTTCAGCCTGAACAAAATCTATAAGCTTTGCAAGCTCTTCGTTTGTAATATCCTTGCCCGGACTGTAAATAATAAGAGATGCCGCATCTTCAGGAACTGCTTCAACAGTGTTAAGATTAAGGTCTTTAAGGGTATATCCCTGATTGCTTATCTGGTCCTGAAGGTTTGGTTCAAGCAATGACTCTCCGTGACCCTTGAGTGTGTAAACCACACACTCTGAATTTGAGGAAAGTATGGAAATTGCGCCTGTTATTTCACCTTCACCGTTAAAAACAGTTGCACCGGTTGTGTAATCCACGGTATAAATCTTGTCCCAACTGATATATTTACTGTTGTCGTTGTAAAGCACAACAATACTGTTCGATGAAATCTGCTCGTTTGTATACTGTGAAGCAAAGCCCGGATACATAACAGGGTCAACAGTCTTAACCTTAACATTCGGAGATGCCGCCTTATAGCAGTCAAGAAGCTTTGAAATGTATTCATCTTCTCCGCCCGGAGTTGCAATAAGGTTAAGTTCAACCTGTCCGTCAAGAGATTTCAGCAAATCCACACTTTGCTGTGACAAGGTGAACATTCCTGTTTTTGTGGTGTCAAAAGTAGTTAATTTTGAAGGAAGAAGCTCCACAATCGCCACAATAATAACCGCTATGGCAATAAGGATGGCCGACATTGCAATACTGTATGAGCCTGCTTTTACTGACTTTTTCATCAACTCCACCTCCTTTTTTCCATTGACTGCACCGTAATAAATACGAAAATTGCAGAAACGAGAATGTAATATACCACAGAAGCCAATGAGAAAATACCTTCTGTGAAAATTGCAAATCGTTCAAAAAGTGAAAGCTTTTCAATTATTGCAGGGAAAAGACCTTCAAGCTTTGTTGGGAAAGCAAAGTACATAAAGAATAAAACACCTTCGCCTATAACCGTAACAACCCCTGCAGCAGAATAATCCTTTGTTAAAATATAAACAATTACGCCAACTGCAAGAACTGTTATTGCAAGAGCAATCAATGAAGCCTTTGCTGTGCCTGAAAGGTAATATGCAAAGCTTGTTATAAAATAGTTAACAATAACAATTAAAAATGCAAAACCTGCCGCAAGAGCCTGATTGTCTGTAACTGATGAAGCAAAAAGCCCCATAGCAATAAGAGCCGCTCCCAAAAGGAAAAATCCAAGAAGTGAACTGTAGGCACTTAAAAAATTAACTGTGCCGAATATTGAAAGCACCACCGGATAAAGTCCCATAATCGCAACCGGTACAAAAAGAACGAAAAGCATTGCAAGATATTTTGCAATAACAACCTTTGTCATAGAAACCGGAAGTGAATATAAAAGCGTATCGGTTCTTTGTTTTCTTTCCTCCGAAATAACTCTCATAGTTAAAACAGGGATAATTATAATGTATATAAAATCCATATTTGAAAGCACATATTCAAAATTTGCATAAGATGATTCAACATTTATTGTAACTGTATAAATCCCTGCAAAAAGAAGCATAAATGCACAGAACATATAACCTGTAACAGAGCAAAAATATGATTTTATTTCTCTTTTAAGTATTGCAATCATTCTTTTTCCTCCTTGTCTGTGATTTCAACGAATATGCTTTCAAGGTCTGCTTTTTCTCTTAACATATTCACGACAGGCTTTTCTGCCTTTGCAAAAGCAAAGAAAATGTCTTCCATAACACTCTTTTCTTCACCTTGGGCAACAACTAAAACCTTAACAAAGCCATTCTTTTCTTCTATGAATTCAACCTGATACTCACAGAGAATTTCTTTGATTTTCTCAAAGCTTGCTTTTGCTTCAAGCTTAATATTAAGAGTATCTTTAAGGGCATCTTCAAGGTTTTCAATACTGTCACAGGCAATAATTCTGCCTTTGTTTATAATAATAACATCATCGCAAACCGCCTTGATTTCCGAAAGAATGTGACTGCTTAAAATAACAGTATGGTCTTTGCCTAAATTCTTGATAAGCTCTCTTATTTCAATAATCTGAATAGGGTCAAGACCAACCGTTGGCTCGTCAAGAATAATAATTTCAGGATTTGAAACTATGGCCATAGCGATTCCAACTCTTTGTCTGTAGCCCTTTGAAAGATTTTTGATAAGTCTGTTCTTCATATGAACAAGACCTGTGCTTTCAAGAGCATTATTTACCGCAGATTTTATTTCTCCTGCCTTAACGCCCTTTGCTCCTGCAACAAAAACAAGGAACTCATAAGGTGTCATATCTGTGTAAAGAGGCGGGATTTCAGGAAGATAACCAATGCACTTTTTAGCTTTTTCAGGCTCGTTGAAAATATCGTGACCGTTGATTAAAATCTGTCCTGATGTAATTGAAAGACAACCTGTTATCATATTCATAGTTGTGGACTTGCCTGCACCGTTAGGGCCTAAAAATCCATAAATTTTACCGTCCTCAACAGTAAAACTTATGTTGTCCACCGCCGTATGATTTCCGTAAACACGGGTTAAATTTTTAACTTCAATCATAGCTTTATCCTTTCATTTTATCTAACTCTTTTTTAAGTCTTGAAACGGGCAGACCAACCACATTGAAATAGTCCCCGTCAATTTTCTCAATAAATATACAACCTTTTCCCTGAATTCCGTAAGCACCTGCTTTGTCCATAGGCTCACCGCTTTTTATATATTCAAGAATTTCTTCATCTGTAAGCTCGTAAAAATAAACCTTGGTTACAACCGAAAAAGTGTTGATTTTTTCGCCTTTTGCAAGAGTAACACCCGTATAAACAGTATGTTCTCTGCCTGAAAGCTTTTTAAGCATTTCAAAAGCGTCTTTTTCATCTTTTGGTTTTCCTAAAATAATTCCGTCAACCGATACAACCGTATCCGCACCCACAACAATATCTTTTCCGTTATTTAAAGGCATTGCTTTAATGTGGCTTAAATATTCAACAACTTTATCAGGGGAAAGTTTTTCATCATAGCTTTCATCAACTTCAGCCGATTCAATAACAAACTCTTCGCCCACATACTCCATAAGCTCTTTTCGTCTTGGAGATTTAGATGCAAGTATAATCAAAAGAAAAACCCCCTTCAACATATAATTTTACCACTAATCAAACCAAAAAGCAAGAGCTTTTCAATGCACAATTCACAATGCACAATTCACAATTAAAACCGCTGTCGTTTATAGTTTGTGATGCACAATGCAAATGCAGAACTGAAAAAGGGAATAGGAAAAATGCTTCAGAATGGACAAACTGAACCCGTTCGTCACAAAGCTCCCTTTTATTCGTGTTGCGTTGCACCACTCATTTTTGGTCGTTTGTTCCTCTTTCCCAATGCCCCTATCGGTGCATCGGGAGCCCAAAACTCCCGAAGCGTATGTGTGATATTGGGGTCCCCGAAAAGCCGAACGGCTTTATGGGGAAAAGGAGCAACCAAGCAAAAAGTTTAAGTTTGCAAAACTTAAACACATAGCGAAGGTTGTGACGCAGAGGTGAGGTTTGGTTCATAACAAAAAGGCATTAAATCAAAGAAAAGGCTCACAAATGTGAGCCTTTTCTTCTTTTGGTTATAAATTTTACTGATTAGCAGACACTACAATATTTGTATTTTACTGCCTTTTTGTGTTCTGGAGTATTTTAACATTCCCTTTTACATATTTGCGTGTCTTTTGATTTTCTTAGTTGTTGTTTTGATAAAGTCTGTTTCTCTGATATCAAAATGTGTAACTGCTTTGAATGCAGGCATTAAAGAGTTAACTTTCTTGATTTCTTCTTCAATTTTAGCTTTAAGCATATCATTTGTGTAATCTGCACCTAAAATTTCTGCAGCCACATCTTTATCAGGAAGAATCTGTGCGGCAATTGAAACTTTGCCTGTATCTTCATCTTTCTTTTCATAAACCATTGATTCGCTGATGATATCTACTCTGTTTAAAAGTTGTTCGATTTCTTCAGGGAATACATTTTCACCGTTAGCGGCAATAATAACGAATTTCTTTCTGCCTGTGATATACACAAAGCCGTTCTTCATATAACCGATATCGCCTGTATAGAACCAACCGTCTTTAATAACCTCTGCAGTAAGTTCAGGCTTCTGATAGTAGCCAACCATAACATTGTCGCCTTTGCAGATGATTTCGCCGATTCCGTCTTTATCAGGATTATCAATTTTAACTTCAACCTGTGGAAGTGGAAGACCGCAAGCAGGATCGTCATAATATTCTTCTCTGTTAACTGCAACAATCGGTGCACATTCTGTAAGACCGTAGCCCTGAATTGCGTGAAGACCGAAAGCTCTGAAGTTTTTAGCAACTTCAGGGTCAACCGCAGCCGCACCTGCAATAAACATTCTTATGTTTCCGCCAAGATTATCGTGAATCTGTTTGAAGATTTGTTTTCTCTTGTCGATACCAAATTTAAGAAGAAGTCCTGTAATCTTCTTACCCATATTAACCTTTTTGGTCATACCGTTCTTTTCAATTGTTCTTATAATCTGCTTGTAGATTGACTCAATTACAAGTGGAACTGTAAGAACCATTGTAGGCTTGTATTCCTGAAGATTCTTTGTAATATATTTAAGACCCATACAATAACAGATAGATGAACCTCTGTAGATCGGGCAAAGGAATCCGCAAGTACATTCATATGTGTGGTGAAGTGGAAGCATTGAGAAAAATCTGTCTGTTTCTCTGATGTCCATCATTGAACACATATTCATAAGGTTTGCTGCAACATTTTTGTGAGAAAGCATAACCGCTTTTGCATCACCTGATGTTCCTGATGTGAAAAGAAGGATATCAATATCGTCTTCTTCAACTTTTTCATCAATAAAGCTTCTGTCACCCTGCTGAATGAGCATTTCACCCGCTTCAATAAGCTTATCAAAGCTTTCGTCTGTTTCGCTTTCTTCCATGCAGATAAGCTTAACACCAAGAGTTTCAAAAAGTTCAGGATATTTTTTCTTGATTTTTGGTGAATAGATAAGTGCATCTGCATTTGCCGCATCAAGAAGAGTTCTGATTTCCACATCTGTAAGCTCTTTGTCGATAGGAACAACAGTACCAACACCGCAAACAACTGCAAGATATGAGATTTCCCATTCATATCTGTTTTCACCGATAATTGCAATTTTCTTGTCTTTAAGACCAAGCTTTATAAGAGCAGTACCAAGTGCATAAACTGCTCTGCCTGCTTCTTTATATTTAATTTCTGTCCAGCCTGATTTCTGTGATTCTCTTCTTAAAAAAGCAACATTTTCTGCGAAAATTTCACAGCTTGAATCAAACATATCTCTTATTGTTTTTACAACTCTTACGGTATCAAGAGGTCTTTTACCGTAAATATTTTTGTTAGCCTCAACCGGCTCAAGTCTGATTAAATTATTCATATTTATATTCCTTTCTGGCTCTTGAACAAATATCCAACGCCTCTTTTTGTCATAATATATGTTGGTTCTGCAGGGTCATCTTCAAGCTTTTCACGAAGTCTTCTCACAGTAACATCAACTGTTCTCAAGTCCCCGTAATACTCATAGCCCCAAACCTTTTCAAGCAGATTTTCTCTTGTGAAGATTTTATCAGGCTGTGCCGCAAGGAATTTTAAAAGTTCAAATTCTCTTACCGTAAGCTCAATAATCTGTCCCGCCTTTGAAACCTCATATTTTTCGTTATCAATAACAAGTGCACCAAAAGTCATTTTGTCCGAGCTTTCTTCTTTTGCAGGCTGTGAAAGTCTTCTTAAATTTGCCTTAACTCTCGCCATAAGCTCACGAACACCAAATGGCTTCGTCATATAATCATCTGCACCAAGCTCAAGACCTAAAACCTTGTCAATTTCTTCATCTCTTGCAGTAAGCATAATAATCGGAACTGAAGAAATTTCCCTTATTTTCTTGCAGACATCAAAACCATCCATTTTAGGAAGCATAACATCTAAAAGAATAAGGTCAGGCTTTTCGGATATGGCTTTTATGTATCCTTCTTCCCCGTCATAAGCTTCAATAACTTTATAGCCTTCTCTTTTAAGGTTGAAGCTTAAAATGTCAACGATAGACTGTTCATCGTCAACAACAAGTATGCATCTTTCCATCAAGGCACCTCTCTTTTTTTCTATACATAGTCAGTATATCACATTTTTGCAAAACATTCAACTGTTTATTTTTTAAATCTGTTTACATTCTCTGACTATTATGGTAGAATTGTGTCAATCAGGGAGGGGTTTGAATGTTTGATATTAAAACTGCGAAAAAAGGTCCATTTCCGCCTTGCGGAGAAGTGTCAAAAGAAATTGCAAGAGAAGGCTTTGTTCTGCTTAAAAATAACAATGTTCTGCCTTTAAAGAAAGGTGAAACTGTTACTGTTTTTGGCAGAGACCAACTTAATTACTATAAAAGCGGAACAGGATCAGGCGGACTTGTTCATACAGATAAGGTTTTAAGCATTCCCGAAGCAATTATAAAAGACAAGGACATTTTTTTAAACGAAGAAGTTTATAACATATATAAAGAATGGGAAAAAGAAAACCCTTTTGATGAAGGTAAAGGCTGGGCAACAGAGCCGTGGTTTCAGACACAGATGCTCCTTTGTGACGAGCTTGTTGAAAAGGCATCAAAAGAAACCGAAACTGCAATAATTATTATCGGCAGACTCGCAGGTGAGGACAGAGATAATAAATTAGAAGAAGGCTCATACCTTTTAACTAAAGATGAAGAAAAAGTTCTTGAAACTGTTTCAAAATATTTTTCTAAAACCTGCGTAATTTTAAATACAGGTAACATTATAGACAACAGTTTCGTTGAAAAATTCAACATTGATGCTCTCCTTTATGTATGGCAGGGAGGACAGGAAGGGACAAAAGCAATTTGTGATGTACTTTCAGGCAGATATTCCCCGTCGGGCAAACTTTCAGACACCATAATTAAAGACATTAATGATTGCCCTGCACTTAGTGACTTTGGCAACGATGATAAAATTTATTATAAAGACGATATTTATGTTGGCTACAGATATTTTGAAACCTTTGCAAAGGACAAAGTTTTATATCCTTTCGGTTTTGGTCTTTCATACACAACCTTTGATGTAAGCTTTTCTGCATCAAATGACGAAAGCACCATAACTGTTACTGCAAAAGTTAAAAACACAGGTTCTTTTTCAGGAAAGGAAGTTGTTCAGGTTTATTACTCTGCACCTCAGGGAAAGCTCGGCAAACCTGCAAGAGAGCTTATTGCCTATGAAAAAACAAATCTGCTTGCACCAAATGAAGAACAGACATTAACCCTCACCTTCAGCATTGACCATATGGCATCTTATGACGATAGCGGTGCTACAGGAAACAAATCCTGCTATGTGCTTGAAGAAGGCGCATACGAAATATATGCAGGTACAGATGTGCGAAGTGCAGAAAAAGTTCATACATATACCCTTGAAGCATTAAAGGTTACTCAAAAGCTTACAGAGGCTATGGCACCTGTTGAAGCATTTGAAAGATTGGGCAAGAACGGTTTTGAGCCTGTTCCTTTAAGAACATACAGTCTTAAAGAAAGAATTGCAGATAACATTCCTGAAGATATTGAATACACTGGCGATAAAGGTATTAAGCTTGTTGATGTTTACAATGGAAAAAACACTTTGGACGAATTTATTGCACAGCTTTCGGACGAAAACCTTGCACAGATTATCCGTGGCGAAGGTATGAACTGTCAGAAGGTTACTCCGGGTACTACATCAGGTTTTGGCGGACTTACACCTGATCTTATGGGCTTTGGAATTCCTGCTTGTTGCACAACTGACGGTCCTTCAGGATTAAGACTTGACAGCGGTGCAAAGGCAACCTCAATGCCAAACGGAACACTTTTTGCCTGCACCTTCAATAAAGAACTTGTGGAAAAGCTTCACAATCAGCTTGCCGTTGAAATGTATGTTTACGACATAGATGCATTTTTAGGCCCCGGCATTAACATTCACCGTCATCCTTTGAACGGCAGAAACTTTGAATATTTTTCAGAAGATCCATATCTTACAGGCACAATGGCAGCCGCCGTTGCAAAAGGTGTTTCAATATACAACGGAACTGCAACCATAAAGCATTTCTGTTGCAACAATCAGGAACACAGACGAAAATTTGTTAATGCAGTTGTTTCTGAAAGAGCATTAAGAGAAATTTATCTCAAGCCTTTTGAGATTGCGGTAAAAGGTGGCCATGTTAAAGCCCTTATGACAGCATACAACCCTGTTAACGGAATATGGTCTGCATCAAACTATGACCTTAACACAACCATTCTAAGAAACGAATGGGGTTTTAAAGGCTTTGTTATGACAGACTGGTGGGCAGATGCCAACGACGAAGGCGAAGAAGGTACATCAAAAAATACCAAAGCAATGGCTATTGCGCAAAACGATGTTTATATGTGCACACATAATGCCCTTACCAATTCAAACAATGATAACACCGAAGAAAGTCTTAAAAAAGGTCTTATCACAAGAGGTCAGCTGCAGAGAAACGCAAAAAATATTTTAAACTTTATTTTAGGAAGCACAACCTTTAAAAAGTATGTGGAAAATGGTTGTCCTGAAATTAAAGCATTCAATCTTGATTTAAGCAAACTTACATGTGTTTTCTCTGTCGAAAATATAG
Organism: Clostridia bacterium; assembly: GCA_045648505.1. Classification (GTDB taxonomy): domain Bacteria; phylum Bacillota; class Clostridia; order RGIG6154; family RGIG6154; genus RGIG8700. The sequence goes on along the minus strand of JAZROD010000045.1, from coordinate 3,068 downwards.
GCTCTGACGAAAAATCGACTTTAGATATAGCCTCAGGCTATTATTATATAACTTGCACATACACCATTGATTCGCCTGTCCTTTCCCAGTATAACATATCTGCATTTCTTGATGATTCAAAAATTTTAGCGTTTTCCGCAAACGGAACTGAAGGAAAAGAGTCTTTTGTTTTTTATCCGATTTATATTCCTGTCACTTTAGACAAACAACTCAGCTTCAAAGTTCCTGAAACCTTTAAGATTAAGAAGCTTGAAATTTATAAAACAGAAGATTAAAACAAATACTCCAAAGCACCGCGCTTTGGAGTATTTTAACATTCTCTCTTACCAGGCTTTCTTTTTCCCGATTTTTGTTGCCTGTTCTATATATTCAAGTGCCGCTTCCACTCTGTACTTAAAAAGAAGCTCACCTTTTTCTTTTGATGCAAGTGATGGCATTCCCCATATTCCGTCAGGACTTATTTCCTGAAGTGATGCATAGTTTAAAAACTCTCTTGGGCAATCAGGGATAAAGTCAATGTCTTTTGTAAGAAGCTCTTTTTTAACAAGATGCTCTTTAAGATTAAGAATTATAGAGGTTTCTGATTCCCCTGCGTGAATTTCTCCCGCCTTGTTTTCAAGCACCGATTTTGTTTTTTCAGATATAGGCGGTGTGATGTTTATAACAAGCAAGTCATCATAAAGTGCGTTAAGTTCTCTTACCGCAGGTGCAGTAATGAAAATTCCGCCATGTCCTAAAATAAGAATTACTCTTTTAAAGCCCTGTGCTTTAAGTGAATGAACAACATCCTCAACAAGAATATATAAAGTTTTAGGGCTTATGAATATACCGCCGAATTTACCTTCACACTTATGTTCATAGCAGGTAGAAAAAGGTATTGCAGGTAATAAAAACGCATCAAGCGCTTCCGCAACCGCTTTTGCAAGTGCCTGTGCCTGAAAATAGTCTGTTCCTACAGGAAGATGAGGTCCGTGTTGCTCAACGCTTCCTATGGGAACAACTGCAGTATCAGGTCTTGCCGCTTCTATTTCTGTTTTTGTATTTTCATAACTAAGCATTGTTTTTTCTCCATTCTATGTTAAACTCTTTTAAAAGCACCTCATAAAGACGCTCATCTGTCATATTTTCTTCAATATATGTAAGCTTACCATTGTCAAACACTTTAAATTCACGGTCATTTATGGTTTTTCTGCCGTTTTCTGTTTTAATGGCAACCATAGGAGTTTTGTTAAATTTTGAAGACGGATGTCTTTCACAGAAAAATGACGGTAAATAGAAATCAATTTCATACTGAAGTTCTTCGGTAAAAGCATAAAGCTTTGACCATTCACCTTTACTTAAGCTATAAAGCACCCATCCAAGACCGTCTTCCTTTTCAAACTTATAGCTTTCACCAAACTGCTCCTGAACAAGTCCTTCTTCAAGAATCAAAGGATATTTAGGCGCCGCCTGTCCCATACCAACATCCATTATATACTTTTTATCGTTAAGGGTTACTTCCATAACTCTGTGTCGTCTTATAGGAATTCCTTCTTCGCCCTTTAAAAATCTGCCCAGAAAGTCACGAACCTTAAAACCATTATCCTTTAAAAATGCAGACAAAAGACAGTTAACCTCAAAACAGTATCCACCTCTTTTACCCACTATTATTTTGTTGAAAACCGCTTCAGGCTCTAAAACAAGAAGCTTCTGATTTACAAGGTCAAGATTTTCATATGGAATGGTTGTAACATGGTTATGCTGAAGTTTTTTCAAAAACTCTTCTGTATGTTCAACCTTTTCTAGCCCAAATTTTTTAAGATAAAGCTCGTAATTCATACTATTCTCCTTTCGCACACAAGTCTGAAAGAAAATTGCACAGATTGTGCTGATTTGCAACTATCGTGTACTTTGTTTATTCAGACTTATTTACCTACTTTCATACAAGGTGCCTGTTCTTTAAGATATTTTATAAACGCTTCTTCGTCTTCAAGCTTCTCTTTATAAACGGGAATAAACTGCCATTTTCTTGTGAAAATAACAAAGTATTTTTCTTTTTCAAGTAAAAATTCCGCTTCATAAGCAGGAATATTGCTTTCAATGCCTGTTGTAACATTTTTAATGTGAATATCTTCACCAAAGTTTATTATGTATGAATAATCTTCTTTTTCAATTGATTTAAGCACAGCTTTAACCGCATTTTTTTTAAGCTTGAGAAAGTTCTGCCCCAAAACTATCGTTGCAACCCCAAAAATAATTGCAAGAAATATATTCTTCAGAAGAAGAACAACAACGAACACTGCAAGACACAAAATTGTCCCCATAAGCATTCTTTTCTTTATCTTTGGATTTACAAGATAATCCTGAATTTCTTCTATAAGTTTTTTATCAACTTTACTAATCGTCTGCATCCATAATCACCTATTATAATTATAACACACAAAAAACGCCTTTGCAAGAAGAAAGACAGTATTCCCCTTGACACAACGCTCAAAGTTTGTTATCATAGTTAAGTAAAATTTAATATGCGGATATGGCGGAATTGGTAGTTTGAGCCGATGCGCTGCCGGTGGCAGATGCAGCGAGGCTCAAAGGCGTCAGCGGTCGGTTTTAGCGAGCGATAGCTAACGATAAAACCGGGCACCGCAAGTGTTACGCGGCCACAACTATCAAGGCAGGCAACAAAACTTAATATGCGGATATGGCGGAATTGGTAGACGCGCTGGCTTCAGGTGCCAGTCGGGGCAACCCGGTGCAGGTTCGAGTCCGTGAACCCTTTTTAAGGGAGTAATCAAAAACGGCTTGTGTAAATGCTAAAAATTAAAAATTTAATATTCGCACCTGTGGCGGAATTGGCAGACGCGCACGGTTCAGGTCCGTGTGCCAGTAATGGCTTAGGAGTTCAAATCTCCTCAGGTGCACCACTGAAAAAAGTACAGCTAGAACGGCTGAAGTGATATAATGATGGTAGACACAAAAAAAGTGTCTGCCATCATTTTTTATGCTATACTAAGGAAAAGGAGATGAAATATATGGGACGACCAAAAGGTGGAACAAATGTGAGTCATAGTAAAGAGGAAAAATTAGGA